>CACZDC010000012.1:0-35927 GCA_902779785.1 uncultured Bacteroidia bacterium
AAAACGCCCTTGTTGTTGAAGAAGTATATTATATGGTACAGCAGCACCAGGAGCACCGTCACCCAGCGAAGATTATCGATCCAATGTTTTCTCATTTCGACAGGCCCTCCATCGCCTGGTCTATTGCGGCCTGGAAGACCATGTTGTCGCTGAAAAAGGAAGGTAGCGTCACCTTGGCACTGGCGTCAAAACATGCTGCGGCAAGCAAGACAGCCAGAAATACGGATATGCGGATAATCTGTTTCATGTCCAAATATAACAATCATTACCGAATTTCCCAAACCGCCGACCTTTCCGAGATTGTAATCGTTGTCTTTTCTCTTTATTCTTCTTATTTTTGTACTTATGAAAAAGACTCTCTTACTCCTTTCAGCGCTCCTTTGCCTGAGCGCCTGCGCCAAGCCTCTCGGCAAATGGGTCAATCCCTTCATCGGCACTGATTACACCGGCCATACGGCCCCTTCCGCCGCCTGTCCCCTTGGCATGGTCCAGCCCGGGCCTCAGAGCGGAAACTACCTCTGGAAGTATTGCAGCGGCTATAACTGGTCCGATTCCCTGCTTACCGGTTTCACCCAGAACCGCCTCAGCGGCACTGGCTGCCCTTCGCTCTGCAATCTGCTTATAATGCCCTTCTCGGGCTCTCACGGGGCGGATTATACAAGCCGCAAAACAGACGAAAAGGCAGCCGTAGGATATTACTCCGTAAGCCTTCCGGACAACGGAGCAAAGGTGGAGATTACTTGTTCCGAGCGCGTGGCCTGCTACGAAATGCTTTTCGAGGGGAAGCAGCGTCATCTTCTTGTCAACCCCCAGCACATTCAGCTGCGAAGCAATGACCCGAAGGCAACCCTGGCCCACGGCATAAAGGCATGGGACGGAAGTTCCCCTGACAACAGCACACTTTGCGGGCATATTCTCGCAAACAGCTGGGTGCAATACGACATGTGGTACGAGATTTCTTTCGACCAGCCCTTTGTCTCTTGCGATACGCTCCAGCTTCATCCCGACTATAAAGCTCCCTCGTACGTGCTCGACTTCGGCGAGGGGAAAAAGCCGTTGAAAGTCAAGATAGCTCTTTCTTACACAAACGCTGACGGGGCCCATAAGAACATGGGCGAAGTGCCGGGATGGGACTTCCGGAAAGTCAGGAAGACGGCTGAGAGCAAATGGGAGAAGATTTTCAAACTCCTGCCGATAGAAGCCCCGGATGACAAAATGACGGCGTTTTATACTTCGATGTACCATATGTACTTCCAGCCGAATGTCATAAGCGACTCCGGAGCACCTGTCCGCTATTCAACTTTCTCCCAATGGGACACCTTCAGGGCGGCGGACCTGCTGCGCACACTGCTGACGCCGGATATTGAGGCCGATGTCGTAAACAGCATGCTCGCCGAGGCCGAGGAGCGCGGGCATCTTCCTGTATGGGACCTCTGCGGCAAGGACAATTACTGCATGATAGGAAACCATGCCGTGCCGACGGTTGTGGACGCCGCCCTGAGAGAACTTCCAGGAGTTGACAAGGAAAGGGCCTGGAAAGCGGTCAAGGCATCCCTTACCAGTTCGCATCTTAAGTCAGACTGGGAAATATACGACAAATACGGTTACTATCCCTTCGATCTAGTGAAAGACGAGTCCGTCTCGCGCACCCTCGAGTCCTGCTACGACGATTGGTGCGCCGCACAGCTTGCAAAAGCCCTCGGGAAAGATGACGATGCCGCTTTCTTCGAAGCGCGCAGCCGCAACTACCGTAACATCTTCGACCCTTCAACGGGCTTTTTCAGGGGGAAGGACTCCAATGGAAACTGGAGGGAGCCTTTCGAGCCTTATCGCTATGCCCATGCCGGGAAACAGGGCGGGGATTATACCGAGGCCAATGCCTGGCATTATCTCTGGCATGTACTCCACGCCCCGGAAGACTTGATTGAACTGCTTGGCGGGAAAGAGCATTTCGTCGAAAAACTGGACACTTTGTTTGAAGTCAGCCCGCCATCATCGCAGACCGGCACCGTTCAGGACATTACAGGCCTCATAGGCCAGTATTCCCACGGAAACGAGCCCTGCCATCATGTCATTTACCTCTACACCCTTGCAGGAAGGCAGGACAAGGCGGCCGAAAGAATCCGTCAGGTATTCCAGGAGTTTTACAAGTGTGAACCAGGGGGGCTCTGCGGCAACGATGACTGCGGACAGATGAGCGCCTGGTATATCTTCTCCGCCCTCGGATATTATCCCCTCAATCCGGTCGGCGGCAACTTCGTCGAAGGCGAGGCCCAGGTGAAAGCCTTGAAAAAACTGACATGGAAATAAAGAAAGGTTTCACTCTGGCGGCTGCTCTTATTGCGGCGACATCATTGATGGCCCAGACACGCCTTTTGACGGAGGGCGGCGTCGCTTTTACCGACGCCTATGGCAGCCAGGGCGAGCAGATTCAGCACACTAATTTCGCCCAGCACGGGGATATGTCCAACGTGTACAAACTTCGCGGAGGCTATTCGGAAACATGGACCGTGTTCTGGATAACAGCCCATTTCCTCAACGCCGCGGCCAGATTCGTCGAATACGGGGAGGAAAGTCTCTATTAATTATAGCTTCAAAGCGATATTGTGCGTACCGGCGGAGAGTTCTTCGCTGTGGCCGTTCGGATAGATGAATGTTGCGACGGCGCCGCAGGGGACGAGGGCAGTGAAGCTGACTTTTCTTTTTATCCGAGTCCATGAGACCTCAATCTTCCCGCGCGGGGAATCATACGAGCAGCTGAAACTGTCAAGCCCGTCCGGGAAACATGGGCGCAGGATTATGTGCCTGAACCCGGGATCCTCCGGGTCCGGGTTGATGCCGCCCAGAGCCCGATGGAACCAGGCCCCGATGTCGCCGAACATAATGTGGTTGTCGGAGTTGTCGCGGGTGACGTCCAGACGCCAGTTCTCTATCAGCGTGGTCTTGCCATTCGCGAGCCACCAGCCCCAGGAAGGATAGTCCTTAGCCGTTGCCAGACGATATGCAAGAGCACCGTGGCCGTTCTCCGCAAGGACATTCAGCACCGCCTTGGCGCCATGGACACCGGCATTGATATGGTATCCGTCTTCCTCGATCCTTTTCACCAAGGCAGCCACGACGGCCTGACGGGACTCTTCCGGCACGAGACCGAAAGCAAGGGGCAGGCTCTGGTCGGTCTGCATTCCTCCGGCATAGACTCCGCTTCCGGCATTGAGGAACTTTTTATTGACGGCGCTGCGCACGGTTTCCGCTATCTTCCCATACCTGGCGGCATCATCGTCGCGGCCACTCAAAAGGGCTGCTCGGCGGAGTATGTCAAGATCCTTATAGAGGAAGCAGCTGCAAATCAGCGTCTTGTTGGAACGTGTCGTCACCGGGACCCAGTCGCCACGGCCCCAGGAACAGAGGCCGTCTTTTGTGAGCGTGAGGGCGTAATCCACATAGCGGCGAATATTGTCGTAGTTGTCCAAAAGCGGCTTGAGGTCACCGTAGAAAAGGTACAACTCCCATGGAATCAGGGCCACGCTGCTTGTCCAGTCAAGTCCGTTGCCGTTGGCCGCAGGGTTCCAATAGCCCCAGCCGCAGGTCGGGATGATGTCCGGCAGGAGGCCGTTCGGCTGCTGCTCGTCACGATGGTCGGCCATCCATTTTTCATAGACGGAGATTGCGTCGTAGTTGTATAGTCCGGACTCGACGGCGATGTGGGCATCGGCGGTCCAGCCGTTCTTTTCCCTCTGGGGGCAGTCGGTGGGATAGCCCGGAAGGTTGGACAGATAGCTCCGACGGGTGGCGTTCCAAAGCTCTCCGACAATCGCGGCGGAACTCTCCAGGCTCGAGGCCTCGGGGACGGCGCTATGGACTTTGACAGCCTTGAGTTCATCTTTGCCCCATTTCAAGGATGACGAAGCATTTACCTCTACATAGCGGAAACCCTTGTAGCTGTACTGCGGGGAGAAGAAAACTTCTTCGCAGCTGAGTGTCACAATGTCGGTCTGCAGGGGCTCTGCGTTGCGGTCGCCGAAATAGTAGTAATTGATATTGTCCTGATCGGCCCGGCCGGCTGAGTTCAGCCTTTCGGCGTAGGTCAGTTCTATAGTGGTCCCGCGGCGGCCGTTTATGCGGAGATGCACGTTCCCGGCCATGTTTTCGCCGAAATCGTAAATCCAGCGGTTGTTGTTGATTTTAATGATATTGACGGCCTCGATTTCCCCGCTTTCGCGGATAGGGACCAGCTGCTGGGCGCTCACCCTGGTCGCGGGGCAGCTCCGAAGCGTCGCCCCGACCCAGTCCCTATCGTCAAATCCTGGCTCCGCCCATCCCTTCTGTTCCCGGCGGGCGTCGTAGTGCTCGCCGGTATAGATGTTATTATAAATGAGCGGACCGTCTGACGAAGTCTGCCACCCCGGGCCCGTAGAGACGATCTGTTCACTGCCGTCCCCGTAGCGGATTCTGATGTCCATGCAAAATGTCGGACGCGCCCTCCAGGGAGCCCTGTCGAAATGCCAGGTAGTTACAGCCTGGTGATTATACCAGCCATTTCCGAGCTCCACGCCGACAGCATTTGTGCCGTCTTTGATAAGGTCCGTAATGTCGTACGCCGTGTAGAGCACCCTGCGGTCGAAGCGGGTGAAAGCCGGATCAAGCACTCTGTCTCCGACTTTTTCTCCGTTGATATACATGGTGTAGAGTCCGGCTGCGGCGATATAGGCCCGGGCTTCGCTGATGCCGCCCCTGGTCTTGAATTCCTCCCTGAAGCGCGGCGCGGGCTTGAAATCCGTACCCATATTGTCGGAAATCCAGCATCCCCGCCACTTGCTCTGATCCATCATTCCGGTCTCGAAGAAAGCCACTCCGGATTGTACGTTGCCCCCGTCCTTGTCCTCACAGTTAACCTTCCACCAGTAGCGGGTGAATGGGGTCAATTCGGGACCGCCGTATGTCGCAAGTACCGCATCCGAGGCCACACGGCCAGAATCCCAGACTATCTTCCCGTCGAAATCCAGAGAATCCCTCGACACCATGATACGGTATGCCATCTGGCATGCGCCGGGGGCCGCGTCCTCCAGATGCCAGGAAAAACGCGGGGAGGGATTGTCGATTCCAATGGGATTATCGAGATGCTCGGTCCTCAGGCCGGAAACGTTCCGGGCGCCGGAGGACATTGCCGCGAGCAGAAGTAACAGTATCAGACAATGGTTCATATTATATATACACGAAACAAGTTTGCAAACCCTACCATTGACGACTCAAGATAACTCAGCCCAGCAGGCAAAAGGGCCTGCCAGGCTGAAAGATGAAGAAAAACGAGAGTCAGATTACTCCGAGTAGGTCTCCTGGGCTACAACGGTGACGGTAATAGGCGCATCGGACCAGCCGCTGAACCATTTCTTTATAAGTATCCAGGTAAACCCTGGTGAATCCGTTGTCAGACATACATTCGTAAATGTATGCACTATTTGAGACAAAAGCAAATTTTACAACGGAGAGCGGGCAAAGACGGAGACGCTCAGGACTTGTCCTTACGTATATACACTTCCTTGCCGTTGATGGTGTACTGGAGCATTGACGAGAAACGTATAAGGTCCAGGACGCGGGTTATGGATTCCGTGGTAAAGGTTGCTGTCAGACGGTAATTAAGGATGTCTTGGTCCGCGACATGGACATGGACACCGTACCAGCGCTCCAGCTGTTTGATTATTTCCGGCATCGGAGTATTGTCGAAAACCAGTTCCCCGTTGACCCAGGCGGTGTTTTTCTGGACATTAGCCGCGCGGATGACCGGCTTTTCAATGCTTGTCCCGGCGCCATCCGAGGCAAGCGAGAGCTTGATTTCCTGCAAAGGTTTCACTTCATGTTCCGAGCCCGTCCTCTCTTCCTTGACGACCACCTTGCCCTCAATGAGGGTCAGCTTGACGTTCTCGTCGTTTTCATAGGCGGAAAGGTCGAATGTCGTTCCCAGCACTTTGATTACTACGCCTTTGGAAGTATGGATATTCATGGGCCAGTCATCGTGGTGACGGATGTCAAAGTAACCCTCTCCTGAAAGGTACAACTCTCTCGATGAGGCATTGAAACGGGAAGGGACCGTCAGCGTGGAAGCCCCGTTTAGCCTTACCGTAGAGCTGTCGGGCAGGACGATGATTCCATTGGTCCCTGGATTGGCGATATAGGTAACATCTCCGCCCCCCTGACGCTGATAAACAGCTATTTCGCGGGAAACCTCGGCATACTGCTCAATCACTTGCTTGCGAGACAGATACAAGTACACCACCCCGACCAGAAGAGGAACTGCAATGAGAGCCGCCAGACTCACTGCAGCGTGACGAAAAAAAGGCTTGCGCTCCGGGAGAATGCGGTTCGGAAAACCCGAAAAAACATACTGCGCACGTAGAGAAGCGAAGCGCTCCAAATGCTCCGGCGACTCGTTGATCCATTCGACAACCTCCCGGCGCTCACGCTTGCCGGCCTTGTCCATAATATATCTTCTGAGTAGTTTGTCGTCCATTATTTTTTGGCGGGATGCACCGCGATGCTATAGTTGTCTGTTCCGATTCTTAGGCGAAGGGCCCTCAATGTAATGCTGATATGATACTCCACAACCTTTGTGGAGATGCCGAGGCGCTCTGCTATCTCGTTGTAAGTCAGGCCTTCCTGGCGACTCATCCGGAAAGTGTTCACAACCTTTTCCGGGAGCGAGAGATATACCCTGTCGATAAATTCCTGCAATTCCAGAGCGTTGATTTCCTCCTCTACGGAAGGAGAACTCAGGGCCAGGGAGTTAATAAGGGTTTCCGACTCCTGCAGAGAGCTGTCTTTCATCCGTTTGGCATTGTCTCTGAGGTAGTTGAGGGATTTGTTCCTGGCAATGGTGTAGAGATAGGAGCGGAAATTCCTCATCGGATCCAGGCTCTCCCTGCCCTCCCAGATTGCCAGCATAGTCTCCTGTACCAAATCCTCGGCGTCCTGTTTGTTTTTCGTATAACTGTTGACGAAATGGACCAGATTGGTATATTCCGCCCGGTAAACCGAACGGAACACATCCTCACTCCCCGCCTTGATGGCGAGGGTGATTTCCCGCATTCGTTCCAGTATATCTATTTGTTGTTCCATCAAACTCATTATTTGCGGAATCGGCCTTCCAGAAGAGGATTCCGGACATTGGCACCAATCCGGACCAGGTATTGCCCACGGGCTATTTCCCATTTCCCTTTTTCCTCATTATAAGATGCCAGGGAAGACATCGGTATTTCCAGGCGGACCTGCTCCGACTCGCCGGGGGCAAGAAGAGTCGTTTTCCCGAATGCCTTCAACTCCCTCGCCGGCTTATCCAGACCTCTTTCCGGAGCTGAGATGTAAGCTCCATAAGCCTCCCTCCCACTCTTATTTCCGCAGTTTTTAACAGCAAAAGAAATGCTTACGCCCTTCCCGGTTTTCTTCACCCTGAAGTTCGAATACTCAAAATCTGTGTAGCTGAGGCCATAACCGAAAGGATAGGACACCCGGACATTCCGCGTGTCGTAATGCCTGTATCCCACATATATTCCCTCGGAATAGCTGGTCTGGTCGTAGTTTTTGCCTTCTTTCGGGTGATTATAAGGGAAGTCCATTGCGGAAGGACAGTCAAAATAATCCACGGGGAAAGACAGCGCCAGGCGGCCGGAAGGATTACTCCTCCCGACAAGAAGGTCATAAACCGCGCTGCCTCCTTCCTGTCCGGGAAGCCAGACGTTAAGGATGGCATCTGGAAGTGATCTCCAACTTTCCACCTCAATTATTCCGGCAATATTCAAAACAACGGCGACTTTCTTTCCTTTTGCGTGGAATGCTTCGCAAACATTCTCAATCAGCTTTTTCTCCGTCTCCGAAAGATAGTAATCATCTTCCAGGAAACGGTCAACTCCTTCCTCAGAAGAGCGTCCGATTGTTATGACGGCATAATCATCACGTTCCGCGACCTTGTCAATAAACGTTCTGGATAAATCCAGCTCAGGAAGCAGCGGAAGGCCGATACTGACCTTGACTTTTTCGTTGTAAGCGATATCTGCAGAGGCAAAGTCTGCATACTTGAGGTACAAGTCCTGAAGTTCCGCATCCGTCCCGACGCCTGCCTCGCTGAAGGCGGTATATATCTGCCGGACATAGGGACAAACCACATAGGCCGAGCCTGAGCCCGTGGCCACAAGTCGATACGAACGGACTCCGAAGAGCGCCGCCTTTCCGCCTGAAGTCAAGGGTAACATCCCATTGTTCTCCAGGAGTACGGCTGACTCGCAGGCGGCTTTTTTAGATGCCACAGCGCCCAGGGACAGATCGGGGACGGGGCGCAGTTCGCCGCGGGCTGTCCTGTCGCAGAGCCGGACAATATTGCTGCAGGCCCGGTCAAGGTCTTTGATGTCAATGCTTCCGTCCTTTACCCCGCCGATTATGTCCTGCATCTGCTTGTCGCTTCCGGGCGTGAAAAAGTCGTTCCCGGCGTGAAGTTGGGCGGCCGTATTATGGTCGGATATGCTCCAGTCTGTCATTATCAGGCCGTCGAAACCCCACTCTCCCCGCAGTATTCCATTCACCAGATCATGGTTTTCCTGCACCGGCAGGCCGTTGAGGCTGTTGTATGATGTCATCAGGGACCATGGAGAAGCCTCCTTGACGCAGATTTCGTAGCCCTTGAGGAATATCTCCCGGAGAGCCCTATCCCCGACGAGGGTGTTTACATGGGAACGGTTTGTTTCCTGATTGTTGCAGGTAAAATGCTTGATACAGGCCGCCACTCCGTTTGCCTGCACTCCGCGGACATAGGCCGCAGCCATTTTCCCGGCTATCAGCGGATCCTCGGAGAAGTATTCGAAATTCCTGCCGCAGAGCGGATTGCGGATAATGTTCATGCCAGGGGAAAGGAACACGTGGATACGATATCCTCTAGCTTCATATCCGGCGGCTGATCCAACCTCCCCTGCAATGCCAGGGTCCCATGACGAGGCCAGAGCCATGTTCGACGGGAACGCAGTGGCCTTGTCCGTTTCCCTGCGGCTCAGACGGACTCCGGAAGAGCCATCGGCCAAAGCCAGAGTCGGGATATTGTAGGCTGGGAAGGGCGCTGTCCTGGCGCAGATTCCTTTATTGGTAGGAGGAAAATCCTCTCGCTTGATTCCGACGACACACCTGGCCTTCTCTTCAAGCGACATTCTGTCAACCTGGGCCTGCGCCACTGCGGGCAGCATGGCCACCAAGACGAGACACAGCGGAAATATGACTTTTACCCTCATACAGAATAATACACCTATTCGGGGCTTTTCCCTTAATTAGTGTATTATGTAGGAATAGATTTATATATAGAGTATGACTCCATTACGAAAAGCAATCGCCGTACTGCTCCTGCTGCTCGGATCAGTCCTCGCGGGCGCGCAGACGATTTCCGTGGACTATGATTCCGTCAAACTGAGCCAAGCCCTTTCGGACATCCAGAAACAATCAGGATACAGTTTCGTGTACAACAACTCCCTAGTGGACGTGGAGACCCCTGTCAGCGCAAAGGTAGATGGTGATATTCGCCACATACTGGACGCCGTCCTGTCCGGACTGCCCATAAGCTATGAAATCCTTGACCAGCAGATTACCCTGAGCCCAAAGAAAGTCAGGGAAGAGCCGAAAAAGGTTACAGTCTCCGGAGTCATCACTGACGATTCCGGCGCGCCTCTGCCAGGAGTCATAGTTCAAGAAAAAGGGAGCATGAACGTCAGCATGACAGACCTCGACGGCAAATACTCCCTTACGCTGAATCTGGGAGCCCTTTTCACCGTCAACTGCATGGGTTTCAAGGAACAGGAATTCGCGGCGCCCCGCGGTGGAGGAAAAATGGACATAAAGCTCGAATCAGACATTAATTACCTTGACGAGGTAGTCATTGTCGGCTACGGTGTGCAGAAAAGGGCGAACCTGACAGGCGCCGTATCCTCCATCAATTTCAGCGAAGGGCTGGAATCCAGGCCCATAACCTCCACATCCACCGCCCTTGCCGGCCTCGCTCCCGGCCTTGCCGTCACCCAGACCTCGGGGCAGCCAGGTGATGACGGAGCTACCCTCCGCATCCGCGGCAACACCACCCTCAACACCAACAGCCCTCTGGTGCTCGTCGACGGAATCGAATATTCCATGGACAACATCAACCCCCAGGATATCGAAACCATCACCGTCCTGAAAGACGCTTCATCGACCGCAATTTACGGTTCCCGTGCTGCAAACGGCGTCATACTGATTACCACCAAGGGAGGGACCGAGGGGAAGATCCATGTCTCCTACAGCAACAACCTGACCCTCCAGATGCCCTATCTCGGAGGCCTGGAATATGTCACTGACTATGCCGAATCCATGAGGCTGGTCAACGAAGGCGCCGACAATATCGGCATTGCCCATGTTTATTCGGACCAGACGATCGCGCTCTGGGAAAACGCCAAGGAGCACCCGGACGAACTTAACGCCTACGGGGTGAAGAACAGCATCGCTTATCCCAATACCGACTGGTTCAAGGAAGCCTTCCACAATGGCTTCCTGCAGAAGCACAACATCTCCTTCTCCGGCGGTACCGAAAAGGTGAAGGCCTATGCCTCGGCGGGGTTCCTGGACAACCGGGGCGTGATGAGCCACCACGGGATGAACAGCGGAACTACCAAGTTTGACATCCGCACGAATGTGGAAATAAAGTTTTCCAACTGGCTCACCGCCGGCGCAAAACTCTTCGGAGAGCGCCAGGATTACGGCATGATGGACCTCTCGTCCGGATTCCAGTATCTCAAGATGACCATCCCGGGCATGTATCCCGGCGAGCCGGACAAATGGGGCTACATCGCCACGAACGAAGAGAACGCCAACGCGAACAATATTTTCAAAAACATGGCGTCCCGCGACGGCGAAAAATACACCTACAGGGGTTCTGCTTCCGCTTTCCTCAAGGCACAGATTTTCAAGGGGCTCTCCTTCGAAGTCAACGCCAACCACAACTTCACCCACGGCTACGAGCACAAATACACCGCCTCCGCGAGGATTTGGAACTACGTCTCCGACACCGTTCAGAAAGAAACGGCACTTAACACCGCCTCCAACACAATCAGCGTTTCCGACAATTTCCGCACCAACGGAGAAGCCCTGCTCCGCTACAACGGAGTTTTCGGCAAACATGAAATCGGAGCACTTGCAGGTTATTCCGTCAACTATTACATCGCGCCCTGGAGCAATGTTTCCAAGGAAGGGAAAAGCGACTGGGCCATTACCGAACTCTCGGCATACACCAACCTGATTGACTCCGACAGCGGCAATTCGGAATGGGGACTGATGTCCGGTTTCGGCCGCGTCAACTATGCCTATGACGGCAAATACCTGCTGGAAGCCAACATCCGCTACGATGGTTCTTCCCGTTTCGCGCCGGAGTCCAGATGGGGCCTCTTCCCTTCCTTCTCCGCCGGCTGGCGAATCAGCGAGGAGCCTTGGATGAAGGGCACCAAGTCCTGGATGGACAATCTTAAAATCCGCGGCTCCTGGGGCGTTACCGGAAACAACAATTCCGGAAACTACGCCTGGCAGAGCACCTATACTACCCATGACGTCGTTTCCGGCGGAGTTGAGACCTCCGCACTCACGGTAACAGCAATCGGCAACCGTCAGCTTGAGTGGGAGACGACAAAGACCGGAGACATCGGTTTGGATTTCGGCTTCCTCGGGAACCGCCTCACCGGTGAGATCGACGCCTACATCCGCAACACCAGCGGCATTCTCTTCAGGCCTACCATCCATCTGACCATGGGCACCGTAACCGCCCCTTACGAAAACCTCGCCGCAGTCCAGAACAAGGGACTGGAACTCGGACTCAAATGGAGGGACGGAATCGGCAAGGATTTCAGCTATTCCGCAGGCCTGAACCTTGCCTACAACATAACCACGGTAAAAAAATACAAGGGCAAGCTGGTCCAGGAGTGGCAGGAGGACGAACAAGGCGATCGTGTCTATGTCAACAACATAGGCGATGTGGCCCAGAGCGGCTTCGGCGGCTATATTGTAGAGGACCATATCCTCGGCGACCAGTATATGCGCAGCCTCTACAGTGGGACCGGAGCCGGCTATTCCGGTGAAGGCGACGTGGACATAAACGCCGGACCGGTGGACGGCATGATCCGGACGGAGAACGACATGAACTGGCTCATCGCCATGATAACTGCCGGCTACAAGTTCCAGGGCGGTCAGAGGATTTCAAAGAACACGCTCTACTACGGAGACTTCATCTATGCCGACCTCAACGGGGACGGCGACTACGGCGATGAAAATGACAAACACTTCACAGGACACAGCTACACGCCCAAGTTCACCGCCGGCCTCAACATCAACATGCGCTGGAAGAACCTGGACTTCTACGCCCTGCTGACCGGAGCCTTCGGATTCTACCTGAACTGGAACACCAGCGTGTACAACACCACCCTGGTCAACCAGGCCCAGGCCATAATGCGCAGGATAGCCGACAACCATTACAGCAGTGAGAATCCAAACGGTACCTATCCGAGGCTCACCTACAACAAGACGCTCAACGACTCTCTTTGCGAGTTCTACCATTACCGGGGCGACTACGTCAAGGTGAAAAGCCTGCAGCTGGGCTACACCCTGCCCAAGGCATGGATGGAGAAAATCCATGTGGACTCTTTCCGAGTCTTTGTCAACGGGGACAATCTGTTCACCTTCACCTCCTATCCCGGGCAGGATCCGGAAAAGGGCACTTCAGTAGGCTATCCGCTGATGAGAAGCATAAGCGGGGGTATCCAGTTGAACTTCTAAATCGCTTCGACCATGAAAAAGCACATCATATTTTCAGCGCTTGGAATAATCCTCCTCAGCTCTTGTGTAGGAATTCTTGACACCGCTCCGAGGAGCCAGATTTCCGACGGCAACATGTGGACTACGCCCAACCTTTCGCGGGCCGGAGTGGACGGACTGATGCAGACCCTCTACAGGCATATAGACGGTCTCAGCACCATCATCCCCGGCGACGGCACCGGAGGGCTCAACAGGATAGGCATGGAAGGCATGGGCTATACCAGCATACTCGACGCCGGCAGCAACGTGGCTTTTCTGAGGGCAGCCACGAAAACCGCGTCCGGCAGAGAAAATTCCGAAGAATGGAAAAGCATGTACCAGACCATCCACGCCTGCAACAGGGCAATTGCCCATCTTGACAGGAGCGTGGTCGGCGACGCCCTTTACGAGCAGTACATCTGTGAGGCCAAAATGATCAGAGCCTTCTGCTATACCCGCCTAACCATGATCTTCGGGGAAGTCCCGGTCTATCTGGAAGAGGTGGACGACGTCAACTGCACCAAGGGCCAGAGTTCCTGGGACGAGTGCTGGGCAATGATTATCAATGAATGCAATGAATGCATTGAGAACGCAGGCTTCCAGACAAACAATTTCTCCGGAGAACGGCTATGCAAGCCTTCCAAGGGCATGGCCTATGCCCTCAGGGGGAATGCCTATATGTGGCTTGCCGCAGACAAGAACCCGGAGATTTATCCCGACGGAAAGAGCATCGGTGTGGCCAAGGCAAAGGAGTATTATGGTTTGGCAGCCGCCGATTTTGCAAAGGTCAAGGAATGCGGCTTCGGGCTCTGGACAGGGAAGTGGGAAGACTTCTACAGCTATAAAAATGAGCACAACATCGAGATGATCTTCCCCATGGAATTCACCTTTACTGATAACTTCTGCTCTATCTGGCAGTGGGTCATAGGCGCAAGGTCCCACCTGAACAGCTGGACCAGGCTTGTCCCTTCCGCAGATTATGTGGATGATTTCCAGTGGGCGGACGGCAGGGAGTTCAAATGGAATGAAGTCTTTACGGACTGGAACAAACTCACGGCAAAGAAACGCGAGGTGTTTTTCCTAAGGGACTCTCTGTTTGCCTACAGGGACTCCGTCATTAAGGGAACAACAGTAGAAAAATATATTGCCCTCAACGGCGAACTTGAGAAAGTAATCAGCCGTGTAGGAGAAGAAACCCTTAACGATTATTATATTAATATTGGTAACGAGGCGCGGCTTCGCTCGGCATTCGACGGACGCGACCCCCGCCTTGACAAATCCGTAGTCACTCCCTATAAGAAATATAAATTCATCAACGAGAATTCCGTCAACGCCATTGATTTCCAACTTCGCTGGCCACGTTTCAAGCGGCAGGATGATGTGGACGATTCCGACCTCTTCCCTGAATTCGCATCCAACATGGTCTATCTCTGGAACAAGGGAATCGTCAATGACGGGAGCACTATCGACAGGGTAAGAGACGGAACAGACTGGCCCCTTATCCGTTTCACTGAGATCCAGCTCCTCTGGGCCGAAGCGCTTGTCGGCGCGGGCCGGGTCAATGAGGCTATTCCTCTAGTGAATGAAATCCGCTCAAGGGGAGGAATGCCGGACGTCAGCGGCACAAGCCCCGAAGAAGTACTCGAGACCATACGCTACGAAACCCGGGTGGAACTCGGCCTGGAAGGTAAAGACTTCTTCAATGAAATCCGTTGGGGGACATTCAAGGAAACCAAGTTCCAGGGCAATGATTTCTGGGACCCGCAGTCATGCTGGGGACTCGGAGGCTGGAAGACCGGATACTATTATGTCGAGCACATGTGGCCTCTCAGCGCTCCCCTGGACGAAATCCTTATGAACGCCAACCTGAAGCGCCGTCCCTGGTGCTGGACCTACTAACCCACAATGAAACGCTGGGCTCTATGGGCTGTTGCCGCCCTGCTTGTCATCTTTTCCTGCACCCGGGAGGAGATACCAAGTCTGGTCAGACTGGACGGAGAGCCTTCAACCCCGGGCAACAAGGTCCCGGAATATACCCTTGAGAACGCGACGGTCCGCGCCTATTTGAATTTCCTGGAGAAGATGCCCTACGAGGACGGGGATTATACTTACTCCATTATTGACGACTATTACCGTCTGACTTCCGTCTATCGTAAAGACCATCCGCGGGCGGTGAGCCTGTCCTGGGAGAAAGCGGCCGGAGGCGGGACACAGCGTCTATTTCTAGCTGAGAATCAGGAGTTTGAAGGAAGCACGGTCCTGTCCATCTCGGGAATGAAGACCAGTTATGAGGTTTACAACCTGATTCCCGGAAGGGAATACTGGTGGAAAGTAACTTCCACAGAGGGGAACATCGCCGGAGAAGGAAAGTTCCGCACCATAGGCCGCCGGCGTTTTCTCAAGTTGGACAATATCTGCAATGTGCGAGACCTTGGCGGCATTCCGACGGCGGACGGGAAGAAACGCATCCGCTATGGGCTCTTATTCCGCGGAGGAGAGATGAACGGCTATCACCAGGACTATGACTTCAATTACTGCCGTATAAATACCAATGGAATAGCTGCTGCGAAAAGGCTGGGGATCAAGGCAGACCTGGATCTCAGGACTGCAAGCGAAGCTGTTGAGATCACAGCATCCCCCATGGGCGAGGATATCGACTATGTCCGCTTCGAAAATGCCAACGCCTATTATTACGACAAGTTCTGGAATACGGATGAATATGTCAAGGCCCTCCAATGGACTATCGATGAGCTGCAGGAAGGAAAACCTGTCTTTTTCCACTGCATCTACGGAGCGGACCGTACCGGCACCCTGGCCTTCATAATGGAAGCCCTTCTCGGCGTCGGCGAGAACCAGCTCGCTATAGACTATGAGCTGACTTCCTTTTCCTATGGTCTCGATACCCCGCCCCGCCGCCGCGGCCCCAAGAACGAACTCAGCGTCTATCGCTACCGGCAAATGCTCGAAGGCCTGCTCTCGCCACAATTCAGCGGAGCAAGCCTTCAGGAAAAAATCCGGGGATGGCTTTCAGGAAAAATCCCGGAGGACGACCTGAACTGGTTTGTCTCCCATATGCTGGAAGACAAAGTCTGATTATTCGTTCAGCACGGCACGGACACTGAGTCCGTTCCATATCCATCCCATGTTGTTTATGTAATTATCAACACCGCCGTTATAAACGTCCAGGCGGATGTGGACAGCACGGTTCCAATAATTGCCGGATGATGCATCAGGGTTGTTGCCATAGTCCGTGGTTGAAGTCCAGTAACGGCCTCGTGCAGCATTTGAAATAACAGCCTTGTCCTCTGTAAAAGGAACGTGGTAAAGAGCCAGCTCAGCTCCGTTGGCCTTGAAGGTATCGACTCCGAAAGCCGTTGACTTGTATTTGTACGAGTTTGTATATGTGCCGGCATCATATCTGTCGGACGTAACTAAATCCTGAGTATCTCTCTCGTCCGTAAGACGGTATTTGCTATCTTTCAACAGGTTGCAACAGACTTCATTGGATGGCATTCTCCACTCGCTGCCCCATTTCACACGGGCCACATCGAACTTGGTACCACCGATGTCATAGTAGGTTCCGGGACCGGTAAAGAATCCCTTGCCGCCGGCATAATGCACCTCGATAAAAGGTTCGACTCCCTCCATCGCTCCGATGAATTTGTTGCCGAGTGTTGTCTGGTAGTTCGTCCCTGTCTTCCACTTGTAATTAGCATCACTGAAAGTAGCCTTAGGCTCAATCTCGCCCCATGCATAGAGATTTCCCTTGATGGCCTCGTCGGAGGTAGGGATGTCTCCGCCTACATTGAAAGGAGCCCAGCTGCCGAGAGGATAATCCTTGCCGTCATAAGTCACCTTGCCGAGACGGATAGCATCGCTGGCGAGAGGACGGGCCATGAGTTCCAGACTGCTCATGTCGAAGGTACCCATGTGACCTCCCTTTGAATTGAGATTGAGGGAGAACACTTTGCCCTGGGACTTGCGCTTGTCGGAAGACAAGATGGTAACAATGAGTCCGGCGAAACGGTTGCCCGTGCCGGTTTCGTGCTTAAGGTCAATAGCGGGAATCGCAAGATAGGCAATCTGCTTCGCTGTGGATACCGAAGGAAGGGTCAGCATCCTGACAGCCTCCTTCGAAGGGTTGGAAACCGTTGCCAGAGCCTTGCCGTCGGAGCCGATGTTCCAGCCGCCGTTATATTCCTTTCCGGTATTGAACTCTATGTACTGAATACCCGCAGGCAGCAGCAGCCTCATTAGATAGGTAAGCGGCTTTACCTCTTTCGCGGAGAAGTCGAATACCGGAGAGGTACCGCTGCCCTTCGCCATGACAAAGTCATAATTACCTATTTTGGCAAGGCTTCCGTCCTGGCCGTCGTATTCGCAGATCAAAATACCGTTTTCAACACGAGCCTTGCCGCTTACGGCAATCCACTGAGTGTTTTCATTGGCCTCGACGGCTCCGCTGGACTTGAATTCCGCACTCGCTCCGCTGCCACTTGCGGTGAAGGTGACGGCTGTAACTGCAGTGCCGTTGATCTCAAGGGCGGAGAAACTGTCTCCGCTGCTCCAGGCACCGGCGGCGACATCGGTAATATTTTCGATATCAGAGTAGGCGTCGGTATAATTGACTTTAGTACTGATGGTTGCGCCGGGGGCAATTGCTGTGGCGATAATCTTGGCTCCGTCCACAACTGCCTCCGCCGCAGGAGCCGGAGCGACTTCCTTTGTGCAGGCAGCAAGGGCAATAATGGCTGCAAAGAGCGTAATTCTGTATAGTTTCATACTGACCTCCTTTCTATTCATCCCAATCAGTAGGGCCGTCATCGACAAAGCCTGCAGGGGCGGCATTGTTGGATGTTATCTCACTTACAGGTCCCGGAGGAGTGGTGTTCCCATTACCGTTTCCGTTGTCCGGCTCTTCTGGGTTGTTTTTCGGAGTGCAGGCGGCTCCCGCGAGAGCGACCATCACTGCGACTAGAATCAAATACAATTTTTTCATAATCTTATGTGTTTGTTGTTATCAATCAGAATGAAGTATCCTCTGTCAACGAAGGCGAAACTGCTCCTCCATCCGGGTTGGAACCTGGATCCAGTTCATTTTCATCTATAGACCAGAGGAAGCGAGTTCCGACACCGTAGCCGGTATAATCCCTTGACAGGATAGATTCCGTGTATGTCTTTTCCTTCCCGGGCAGTTTGTGCGTAGCGGTAATTTTCCAGTTTTTCACTGCAGCAGGGTCTCCGCCGGGTGCATCAATGACCCACCACGTATATGAGGTCTTGGACCAGTTCCCAAAACGGGAATGAAGCGTTTCTACATAATAAGAATCTGCGCACTGGTCGATTATGGCCTTTTTCAGGCGTGTCATGGGCACGGACTCTCCGTTATGAATGAAGTTGAGTGTCCATGTCTCGTCTCCGGCGGCGGTTTCCGGATCGTCCCCGTCCCATACGCGGGCCAGGAACTTTCCTCTGTATTCAGAATCCCAGCTGTAGCCGGAATAGTCATCGTTGCCGCTATAGACACGAATCTGGAAATTTTCGTTCTCCTTCCATGTCTTGTTGTACTCCCATGACAGGGAAGAGCCGGAGAAGGTATATACGCCATACCCTGCAGGCGAGCCATTGGCTGAAACATCTGCAATCCAGATCTGGCCGCTGAGCGACTGCATATTGTGCTCAAAGATAGGTTTCCCGTTCAACGACTTGTAAGCCCGGTGGGAATAATTGGTCAGGTTATGGAGGTGCCCCGAGAAAACATGGGCCTCATTGAAATCGTTCAGCATTGATTTGACCTCGCCGACATTCATTATAGGGTTGTATATCGGCGCGTGCGTACAGAACAGGACGACTTTGTTTGCTTTGTCCTTTACAAGGGCCATATCCTCCTTCAGCCAATGCAACTGTTCGCCGTTTATGCCTTCGCTGTACTTGATATGTTCTCCGCTGCTTCCCCCCTCCGTGCTGCCGTTGAACTGTATATCGTCCATCACGACAATATGGGCATTTCCGATGTCAAAGGAGTAGTCGGTCGGACCGAAATTATGCAGGAAACTGTCCGTACTCTGGTCGTCCGTTCCTCCGGCTACAGGCTCATGGTCGTGATTCCCGATCACATAGAAGAAAGGCATAACTCCGGAAGACAACTTGACGCCGGTATAGACTTCGCGGACAGCGGCAGACACACTTATATCATTAGACAACTGGTCGCCAAGAGCTATTCCGATGACAGGACCTGAAGATTCCAGCTTCTTTACGGTTTTCTGTATATCTGCGAAGGGGCCGTTTTTGAACATTTCCAGCTGGTCCTCTGTCTGTACATGGGCGTCAGCTACCGTTATAAGCGAGAAAGCGGACAAGGCTTCCTTTCGCGGTGTAAGCGAGAAATCCGCTACGGTTTCTCCGCCATAGGAGAAATCCACAAGCTTATAGAAAGCCGGACGTCCGTCTTCACCGAGCGGGATTTCGTAGGCTGCTGGTATGGTCACTGCGATGTAACGTGCCCTGGTGTCTGCATTCATCTGATATGCACCATCCGCATCCGTGGAGCAGCATGTGTATCCGTCAGAAACCGTTACGCCGGCAATTCCCTTGCCGCTGACGGCATCTGTGACGCGGCCGCTTGCGATGGCCTTACCGGGCTCGTCAGTTTCTTGGGCGAGAACCGGACGCACGGAATAGGCAAATTCGCAGCCTTCAGCTAGGACGTCAACCTGATTGCCTCTTACGTACAGGCGATAAGCATCGCTTCTGCCTGCGGTAATATTATGGACACCGCCGAAGTAGAATCCGGCCTTTCCGACCAGGGAAGGAGCTGCGGCTTCGGAGCCCTCGGTATAATAATATCTTCCCGAGAAAGGGAAGAATACGGTAACGCCGTTTCTGCTAAAGGTCCGTCCATTGACTGCGACGCCTTTGTATTCGGACACGTCAATTGTTTTAAAAGTATTAGCTGTAGATGCAGTCCGCCCGGATGAGCAGGAGAAAATCTCGTTATCTCCCGTGAATGTCAGCATTTCCTCGAGGAAAGGCATTCTCCAGGCGCTCCCCCATTTCACCCTGGCGACGTCGTATTTGGTACCTGATATCACTTTTAGGTCAAGGCGGATATCCTTTTGTCCGGGATGGGATCTTGTATAGCCCATCGTTCCGTCCTTACCGTCATGCTTGTATGAACTGTGACTGTAAGACGCCCGCTGCTCTGTTTCTCCCCAGGCGAAATAAGAACCATAGGCTTCCTCCGCAGTGGAGGGAGAAGCTTTGGCACCTACATTGAACGGGGCCCAGGATGGCGAAGTGGAAAAGTTGTATTTATCTGTCAACCCGTCCCAGGAACTATTGTTGATAAAATGCAGACTGCAGGATAATTGCGTCAGGAAATTGAGCGCGTCCTCCGGGAGAGGCCTGTCGATAAGGGCGTCCATTTCGTATGTGCCGACGCGTCCGCCTTTCGCGGAAAGATCGGCGCTGAGCACCTTACCCTGGGATTGGGTACCGGCACTGTTGAATGCAGTTACTATGAGCCCGGCATCGGAATAGTCCACAGCAGGGACTGCAAGATAAGCATTTTCCCCGGCTGCGGTCTCTTTTGCAAACTGGAAAAGCTTGGCGGCAGCGGGACGATAGTCCGCCGTACAGCCCTTCACCGAACCGTCACTTCCGACTGACCATTCAGGGCCTTCCGCCCAGGTATTGAACTCCATTGCTCCGACGCCCTCCGGCATCTTGATCCTCAGGACGTAAGTGAGATGTTTGCCGTTTCCATAGTTGAAGTCCGGTGTGTCTCCGCTGGAAGTGGCCACCATGTAGTCACACTTCTCGAGACCGGAGAGGGAACCGTCCTGTCCGGCGTAGGAGCAGCTGATGGACCCGTCGTTGAAACTTGCGCCTTTGCCAAGGACCGCCACCCAGCGTGTCGAGCTGTTAGCCTCAACTGCACCTGAAGATACGAAGCTAGCCTTCACATCGGCGGAAGCCGTCGCCGTGAAGGTCACCGGAGTAACTGTGCTTCCGTTGATTTCCAGGGCGAGGAAAGTATCACCGGTCTTCCATCCGGCCTTGATTCCGCCCGCTCCCTCCTCGTAAACCATCTTTGTGCGGGATTCCGGCAATGACGCCGTTGCCGTGATAATCACCTCTTCGCCGGAAATAGTATCTATTTGTTCCCTGACACAAGAAAGAGAAAGGGCCAGAATGACAGCCGCAGTCAGGGAATAAGTGGTTATTTGCTCCATTACACGCATACACATTATACACGCGAAGGGCACATTCCCCCGAAAGACTTGGCGCGGGGATGCTGTCAGCGTCCGCGGAGAGAAAGGGCGAAGTCGAGAAATCTTTCGGCCGCCATCTGCAGGGGCGAGTAAAACGTCACATACAACCCCAGCTGGTTGCAGATGGTATGGCCTGGATTGATCTTGGCCTTGTACTCGTTCCCCATCGCGCTTTCGTTGCCGATTAGGTTGGGCCAGGTCCTGCAAAGGCCGGTGGCTATTTGAGATAGGGGGAACAGAATTCCCCTATGGATGTTCGGGCTATTGTATTAAAGAAGATCCGCCACGGGACCAGAATTATGTAGCCTTAAATTATTTAAGTTTGAATAATTGAGGAATAATTATTATATTTGCAGCAAAGATTGATGTTATGCAACTGCCCAATCCATTCATTATCACAGCAGACTATATGGGCCCTGAGTACTTTTGTGACAGGCTTGACGAAACAAAGGTCCTTGAAAACAACATCAGAAACGGCCGGAATACCGTTTTAATTTCCTCAAGGAGGATGGGGAAGTCGGGGCTGATCGCACACGTCTTCAATCAGGAGTATGTGAGTAAGAGTTACAGGACTTTTTCTGTGGATATTTATCCCACCTCTTCTTTGGCAGAGATGGTTTTTTTGCTTGCAAAGGAAATAGCCGGGCCACTGAAAAGTAAAGAAGAAAGATTTCTTGAATCGTTTCTTACCATTGTAAAATCGCTCAGGTTGGGATTCAAAATGGATTCTGTCACAGGTCGTTTAGTATTTGACCTTTCTCTGGGAGAAATAATCAAACCGGCAGAAACGCTTTCTGAGATATTCACCTATCTTGAAGCAAGTGAATCCCCATGTGTTGTGGCCATGGATGAGTTTCAGCAGATTGCCGAATATCCGGAGAAGAATGTAATAGAACTCCTGCGTTCGCACGTCCAAAAATGCAGGAAAACCTGGTTCGTTTTTGCAGGAAGCAACAGAAGGATGATGGAAAAGCTTTTTAACAACCCATCTGAACCATTCTACATGAGTTGCTCCCCTTTATATTTGGAGGCCATACCATACGACAGTTACCTTTCTTTTGCCAATCATCACTTTGAGGCAGCAGGTAAAAAAATCCGGGAAGACTGTTTTAAATCTGTATACGACTTGTTTGAGGGGCACACATGGTACGTTCAGAGAATACTGAACGAATTATATGCATGGACCAATAAAGGAGATGAAGCGACAGAGCAATTGATGAGGGAAGTGCTTACCTATGTGATTAATACATATGCCCGTACTTTCCAGGAACAGATAAGTGTAGTCCCGGAAGCTCAGAAGCAACTGATGATCGCAATTGCAAAAGAAGAGAATGCCGAACAGGTAACATCTATCGCCTTCTGCAAAAAACACTCACTGAAAAGCCCAAGTACAGTACAAAGTGCCCTCCGTGTCTTGCATGACAAGGGGACGGTCAGCAGGAAGGGCAATACCTATTCCATAACAAACAGGCTGTTGAGAATCTGGCTGGTCCGGGAATATTAAAACGCCCCGGGACCGGTGAGGGCCGCGGGGCGGTTGTAAGAAACAAAGGTCTCTACTACTCTACCGTAATAGACGTAGATGCGAGGACAGCCCTCACGGGAACAGCGCGCTCCCTCCATGTCTTTCCATCCCACCAGTCCCAGTCGGTGCCGTCCGACACATGTCCCATCATCATGGCTGCAGCATAGCCTGGTAAGTTGCATTTCCTGTTTTGCTGGGTAGCTGTCCAGAAACAAGCACAATCGTACGTCAACTGCTTACCATTGGAGCCAGGTGTAGGTCTTTGAGGATTAGCATAACCTTTGGTTTTCCAGTTTGAACGGAAGATGGTAATGCTGTTGCCTGTGCCATTGCTTGTCATCGTCCAGGTATCAGATGTAAGGCTATATGTTGAGTTCTGTGCAGTTGCTGAGGCTTCGGGGAAATTAGGCATTCTCCAAGCCGATCCCCACAATACTCGGGCCGCATCATACCTTGACTGTTGGATTGTGAAGAACGACGAACTCTTGCTGCCCAAGCCCTGATATTGCAAGACCGAAATGGTGTTGTACGCGTCATACGTGCTATTGCTGATTGTAATGGCGTCTGAACCTGATGCGAATGCATAGTTTGAATAGGCCGGGCTGCCTCCAGAATCCTCTACCTCACCCCATTGGAAATAATAACCGGCTTCTGCAGCGCTTGTCGCTCCTACGTTGTACGGAGCCCAATAAACTGCGCCACTGGCATTGAATGTGGGATTACTAGTACGGTTATAGGATGCCGTCATCTCGATTGCCTGAGCAGGTGTCGGCCTGGAAATCATCTCAGTGGCCGTGCAGTCCAGGGTCTTAATCTGGCCACCCTTGGTCGAAAGATCGTTGCCGATAACCATACCCCATGATTGCGTAGCTTCAGCGGAAGTGTTGTTAAGGAAGGTGAGTATAACGCCCCCTTTCAAGTTTCCGTCCTCATACGGCGACGTCCCGTATGGATATCTGTTAAACTTGTAGTTGATTGCAGGAAGGGCCAGATAAACGATATCACCGGCAGAAGCAGCCGCACTGAGCGAGATCGTGGAGGTATTTGCCGGCAACCATGCTGCATATGCGGACCCATCCGTGCTATTCTCTGCATACACTGATGAAGTGTAATGGACTTCGCTAATTTCAGCAGAAGTAACCTTCCAATATATACACGGGGTATATTCGATACACTTGGTGCCTGCCGGGACTTTGATGCGTACAATATAAGACAGGGCTGTACCATTCGCAAAGTCAAATGACGGCGTGACGCCAGTGCTAGTGGCTTGCACATAGTTGAACTTATTCAGATTGGCAATTGAACCGTTCTGGCTCTGGTACCCGCAATGGATTTCGGCGCCATGAACAGACGCATTCTTGCCAAGGACAGCCACCCATTCTGTAGAAGAGGTAACGCCTTCGGCTTCAGCAGTAAATGTCGCAGTTGTATTGCCGGCACCGGAAGCGAGCGTGAAGGTTACGACAGTGCTTCCGTCCTGAATAGCATAGAACTTGTCGCCGTCTTCCCAGACCGAACTTATGCCGGCGCCGCCGCCGGGAGTATTCTCAGAGTACGCTACCTTAGTAGCGCAGTTCACAGTCGCGGTGATGATCTGCTTCCCCTCAGGCTGCGCGGAAGCTTCCTTCTGGATATCCTTCTCCTTTTCGCAGGCGCAAAAGACTGCGAGGATAGCTATGGATGTAAGTATTTTCTTCATAACGATACTGTTTTGCAATTACTAATAGTTGGAGAATTCGGTATCGTCATCCTCTCCGATGCCCGGAGAAGTGCTCGAGCCGCTTACGACGAAGTTCTCTTCGAACCTCAACCAGGTTGATGTTGTTTTGGGTTCAGAATATTCTTTTCTCATAAAAAAACATTTTTACCATAATTATACACAGAAGTTCGGATACTCCCCGAAAAAAGTCGGAATTAAGGGAAGAAACCTACTTACGTGTATATATAATGATATGCTAACTATTAGACCAATGAACATATTCCGCAATCTTCTTGCCGGCCTCTCCCTTGCCGGAGCGATTCTGGCCGTATCATGCATTAAAGAAAAAGAAACCGAACTCCCTCAGGCCGCTGAAGGACAGCAAATCATCTATGCGAGCGTAACCCTCCCGGAGAAAAGCGGGACCAAACTCCTTTACGAAGAGACCAACCCTACTGACAAGAACGAAGGATTGAAGTCCACCTGGGAAGATGGCGATTGTTTCGACGCGCTCACGAACAAGGGCAGAAACATCCACTTCGTACTGCAGAGCGGAGCCGGTCAGCAGACAGCCGTTTTTTCGGCAACCGTAGAGGAAGGTGTAATTGACGAATCCACCCAATGGTTTGCAGTTCTCGGAGCTAACGCCCAGTCATCGACCGGGACAATCTCCTGCAGCTACGAGGGGCAGGACGGCAGCCTCGCACAGCTTGGCGATTATGACTATATCATCGCCTCCGCGACCAGCGCCTCACCCGTGTTCAGTTTTTCGGGCGGCACCAGGCTTTCCTACTATCTGAGGATAAAGCTCCCCGCAGGAGTGCGTTACCTCGAGTATTGCACTACCGCGTCATGGAAAGTCAATTCCGCCGGAACTCCCACTTCAGAACTTGACGGCAATTTCGACAATGTCTCCGTCGCCGACCTCGGGCACGAGTCTGCCGCAGGGGAATACTGCTACCTTGCGATTCCCGCAATAGCTTATGGCAATCAAATTACCGAGACACAGAGGGGAGTTATCATCACCTTTATGAATGCCGGCAAGACAAAGTCCAACGGCCGGGTGATCAATTCAAACCTGAGCACCAAAGGAGGAAAAGTAGGAACACTGGATGTTTCCTCGCTGGAACTTATCGACCGTCCGCTTCCCGGAGAGGCCATTTCACTCGGTTCCCGTGGAGTAAGTATAGAAAAAGACCCGGACACAGATTTCTGCGACAAGTACAATAATCTTAACGAATACGTATATAGTTCCATCGTCTCACCCGCCTGGGCTCCCTTCAACCTTGGTTCCAACATCAGTTCGCCAGCCGATAAGTACGATCTTTATGGAAGCTACTTCATGTGGGGGGAAATAGCCCCCAGGACTTCTTTCTCCTCTTCTGAATGGACCTACGATGGCAACCATACCGTCGGAGGTGTAGAGAACTTCCCTTCCACACAGATCGGCTATTTCAGCTTATACTCGGTTTCTAACAGTACCTCCAACGGCACCATGAAACTCCAGCATATTTCCGGAACTAAGTACGACGCAGCCCGCGTCCGCTGGGGACACGACTGGAGGATGCCCACCATTGAAGAACTTGTAAGCCTTACCGGCAGCACGGTCAACATAGACTCAAGTTCTTCTGCCGAAGAAACCACAGGAAGCGGGCTTCGTACTCAGATTGTGATTGGAGATTACTATGGCACCGGAATAAGTGTCAAAGGTCGCAAATTCACGGATGGTTCCAATACCGTATTCTTCCCGTTTGGCGGAATCTACAGCACCAGTGCCAATTATGAGTACTCTCGCGGCTTCTACTGGAGCGACACACGGATGAGGGCGACGCCCGATTACAGCGGGCTCACCAATTCTGCCTTACGTTTCGAAATGACCAACGGCGGCATCAATTACGGTAGGAACAGCGGCCCTGAAACCCGGATGTATTATGGCCTCAGCATCCGTCCGGTACGCAATATTATAGAGATGAAATCCTCTGGATCTACCTCTCCTTCCCTCTGGGAGGACTGTGGCGAGAGCACAATCAATCCGACCTCCAACCTTTGGGGCGTGATAAAGGATACGGACAACAATCCAATCCCCGGCGTCACTGTCTCAGACGGATACAGTTGCGTAAGAACCGACATCAACGGCACCTATCAGATGCAGGCCGATTCCAGGGCACGTACAGTCAACGTAACCATCCCCGCCGGATATGAAATCCCCATTGACGGCAACGGCCGCCCTGCTTTCTTCCAGTATGTGACCATTCCTTCCACCGGTAACATCCAGAAGGACTTCACGCTCACCAAACGTTCGAGCATTCCCAGCAGGTTCACAATCCTTGCCATTGCCGATGCCCACGTGCAGACCAGCGCACAGCTCACGAAGTTCCAGACTGCAATCTACGATATCGAGGAAACGGCCACCACACTCAAGACCTCTGGAATTCCCGTTGGCGACGGCGGCGATGCAGGTGAAGTTATTGCAATTGCCCTCGGAGACCAGCTGTCCGACAAAATGTCGATGGCATCCGACGTGGTGACAAAGTTCTCCAGCCTGAGCGTCCCCGTGTTCTACGTCATCGGCAACCACGACCATGATTCGTCACAGGACAGCGATTATGACTCCGAAACTGCCTTCGTCAATGCATTCGGTCCCACGAACTATTCCTTCGACATCGGTAATACCCACGTTATTGTTATGGACGACATTGTACGCCGAAGCGGCAACACCGACAGAGGCGACGGATATTACAGCATCAATTACGGCGAAGGATTCACCCAGGAGCAGGTTGACTGGCTTCAGGCAGATATTGCAAAGGTTAACGGATCCAAGACAAAAGTGGCGGTATTCTGCACCCACGCCCCGCTGAACAAGGCATCCGGCGGCGACAGCGGCACCCAGAATGCCGTGATGAGCGCCCTGAAGAACAACTTCTACAACGTGCACGTTTTCTCCGGCCACACTCACGCCATCAACAACAACCTCTACGCAGGCTGGTCCGCCAAAAGCGGACGGCAGATGTACGAGCACACGCTGCAAACGCTGTCCGGATACTTCTGGGATGCGGACATTGCCTATGACATCGGTTCCCCTGCAGGTTACGGAGTGTTCACTTTCGGCAGCGACGACCTCTACGCAGAGTATAACAAGGTCACGAAAGAGGAACCCACGTTCCAGTTCCGCACCTACAACGGCGGCGAAACTTATACCCGCAGCGGAAAGTCTTACAGCTGGGACAGCAGCGTAAGCGGGAAATACGTAGTACGCTTACCCGACGCCGGAGACCCGGACGACAGCGAAGACTACTGGAGAGTATATCTAACGAAGGGTGGCACCACCACTGAACTGACCAGGGTGTCAACTGCCATCAACGATCGCGCGGCCCACTGCTATATTGCAAAAACGTTCGACAACGCGCATGGCGGCGCAGGTGAAGACACAGACCAGTTCTGGTATTCCTCCGCTTCTTTTGCCAGCAGCGGATATACCATCACTGCAGTTCACCACATGAAGAGCGGCTGGGAAGCCACTTACACCGGCAAGCACTATGTTGGCAACAACACATTCAAGGGCTTTGCCTACGGCGAAAGGTATAACGAATAAGCCTCCGGCCTATGCTGAAATTGCTGTTTCTGATACTGGCCATCCCGCTTTCCGGAATCGTTACCAATGAGCGTAGCGGTAAAGGAATCGAAGGGGTGGTCGTATCGGATGGGTACAGCTGCACCCTGACCGATGCTTCCGGCCGTTACACTCTGGAGGCCGACTCGCTCGCGAGGACGGTCAGCATCACCGTCCCGGCAGAATATGAGATTCCGCTCGGAGCCGACGGCGCCCCCGCTTTCTTCAAATACATAAGCAGCGGAAGTCTGGATTTCAGCCTCAGGCCGCGAAAGAAGGTTTCGGACAAGTTCACGCTCGTGGCCGTGACGGACGCCCATTTCAGCCATACCGACAGCCATGAAAGGTTCAGCTCCGAGAGCATCCCGGACATTCAGAAAACCATCAATCTGCATTCTGCTTCCGGACCGGTCATAGGTATAGCCCTCGGCGACCAGCTCTCGGACAGGATGGAGGCCGCTCCCCTGGTGAAACCGCTATACAACAGCCTCAAGGCTTCCGGGAAGACCATGCCCCTGTTCTACTGCATAGGGAACCATGACCACGACAACACCGGCGGCAAGAGCGAATATGCCGTTACGGAACATTTCGTACGCAATTTCGGGCCGCTGGACTATTCCTTCGACATGGGCAGGGTCCATTTTGTGGTGATGGACGACATCCTGTACAAAGGCACGCAGAGGGACGGAGTCAAGATCGCCTACAACTGCGGCCTGAGCGACGCCCAGCTGGAATGGCTCAAGCAGGACCTGTCGCTGGTGAAAGACAAGAAGGACAAGGCCGTGGTCTTCTGCATCCATGCCCCGCTCTTCGGAAGATTCCTGCATAAAGACGAGGTGAAGGCCCTTCTCGGGGAGTTCAACGAGGCCCATATCCTTTCCGGCCACGAGCACAATATCAACAATATCCGCCTCGGCGAAACCGTCTGGGAACATAACCTGCAGTCTATAGGCGGAGCATGGTGGTTCAGCAATCTCTCCCCCAGCGGCTGTCCGGTCGGATACGGCGTATTCACTTTCAATGGCGGGCAGCTGTGGGAAGAATACAACAAGGCCACAACCGAAGCGAGCGACTTCCAGTTGAGGATTTACAACGGGGATGACCATTATAACGCCTGGACGGCATACGCTCTCGGCGCCCCGAAACGCTTCAACACCTACTCCTGGCCGGAAGACTTGAAAGGCCATTTTGTAGTCCGCGTATGGGACGGCACGAAGGACTGGGAAGTCTATTTTATCCAGAACGGAGTCGAGACGCCCATGGAGCAAACCAAGGTTAAATTCTTCGACGCGGCCACGGCCGGCTACATGGTCGACATATGCGGAGCGCCCTTTGGCGGAAGCCGGGTTTATAAAGGCACATTGGACACTTTCTGGACCATCAAGGCCCCTTCCGGAGATCCGGCGTCGGAGAAAGATTGGGAAATAGTCGCCGTCCACAAGATGCCTTCCGGGAAGAAAGAATACTATCGCAGCAAGGTCCTGATGCGGGATTATCTCGGATTCGCGACCGGAACTCATTATCTAAGGTAATATGGCCAGATTCTGCCTCACCCTTATCCTTGCCCTCCTGCCACTGGTGACGGAAGGGCAGATTCTTTATAATTCCATTGCCGGCAAAGACCTTGGGTCCATGCTTGTCACCGGCCAAAAATGGGTCCCCTATCCGGACTACCGGGACAGGGAAGGCTGGGACGCAATGCTTGGGGAATATAAGGACGGCCTTATCAGCGCAGGTGAGCAGTATCTTGATTTTGACTGGCTGGTAGTCCGCGCCACAGATTATCTGGACTATAAGCGAAGCGGCAACCGCTATACTCAGGAAAGCCGTCTCCGAAAGAACGCCGATGCCCTGAGCTGCCTTATGGTGGCGGAGCTCGCCGAAGGGAAGGGACGTTTCATGGACGACATAATTAACGGAGCCTTCCTTTTCTGCGAATATACTTCATGGGCAGTATCCCACCATCTGGCAAGTTTCCAGAAAGTCCGGAGCCCGATTCCGGATTACAAAGAAGACATCCTGGCCCTCTATCAGGGCAATTTCTCGCAGATGCTTTCATGGGTATGGTATTTCTTCCATAAAGAGTTTGACAAGGAAGACCCCGGCATTTCGGAAAGGTTGCGCCATGAAATCGAAAAACGTGAGCTGACGCCTTTCCTCGAACGGAATGATTTCGACTGGATGGGCTTCAAGGACCATATCCGGCCAAACAATTGGAATCCATGGTGCAACTCCAACGCGCTGATCTGCTTTATGCTGATGGAAAATGATCCGGGCAGGCTTGAGGCGGCCCTGCGCAAATGCATTGCATCCCTGGACAAGTACCTCTCCAGCCTGCCCTCGGACGGAGGCTGCGACGAAGGGCCTGTTTACTGGTATTCTTCGGCCGGTAACCTGCTCTGCTGCCTGGAATGCCTCTCTCTTATCACAGGGGGGCAAATCAATTTCTACGACAATGCCTTTGTCAGAAGCTTCGGCGATTTTATAGTCGATGCAAACATCCAGGGTGACTGGCAGGCCAATTTCTCCGATTCCGCCCCTGTGGACAAGGTCGGGGCTGCAACCCTCTTCCGATATTCGGAAATGAGCGGGAGCAGGAAAATGTATAATTTCGCCGTCCATTGTTTCAAGACTGACGGAGAAGATCCCGTCGATGCCAACTGGACCACATTTTACCGTGCAATGCAGAATCTACGGGCCTGTTCCAGGATGAAAGGCCTGGAAGACACTCCCTTCAAGCCTTCGGACTTTGCGTGGTACCCCGTCACCGAACTCTGCTTCATGCGCTCCGGGAAAGGCTACCTCGCCGTCAAGGGCGGCCACAACCACGAACGCCACAACCATAATGACGTCGGTTCCTGCATCTATTTCTACGACGGAAAACCGGTACTTATAGATGCCGGACCGGCCACCTACAATTCCAGAACCTTCGACAAGCGCTACCGCTACAAAATGTGGAACATGTCCAGCAACTACCATAATGTTCCGCAGATCAACGGGTTCGCGCAGGAATATGGCTATGAATTCAAGGCTCGGGGGACACGCGCTGACAGCAAGGCGAAACGTTTTGTCACGGATATTGCCGCTGCTTATCCGGATTCGACCGGAGTGGCCTCATGGAAACTGGACTACAGCCTTAAAAAGGACGGCTCGCTTTCACTGAACGAGACTTTCAAGTTGAAAAATTCCGCCTCAACAGCGCTTCATTTCCTGCTTCCAACGGCTCCTGACCTGTCTAAGCCGGGACGGATCGGACTCAATGCCGGATTGACGCTCCGGTATGACGAGAAGGCCCTTTCGGCCAGCTGTGAGGAGATTCCTGTCAGCGGAACAGGCATAGGCTGGGAACAATTCGGCCCGTCACTCTGGCGCATCACCCTCAGGTCCAGGGGAGCAGCGTCAAAGGGATCTTACCGCCTGAAAATAGGAAAATAACACGCGATGAAACGCCTTCTATTTATACTACTGCCTCTGGCACTTGCCGCCTGCAGCCAGGCTGAGCTTGGCAATATAGCCCTGAACAGGACGGCTGTGGCCTCTTCAAATTACGACTATAATCTTACCGCCCAGCTTGCAACTGACGGTATTGTCCACGAAGGTGAGCCGGCTTTTATCGAGGTCAGCTCGTCCGACGGGCCAGTGAGCAGGGTGGAGAGGGAGAATGCCCTGGACGGGGACAGGAATTCCCGCAACATAATTACCGGGCAAAGCGGATGGCTGGAATGGCGTTTCCATGGATATGAAGTCCTTGCCGACAAGGCCGAAGTTCTATATCAGGAAGCGTTGAAAGGAGGACGCGGAGGCCCAGAGCATAAAGTGTCCGTCCCGCTGTCGGTGCAGGAGGACGGAGCCCTGCGCCTGGACATGGACTTTCCCCACGAGGGCCGCTGGAGAGTAAAAAGCGTGGATTTCTACCAGGACGGAGTTTCCCTCGGAAACCTCCTTCCCTCTGAGCATTTTACCAGTGCCTGGAAAAGCGACGAAGGGCAGGAGCAATGGATCAGCGTGGATCTCGGCAGCATCAGGAAGGTCTGTGAGGTAAAGCCGCACTGGATAGACGCTCCGGAACATTGGACGGTGGAGGCGTCAAAGGACGGAAGCAATTGGAAAGCCTTCAGCAAGGGCCGCTGGCGCTATGTCAGGCTGCTCATTCAGGGACCGGCCTGCCTTACGGAACTGGAGGTAATGGGCCCGGAAAAGAAAGAGCCATCGGAAAAGATCTGGAAGATCGTGCGGGCCTCCGAGGTCCATGCCGACGGCGCGGCCATGTCTTCCCCCGGATTCGACGACAGCAGCTGGCTTCCGGCCACAGTCCCCGGGACCGTGCTTGCCAATTATATCCGCGCCGGAGCCGTTCCTGACCCCGCATTCGGCGACAATTGGAGCCAGATTTCCGATTCTTTCTTCAACAGCGACTTCTGGTACAGGTTGGAGTTCGACTGGGCTCCGGGAGGAAAACGAACTTTCATAGATTTCGACGGAATCAACTGGAAAGCGGACATTTGGCTGAACGGGAGCAAACTGGGCCGGATCGAGGGCGCATTCATGCGCGGGCATTTCGATGCTTCCGCGCTGCTGAAGGAAGGCCGCAACGCCCTGGCAGTTAGGGTTGAGCGCAATGCCCATCCCGGCGCGGTCAAGGAAAAGACGGCCAGATGGACAGGATACAACGGCGGCGTACTAGGAGCCGACAATCCGACTTTCCACGCTAGCATCGGCTGGGACTGGATGACAACGGTGCGGGGACGCAACTGCGGCATCTGGAACGATGTGCGCATGGTCGAAAAAGGGCTGGCGGAAGTGTCTGATCCAATGATCGTTTCAAAAATCGGACAGGACGGGAGCGCCAGCATGGAGGCGTCCGTGGTGGTTAGTGGCTGTAGAGGAGGAAAGGTGGAAGTGGAAGGATGGATAGGCGACATACATTTCAGCAAGGAGGTCGGAGAGGATGGAGCGGCCGTCTTTTCTCCGGAAGATTTTCCTCAGCTGAAAGACAGGAAAATGGAGCTCTGGTGGCCTGTAGGCTATGGCGAACCAAAGCTTTACGATGCCGGTTTTGCAGTAAAAGTGGATGATGTTGTCTCCGATTCCCTGCATTTCAAGGCGGGTGTCCGTGAGATGAGCTGGGACAGTTCCGACGGGGCGCTCAAGCTTTATGTCAATGGCCGGAGGTTTATCCCTCAGGGCGGCAACTGGGGCTTCTCCGAGCAGAACCTAATCTTCGGTGCACGCGAATATGACATAGCCCTGAACTACCACCGCCAGATGGGCATGAATATGATACGGAACTGGGTGGGGCAGGTCGCCGACGAAGAGTTCTACGAGGCCTGCGACCGCTACGGAGTGATGGTCTGGCAGGATTTCTGGCTGGCCAACCCGGGCGACGGGCCTAATCCGGACGACGAAGGGATGTTCCTTGCCAACGCCACGGACTGGGTAAGCAGAATCAGGCAGCACCCCTGCCTCGCACTCTACTGCGGACGAAACGAAGGCGATCCGCCGGCATCTCTGGACAAGGCCCTTCGCGAAGATGTGGTGGCGAGGCTTCATCCGGGAATGCTCTATATCTCCAATTCGGCGGATGGGATCGTGAGCGGCCATGGACCATACAAAGCCATGCCGACGGCTTATTATTTCGGTGACCAGAGCGGAAAACTGCATTCCGAAAGGGGCCTTCCGAATGTCGTCACCTGGGAGAGCCTTCAGCGGATGATGGGACCTCAGGACCGCTGGCCACAGGGCGAGATGTGGGGCAAGCATGATTTCACCACTGACGGAGCCCAGAGCGTAAAGACTTATAACGGTATCATTGAAGAAAACCTCGGCAAGGCATACTCGGCCGAGGAGTTCTGCCACCTCTCCCAGTGGCTCAATTACGAGGGTTGCAGGGCCATTTTCGAATCAGCCAACGCGGCCGGGCGCAATGGCGTCCTCCTTTGGATGAGCCACTCCAGCTGGCCCTCACTCGTGTACTGCACCTATGACTACTGGTTCGAGCCAACGGGAGCGTTTTTCGGGAGCAAGAAGGGCTGCGAGCCGCTTCATATCCAATACAACGCCCTGACCGGAGAGGTCGAAATGGTCAATCTCTGCTGCGGCCTGAAGTACGGACTAAAGGCGGCGCTGGACGTTTACAATTATATGGGAGAACATATCGGAAGCCAAGCTCTTATACTTGACAGCCCGGATGATTCCACTATCTCCTGTTTCCGTGCCTATCTGCCGGAGGAAGAGCCAATCTGCCTTTTGAAACTCCAGCTGCTTGACGCTGACGGCAAGGTGCTTTCGGAGAACTTCTACATGGTTCCGGGACCGGATGCCGTAGCCAGCCCCTTCGGAGGCCTCAAACTCCTGAGGACCCTGCCGCCTGCAAAGATTTCCCAAAAGGTCGAAGAGAGCGAAGCTGGAATCAAGCTTGTTTTGAAGAATGAAGATTCCGTCCCTGCATATCTTGTACAGCTCATACTCAAAGACCGCCAGGGCGACGAAATACTGCCTGTAAGCTATTCTGACAACTATTTCACTCTCCTGCCGGGGGAAGAAAAGACGGTTGATATAAGAGATCTCTCGACTTCGCTCGAGATGACAGCTTGTCATTTCGACCGAGCAAAGCGAGTGGAGAAATCTCAAATTGTCATTCGTCAACTCGGGGATTTCTCGCGCAGCGAGATGGGACTGATTGCAGACGGGGTATCGGAACTTGCGTCAAAACAGTGCCTGCTCCTTGGCAGTCAACTGACGGACGGCATCATGCCGCAGACCTTCGAGGACGGGGTGCTTGTCACCTCCGGCCTGGAAAGATGGACCAGCGGCTATTTTCCGGGGACCTGCTGGTATGCCAGCCTCCTGAGCGGGGATGACAAAGTCCGCGACCTCGCAGAAAAACTCACCGCCGGGATGCTCGACGTGGACTCTTATTTCAAAGACCATGACATCGGCTTCCAGATAATGTGCTCCGCAGGTCTGGCCTACAAGATTACAGGCGATGAAAAATACCTCCCGGCCATCCGCAGGGCGGCTGAACTTCTTGCCGGACGCTTCACTCCCGCATCCGGCACCATTATGAGCTGGAACAGCAGCCGCCCCGTGTGCAAAGTTATCATAGACAATATGATGAACCTGGAACTGCTGACCTTCGCCTCGCGGCAGTTCGGAGTCCCCGAATGGGAGGAAATGGCCGTTTCCCATGCCGACAAGACCATGGCCAATCATTTCAGGGAAGACGGGTCGTCATATCATCTTCTGGAATATGATCTCGAAAGCGGGGAGGTCCTCGTCAAAAAGACGGTCCAGGGCTACAGCGACGACTCGGCATGGTCACGGGGACAGGCATGGGGCCTCTACGGCTATACTATGATGTATAGAGAGACCAAAGAGAAACGCTATCTGGAGCAGGCTGAAAAGATAGCCCGCTATCTGCTTCCCCTGCTGGCGGAAAGGCCGGTTCCAGCCTGGGATTTCAACGCTCCCGAACCCTATTCGTTCCAGGCCGACGCCTCCGCCGGGGCAGTCATGGCCTCAGCCTTTATTCAACTGGATAGTCTTACAGAGGACGCTGAACTCGCGCAGGAATGCATGGACAAGGCAAAAGCAACTATCAAGGCCCTGTCCTCGTCGGAGTATCTTGCCACTCCCGGAGAAGTCGGAGGCTTCCTGTTGAAACACAGCACAGGCTTCTACCGCAAAAACAGCGAGGTGGACGTTCCGCTCTCCTACGCTGATTATTACTTCCTTGAGGCTTTATACCGCCTGCACATCTGCCGCAAAGACTGAGATCATTTCTTCTCCCCGAGTACGCACCAGCGGACAAAGGGAATGCGGCGGATGATTTCGTAGATTAGCGGGGAAAGGGCAAAGACGGCGATGGTCAGGATTATGTACATGGCCGCGGGCGGCAGCTGGGTATACTGTTTCATCTGATAGCCCAGGGCGGCAATCACCAGATAATGGACTATATATATTCCGAAGCTGGCTTTTGTCATATAGCCG
>CACZDC010000012.1:35944-36724 GCA_902779785.1 uncultured Bacteroidia bacterium
TGCCCGAAACTTGTGCCTATGAGGATGCCGCCGGAAACTACCGCGCAGATTATCAGTGGAATCCAGCTCTTGCCGAGGGTTTCGTGGACGGCGTCGTTAGAGAAGATGAAGTAGCCCATCAGGAATGGGACCAGGTAGAACAGGGGCTTGTACAGGTTGTAAAGCCCGTCCGGACTTTCCGGACGCGGATTCTTGATGAGGAGCTGCTCTGCGGCCCAGAAGAGGACGCCTAAAAGTATGAGCCATACTATGCCGGCCTTAGCGCCGAAAATGCGGCCGCACGCATCGTGGAATCTGTTTTGCGGATCAAGTTTGCGGATCAGAAGAAGCAGCAGCGAGAACAGCCACAGATCTTGAATGAACCACAAGGGGCCGGTGCCGCTGATAGCCCACATAATGTATTTGGCTATGCCAGGCATAGCATCGAAGGTCCCGGTCTTTGCCGCTACGGCGGTATTGAAATAGCCGACCATCCAATGGAATACGAAAAGGCCTATGGTTGCCGGGACCAGGAGTTTTCGCGTGCGAGCCTTGAACCAGGTTTTTCCGTCTGTTTTTTCAAGTGCATATCGTGCGCTGATTCCCGCGAGAAGGAACAGCAGGGGCATAAACCACGGATACAGGATATACATCACGACATCCTGATACTGCGGTCCGTCTCCAAAGCCGCCGATGCCTCCGAAAACGCCCTTGTTGTTGAAGAAGTATATTATATGGTACAGCAGCACCAGGAGCACCGTCACCCAGCGAAGATTATCGATCCAATGTTTTCTCATTTCG
>CACZDC010000013.1 GCA_902779785.1 uncultured Bacteroidia bacterium
CGCCTTCAACAACGCCGTCAGCGCCTGGAATATGAATTACAAGTATGTCTACACCCTCACCGTGAAGCCGAACAAGACGGTCACCTTCGACCCGGCCGTTGCTGAGTGGGAGGAAGTTACCAATCCTGAGTACATTTATCCGAACAACTAAATTATGAAAAAGTATATCATCATCGCGGCTGCCGCCATCGCGGCTATCGCCTGCACCAAGAGCGAGACTGCCCAGAACGGTCGGGAAATTACTTTCCAGATCGCCAAGAACACTGTCCAGACCAAGGCCAGCGGCGAGAAGTACGACACTTCCGTTCCTTTCGGTACCTACGCCTGGTTCAACAACACCGACGACTTTATGGTCAATGAGCAGGTAGGTTTCGCCTCCAGCGTATGGAAGACCGTGGACCACACCTTCTACTGGCCCAAGACCGGCAGCATCTCCTTCATTTCCTATTCACCTTTCGCCGGGACCAGCAACACCGCCGGTACCGTCCCTGTGGTGACAAAGAACAGCATCAGCTACACCGGCCTTACCGCAGGAAACGATGACATTATGTACGCCGACCGCGCCACCTGTTCTGCCAATGTCAACGAGGTGACCGACAGCGACACTGCCGATTCCGGCTTCAACGGCGTCCCGACCGTGTTCCACCACGCCCTTGCCAAGCTCAGCTTCAAGGTCAAGGCCAACTTCCTCGAGTGGGACGATGCCAACAACGGCAGCCACACCGAGTGGGAAGTCACCCTTAACAGCTTCAAGATCGGCGGCTTCAAGAACACCGGCGACTGCACCCTCAACCTCAACGCCAACGGCATCAACTGGGACAAGCCCCAGACCACCGTGGGCAGCGAGAACTTCAATGTCTGGACCAACCTCTCCGGCGCCACCGCCGAGCAGGAACTCATCCCCAGCACCAGCGCCAGCGGAATCGTCCTCACCACCACTGCCCAGGATCTCAATCCCGCTGCAGGCTTCGTGATCCCTCAGGTTCTCGAGGCTTCCGACCCGGCCGATCCCAGCAAGACTGTCCAGACCGTGCATATCGTAGCCCATATCAAGACCACCCTCTCCAACGGCAAGGTCATCAACGAGCCCTTCGACAAGGTCATCGACATCAGTTCGATTTCTTCCTGCAAGGCCTGGGAGATGAACCAGAACATCGTCTACACGATTAAGTTCAAGCCCACCTCCGCCGACCAGAACAACCCTCATTACGACGATCCTAACGACGTCATCATCACCTTCGACCCGGCAGTTGCCCCTTGGGATAATGTTGACGCCAGCGCAACTATCCAGCTCTAATATGAAAAAGATCATCTTCTTCGCAGCCGCGGCGCTGCTCAGCCTTGCCGCCTGCTCAAAACAGGAAAGCGGAAACGGCCCTGAGATTTCCTTCCAGATCGCCCGTTACAGCGCCCAGACCAAGGCCGACCCCGCCGACTATAAGGACAATTATCTCTCTGTCCCCTTCGGTGCCTATGCCTGGTACAAAGGCGTCAGCGCTGCCGACAATACTACTTTTATGACCAACCAGAAGGTCTCCTACAACAGCGCGCAGAACGTCTGGAAGCCGGAAGGCTCGACCTACTACTGGCCCAAGACCGGTAGCATCGACTTCATCTGCTATGCTCCTTATACGGCCGACGGCTCCGCCGCACCCGCACCCGCGATCAGCGAGAACAGCATCGCCTACGCTGACTGGGATGTGGCCGCGCACCCCGATGTGGACGTAATGTACGCCGACAAGGCTCCCGGAATGAGCAACAACGTCACCACCTATTACTACAATGGCGTCCCTACCTTATTCCACCACGCGCTCGCGCGCGTAAGCTTCCGCATCCGCGCCGCTTACCTCGAGAAGACCGATCCTGACACGAACACCAAGACCCGCTGGGAGGTTACTGTCAACAGCATCGGCGTCGGTAACGTATTCACCAAGGGCAGCCTCGACCTCAGCCTCAACGCTGACGGCAAGAGCTGGGACAAACCCGCCGACAACATCTGGGTCCACAGCACCAATCCTGCCGACAAGACTGACATCAGCCTTGACGTCAGCGCCATCGGCGGCGTCCTGACCACCGGCATCACCGACCTGAACGCCGGTATCCTTGTCCTTCCCCAGGATCTCACCGAGGGCCAGCTCCTCAATATGAACCTGACCATCAAGACCTACCGGGACATCAATGACGGCAACGGCGAGAATCTCGTCCTCACAGAGACCGCGGTTCCCGTCAGCACCAACATCTCCGGCGGCACCCTCACCAAATGGGGGATGAACAAGAATATCATCTACACCTTCATCCTTGCCCCCAGCAAGGCTACGGGTACCGGAGTTGACAATGACGGCGACGGCATCGAGGATCTCGATCCGACCATCGTCTACTTCGATCCGGCGGTTTCCGGTTGGGAAGATATCACTGTTGACGCAACCATCAACATTTAACCCACATAATTAATGAAACGTTTTTTAATCATTCTCGCAGTCGCAGTTGCAGCAGCATCCTGTGTCAAGAGTGAGGTCGGCAACAATGGCAGCATCAGCTTCCAGACGGCATCCCTGCTGTCGAAGGCTGGTATTACCGGTACCGAGTTCCCTCAGAGCGAGTCTTTCGGAGTCTATGCCTGGTCCGCCGGCACGATCGGCGAATACTTTATGGACAACGAGACCGTCTCTTATGACACGGAGGACAAGCAGTGGAAGCCTTCCACGACCTACTACTGGCCGAAAAACGCCACCGTGGACTTCATCAGCTTCTATCCTGCAGGTCTCAGCGGGCTGAAAGTCGAGCCCGACAAGCTCACTTTCACGGACGTCAATGTCTGGAACAGCCAGCAGGACATCCTCTACGCCGACAAGGCGGCGGGCTTCTCTGACAACTCCGGTCTGGTGAGCCAGCAGCTCAATGCCAGCGCCGGCGTGCCTACGATCTTCCGCCACGCTCTTTCAAAGATCAAGGTGAAGGTCGTTCTCGCCTACTCCCACAAAGAGGATCCTGACGGAACTGTCTATGACTGGGACGTGACCCTCAACAGCCTCACCCTCTCAGGCATCAAGACGAGCGGAAGCGCAGTGCTCAACCTCGCTGCCACCCCGACCGAAGGTATCATCACCTGGGAAAAACCGGCCAACGAGGTCTGGACTCCCGGCAGCGCTGTCAACACCCCGGCCAACTACCTGGCAATTCCCCAGCAGATGACCGCCCTCAAGGCCATCGACATCGTCGGAGAGACCTTCGTAGTGCCTCAGCCTCTTGCCACCGGCGGACAGAAAGCCAACCTGATCTTCTCTGTCAAGACTACCCGCAACGGGCAGCCCTTCCTCAATGAGCCCAACATCCCGGTCAGCGTAGACCTCATTTCCCCCGACATCCCTTCCTGGAAGATGAACCACAGCGTTTCCTACACGCTCAACATCTGCCCTGCAGGCGAGCGCGAGCTGAAGCCCATCACCTTCGATCCTTCACTCGTACAGTGGGAGAACGACTACGTAACGACCGTCGTAGACCTCGGTCTCTAGCATTTACACTCCGGCGGGGGTGATACCCCACCGGAGCGCCAAGATAATAAACAATGATGAGAAGATACGCAATATATCTGTCACTTGCCCTCGCCGCCCTATCCTCCTGCGGGAAAGAGCCTTCAGGCACCGTGTCCGCCTTTACGGACACGCCCATCCGCATAATGGCAGGAGCAAAGGAGGCAAGCAAGGCACTGCTCGACGGGACCGACGCAATGGACCACGTCGGCACCAAGACGACCATATACGACTATCTGTCGGACTTCGAAGGGACCATCAAGGTGGACGGAGCCCCCGAGGCCACTTATACCACCAGCGACGAATTCAAGTACTTCTCCGACGTCATATCCTATCCGGACCGCGAGGGAGCGTGGACCTATGACAGCGGCAACAGCTACCGCTGGACACGTACCGGCACGCACACCTTCTTCGGCTGGATGACCGCCGACGGCTCGTCCTCCCTTACGACCCAGGGCGTTTTCGGCACCACGAGCTTCGATGAAAGCACCCGGGTGCTGACCCTTCCGGCAGCGACAATGGACCCCGGCAGCGCCCAGTACGACTTCCTCTATTCCGAGAGCAAGAGCGTCGAGGCCGCCCAGGCCGGGAACGCCCCTGTCCCGCTTCAGTACAAGCACCTCTTCTCGGCCCTTAAGATTCAAGTGCAGAACGCCTCCACCAGCACCTTCGTGGTGACTGGAGTATCCTCTGCCTTCATCTATAACACCAAGTCCGCATCGATTGATTTCACCGACGGAAGCGTCTCATACTCAGGCAGTACGGCGAGCAACATCATTCCCGCCATATCGACCACGACTATGGCCCCCAATGACAGTTTCTACCTCTGGGGCGACGATTTCAAGCTGATGTGGCCCCAGCTCCCCGGAGAAATCGCCGCGGCCAAACTGATAGTCTCGTACTATATGCCGGACGATCCCTCGAGTACCTATGACGTGGCCATACCTCTGAACAAGGTCAGGGTAGGCGGCCACCTTCTCACCGAGACCGGACTGGAAGCCGGAAAGAAATATACCTTCATCCTCCAGTTCAAGGACAGCTCCATAGACCTGGACATCCAGGTTCTGGACTGGTACTATACGGAGTATGTATGGAGCTTCGAAAATACTTCGGTGGCGGCCAACCCCGACGCCCCTTACGACGGCGTATTCTGGCTCTTCCACGAAGACGGGACCACCGTTTCCAAGGACGTCGACCGTAAACTGACGATGAACAACTCCCAGGAGGTCCTCAAGGGCTCGTTCTACATTGCCTCCCCTTACCAGGGACGCTGGCAGATATCCATTTTCCCTATGGACGCCGCCCAGTATTTCGTAATCGAGCCGAACTCCGGAGACATCACGCGGGAGATGTTCGACGAACCGGACCCTCACAAGAGAGGATATATAGAGTTCAACATCAGGGCGAATCCGGAAGTAGCGGCGCCCATCTCTCCGCAGACCGCCCACTTCAATGTGTCGGTTTATTTCGGGAACGAATGGCACGACGCCAATTCCGAATTCAACCGGAAAGATTTCCGCCTGGTACGTAATCCATAAGCGAATATGAAAGCTAAATTATATATTGTATTGTTGTGTTTCGCGGCGCTCCTCCCGCTCTCCTGCGTCAAGGAGAGCAGGGAGGATGCACTCCGCGATGAGAACATCCCCTCTGAAGAAGGCATCGTACTGAACCTCAGGACGAAAAAGCTTTCCCTGGAGACGAAGACTCCGAATCCTCCACACGGAGAGGACGAACGCAATGAAAACTACTATGGTTCTACCGTAGACGTATTCTTCTTCACCGACGATACGCCTTCCGCCCCCATACGCAAGCGCAAGATTGCCGCGCCCGTCTATAATGGCCGCGTAACCATATCCACCACCCCGCAGGAGGTCATCCGCATCTTCGGAAGCAACACTCCCCCGGCATCCTGCTATGTACTCGTCGTAGCCAACTTCCACGGCTCATACGAAGGCTGCTCGACAAGGGAAGACATTGACAATCTGCTTCTTCCATTGGCCCGCTGGTCACAGGGAAACCTCTCTGAATTCGTAATGACAGGCCTGCAGGAACTCCATCTGAATTCCGTCACCTCCGTCACTCCGGCAAGCGGAGACGTAGGGTTGGAGCGCATCGCCGTCAAGGTCAGTTTTGAACTTACCGTCGCCGACAGCGCCACCTCCGAAGGCAGCACCGACAATGTCTGGGAGCCTATCACCACAGGTATGACCGTCTATATGGTCTATGCAATGCGCCAGGCCAATCTCGGCGGCATCCCCACCCGTCTTCCCCTTCTCGCAATCGGGGAGAAGCCCGTCAACTACACCAATGACTTGAGTGACAACACTCACCTTCTCTATGAATACAAGGCCCTCAGCCTTATCGACAGCGGAAGGACGGTCAGCCGCACCCGCCAGGGCGTGACCACTACGGAGCCGCTCTATATCACTGCCGTAAAGGACGATCACGACGTGGTCCAGGACCAGGACGTCCCCTTCTATGCCTATCCTTCCAGCTGGGATGCGGGAGCCTCCAACGAGCCCTACCTCAAGCTCATCATTCCCTGGAACAACGGCAAGCGCACCAAATATTACTACTACAAGATTCCTTTCTCGGGGACATCCCTTGACAGGAACAACTGGTATAAGATTTCAATCGACGTTCAAGCCCTCGGCGGCGAGGAGCCCGTTCCGCCGCCCATCACGGTCACCTACGCCGTTGCCGACTGGTCCGGCGAAAGGGACGTCACCGAGCTGGAGACCGGAGACATCTCCGTCATCCCTGCCAGCGTCATCGCTTCCCGCTACCTGACTGTCCCGATCAAGGAGTACATAATGTACAACACCGACGAGGTCTCTATCCCCATCACCTCCTCCCACAATGTAGAGGTCATCGGTTTCAGCCTGAGAGGCAGCGGAATCTTCACCGCCGACGACACCGAAAACGAGGCCAATTACGTCGGTGAGAATCCTAAGATCTACAATCCGTTCACGAGTTCCCTGCTTTCGGGCACCAACTCAATGAGAGCGGCACATCCGGACTATTCCCAGTCCACCGTCCAGAGCGTTTCCACCAACTTTACCGCCGGGACCGCCCCTTCGAGTTCCGCGACCGACTATGGCTGGTATGTGGTTCCGGACGGACGTAACGCCGTTGTAGTGACCCACAGGCTCAACCGTGATATGTCGAGCACAAGCTACGATGTCGCCCCTTGGACACTGCGTTTCCGCATTCGCCACGTCACCGACTCCGAAGGCAATGAGAGCAAGTACTACGAGGATGTGATCATAGAGCAGCGCCCCGCCATCGTCATCAAGCCGGAGCCCAACAGCGCCGGGACCGACTACCGCTATGTCTTTGTGAACGGTTCCCAGAATGCCGGGGCCAACCAGACGACAACCGGCAGCTGGTGGAACCAGCAGACAGTCCCCAATGCCGACGGTTCCTGGACTTCGAGTACCCAGCGTACTGCGGGAAGCGGCGGATGGACCTACTACCTCGGCACATCGCCCGCCGGCTTGGAGAACAGTAACAACAAAGCCACAAGTATGTATGTCATCGAGACATCCGTGCTCCCGACTACGGGTTCCATAGCCTCCTATATGCTCGGAGATCCGCGCGACACCACCCCGGACAATCTCGGACAAAGCTGGAGTCAGTCCAAAAACGCCTGGTATGGCACTTCACCCCGCCAGATCACTTACTATTATCCCGCCAGCACCGATGCCGCATACAACAATTTCATCGCTCCGAAGATACGTATCGCTTCGTCCCACGGCGCCACTCTGCCGATGAGATTTTCCGATGCCCAGCGCCGCTGCGCCTCCTACCAGGAGGACGGCTACCCGGCCGGAAGATGGCGTCTGCCGACCAAGGCGGAGATTGAATATATCGCAAAGCTGAACTCCGACAACAAGATCGAACTGCTGCTCGGAAGTTCCTCCGGCACGACTGATTATTTCTGCAACAGCGGCTATATGACGGTCCAGCAGGGCAGAACCCCGTCCTACACTGCCATCAATAATCCAGAAAACGACGCCACCCAGCGTTACGTCCGCTGCGTATATGACGACTGGTACTGGGGTTCCAGCACCAACGACCGCCTTGCAGACAGCAATAAAGCCACATTCACCTGGGGAGACCAGCCCCGTAGCTCAGTAACTGCCAAATGATGAAATATCTACGCTATATCGCCCTTGCCGGAATACTTCTTCTTGCCGCAGCCTGCGCCGAGAAGGAGATCATTCCTGCGATTCCCACGGACAATACTGCAGAGTCCGCGGGGAAGGTAAAGCTGAAATTCAGCATTGTCGCCCCTACAAGCGTCAAGACCAAGGCCGACATCGATGCCAACCCGGATCTCGACAACATCTATGTCGCCGTATTCAGCGCCAGCGGCTTTTTCAACGAGTGGGTCCCCGCCACTATCGAAAACACTACCGAGGTCAATTACGACGGCACTGCGGCGACCAAATACGAGCTCACCGTTTCCCTCACTATGAGCGAGAGCCGCCTGAGGGTGCATTTCATAGGCAACTGCCCCGAGAAGTTCAAGAGCGCCCCGCCCATCACCGGTATCAGCGCCCAGGACCTGGAAGAGATCGTGATGTCCAAGATACGCTCGCAGATCACCGACACCCACAACGACGGCTACTGGCAGAAAGTGCTCCTCCCCAAGGGTATCAAAGCCCAGACTACAGTGGATGAGTTCGGCACCGAAGTCTATGCCACAGACCCCGTTACCGGCGATTTTATGCCCACCGCGGAAACCCTCGCACAGTTCCCCGACCCTATCGTGCTGGTCAGGAACTTCGCCCGCATCTACCTTGAGAACCTCGCGACCAACGATCAGGGCGTGAAGGACGTGACCATCCAGAAGTTCGCCCTCGCCTATGCCCCCGCGGAAGGCCCCATCGCTCCGATCCTGATGAATCCCGTCATCACCGACTCCGTCGGCGTATATGTCCCGAACCCGGATGCAGTCCCGAACGTGAAGACCTATATGGAAAGCTTCTTCATCAATTTCCAGGACTATCCTCTGGTCGCGACCACGGAAAAGCCCGTCGCCCTTGCCGATGAGCCTTATTTCTATGAGGCACACACCCCCGCGAACCTCGTTTTCGGCACCTATCCCGATCCGAACGACCCCAACAAGGACCCCAATGTCCCGACCTTCGCGGAGATGACCCCCTGGACTGCGGGAACGGCCCTGTATATGTACGAGAGGGAGCTTCCCAAGCGCGGACAGCCGGCCACCCGTATCATCATCTATGCCCATAAGGACGGCGAGGTTGACGGTCAGGGAAATGACCTTTACAAATACTACGCTCTCGATATCGTGAACGAAAGCGGAGAATATATCCCCATAATGAGGAACAACACCTATACGATCAAGCTCCTCAACATCGAGGCAGGCTCCGGCGAAAGCTCGCTGGACGCCGCGGCGGGAGCCTCTTCGGCGACGGTTTACGGCGATATCAACAAGCAGCACGTCACGGAAATCTCCAACGGTGTCTCCTCCATCGGTACTTCCTACACGGAAATGATGTATGTCCGCCCGGGAACCTACGAAGTGATGTTCCGCTACATAGCGACGAACGACACCAACTACGATTTCGCCAACAAGGAGCGGCTTGACCTGGTCAGCCTCCAGATAGGTTATAAGGACGAGAGCTCCGGCGCCTTCACCTTGCAGCCGGAAAGCACCCCCAACCTGGAGAATGCCTTCCTGATTGACAACGGCAAGTACAAGGTCTATATCGATACTGTCGCGGCCGCCGCACAGAGGACCGTAATCCAGTATGTCCGTTCCGGTCACGAATGGGTCCAGGCCACGGCCGCCCAGATAGCCGATCCGAATGTCCATAAATGGGGCAAGATCGTCTATCAGACCATAGGTACATCTTCGGACGGCCTTATGGACTCTGACGGCTATTTCACCCAGTCGCGAGTCCAGACGATCCGCGTCACCGGAACCTTCGACAACAAGCCGATCTTCCGCGACGTGATTATCAAGCTCTCCCCCCGACGTACTCTTCAGGTCGTCTGCCGGAACAAGTATGTAATGGCCGAATCCAACCAGAGGGAAGTCGTGCGCATCCGCGTACCTGACGACCTTTCACGTTCCATCTTCCCCCTGCAGTTCAAGATTGAACCGGCGGCACACAGCCTTACCCCTGACGGAGACGTCCTCCCAGTCACTTCCGGAGCGAGCATAGTCCCCAATGCCAGCGAACCGGCCTACTACTTCATCAAAGAACTGACCTGGGAGACCTATGAGGCCCTGCGTACATCCCACGTCGAAACGATCAACGGCGTGAAATGGGTCTATATCGACTGCACCTTCAAGACGACGAAGACAAACAATGCCTGTACCGTTTACGTCCGGAATGACTATTTCAAGGACGACGCCAACGCCCAGGACGACTTCCAGAACTACTACCAGAGATCGTTCTCCGACCTGAGCTTCGGCCAGAGCGGCACTGACATCACCTTCAGCTGCACCCTGGACAAGCAGCCCGCTTCAGGTATGTACAACTCGACCTACTGGTGGGACCCCAGCCTCAGCGACAACTGCTTCTCCAACAGCTACCGAGTGCTCCCTTACGCCTTCAAGATAGTCCTGGACGGCATTGAGCCGAAACTTAACGCCCAGGGTCGTCCTGTCGATGAAGAGATCCAGGGTACCGCTGGCGAAAACACCTATCTTGTCATAGTCGGCAACCCGTCACTGATCGCTTCCGGCACCAATGCCGTCGACAATCCCGACAGGCGTTTCATCTCGCTGACCTTCGCTGTCGCAGAGGACAATACCAGCGGTAATTACAGCATTGACCTGAATACGACCAACCTGACGGACAATCCCAATCTCTATATACCGAACAGCGCCAGCGGACGTGTCAAGACCAAGGTCCCCAGGACCGTGACGGTCAATACGACCTCCAGTACTGTATCCAATACCGGAGACAGGACTATCACCAGCGGGAATGTTTCCATACGCTTTACGAATATTTACGCTCGTAATACCAATTACATTACGATAGGCGACAACTCCAGGATTATCATCACCGCCGGAGACCTGACAATTACCGGAATTACCATCAATTACCGCCGTTCCGGCAACACAACCTATTATTCCGCAGGAATGATGACCGGCACAGGTTACGCGGACAATACGACTTATACTCCTCCTCGTTCCGGTTCCTGGTCAGGCTCCGCCACTTCAGTGGAGCTGCAAAACGGCACAAGGCCGAGCGGCGGCAACAGAGTCCAGATTACCAGCATCGCTGTCACCTACGAGGATTACGAGTAGCCCGGCTTAGTGCGCCTGAAAGTCTTATACCTTTTTATAGCTCTTCTCCTTCTCGGAGGAGAGCTTTATTCTCAGGAAGTGCTCAAGGCATCCAGGGTAGAGGCCCGCTCAGGCAGGCGCAGGCCCTCCCTGGGGCTGCCCCTGCACCCCGACGGGCAGATCGACCACGCCGTCTGGAATGCAGAAGGTATATGGATGGGCTCGGACATCTTCAAAGGCGCCCCCTTCTGGAATATGGCTCCGGCCGGCTTATGCAAAGAATTCGCCCTGAAGGACGTGCTCAGCCTCTGCGGCAAATGGACGGAAGAAAGGCCCAAAGGAGCCCCCGCGATAGTATGGGGTCCCTACGGCAAATTCATTTTCGCCGCAATCTGCAAGAAGACCGGCAGCTCCCTCGGCTGGAAATCCATCGCCTTCATCATCCCCAAGGAAGGCATCGCCCCCGGCAAAAGCGTCTACGACTACTCCTGCAGCGTCAATTCCCTGGAGCACAGAATCGCCTACAACCTCTTCCCGAAACTCCCCCCACACCTCCAGGAAATCATTGAAGAAATGACCTCCTGCGAGCTATTATGTCCATTCCAGGAGTTCGATGCAGGAGAGCTTGACGAAGCGCCCGAGAAAGAGCTCGAGATGGATATGGAACTCGACTACCTCGACATCTACTGAGGCCCCGCCGTTTCCCCGGTCGGCAAGGCCAGCGGCCCGAAGGCGCGAAGGCAGACCGCCGGGAAGGGCGGGCAGGATGGTGGAGCCGAGGGCTCCTGGGCGAAGCCGGCCATTTCCGGCCGGCGAGGCCAGCGGCCCGAAGGCGCGGGGGCATAGTGTCGCATATGGTGACGAGATGGCAGGAAAATGGACATTCTGACAGCTGAAATGTACCGCAAAGGCAAATGGCCCCGACTTTGCCATTTGATAAGACGACTCCGCAAAGGAGCCCCGGAAACAAGGCCCGCAGGAAGGCCCGAAACCGGAACCCTTAAAGTTTAAGTCTTATGTTACCCGTCAGAAGAAACAATGATAGCTGGTTGCCGGACATCTTCAATGACTTCTTCGACAACAGTTGGATGGAGAGACCGACTTACACCGCCCCGGCCATCAACGTAATCGAAAACGAAAAAGAATACGAAGTCGAACTTGCCGCCCCAGGCCTCGACAAAGATGATTTCAAGGTCCACGTAGACGCAGAGGGCAACCTCCACATCGAAATGGAAAAGAAAAACGAGACCAAAGAAGGCAAAAAGCACGGACGCTTCCTTCGCCGTGAATTCTCCTACGAGAAGTTCCAGCAGACACTCCTGCTGCCGGAAGATATCGATTCCGAAAAGATCGAAGCAAAGGTCGAGAAGGGCGTCCTGAACGTCATCCTCCCGAAGAAGGAGAAAATCCAGACCACAGCCCCTGTCAAACAGATTGCCATCCAATAAATTGCAGCAGACAAGCAGCTGTCACAAAGGCGTTGACAAGCTTTTAATCCTATGCTGTACTTGATGATCTCGAGTACAGCATTTCATTTTGTGTGTGCCGCCCCCACTGCTTGCCTACGGAACCATCTTCCCTTCCACGTTGACAGCTGGAACGCACCCAGCAAGCGATTTGGCGTCAACGCGGTCGGGAAAAGGACCATTCTGCAACGAATACGTGCCACGTCGACACGTGGGATGCACCCAGCAAGCGATTTGGCGTCAACGCGGTCGGCGAGAGACAGCAGCGACGTTTTAAGTACGGCAGAGGCATCAGGGAAGATACTTCAAAACACACATTCGGGTCAGAAGGCCACGGCCCTGCACGTCACGGGGCAACGGCCGCCGCGAGGAGGGCCATTGCACAGAGCCCACCGCAGCGGCGCGCCGTAGCCGCCGACCATGACAGCCGGTCGGCGGCGGTGCCGGGAAACTCTCATTTGGCGGCACAGAGGGCCTCCAAACAGTAATCGGTGCCGGGAAACAGCCATTTGGCGGCACGGAGGGCCTCCAAACAGCAATCCGTGCCGGGAAATCGGCATTTGGCGGCACGGAGAATGCCAAAACAGCAATCGGTGCCGGGAAACAGCCACTTGGCGGCACGGAGATAAGCGAAACAGCTGGCAGTGCCGCGAAGTAGAGACGGAGATGGCAACGTGCACGACTGCCGTCCGTTAGAGCGCACCGGCGGCGGCCGGCTGCTATGGCCGCCGCCTGAGGGGCCTACCGCGAGCTCGCCACAAGGGCTCGCGTCCGGCCCCTCTGCTTGCTACCAGGCAAAACATCCTGCGCATGTCAGTTTACGACCGCCGAAGAACGCTTTGATACTCAGCGCCTTACCATTTAGTCTTTGTCCTGTGCGGAACAGAGACCGCCCGTTAAAGCACTGATTTTCAACAATTTAGCGACTCCCCCTTCCGCCATAACGGGAAGGAGAATCACGTAAGCGACTGATTATCAACGGCCTAATGATTAACGCCGTAGCCAAAAAGGGCGAAATCGCCTTTGAGGGGATCGTCGGGGAAGATGGTCGCAAGGGTGGAGGTGAGACGGAGGGCGGAACTCATTGAGGCGTTGCGGGAATGGATTAGACCAAGGGCAGAGGCCTCAGTAAGTACGTGAGTATCAAGTGGAACGATAAGGCTGCGCTTGTCGATGAAGTCTGCCCATAGGCCGAGGTCCACAGGGGAGGAGTCGCGGACCATCCAGCGGAGGAACATACAGAGCCGTTTGCAGGCCGAGCTGGCATCTTTCGGGACTACGGCCGAAGTGCCGAAATGTCGGCACAGCGCCTCGACGGCCGCAAGAGCCGATGCCTTCCGTCCCTGCGGCAAAGCACCGTCGGCAGCCGAGTCCGTCCGGCCGGATGGTGGAGCCGAGGGCTCCTGGGCGAAGCCGACCATTTCCCGGTCGGCAAGGCCAGCGGCCCGATGGCGCGAAGGCAGACACGCCGAGGGTTCAGCGGCCCGAAGGCGTGGGGGCAAAGCACCGTCGGCAACCAAGACTGTGCGGCCGGATGGTGGAGCCGAGGGCTCCTGGGCGAAGCCGACCATTTCCCGGTCGGCGAGGCCAGCGGCCCGAAGGCGCGAGGGCAGACACGCCGAGGGTTCAGCAGCCCGAAGGCGCGAGGGCAAAGCACCGTCGGCAGCCAAGACCTCGCGAAGATAGCCGCCAAGAGAGCCATAGCGCCCCAGCAAAGCCCGCAGAAGCTCCAAGAAGCGGAACATATCGCCCCGGGTGTAGAGACGGTAAAAACAAGCCGGATCCCCCTCGAAAAAGCAATCCCTGTACGCCCCGTCCCGCACCCAGGCATCCGGTTGTCCCTCAGCCGAGTCCAGCAGAGACTGGATCTTCGGCAGGAACTGCGCCCGGCTCCCGTAACTCAGACCCGCCGCAAGGAAAGCCATCACCTCCCGGTCCGCATCCGACGAGACCTGGTGCATAAACCACGAAGGGTCCCCGACGATGAAATCGGCCGTTTCATAGCGCTCCGCGTACTCCCTCAAAAGAGCGGCCACATCACAAGAAACACTATTCTCCATAGTCCATAAAATATTTCAGCAGCGGCGCCGCCATAAGCGCCTGCAGGATCTGATTATTGTCCAATAGCTCCTTGACAAAAGCCTTGGAATGCAGCGAGACCTCGATATCCTCCGTGGCATCCAGGCTCTGCCCCGCCACCTTTTCCACCCCGACGGCAAGGAAAGAGTGGGCAAGATTGGTCGAAGTGGCAGGATTCGGGGACAGGGTCATCCACTCCTTCCACTCCCCTCCCGCATAGCCGGTCTCCTCCAGAAGCTCGCGCCGGGCCGCTTCCAGCGGACTCTCCCCTTCCTCGATGACCCCGCAGGGAATCTCATAGCAAGTCTTTCCGAGCCCGTGGCGGTACTGCCGCTCAAGGACCATCTGACCGTCCCGGGTCAAGGCAATCACATTCACCCAGTCGGGGTATTCCAGCACATAATATTCATTGTTGATGCGTCCGTCCGGAAGCTGCGCCACATCCCGCCTCGCCGTCAGCCAGGGACGCCGTACAAGATACTCGCTCGAGAGTATCTTCCATTTCCTGTCTTCATTGATTGTGTCCATACTAGTGCAAAAATAAGTATTTTTGCGTATATTCGCAGAATAAACACATCTTTTATGTTAAGCCATCTCCTCACAGCCCTGCTGTCCATAGTACTTCTCCAGACCAATCCGACCGTCAGCTGGAATGCCGTGCTGAAGCATCTGGAAGGAGAGAACTACGAACTCATCCTCTCGGGTAAAGTAGCCCCCGACTATTATGTCCATCCCGCCGGCGTAAAGTACTCCGGCACCGAACTCAAAGTGGAAGAAACTGAGGGCGTGGAACTTAAAGGCGAGCTCAGAGAAGAATTCACCCCCTCGGACTATAAGGGCGAGGTGGTCGTAGAGGGCGAATACGTCCTCCGCCAGGGACTGCGAATCAAATCCGCGGGCTCTGCCGGCAACCCCGCCAACAACTCCCCCGGCAGCTACGTCAGCGGTTCCGTCAGCTGGAGCGCCTGCAGCGGCGACGAGTGCGGCAGGAGAGAGGACTATGACTTCTCCCTCCCGCTCCCCTCGAAAGCCTCCGGAGGCCTCTGGGGCCTTATCCTGGAAGCCATCCTCTGGGGCCTGCTGATGCTTCTGACCCCCTGCGTCTTCCCTATGGTCCCGATGACCGTGTCCTTCTTCCTGAAACAGTCGTCCAGCCCGGCCAGGGGCCGCTTCAACGCCCTTGCCTACGGCCTTTTCATAGTCCTGCTCTACACCCTCCCGATCTGCATAATAATAGGCATAACCCGCCTCGCGGGAGGAGCGGCCGTCACCGCGGACATCTTCAACTGGCTCTCGACCCACTGGCTGCCGAACATCATATTCTTCGTAATCTTTATGCTCTTCGCGGCCTCTTTCTTCGGGGCTTTCGAACTTACCCTGCCGTCGAAATGGACCACCAAGGCCGACCAGGGCAGCAACAAGGGCGGCCTGGCCGGGGTCTTTTTCCTGGCCCTGACCCTCGTCCTGGTCAGTTTCAGCTGCACAGGCCCCATAGTCGGGACCGTCCTGATCAAGAGCACCCAGGGGGAATTCTGGGCCCCGATGGTCACAATGCTGGCTTTCAGCACGGCCTTCGCCCTCCCCTTCGCCCTGCTGGCCTTCTTCCCTTCGATGCTCGACAGACTCCCCCGCAGCGGCGGATGGCTGAACAGCGTAAAGGTCGTCCTGGGCTTCGTGGAGCTCGCCCTCGGCCTGAAATTCCTCTCCGTTGCCGACCAGACCTACCACTGGCATCTTCTCGACAGGGAGGTCTATCTGGCTATATGGATAGTGATTTTCACCCTTCTGGGACTGTATCTGCTCGGAAAACTCCGTTTCAAATACGACTCCCCGCTTGAGTACATCTCCCTCGGTCGCCTTGCCCTGGCCATAGCCGACTTCGCCTTCGTGGTCTATCTTATCCCCGGAATGTGGGGTGCCCCGCTGAAGGCCCTCAGCGGCTATCTCCCGCCTATGGAGACCCAGGATTTCGTGCTCGGCCGCTATGCGGAGCCCTCCGTCCAGCCAAGCGGACTTCCCTCCGGAACCATATCCCTCCCACACTCCCTGAGCGGCTATACCAGCCTAGACGAGGCCCTTGAAGAGGCCGCACTTCAGGGCAAGAAGGTCTTTGTGGATATCAGCGGCCACGGCTGCGTCAACTGCCGCGAAATGGAGGCCAGAGTCTGGAGCGATCCAGAGGTGCTTGAGCGCCTCCGGGAGGACTTCGTAATCCTCGCCCTCTATGTGGACGACAAGACCAGACTGCCTGAATCTCAATGGATTACTACCAGCTCCGGCAAAGTGCTCAAGTATGTCGGCAGGGTCAATTCTCAGCTTGTCTATGAACGCTTCGGCGTAAATTCCCAGCCAAACTACCTTATACTCGACCCCGAGGGGAACATCCTCGCCGGGCCGTATTCCTATAACCTGAGTGTCAGCGACTTCCTCAACTTTCTCAAACTATGATCATTCTTATTACAGGCATCAGCTCCGGCTTCGGAAAGGCGATGGCCGGGCAGCTCAGCGCAGAAGGACACCGCGTGTACGGCACATACAGAAGAGAATGCGAACAGCTCGAAGGGGTGCATTATATCAAATGCGAAGTGACTGACATACAGCAAGTTGAAGCCACAGTCAGGACGGTGTTGGACGCCGAAGGAAAAATCGACGTGTTCATCAACAACGCCGGAGGCGGCATAGGCGGCCCGCTGGAATTCACCTCCCCGGAAGACGCGCGGAAACTGATGGAGGTCAACTGGATGGGTATGGTCAATTTCCTTCATTTCGTCCTACCGCCGATGCGAAAGGCGGGGAAGGGGAAAATCCTGTGTTTCAGCTCCATAGGAGGTCTTATGGGTCTCCCCTACCAGGGAGTCTATTCCGCAAGCAAATTCGCGATTGAAGGCTATTGCGAGGCCCTGAGGCTGGAACTTTGCCGCAGCGGGATAAGCGTCACCGTCATCCAGCCCGGAGACTTTGCGACCAAGTTTACCGCTAGCCGGCAGAATCTGTCGGGAGACGAGGTCGCGAAGGCCTATCCCGGCTATGCAAGAAGCCTTGGAATTATCGAAGCCAATGAAAACGGTGGGCTGAAAGCTGATTTTCTCGCCCGCAGGATATCCCGTATCGTAAAGAGTAAGAACCCGCCCTACAGCGCCGTAATCGCTACCTGGGACCAGAAACTCTCCGTCCTGCTGAAGAGGATTCTGCCGGAGCGCTGCTTCGCCTGGATACTGAAGCTCTACTACAAGCTCTAGATGTGCCCTCCGCCCTGGGCCTTAAGCTCCTCGTCCACTTTTTCCTTTTCCTGCATCAGCAGGTCCAGGAGCCAGTCTTTCTGCTCGTCCACCAGTCCGAGGTCGCGGCAGGCGCTCTCATAGCGCCCTATAACGGCCTCCTGATAGCGGTGATAGACCATTGACTTGCGGATCTCCTCCTCAATGGTCTCGTGCTCGATCTCGTAACTGTCCTTGTAATACTCCTTATAGACTTTTTCCGAACTGTAGCGTATGCAGAAATAGAACATTCCGGTGGCCAGGATGACTATTCCGAGTATACCTACGGCCAGAGGGACCACCTGGATAAGGCCCAGCATACCGAGGGTCGAACCGCCGAGGAATATCAGCAGGGCGACGAGTTCATTGACGTGGTATTTGAATAAGTCTTTGAGTATCATAGTCTGAGCATATTTGTCTTACGGTTCTGCAATATCTTGATTTTGAACTGGTTCTCCGATTCCTTCGCCTCCATCGCCTTCTGGAAGGCACGGCGGGAGGCAAGCATCTCGGAGTTCCGGCGGCGCATCTCGTCCAGGTTCCGGCGCAGTTTCCACTGGCTCAGCAGAAGAGCCATAAAGGCTATGGCGAACATCACCAGGAAGCCTATCATTATGGTCAGCTGGTTGCGGGCCTTAAGTTCCTGCGCCTCTTCCCGGAGCTGGGCGTTATGCATCTCGGCGTCCAGGATCGCTAGGTCTTCGTTCTGGACCTTGATATAGACCGAGTCCTTCTTGTCCATAAGGGCGGCCAGCTGGGAGTAGGCCTGGTCATATTCCCTCATCTGGGCATAGATTCCGTGCTTCTGTTCCAGACGGGAGCGGAGCGTCCCGAGAGAATCGGCTGCGGCCAAGGCTTCGTGGAGCAGGCCGAGCGAACGGAAATAGCTGATGTCCAGCTTGTAGCGGGAGTCGGCATCGGCCTGCATACGGTAGAGAGGATTCTCCGCGAGGGAGTCGTATATCTCCATAAAACTGTCCCAGTCACCCTTGGAGGAAGAGATGAAGGCCCTGGTCATCGCGGCCTTGATTCCTATGCTGGGGAAAAAGGGTTCATACTCCTCTGCCTTTGCGACATACTGCTCGGCACCGAGGAAGTCCCCGGCCTTTACATATTCCTGGGAGAGAAGCAGATAGAGGTTCGGAAGGTCCTGCTCCGCACGGGCAGCCTTGCACCAGGATGCGGCCTCTTCGAGGTTGCGGATGGCAAGGTGATGGTTTTCGCGGGAACTGTGGATGAGACCTATGATGCGGTAGGAATACATCCGGCCCACGGGAAGCTGCTCCACGGAAGAGAGCCTTCCAAGTTCGCGGGCCTCCAGCATAGCCTCGGAACTCCGGCCGAGGGTGACCAGATACTCGCAGTATTCGTGCAGGAAGGAAAAATAGAATACCCGCGCGTTCTTGCGTTCGCCGAGCAGCGCCTTCAGTTCCGTAGCCGTAGAATCCATCCTCTCGTATTCGTGCAGGGCATAACGCACCGGCATCTCCAGCGAGAGGGCGAGGCTTTTGTAGCGGTAATCGTCCTTCTGCACCCCTGCGGCATAGATGGAATCGGCAAGGGCGAGATTGGCGGGATTGAACTGCTGCATACGGCCATAGGCATAGCGCAGGAAGGTATCCTGGTCGACTCTCAGACGATTGACTATCTGAGCGCCGGCGCCGAGGCATACCAAGGCCGCAAGCAGGCCAAGAAGCAGTTTGCGCAGCATTATTTCCTCTGGGACTGGACTATCTGGATCTGGGTTATGACCGTGGTTATGAGCCTTTCCATTATGATGGGCTTCATAATGAAGTCGTCGGCCCCCACATTGAAGCCCTTGACCACATCCTCGTTGGAATTCAGGGCGCTGAGAATCACGATACGGATATCGGCGGTCTCGGGGTTCTCCTTCAGACGCCTGATGACCTCAAAGCCGTCTATCCCCGGCATCATCAGGTCCAGCAGGATCAGGTCCGGCTTTTTCTCCGCCACGGCATCCAGGGCGGCCTGGCCGGAAGAGGCAGTGCGCAAGTTGAAATTGAAGCGCATCAGCATCTTCTGGACGAGAATCAGATTGATGGGAATATCGTCTACTGCGAGCACGTTGAAGTCGGAGTAGTTATGATTCTGGGCGTAAAGCGGTGTCATTATCTTTGGATTTTTGTTTTCGTAAATAAAGGCTTGAAAGGGCGGCGAGAAGGGCGGCCACAAGAACTCCGACAATAAGCCAGAGCATACGTGTGATGCGCTTCTGACGTTGCAGGGCCAGGCTCAGCTGGCGCTGATGGACGGAGGAGGACAATTCCTCCATCTTCATATTGTTGAGCGCATAAATGTCCGAGTAGAAGGTCGAGACAATCCTGGAGCCCATCCAGGCGGCGACATCCTCACGCTTGGAAGCGATGGAGAGGTCACGCAGATAGAGCATCTGCTGGCGCACATTCACCTTTGAGGCACGGACGATGACACTGTCCCTGGGCGCTCCCTGAAGAATGGCGTCCGTGCTGGAAAAGAGCCACTCGCCGCCGGTAATCATCGGGGCGAACTCGCTGTCGGAGAGACAGATGTCCCTGTAATGGCGGTAAGTCGTCATATCCTTGTCCATAGCGGAGAGCCGCGCCTTGTAATACATCGAGCGGAGAGTGTCCTGATGAGTCTTCGCAGCCTCCTCAGCATAACGGCAATAGAATCTTGACGAGTCGGACCCCGCAGTATAGGTGTCGGCAAGGTCGCAGCAGTGCCTGGTGATGCTCTGCCGGCGGAGAGTTTCGTCCGTGCTGTTCTCGAAGAGCTTGACTGCCCGCTGAAGATGCTTGCGGGCATTGAGGATATCGTTCTGATGATAGTAGAGCGCCGCTATATAAGTATGGCTCTGCCAGATTCCGTATTCATCTTCATTCTTCAAGGCGATATCCATCATCTCATTGAGCAGAGCCATTGCGTGGACTTCCTGCTTGGTGTTTATGTAATAGTTCTGGCAAAGTACATAGGAATAGTAGAAATACTGGAGATAGCCTGTTTCGAGGGCTATGCCCACGGTCTCTTTTTTCTGGTTTTCGACCATCTCATTCCCTTCTGCCCTGTCCGTCATAGCCCTGGCGAAGCGGATTACCCTCTTGAGCTTGCAGATATAGTGGATGGTGCGGGCCTTTTCGTCCCCTACCTCCTGGGCACGCTTCAGCAAAGCGTCGTTGGCATAGTCAAAAGCATCGTTGGAGGTATCCGGGACAAGGGATTCGGCCATACGGAAATACTCGTAGCACTTGTCGTCGATGCCATAGGGATTGGTCTGCGCCGCGACATTCAGGGCGAAGAGAGAAAGGAGTGCCGATATGAGAAGCCTGTGCTTCATTTTTCTGGAGGTGTAAGAGGCAGAATGAATACGAACCTTGCGCCGGGGCCTTCGTGCTTCACGTCCAGCTCCACCCTGGCGCCCATCCTGGAGGCGATGTCGCGGCAGATGCTCAGGCCGAGGCCCGTCCCCTGCACGAATTCATCCAGTTTGGTGAAGCGCTCGAAGATCTTCTCGGCCTGCTCCGGGGGAACGCCGCTTCCGGTATCCGTAACTGAGAAAGTGACGAAACCGGGATTCTCGCTGAGGGAGCTAGAGAGTACGATCTCGCCCTTGGGAGTATGCTTGCAGGAGTTTGTAAGCAGGTTTATGAGTATCTGCTGGACGCGCCTCGGATCCGTCCTGAAGCTGAAGGGTGCGGGATCCTCAGGGGCATAGTACATCCTGACTCCGGGCTGGAGACGGTGCTCTGCGCTGGTAATGGCCGCTTCGCACATAAAATTCTTCTCGCCTTCTTCGTAAGTGATCCTGTACTCGCCCTTGTCCATAGCCGAGGCGTTCAGGATGTCGTCCAGCAGCATCGTCAGCATCTTGGTATTGTTGACGATATAGCCGGAGAACTCCTCCTTTTCCTCGGATGAAAGGCTGCCGTCCGGAAGGGTCAGAAGCTGGGAGAATCCGACAATCGCATTCAGCGGAGTCCTCACTTCGTGGCTCATATTCTGCACGAAGCGGGTCTTGGCGGCGTCGGCCAGCAGCACCCTCTTGTTGGCCTTCTTGAGCTGGCGGATATGATAGAAAGAGAAGAAGGCGGTAACCAGGAGGACTATTCCCAGGAACACGGCCAGGAAACGGGAAATCTTGGATATGAGCTGCTCCTTGGAGGCGAGTTCCGCATTCAGTGCGGCCTTGCCCATAGACACGTCAAGTTCCGATATCCTGGAATTGTTGCTGTCGGAAATCAGCGACTCCATTATATTGACAAGCTTCTTTTCGACGGTGAAGGCGAACTCCTTGTAGCCCCTGTTCTCGCAGAGGTTGGCGATGACCTTCATCTCACGCACCATGGAAAGTTTGTATATGTCCTCTTCCCTTTGGAGTATGGAGCCGTCGCGGGTCGCATCGATAAGCGAGAAGAAGAGTTCCGCGTCGGAAGTGATGGTCGGGAAATCGGGATCCGAGGTGCAGAGCTGCCTGAGCCTGAGGTACTCCGACTGGTTGTCGTCAAGGGCGGCTAGCCTGAGGCGGTAATAGCGGCAGCGGAGCGAATCCATATGCGATTTCGCATTCTCCCAGCCGAGCATCACATTGATCCTCACCGAGTCGGAAGCGATCGGGTAGGTGTCGGCCAGGTCGCAGTACAGACGGGTGGGCGATTCCCTTTTGATTGCAGGGTCCGTGGAGGTATTGTACAGCTGGAGGGCCTGTTTGATATGGGGCTTGGCGCTCACATAGTCATTATGGCGTATGTAGATGTCGGCCAGATACTTGGAACTGGTCCATATCCCATAGGCATCCTTTTCCGCTATGGCGTGCTCCTGCATCTCCAGGATGAGGAGCATAGCCCGGTAGGACTCGCCGCGGCGGGTGTAGTACTCCTGCGAGAGCTGGTAGGCCCAGTAGAAATACACCGGGGTATCGTTCTCCAGGGCCGCCTGCTTGAGATTCTCGCGGGCCTCGTCCACCCGGGCGTCGTTATCCTCGGAGGCAGGCCTTGCAAGATAGTTTTTCAGGACTTCCAGATGGTAGATCACCAGAGCCTTGCCGTCCTTCTTCTCGAGGGCTGAAAGACGAAGCAGTTCGGAAGCGGTGTCGAAACCGTCCTTTCCGAGCTGCTTTTCAGTCTCCTTGTATAGGGAGTAACAGGTTTTGTCTATTCCGAGCGGATTGTCCTCAGCCTTGAGAAGGGCCGGGCAGAGCAGGACCATAGCCAAGATGGCAAAGATCCGCAGACAGCCTCCCCGGAACGAATCAGAACTCGTCATTGTTTTCGTAGATCTTCGTCTCCCAGTCGCTCACGGAAGGCGCGAAAGTAATCTGATTGTATATCTTGCCCACATCCAGGCCGAGATGGAAGGTGTACTGCTTGCCATAGGCCATCTTGTTGTCCGGCAGGACGCCGTAGAGCATATACTTGACTTTCTGATCTTTAAGGGCATCGTAATGGAAGTTGTTGTGGATGAAGTCGTCAATGTCGAAGACGACCTCCACATACTGCTTGCCCATCTCGAGCTCGTCCGGGATGGCATAGAAGCGGTAGCTGTCCGCCATCCTTGCCACGAGGGCGTCGCGGCCCACGAATTTTTCATTGTCCATACCCACTCCGACACGGGCGTCGCCTTCGAAGACGACCTCGTCGCGGTAGTAGCCGCGGCGGTGCCAGAAGCCATAGCCGAACTCCATATCGTTGACGAAAACGCCGGCCGAGGCGACACAGTTCGCGGTCAGCTTCTTCAGATGGACAAGTCCCTGAAGGGCGGGATCGCTGGTGACGTCGCAAATCTTGAAACCGATATCGTTGGTTATGTGCTGGAATTCGAGCGGTACAAGGTTGAGCTGGTCCACGGCGCACTGGACCGTCTTCGAGACAAGCGGACCTGCGTCAGTCTCGGTTTCCCCGAAAGGAATGCTGTAGGTCTTGTTGTCCTCGCCATAGCTCAAGTGATTGACCCTGGGGTAATAAGCGCTCAGGGATACGGTAGTGGGGATGTCCCAGAGGCCGCTGTCGAAATGACCACGGTACATACCGTCGTGGTACGATACCATCTGGTTGTCCAGCAGGATGGCTCCCGTCTTGAAATCCACCCCGACAAGACCGACTGGAAGGGACTTGTCCATAGTGGCGATCTTGTCGCCCTCGTCGACCATCCCGCCCTTGGTGATGGCGGCCTGGGGAATCTGCTGCCCGTCACGGGTGACGGTCACGGGGAAGGCGACTTCCTTTTTCTGACTCAGCGAAGGAGCGTCCTGGGGGTCGTAGTACTCTGCACAGGAAAGAGCTGACGCCGCGGCGGCAATCAGGAGAACCGGATGTAGAAAAATGTTTCTCATTTGCGTCGTTTAAAATGTAACTCGGCAAATATAATGTTTTTTTCTTTAATTTGAAAATTGTAGTACTTTTGCAGAACGTATGGAAGCTCTGGACAAAGACGGGATCGTAGCCCTTCTCAATTCGGAGGGGTCGGAAATGGAGAGCCTCCTTCAGCGCGCGCTGGAGGTGAAACTCTCTCACGTTGGCAATTCCGTACACTTGAGAGGCCTGATAGAATACAGCAATATCTGCCGTAAGAACTGTCTCTACTGCGGACTCAGGAGCGGCAACAGGAAGCTGGAGCGTTACTGCATCTCGGAAGAGGAAGTCCTTTCCTCGGCCCTTCTCGCCCACGAGCTGGGCTACGGCTCAGTGGCCATACAGAGTGGCGAGAGGGATGATCCCGAATTCGTCAGGAGCATAGAGCACCTCGTAAGGAAAATCAAGGAAATAGACGGGGGCAGCCTCGGAATCACGCTTTCCCTCGGAGAACAGAGTCCGGAGACATACCGCCGCTGGTTCGAGGCCGGAGCCCATCGCTATCTTTTGAGGATAGAGTCTTCGGACGAAGAACTATACTACAAGATTCACCACAAAGACAGCCTGCACTCATTCCGACGGAGGCTGGACTGCCTCGAAAGCCTGGAAAAGACCGGCTACCAGGTCGGGACCGGAGTAATGGTCGGCCTTCCCTTCCAGAGAGCGGACCATCTCGCCTCGGACCTGCTGTTTTTCAAGCGCATGGACGTCGCGATGATCGGCCTGGGGCCATATATTCCCCATCCCGACACTCCCCTCTACCGCTTCAGGAACCTCATACCCTCTCCGGAGAAACGGATGGAAATGACATTGAAGATGATAGCCGTCGCCCGTCTGATGATGCCCGGGATCAATATGGTCGCGGCGACCGCCAACCAGACCATAGACCCGAGGGGAAGGGAAAAGGCCATAGCGGCGGGAGCCAATGTAATAATGCCGAACCTCACCCCGGGAGAGTATCGCGAGAACTATTTCCTCTATCCCGACAAGGCCTGCGTGAAGGATACGCCCGACCAGTGCCAAAGATGCCTGGACATACGCCTCGCGGCAATAGGTCACAGGATAATGTACAACGAATGGGGAGACTCCCCCGCCTTCCTGAAAAAACAGGCTACTCGACAGAATGGATGTCCAGAAGATTGTTCAGCAGAGCATAGACCGTGAGGCCCGCCACCGTCTTGATTCCGGTCTTGCGGCTGATATTCTTGCGGTGAGTGATCACGGTATGGATTGAAATGTTCAGCTGGTCCGCTATCTCTTTGTTGATCAGTCCTTTGGCCACACAGACCAAAACCTCTTTTTCCCTCGCCGAAAGAGAATTGTCTTCCACGGATTCACGCACATTTCCTTCGAGGGCGCACTCCTCCAGAAGGATATGCTTACGTATGTCATCCTGAAGCGAAGATATGCCCGACAGCACCCTGTACGCCTCTCTCTGGTCCGCCTCCGCCGGAAGATGGTTCATAACAAGACTCTTTAGGTCCTCGAGGCTTTCCTCCACCCCTGAATGGTCTTCATCCGGAATGTCGGCGTCAAGGCTGCCGAAATTCGGGAAGACAGATTCTTCTTCATAAAGGAAATGCTTCTGCAGTTCCTCCTTGAAACCGGTAAAGAATTTCCAGATAACCTTCTGAGTATCTTCCCCGCAGGGAACGATCATACGCCCGAGACCTGCGGCAAGATCCTTCATTGCCACATCCATATAATAGGTATGGGAAAGGCTGAGATACTTGACTATTACCGAAAGGTCAGCCTTCTCCAGTTCCTCGCCGGACGGCCGGTAGTCGTCCTGGGAATAGACCCGGCATATCACCAGGAAGGTCTCGGGATCTATGCCGGCCCCCTGGCATACATCTGATACAGAGGCGTCTCCATAGCCGAAAGTAAAGCCCATCCGGGTAAAGACACCTATCAGGGACGGATTGCTTTCCAGAAGCTCCGCCATTTTCATTCCAGCATCGAACTCAGTTGACATAGCGCAAAGATAAGCCAAACGAAAAAAAATTCAAATCCCAATTTATGGGGATGCCAGCGGAAAGTTTGGCTATTCGGACGATTATTCTTACATTTGTCTCAGAAGTTTATGAATGATTCTTTAGACAATATCACTAAGGCCGATGCCTGGCAGACCGCAATAGGCCTGCAGGCTGCAGACAGGCTGAGCACATCGGACTATCTGAGGCAGACAGCGCAAAAACACGTTGAAGGAAAGATTGACATCGGACAAGTCAACGAGCTGATCAACCGCTATTACCTTGAAATGAACACTCAGGAGGCGGGAGACTCTGAAAGCGAAAACGCAGACAAGACAGCGGTAAACATCGCAAGAATACTTGTAAATCAGGAAAAACTGGATTTCAGCACTGAAGGACTGTCCCTGCTGCATCGTAACATATTTGACGGAGTCTACGAAAACGCAGGTATGCCGAGGCAAGTTGAAGAAACGAAGCGAGAATGGGTCCTTGGCGGTGACAGCATCAGCTTCCTGAATCCGGAGGTACTGCCAGGCTCATTGGAGTACAGCATTTCGAAGGAAAATAGTTTTCAATACGAAAGCGCTTCGACAGAATCACTGATCTCGCATCTATCATCTTTTATTTCAGAAATCTGGCATCTATCCGCCTTCGGTGAAGGAAACACACGCTTTACGGCAGTATTTACTATACTGTATCTCAATTACTTAGGCGTTGATTTTAAATTTGATACTTTCAAAAATGATTCCTGGTATTTCCACAACGCGCTGGTAAGGGCGAATTACAGGGATTTAGTGAAGAATATCGATTTTGAACCCATCTATCTCGAGCGTTTCTTCAGGAATTTGCTGCTCGGAGAACAGTGGGATCTAAGGAACAGGTACCTGCACGTGCGTCCTGCAGCCGAATGGAGCGTACAACCAAAGGTCAACTCGAGTGAAAGAACAGGACAAGTACAAGTAAAGCACAATACAAGGAAAGTAAAAGAAGAAGACAAGAAACCGACAAGAAAAATAGAGGAAAACTACCTTGAGAATCCGAATATTCTCTTCCTTGCGGTGGCAATAGGAGAAAAATTCCTTTCAGTAAGGGAAATTATGGAGGCATTGGGACTGAAAGGCCGTGACAACTTCCTTAAATTATACCTTACTCCGGCACTGAATAACAAACTTGTTACGCCGCTATATCCCAAGTCTCCGAAACACCCTCGGCAGAAGTATCTGCTCACACAGAAAGGGCTGGAATTCCTCAAAGCGACTGGAGATGAGATGGTCAGTCGGGTACAGCGCCACCTGTCCCCTAAAAGCATCTAAATTTGAAACATTAATTTTGATACATCAGCTAGATAAGAGCCTGATTATCAATTAGATTTTCTCAAGCCACGCCCTAGGCACTCTTGCTCTTGCGAAGAGGCAGTCCAGCAAGCCGACAACGACGTAAAACCTTCCCTGGAACTCAAGTACGTAACCTTCCACGCCCTTGAGGACCCCCTGAGTTACACGTACTTTTTCTCCCAGGTAAAGAGGCTTGTCAACCAGTCCGCCTTCCTCGACGGACGCTTCAAGGACGCGGCGGAAATCCTCCATAGATTTATCCGGCACGAACATCAGCCGGTGAGTCGCGCAGTCGTTCACGAGATTCGCTTTTACACCGCAAAAATGGACCAAATTCAGAGCATCGGCCTTATTTGCGCGCAAAAACACAAAGCTCGTGAGGATCGGCTCTTCCACCATCCCCTTCCCTCGGTCGGAACGTCGTGTCCTGGTCGGGACAAAACTCTCCACGCCAAGCTGCGTGAGCCGGTTCCTTACTCCCAGCTCCGCTCCGTGACGCGTTTTTGCCACAAACCAATATGATTGCTGTTCCGCCATCGGCCGCACTTGCTAAAACTTCTTTCCGCTTACTATGCTGAGGAAAGTGAGCCCGAGCACCTTCATATCGAACCAGATCGTATGGTTCCTCAGATAATACAGGTCCAGATCCAGCCTCGTGAGCATTTTGTCAATCGTGTCGGTATAGCCGTTGTACAAGGTAGCGTAAGAAGTAACGCCGGGACGAATCTGGAAAAGATAATCGTAACGGGCATTATATTGCTTGATCTGGTCTATGAAATACTGTCTTTCCGGCCTGTAACCGATAAAAGACATATCTCCCCTGAAGACGTTCCAAAGCTGCGGAAGTTCGTCAAGATGATGCGCCCTCAGGAAACGGCCTACTTTCGTGAGGCGCGGATCCTCTTCCCCGGAATACAGGGCGGGAGTCCCCGAAGCTTCGGCATCGGTGCGCATCGAGCGGAATTTGTAGATATTGAAAGGCTTTCCTCCACGGCCTATACGCTCCTGGACGAAAAGGACGGGGCCGCCGTCTTCCCTTTTGATGAGAATCGCACAAACGGCAATCACGGGAGAAAAGACAAGCAGCAGCCCGCCGGAGAGCAGGATATCGAATCCCCGCTTGACCATATGCCCGAATAGTGACATCCTGTCGCGCTGCCGGGCACTCTCAGGCTCTCCATCGTCTTCTCCGCTATCCTCCGTGTTTTTGAAGTCCATCACAGTCCGGGGAAAGAAAACTCCGTCCACGCCGCCGAAACGCCACTGCAGATTCTCCAGATCCGCGTCGGAGCGGCAGGAATAGACCACATAGTCACGGATGACGCGGCCGTTCATCTCAGGCTTTCTGGTAAGCAGGCCAATGACGTCGTATCCTTCCTTTTCCAGCTCAGAGGCAAGATTCAGCGAGGGCTCATCCGTCCCGGCCACGAGTGCGGTTTTGCGCGAAGCCATCTCAGAGGGATTCGGCCCGTGAGCGGACAGAAGCCTCGATGCCACCCTCAGGTATGACAGGGCGCCCCCGGTGAGGATGAAGTCCATCAGCATTATCAGCAGATAGTAAGGCGTCTGGGGAAGTTTGACAAGGCCAAATGCCAAGCTTACAACGAGAACGGCTTCCTTGATGAGAATGGCAGCCATAACCCTGGCGATGGAGCGTACCGTAGCATATTTCTTCACATCCCTGCTGCATCCTGAGACCAAGATTCCGGGAATTGTGCCCGCTGCCGATGCCACGAGCCATTTTAGCACAAGCACGGTAAAGCCGGGAATAGGCTCTGAAATCCATCGGATAACCAGAATGGAGACAAGTGACGCGGTCAGCGACAAAAGAATATCCTGAAAAAGTGAAAAATTTATGAAGCTCTGCCTTCTCATAGTATACAAGTTACAAATATACCATTTTTTCGCGTTATACGCGCTCCATTTCGCTTTTTTTATGGAAAATTCTTGCATTTTTGGCTAAGAAGAAGTAATTTCGCACTCCGAATGGAAATGATTTCCAAATTCGCTTGTTTTGGGACGATATAGACAGTCCCAAGGGCGGAGCCGTGTTTGAATAACGAACGAAAACAGATTATAATGAAAAGAATTGTCGGATTAGCGCTTGCAATCTTCGCCTCCTGCGCAATTGTTTCAGCTCAGAGCGTAAAGCACAGCCACGAAGGCCGCTTTTATCTGGGAGCGCAGCTTGGACCGATGCTCAACATCAATGAGAACCATTTCTCCTATAAGGAGAACGGAAAACCACTGGGACTTATCACCTACCAGGCCGGCATCGTGGGAGGTTATGATTTCAACGACATCTTCGGCCTGCGGCTGAGCGTCTCTTATGCCAAGAACGCCAGTGCCTGCAACACCAGGAACACTTCCGCCCACGGCTTTTATCCCTACACATTCAGCAGCGTGAATGCTTTCGTGGACGCCATCCTGGATATGCACGGTCTTTCCGACCTCGCATCTTTCTTCAGAATCAAGCTCTACGGCGGTATGGGCCTCGGCCATTCCTTCAATATGACGGATTCCGGCCACCCCTGGCAGGATGTGAGCGATCCCAATACGGTTTTCGGTTTCCGCTTCGGTGGAATCGTCGAATACAATTTCAGCGACCACTTCGGTATTTACGGAGACCTCTGCGGCGAGGCATATACAGATAAATACAACGGTCTTATGCCGAGTGCGGAAGAACAGGCGAACGATTATGAAGGTTACGGCGGTTTCCCCTTGGATCTCCGCGGTTTAGTTTCAGTAGGTGTATTATACAGGTTTTAAGCAATGAAAAAGCTCGCATTAATCGCTGCCGCTCTCTTTTCGCTTTGCATAGCGGCACGTGCCCAGGAAGAAACTGAAGACAAGAGCAGCTGGTTCGTGGGTGCCGGACTCGGAATGAATTTCGGCTTCGACGGCCAGCGCAATACGGACCGTGAGACTTCGCACAATGGCGCCGGCATCGCGGACGACCTATATTTCGGCTACTGGTTCAGTAACTGGGGAGGCTTCCGCGCCGGTCTCCAGGGCCTTTCAATTTCCGACAAATTCACGGATTTCGGCTACAAGAGATACGAGTATGTCCACGCAGATATGCTTATCCGTGCCCATCGCAACATAATCCCCTACATCCATCTCGGCTGGGCCAGGATAGACAACAGCGCCCTGGGCGGAGGTGCCGGTATAGCATTCCCCATCTATATAAGCAAGAGGGTCGCAATCGTCCCGGACATCAAGGCTACCACCTACAGCAGCCGTATCTATCAGAATTCCAAGAGTTTCCCCGCACTTACCCTGAGCGCGACCCTGGGCATCAGCGTCAATCTCGGCAGGCCGGTGAGAAAGACCCCTATCGTCAACGTGCAGCCCGTGCCCGTGACGGTGGTGGTTCCTGAAGTGCGTCCCACGCTTGTGCGCGACACCGTAGTCGTTGACAAGATTGCGCACAACACCTCCGGCAGTTCCTCCAAGGGCAGCGGCAATCACGACGTTGACCACCCGGTAATCACCACGATCAGCGCGGAAGCGCTCTTCGACACTAACAGCGACATAGTGCGTGCCGATGCCAAGGACAAACTCCTGGAAGTTGTCAACTGGATGAAGGAACATCCCGGCAAAGGCATCATCGTGGAAGGCCATACGGACAGCGTCGGCGGCAGGGAATTCAACCTGAATCTGTCGCTGCGCCGTGCCCAGAGCGTGAAAAATTTCCTCGTGCACAACGGCGCACGCGCTTCGCTCATAAGCATAGACGGCTATGGATATTCCCGTCCCGTCGCTTCCAACGACACCCCGGAAGGCCGCCAGAGCAACCGCCGCGTCGAAGTGAGACAGTGGTAAACAGTTTCAGAAAACAATAGTGTCTTCCCCCGAGCTTAAAAGCGAGGAAGTCCGCTCCTACAAAAGCATCTTCAAGGCAACTACGCTTTTCGGAGGCGTACAGTTGTATCAGATCCTGGTCAATGTGGTCAGGAGCAAGTTTGTCGCCGTACTCCTCGGAACGGCCGGAATGGGCATACAGGGGCTGTACCAGTCCACGCTCCTCTTTATCCAGAGCATATCCTCCCTGGGTCTTTCGGGAAGCGCGGTTAGGGACGTCTCGGAGGCCAACGGCTCAGGCGACAGCGAAAGGATAAGCAGGACCGTCACTACGCTCAGGCGTCTGGTGTGGTTCACCGGCCTTGCAGGGATGATTGCCGTAATCGCGTTGTCTCCGCTTCTCAGCAAACTCACCTTCGGTTCTTACGACTATACCATTCCCTTCATAATCCTTTCCTGCATCCTGCTTCTGGACCAGCTTGCGGCTGGACAGAAAGTGGTTCTGCAGGGGCTCCGCCGCCTCAAGGATCTCGCCAGGGCGTCAGCGACGGGAGCCACCGTGGGCCTGATAGTTACAGTCCCGCTTTATTATCTCTTCGGAATCAAGGGTATCGTTCCCACCCTCATCCTCAATTCCGCGATAAGCCTGCTTTTCACCTGGCTATTCTCCAGGAAAGTTTCGGTTCCAAAGGCGGAAATGAGCGCAGGCGAAACCTGGCAGAACGGGAAAGTGATGATAAAGATGGGCCTTGCAATGAGCGTGAGCGGTATTCTGGCCACCGGGGCGGCCTATCTGCTGAGGAGTTTCATAATGCACAGCGGAGGGAGCGCCGCAGTGGGACTTTTCCAGGCGGGATTCGTGATTATCAACACCTACGTGGGTATGGTCTTCAGCGCTATGGGGACGGATTATTATCCCAGGCTCGCAGCAGTGAACCGGGACGATGAGCAGTGCCGCCGGATTGTGAGCCGTCAGGGTGAGATAGCCATCCATATCCTGGCCCCGCTTCTCTCCGGCTGCGTACTGCTTATGCCGTTGATTATCAAGATATTGTATTCCAACCAGTTCCTTGAAGCCAGCCCCTTCGTCCTCTGGTGCTGCCCCGGTATGATGTTCAAACTGGCATCCTGGCTCATAGCCTTCCAGTTTGTGGCCAAGGCGGAATCCAGGCTTTTCATCTTCACGGAACTCGCTGCCAATATACTCTATCTTCTCCTGAGCATAATCGGATACAAGGTCGCAGGACTCAGCGGCCTTGGCATCGCCTTCACAGTGGACTATCTGATCTACGCCATTCTGGTCTATATTATAGCCGCAAAGCGCTATGGCTTCGTTTTTTCACGGGAATTCAGCTTCTCTTTCACGCTGCAACTGCTGCTGGTCGGAGGGGCGCTGGCGATGATCCTTCTGATCCCGTCCCCCGCAAAATACTGGCTCTGCGCCCTTGCAAGCCTGATTTCCTGCGTTTATGCCCTCTTCATCCTTGAGCGCAAAACCAGGATCTTCGAAATGATTAAAGAAAGGATTCACAATGGATAAACTGGTATCGGTCTGTGTAGTCACCTACAATTCCGCACGCACGGTGACCGAAACGCTGGACAGCATCTATGAGCAGAGCTATCCCCGTCTGGAACTGATAATCTCCGACGACTGCTCCACCGACGATACGGTCGAGATATGCAGCAAGTGGCTGGAAAGCCACAGGGAGCGCTTCGAGGACGCGAAAATTGTCCGGACTGAACAGAACGGCGGAGTCGCAGCAAACCTGAACTGCGCCATCCGGGCGACCACGGGAGAATGGCTGAAATACATTGCCGGGGACGACCTGCTTCTGCCCGGCTGCATTTCTGACAATATGGACTTCGTGAGGGAGAACGAAAACGACGGAATTGTCTTTTCCAATGTCCGGGAGTTCTATACCGACGCGCAGGGAAACAGGGTCCTCAGCGACCAGTACCAGCCCGCGGAAAGCGCCAAACAGTATTATTACAAGACAGCCGAGGAGCAGTACGATCGTATCCTCTCCGTCTGCTTCACTCCCAGCAACTCCGTCTTCCTCAGAAGAAGCCTGGCCGTGGAGCATCCATTCCCGGAGCAATATCCTTATAATGAGGACGATCCGCAGTGGCTCCATCTCACCAAAGAGGGCATTAAACTCAGCTTTTTCGACAAGACCACAGTCCTGTACAGGATAGGAGATTCCATATCAAAGGGGCGGGGCAGCAGCTTTGTCGGAGAGAGATATCACTATTCCCGCCTGGCGTATCTCTATGCCGACAGGTATTTCGAGCTGCTTAAAAGAGATCCCGAAAGGGCTAGGCAGCTGCAGAGGGAGTATTTCCTCGGCGACGTCGCCATCATCCTCCTGGGTAACAGGAAGAATTTCTTCACAAGGGCGATCCTTTATATTTTCAAACTCCTGGTCGGAACGAAAAAAGTCTCCTGATGGGCGCCATCCCCGAAATATCGGTAATCGTCATCGCATTCAACGCAGAGGGCAGCATAGAGCGCTGCCTGGACAGCATACTCGCCCAGACGCTGCAGGACTTCGAACTGCTGGTCATTGACGACGGCAGCACTGACGGTACCCGGGCGGTCATAGACCGCTACGACGATCCCCGCATCAGGAGCTTCACCCAGCAGAACCAAGGCGTGGCCCTTACGCGGCAAAGAGGCCTGGACCTTGCCCGGGGCAAGTATTCCATCTTTGTCGATGCCGACGACTGGATAGAGCCCGCTATGCTGGAAGGACTCCACGACAGGGCTATGGAGACTGATGCCGATATGGTTATCTGCGATTTTCTGGAAGAGTTCGGCAGCCGCACGGAGTACCGGAAGCAGGATACTGGCTCGGAAAATCACCTGAGCATCCAGTGGAAGATGCTTGGTGAGCTGCAGGCCTCCCTGTGGAACAAACTTATCAAGCATTCCCTGTACAAGGAATACGGCCTCCGCTTCACGGAAGGGATAAACTGCTGCGAAGACCAGCTCCTGCTGGTCCGCCTGCTGTCCCATCCGCTGAAGATTGCCTATCTGGAAAAGGCTTATTATCACTACGATAAGTCCATAAATACTGAGTCCATAACCAACCGCTGGCACAGCCGCCCGGTCAGGGAATGGCTCCGCCTGCTCGAAGCGATGGAGCCATATATGCAGGGTCCGGAGGGTCAGAAAGCCTTCGACCTTTACGCCGCCCGAAGGATCTATGATTCAAGCTATTCCTCCGGGAAAGAGCAGGCGGACTACCGGCTTATCTATTCCCGCTACCGGGACCGCCTGAAACGCTCCGCACTGCCGCTGAAACAGAAAATGATCTGCCATCTGCGATATGCAGGACTGGCCCGGATGATACGCCTTATCAGAAAGTCACGCGCCTAAGTATGAAAACCATCCCCATACTCTTCACCTTCGATGCGTCGCTGGAACTGGCGGCCGGGGTGTGCTTTACCTCACTTTTGGAAAGCGCGGACCCTTCCACCTTCTACGACATCTTCGTCCTGCACTCCCCTGCCTGCGATTTCTCGGAGAGCCGCCTCAACGAGCTGCCGGAGCGTTATGGAAACTGCCGCCTCACTTTCCGCAAGGTCGAAGGCGAGTTTGTCGGAGGCTATGAGGTCCGGGGCATCCCCGAGACCGCATACTACCGCCTTCTCTCCCCGGAACTGATCCCGGAATACGACAAGCTGCTCTACTCAGATGTGGACGTGATTATCCGGGAGGACCTGGGCAAGTTCTACGAACTGGACCTCGGCGAGAACTTTTTCGCCGGAGTGGACAATTGCTCCCGCCTTCGCCCCGGCTTCAGGGATTATATAGGCAAAACGCTGGGCCTGGACTGGCAGAAAGGCTATTTCTACTCCGGGAACCTGATCATAAATTCCGCCCTACTTCGCGAAGGCGGCCTCCTCAATGAGTTCCGCGCCCTCGCAAAGAACGACTACCTGTACCAGGATATGGACATAATCAATATCGCCTGCAACGGCCGCATCCTTCCTCTCGGGCCCTCTTACTGTATGAGCGTCCAGCTCTACGACCTGATAGTGGACCGGCGGGCGGAAATGGAGGAAATCTACGGAAAAGAAGAGATCGACCGCGCCCTCAGCTGCGGAATTGTCCATTACAACGGAGCCAAGCCCTGGAAAGAGGCCTGCCCGAATATGGATATATGGTGGGACTGCTACAGACGCTCCATCTTCTTCGACGAACGCTTCTGCAGGGACTTCTGGGTCGGACAGCGAGACTCCCTTGAAAAGCTCTCCCTTCTAAAACGCATCAAACTGCTGCTTAGATATCCCCTCGACCGGTGGGCAAAATGAGAATAGGCATCATAACTATGCACAAGGTGCTGAACTGCGGTTCGGCGCTGCAGGCCTATGCCCTGCAGCGGAAGTTGCAGCAGATGGGTTATGAGAGTGAAATAATAGATTATAAGTACGAGGACAAGGGAGGGCGGAAGTCGCTGAAAGCCAGCATAACAGCCTTCATAAGAAATGCTCTTTTCGGTTTCCCAGAAAGCAGGATGAAGCGGAAATTCAAAGCATTCTACAGGCAAAATCTGGCACTCACGAAAGAAAGCTACGACAGGGAGAGCATAGTGAAGGATCCTCCGCTCTGCGACCTCTACATCGCCGGGAGCGACCAGGTATGGAACCCCCGCTTCATAGGCGACGACGTGAACTTCCTGCTCGCTTTCGCCCCTCCGGAAGCAAGGAGGATTTCCTACGCCTCGAGCATTGCGGCCGGCAGCCTGGACGAAGGCCTGAAAGAAAGCTACGCCCGCCAGCTCTCCCGCTTCAGCGCCATTTCCGTCCGGGAACGCTCCGGAGTGAAAATAATAAAGGAACTTACGGG
>CACZDC010000014.1 GCA_902779785.1 uncultured Bacteroidia bacterium
GACCGAGACGATGGCCGCTGGACCTATCCCATCCTCGCCGACAGCCTCAAGAAAGCCTGGCGGGACTATCAGGTCGAACAGCAATAGATTATAGAAACCGGTTTGCAAAAAGAGAAAAAAAATCAGACCAGTGCAAACCGGTTTGAGAATTGGTTAACTTTGCAGTTGTTAGTACCATATGAAATTTTTAACCAATTAAAACCGTCTATAATGAATCGAAAACTCCATTATGAGCAGCCCGTGAGCAAAGAACTCAGGCTCTGGGTAGACACTACTTTCTGCGCTTCGTATACCGGCCCGCAAACCACTTATACCGGTCAGGTAAATGACTTCAGCGACATCGACGAAGTGGATATCAGCAATCTTTGGAACAATTAATCAGGAGGGAACGTATTATGAGAACAACGATTAGAATCATTGCAGCCGCTTCCGTTCTGGCCCTTATCTCCTGCAGCAAAGAACTTGGAGACAAACAGAACACCCCTAAACTTATCACTGATTTCCCCACGACTACTGTCGAGTGTGACCTCGATGCCCCTGTAGTTGAAACCGAGACTTCCACAAAAGTTTATGGTTATGTCGACGACCCCGATAACGCGCCCGGCAAGCATACCGTCAAATGGAAAGCCGGTGACCAGATTTCTCAGTTCAGCGTCGTGTCCAATAAAGGCAATGTGACAGATCTTAACGTAGGCGACGTAATCAATTTCTCCAACCTCCGCTCCACGCTTAAGAACGGAGACGGAACCAATACTTTTACAATGGAGATTCCGGACTTGAAGACACTGTACGGAGCTTCCAGCGGCGTAGCCACCTATCTATGCGCCATTTATCCGGCAACGACTTTCAGTGATATCACGACGACAGTGGATGGTACCAAAATAAATGTTACTGCTACTCCCGTTAAATTGAATATTCCCGACGTGCAGGACGGAACCGGCTGGAAATACAGCGTTTTCTTTGCCCGGAGCGCAACGTTCTCCGCTCAATACAACAACCCTACCGGCGGCGGAAAGAGTACTTTCAATCTGTTGAGCACAATTCTCAGGCTCAAACTCAACTCCACCAAGAATATTACAAAGGTTGTTCTGAGCAATACGACAGGCTTTATGACGGGAGATGTGACCAGTGTCACCATGAATTCCTTCCATTATGCGACGGATATTCAAAAGAACTCTTCGCTGGCCGCTGGATGCCCCGGCAAGACCCTGACCATCGAAACCGGCGACGTCCTTCCCAATGACTTGTACTTCGCCATTCGGGAGCTTCGCGATGGCACCGATTTCACCTTCACCTTCACGGCTGAGGACGGTACTGAGACGACACGTTCCTTCTCCAATCCTGCCGGTTACGCCAACCGTAAATTCAAGAAGGTACTCTCTCTCGGAGAGATTACACTTGACGACTGGCACTGAAGGGGAGACGCTGAGTCTGCCGCTGACGCCGTCCGCAATATGGGGATGGGCGTCAGCGTAGGCGGGCTCGAGAGCGTGACTGCGACTACGGAAGCCATCCCGGAGCGCGCGGACGCCAATGGGATGCATATCTTGGACCGAAACGATCCTGTCACCTACGAGACCAACGGTTCCAAGGATCGCATTACCCAGTCCACTATGGATGCGCTCTATGCGGCAGGCTTCCATACTGTCCGCCTTCCTATCACTTGGCTTCCGCACATGGACAGCCCGTCCAGCACGATTGACGCAGTGTGGCTAAACCATGTCCAGAGCGTGGTGGACTTGGCCCGGAATGCCGGGATGTATGTGATCATCAACCTCCACCACGACGCCGGTACTCCTGATTTCTGCTGGCTGAAGGCAGATTGGGCCAACTACAGCACCATCAGCGCCAATCTCAAGAATGTATGGCGGCAGATTGCCACGCATTTCAAGGATTACGACCACCACCTGCTGTTTGAGGGTTATAACGAGATTTGCGACGAGAACAAGTCCTGGTGGGCTCCAACCAGCAACAATGGCTTCAAGGCGGCCAACGCCTTGAACCAGGATTTTGTGGATGTCGTGCGCGCCACTGGCGGCAACAATGTCCTCCGCAACCTGATTGTCAGCACCTACACGGCCAGCGAGACGGCAGAGGCTCTGGACGGATTTGTGATGCCGGAGGATTTGTTCACCGATCATCTTATGGTACAGATCCATTCCTACCGCCCCAATGAATTCGTCACGGCGCGAGAGGTCGGCGACCGGAGCCGGATGGAGTTCTACGAGTCTGACAAAGCGGAAATCGATGAGATGTTCGCCCGCCTTCAGACAAAGATCCTCGACAAGGGCTGGCCTTGCGTCATGGGTGAATACGGCGCCTTCCATAAGATGGACGCCAATGGCAACCGTAACGAAGAGGGTCGCGCCGCCCACGGCTACTACTACACCATCCAGGCCCTCCGAAAGGGTATAGCCCCGGTCTACTGGTACAATCCGATGAACTACCGCGACCGTGACACCGGCAACTGGACTTACCCGGTCCTCGCCGCAGGTCTCTCACAGGCTTGGACCGATTTTCAGGCGGAACAGTAGCGCTCTTTAAAATCACAACCTAAACCAATCCTACCGGCCCGGAGGCGATTCAAGCAATCCCTCCGGGCTTGTTTTTCGTGCGCACGCGTGCATAAACCGGTTTGCAAACAGCCGTAATTTTTTCAGACCAGTGCAAACCAGCATAGAAAAACTTTTATATTTGTAGTTGGAAGTCATTAAATTTTTTTAATAACATCCTCACTATACTAAACCATATTCTCAACATAGGACTCTGCTTATGAAAAAGGAACCTATCTATTTTCTTTGCACGTTGTCTCTTGCACTGCTTTTAGCGTCTTGCGAAGAAGGCAACGAAACGTCCAGTCCCGCCCAGCTCGCGGTTAAAAGCACCACGGTGTCCGTCCCCTCGGACGCCGCGCTCCTTCGTGATCCATTCGTGGAGGAAACGCCCGTGGTGATGGACACCGTCTGGGTCAACTCCTCCCGTTCCTGGACTGCCAGGATTGAAACAGCGGACGGAGGAGACTGGATTCGCGCAAACGTAGACGCGCGCATCAATGTCACAGGGAAACCGGAGACATATCCGCTTGTCGTCACATTCGACCGCTACCGGGGCAACCAGCCGCGGGAAGCAACGCTCACTCTCTTTGGAGTAGATATCGAAGAGCCTGTTGTGATAAGTTATACACAGGAGGCTTATACTCCGAAACTGGAGGTCTCTACTTTGGACGGGGGAGACATCGTAGCTTCCGAATCCGGTGAGACTTACGCAATCGTCAAATCCAACACATCCTGGTCGGTAAGCGTGGACGAGACAGTCTCCTCGGTCGTTCCCGCCCTGTCGGCTACCGCAGGTATGGACACCCAGGCGATTCTGGTGACTTTCCCGATGAATCCCGACGACGAGAAGGCGCGATTTGCCCGCCTCGTCATCAAGGCGGCCGGTTGCGTGGACCAGACCCTGGATCTCATCCAGACCCAGAGCGAGCGCTTCTTTTTCCTTTCCTCTCCCGTCGAGGAGCATAGAGAGCCGTATGAGAGCAGTATCTTCATTCCTCTCCGCTCCAACGGCCCGTGGACTGCCGAAATCAGCGACTGTACCTTCGAAGATGCCGTTCTGACTCCGGCCGCCGGATTGCTTTCCCAGAGCGGATTTACCTTCGAAGCCTCCCATGGCTTTGACCCGGAGGTGGAAGAGAAGCACGCTACCGTCACCATCAGACGGGACGGCATGGAACCCATTGTGGTGAAACTCAGCCAGCGGGGCTCTATCCACCTGAATGTGATGTCATATGATCCAGAGTACGAATACACCGGGAATGACCCGTACGGAATGGACACCCCTTACAGGCCTTACAAGTCAAACGGAAGTCCGTTCGCCTATCCCAGTTCATTGCCCGGCTCATTCTCTTCCGGGACCACCTACAAGGGTGTAGAGCTCGAGTGTGGAACAAAGAAAGGTGACTATGTCTTTACCTTATATGGGCAGGATTGCGGCGTATGGATGAGCACTTCGGAGCTCGGTCTTTGCGTGGGTAAGATTAAAGGAGACTATGTCCTGCTTCCCGCCCTCGAAGGCTACAGGCTTTCAACCATGTATTATGAAGCATCCTGCAAGGCTGTCACGCCTTATACCGTACGCACGGAGGAAGGCGATATCATCAAGGGAGGCGAGTACTCGGTTACCAAGCAGGTATTCCCCCTTACCTCCGAGCACCACGATGTGCATGTGCACCAGTTCCCCGAGACCCTTCCCGGCGAGCGCTACCGCCTCACGCTGGAGGAGGATCTAAGATTTATCAGCATCAAAGAATTGTGTCTTGTCTATGAAAAATAAAGTATTCATCCTCGCTCTTGCGATTTGTCTCGCAGGCGTAAGCGCGGCTGCACAGAATACGGTACAGGATACGCTGGAAGTCACCAAGGCTGCGGCACAGACGCCGGCTGCCTTGATTGCCGGGCAGGTTTCCGGCGTCAGGGTGTCGTCGGTGGACGGCGGCCCCAACGGTGCCGTAAACACCAACATCCGCGGCATCAACACCCTTCGCGGCAATTCCGAGCCACTCTGGATTGTCAATGGTGTTATGTTGACAAATGCCCTGTCGCAGAACCTGAACGCCTTCTGGCAGAAAGGCGGCTATACCACCAAAGGCGACTTGATTCCGGACTACTCGGAGCTGAGCTACAGCGCTGCTTTGAACGGAACGGCCTTCCTGAATCCCTACGACGTAGAGAAGATCGAAGTCATCAAAGACCTTTCTGCAACCGCTATTTACGGTGCTCAGGGCGCCAACGGTGTAATCATCGTTCAGACACGCCTTCCCAAGGAGGACAAGCTCATCGACTGGCACTCCAACGTGATGTTGGATGTCGCCAACCGTACGGGCGAAGCTTTCCGTCCCGGATTCCGCCACAGCCACTCGCTGTCTTACAGCGGCAATGCAAACAATACCTATTATCACTTGTCGGGAAGCCTTCGCCACAATCTTGGCGTGGTAAAGCGCACCGGCAGCCTCTACGGCGGCCTTAACGCCTCCCTCGAGACGCGGGCCAATCCCTATATCTGGTTCGGCCTGAACAGCACGCTCTCCGCCGGCGCACAACACAATGCTTCCGGCAGCGCCTACCTGGGCAAGCCTTCCACGATGATTCTTTCCCGCTATCCCAGCCGTTTCGCCGGCAACACCCTGAAGGGCTGGGAGGAGGACTACGATGACGATGTGGAAGACTATCGTGCCGTCACTGCCGTGTGGATCCAGGTCAACTTCCTCCCGTCGCTCTATCTGAAGGCCTCCCTCGGCGCCGACTTCCAGAGCAATACCCGCCGTATCTGGTACGGCAACGGCACGTCATTCGGCGTTGCTAACAGCGGAGCGGCCTCCATCCTCTCTTCCACCTTGTTCAATTACAACGGCAAGGGAGAACTCGGATATTCGGTCTACATCCTGTCTGACCATCATCTCCAGGTAAAAGCCGCGGCCGAAGCTGTCGGAAGCCTCAATAAATTCGGCGTCATGAACGGAACCAGTTTCGAGCTTCCGTACCTGAGGGCCCGAGGCCTGGCTTCGATGGGCAGCCGCGCCGTACCTTATAAATTTACGCGCGACTACATTATCTGGGGTGTCTACGGTCTCGTGAGCTACGACTACAAGCAGATGTTCGGCATCCAGGGTGTCTGGCGCTCGGATTTCTCCCCGAAATACACGCCCAAGACCCCCATCAACACCCCCGGCGCCAACGCCTGGTGGGATATCCGCCGCTCCTTCCTGCCGGATAACCGGATCCTGACCGTCCTACGTCTCGAAGGCGGCTACGGTATCGCAGCTCGGGAAGAATACATCCCCTACGAACTTCTGGGCAATTACATGCGGAACTATCCAGAAGTGGACCGTGGCTCGGAAGTCTATTACGACGGTCTCAACCGCATCAAGAGCCGGGAATGGAACGTCGGCATCCGCCTCGGATTTGTCGACCGCGTAGAGCTTGCCGTCAAATACTATGACAAGCGTACTGACGACAGTATGGACATCTACAACTTCGGCAAGAGAATCGGCGACTACTACGACTGGACCAACGCCTACAAGGTGGATTACACCACGATGGGGAGCCTCCGTAACTATGGTATCGAAGGTGATATCAGCGCCACGCTTCTCAGGCATGGCGACTGGACATGGACCGCTTATGCCAATGCTGCCTGGAACATAGGCCACGTAACCGATGTCAGGTACGAAGACATGGCTGGGCGCAACATCGGCAAGAATATATGGGTCAGCATCATGGCCCCGAACCAGCAGATGGGCGCCCTCTACGGCTATCTGGACGATCCGGGAGGCGGTTTCCAGGACCTCAACAACGACGGTGAGATCACCGATGCCGACAAGAAGATTCTCGGGAATACGATTCCAATTCTGAACGGCGCACTGGGCACCACCCTCCGGTGGAAGAGGCTTACCCTCGACATGCAGTTGATGGGTGCCGCCGGCTTCGAGATTGCCAACCTCAATAAGGTGATCGCGGAAGGCCGTACCAAACTGTCATCCCGCTATGTAGAGAAAGGCGATTATCTGCGCCTTTCGAATCTTACCCTCGCATATGAAGTTCCCGTCAAGGCAAAAGCTTTCCGCAACGTGAAAGTCTTCGCCAGCGGACTCAACCTTGCGACCCTCACCAACTACTCCGGCTGGAATCCCGATGTCAACTGCTTCGGCAGCAGCATTATGTCCAATGGAGTTGACTACGGATCCTATCCTACCGTAAGAACCTTCATCCTGGGTGTACGTGCCAACTTCTAAAAGAGAACGACTATGAAAAAGATCATATTCATTGCCCTTTTGTTTGCCGAAGTGCTCGCTTTTGCACAGGGCAGCCATACTGTAAAAGGCACGGTCAAAGACAGCAACGGTGATCCGGTCATCGGGGCAGCCGTGATGCTCGACGGCGTCACCGGTACAGGATCCGTGACGGACATGAATGGTAACTGGCAGTTCAGCTACAGCCAGAGTGCCGGCAAAAAGGCGCGTCTCCGCGTCTCCTGCCTCGGTTATGCCGAGCAGGTGCTTGAAGTCGGAGACCGCACAGTCATAAACATTACGCTTGAAGAAGATGCCGAAGAGTTGGAAGACGCTGTGGTCGTGGGTTATGGCTCAATGCGGCGCAGTGACCTGACAGGATCGGTGACTTCCGTCCGTATTGATGAGACCGAGGCCAGCCAGAACGCCAGCCTGAGTTCACTCCTCCAGGGGCGTGCGGCGGGTGTTCAGGTTACCAACAACAGCGCTTCTCCGGATGCCGGCGTTTCCATACAGATTCGCGGCGCCAGCTCCTTCAACAGCGGCTCCGAACCCCTCTATGTGGTCGACGGCATCATCATCAATACCAGCGGTGAGACATCCTTGATGAGCGGCAACCTGGGCGGTGACAACTCCGGTCAGGACGAAGCCACCAACGGCCTGATGGGTATCAACCCGATGGATATCGCCTCGGTGGAAATCCTCAAGGATGCTTCGGCAACGGCCATCTACGGAAGCCAGGGCGCCAACGGCGTTATTCTCATCACCACCAAAACGGCGATGCGGGATAAACCTGTCATCACGGCATCTGTCGGCGTAGACTTTTCAACGCCTTACAAGAAGCAGCCGATGCTGAGTTTCAACGAATACGTCGATTATCTTCGCGCACTAGTGGACAGTCCTATTGTCCAGACGTACAACCCGGATATAGGCAACACCGCCAGAAGCCGCCTGAATGTCGTCCGCAACGACTACTTCTATAATCGTTACGAGCCTATTGACTGGCAGGACTACCTGATGCGTACCGCTGTAAACCAGCGCTACTATGTCTCCGTAGCCGGTAAGCCCAAGAACAGCAACTATCTCTTCTCTATTGGCTACAACGATACCCAGGGTATCATCAAGACGACCGGCTTCAAGAATTTGACCGTCCGTCTGAATATGGAGCACAACCTGAGCAAGAAGGTTCTTATTGGTATGCGTTCCGGTGTCTCTTACCTGAATTCCAAACTAACTCAGGGCGCTTCAATCGGTACGCTGACCGCCGCTACCTCCTTGATGCGGAGTATGCTTACCTCGGCTCCGTACAGTAAGATTCTGGATTACGACGACGAAGGCGACGTGGTCGACCTGGGTAACGATGAGAACCAGCAGTACGGCCCCAACCGCTGGATGCAGGGTTTCGTCAACAACCGCGTGGAATACCGTGTCAACCCCAGTGTCTATGTCCTGTACAAGTTCTACCCCGGGTTCAGCGTCAGAAGCACTTTCGGCGGCGACTACCGCGTGACCGAGCAGAGCAAGTTCAAGTCCCGTCTCCTCACCTCCAACCCGACCGGATCCACGGCTGCCATTGCCCATACGGACCGTCTGGCATGGAACTGGGACACCCAGCTGAATATTTACAAGCGTTTCAAAAAGGTCCATCTGTTGCAGGGTACGGTCGGTATGTCGATGTCGCAGCAGGGCACTACGATTCAGACAACGGAAGGCGCCAACATTGACGAATGGAAGGCCAAGGAGAAATCCCTGAATGCAGCCGCCTATGGCTATTTCACCTATTCGGAGGCTTCTTCTTCCCTGATGTCCTTCTTTACCCGCGCCATTTACAATTATGCGGACCGTTACGTTCTGACCACCACCTTCCGTGCGGATGGTTCCAGCCGCTTCGTCGGCAAGAACAAGTGGGGCTTCTTCCCCTCGGCGGCATTCGCCTGGCGTGTCAGCAAGGAACCATGGTTCAAGGTGCCTGCGATTTCGATGTTAAAGCTGCGCCTCGGTTGGGGACAGGTCGGTAACCAGAATATCGCTTCCTACGCTACCATATATAATTATACGAGTTCATATTATCCCGATCACGGCAATGCGGCGGCTCAGAAGGCTCTGATCACTACGACCAGCAACCTTCCTAACCGCGACCTGAAGTGGGAGACCACGGAACAGACCAACCTCGGTCTGGATCTCGGCGTCTTCGAGGGAAGGCTGACCTTCTCGGCCGATGCCTACTACAAGAAGACCAGGGATCTGCTGCAAACAAAGACCCTGGCCCCTTCTGCCGGTCTGGACAATCCGTGGGTGAATATGGGCTCCATCCTCAATAAGGGTCTGGAATTCACCCTGGATGCCGTCCCGATCAAGATCGGAGACTGGGAGTGGAGCCTCGGCGGCAACATTTCCTTCAACCAGAACAGAATCCTATCTATCAATCCGGACGGAATTGAGAATGACTGGATTTACCTTAGCCCGGATGACCGGCAGTTCGTATCCTTCTTCTACGGAGACAGGATCGGTTACGGTAATGTGATGAACACCTTCCTCAACATCTTCGTGGAAGGCCAGCCTATGTCGCTCTTCTACGGTATCCCTACCAACGGTATCGTACAGGAAGGCCAGATGGGTATTCCTTATTCCGACTCCGACAACAGCTACCGTGGCCCCGGTGCCATCGACTACATCGACGTCAACAAGGACGGCTACATCACTGAAGAGGACCGTACTATCATCGGTGACCCGAATCCGCTCTTTACCTACGGCTTCAATACCAGCCTCCGCTGGAAGAGCCTGTCGCTGACGGCAACCTTTGTGGGTGTTTATGGCAATGATCTCTACAACGTCAACAAGATGATGGACACCAATACGTCCTACGTGATGACAAATGTCACCCGCGCCACCGTCAATGACCAGTGGACCCCGGAGAATCCCAACACCTGGTATCCGGCTCTCGGTGCCCTGAACGGAACCGACGTGAAGTGGTCCAGCGACCGTTATGTGGAAGACGGATCCTACCTGCGTCTTTCCAATCTGTCGCTTTCTTACGATATCCCCATCAAGAAGAATTTCTTCATCCGGGGCGTAAACCTCACCGCTTCGGGCAGCAACCTCTGGATATGGACCAAATACTCCAGCTGGGATCCCGATGTCAACAGCTACGGCGGTATCCGCCGCAAGGGAGCCGATATGGGTTCATACCCCGGCGCTCGAGGCTTCAAGCTCGATGTTAAATTCACATTCTAAAAGGAGGAACAAGTGATGAAAAAGATTTTTAGCATTTTCGCAGTTTCCATCCTTGTCGCAGGATGCTCTTTCCTCGACGAGAATATGAACACCCATTATTCTGCTGAGGACATCTTTGGCTCCGAAGAGGCTCTGGAGGCATATGTAACCGGTTGTTACAAGACCTTCGCGGAAAGTGGCTTCTATGCCGGTACGAACAACGAATGGTTCGCCCCCGGCTCGACTCTGCTGCACTGGAGCCTTCCCTCCGGTCTGTCCGACCCCCAGAAGCGCTGGATCGACTGCCTGAGTCTGACGCAGTTCTCTCGCAATCCTTATAATGTTCTTGCTTACAAGGGGAAGTACACTACTATCTACAAGTGCAACAAGCTCCTTGCAGAATTGCCCGGAAGCTCTGTAGACCAGAAGTACAAGGACCAGATTGAAGCGGAAGGCCGCTTCATCAGGGCGATGGCCTATTTCGACATCGTCCGCCGCTGGGGTAACGCTCCTATCCACACCGAGGTTGCCACTAACATCTCTGAGACCAGCGGTCCCAGGGAGCCCTTCTGGAAGCTCTACAAGCTGATCCTCGATGATCTCAGCTTCGCGGAAGAAAACGGTCGTGAATACGATGTGCAACGGAGTATCGCCGGCATCGGCACGGGCCGCATCTGCCGCGACGCCGCCACTGCGATGAAGGGTTTGGTTTACCTCACGATCGGCACCCTGCTGGAGCATTCCGCCCCGAACGACAACTTCTGGGTCTGCTCCAATGATGAAGTCTTCGCAGGCTTCGCCGAAGCCGGGGTCATCTCCGCAAAGGACGCCTTTGAAAAGGCGCTTGCCTGCGCCAAGGCGGTAATGCCTGAGACCGCGCCCAACTCACCGTACAAGCTGGCTTCCAGTTATGCCCAGCTCTTCCGTTGGACCGATCCCGAGGACTGGCAGCTACGCGAGCGCATCTTCTGTATTACCTCCACCAATGAGGCCGGTAGTTCCCAGCTCGCAACCTGGAGCCTGCCCCAGTATTACAACAATACCGGCAGTAACAACAACTACGGCCGTATCCGCCCGTCGCGCTTCCTTTTCCAGAAATGGTGCGAGACCTACGGCGGAGTGCTGGGAGCCGGTGATGCTGCCAACATTTACGTCAAATGCGGTGATCCGCGTATGGATGCTTCGTTCATCTACAACGAATTCCTGGGGCAGGACAACGCAGTCAAGTACTGCTATCCCTACTCCACCTGCGTTAAAAACAATCAGAAGCACCAAACCTTCCCGTTCTTTAAGAAGTACTACGATCCGAAGTATGACGCCACTGCGGGTTATGCGGATCTTTACGTGATGCGTCTCGCGGAAGTGTACCTGATTGCAGCAGAGGCCGCCGCCAATCTTTGCGGTGCCCCTGGTGACAGCTACGGGCAGGAGGCCATCGGTTACGTGAATATCCTGCTCAACCGCGCGCGTCACTCGACCTCCGACGGAAGTGAGTCCGTCGAGCCTGCCGATTGGACGGCTGCCAACATACCGACCAAGGACGAGCTCATCGACAGGATCTTCTGGGAGCGCGCCTTCGAGATGACCGGTGAGCAGCACGAATGGTGGGATACCCACAGGATGGGCGCTACATGGCTCGGACAGCACGTGACCTCTAAGGCCAATGAATTCCTCTTCCGCCCGGAACAGGATGATTTCGGCAGCAATTCGGATGGTCACCGCCGCTACTATTACGGCCTGGCAACCCACGGTGAAGGCAAGATCTACCCCGAAGAGCAGGCCGACGTACGCAAGGGCCTTATCTGCGCTTTCCCCAACGACGAGCTGATCTACAATTCCGCCCTGTCGCTGGAAGACCAGAATCCTCCTGAAATTTTCTGTGAATAAAATTGGATTGCTATGAAATACAGACATCTATTCATACTGATTACAGCCGCGGCCTTCCTGCTCGCCTGCAGCCCTCAGGAAAACCCGCAGCCCAGGCCTGAGCCGGAGGATACTTCCTCCGTCACCCTCTCGCTGAAGTCCCTGGCCCTCTCTCCCGAAGAGGGTAGCACGGCCAGTGTGGAAGTCATCACCGAAGACGCCTGGACCTTGGAAGGAATGGGCGATGGTGTCCGTGAATGGCTCGGTGCGGATGTCGAATCCGGAAGCGGAAACGGCACTATCACCTTCAGTAGCCTCGGCTTCAACCCGTACAATGAAACCCGTATGGCGGTCCTTACCGTCCGGAGTGGCAAGTCTGCGGCCGCCGTCGTCGTGAAACAGGCTCACGATCCCGAGCGTGTCATCACGATTTCGGAAGAGGCTCTGGTCTTCAAGGGCCCGGTCGGGGAAGAACTGACCGTCGATGTACAGACCACCAAGCCCTGGGAACTGGACGGCTATACCGACGAGATGAAGCAGTGGCTGTCCGTCGAGCCCGTTTCGGGCGAAACGAACGCTACGGTTACCTTGAAGGTCCTGACTGAGAATATGGATCTTGCCGACCGCGTGGCATCCCTGGGCTTCCGGATTGACCGCGTACACTGCGCGGAACTGAAGGTATCGCAGGCCACCGGCATCACGATCGAGGCCGCAGAAACAGAACTCTCCTTCCCGTCCGATACGCCCACCTCCAAACAAGTGGTAATCACCACAACCACGGACAAGTATCCCTGGAAAGTGGAAGGTCTTACGGACGAAGTGAAAACCTGGCTGAGCGTCACCCCTGAATCTGCCGCCGGACAGACCAGCACGGTCACCATCAGCACGCTGAATGCTAATGAAGGGGCCTCGGCACGCACGGCGACGCTTACGTTTGCTTTCACGGAGACGCTCGGCTGCAGCATTACCGTCTCCCAGGACTCCCCCGTTCTGGAGACTTTCGTGATTACCTGGAAAGGTTCCGGCAGCTACAAACCGCTGATCAAAGGCTCTGATTCTTCTCCCCATACGTCATTCCCTTGGCTGGACGGCTCCACCACGCTGAGTTCTTTCCCCAGTTTCCTGAATGGGAAAGGCGGTGAGGTGGTCTCCACAGGCGGCAATTATACGAATACGGCAACCTGGTTGTTCAAAGACAACGTTACCGGAGAGTGGATTCCCCTGGAAATGGGACCTGCCAGAGCGACAGCATCCAATACAGCCCGGGTTTACTACCATAATCACGGAAATGACAATCTCCGCTGGTGTGGGACCTATATCAAGATTCCGGCCAAGGAAGGGTTCAAACTCACGCACATCTATATCAACAGCTTCAACAGCGCTTCCAGCAATTGCCTTACGCTCTCGACGGACAAACTGGCCACGCAGGCGGTCGAGGGTTATAGCAAGGTCAAGTGGGGCAAGAATGACATATTTGACAAAGAGCTTACCGAAACGCAGGAAGGTGTGGATTATTACCTCAGCACGATTGCGGACCGATGGGTGGACTCCTTTACTTTCACTTATACCGAGGTCCGATAAAAAGCTACAGCCATGAAACGAATCTCCATATTATTTGTAACGCTGACCGCTCTGTGGGCTTGTGACATCAAGCCCGCAGAGGAGCCTATCGCCAACACCGGCGCCGCCAACTTTACCGCCTCCTTCGAGACTCCGGCGGGAATTCCTGCATATTGGGAGAGCGATGACAAACTGCTGGTGGTTGATTCCAATGATAACCTGCACCGTTTCGATATTGATGCAGGCATCGACAAACTCACCGGAGAATTCTCGGGCACACTGTCGGAGAATAGTCAGGTAAAGTATATCGCTTACGCCAACGACCCCAATTCCATCGGGTATGAAGCCGCTTCGGAAGAATTTTCAATGGTGGTGCCTTCGGTGTACACGGCCAGGACGGCGAATGCCCTGGTGAAAGCAAATTCGGCCGCCATCGGTACGCTTCAGGGCAGCGAAGTTTTCCTCCATTCGGTCTGCGGCTTTATCAAATTCACACTGGAGCCCAACGGCAAGACCGTCGAGCAGGGCGGCAAGACCTACAACCTGACGGACCTGAAGCTGATTACCTTCAAGTCCAACGAAGAAGACAAGTCCTTCGCAGGAACGGTCCACGCACGCTGGCCGGAAGGAGCCGCCACCCCGGAATTCCTGGACGTGGAAGACGGATCTTCCTCTATCACTTTCCGTACCCGGATGGTCACGACGCCCGAGGGTGACATCTATTACGAGGCCGGCGACTACTACATCCCCGTCGTCCCGCAGAACTTCGAAGATGTAACCATAACGGTGGAGGATGCAGACGGCAACGAAGCCACCGCCTTGGCGCACCGGGCCATTGATGTCAAGACCGCTGCCCAGTCCAATCTCAACATCATCCAATGGCCTACAATCGTTCTGGAGGTCAATCTCCAATGCGCCTCCAAGACAGAAGAACAGACGCACGCACAGCTGACCACCCTGCCCACCAATGGCCTGTCCGTGGATCGGGTCAACAACACCACGGGTGAGAAGGTCGAGGGGCTCTTCCCTAAGAAGACGGAGTACATCTTTGTTGAAAACGGGCTGGAATACAGTTTGTGGACGACAGCCGGTGTAGGACGCCAGACGGCGAGCGTAGGAGGCGGACAATATGCTATGTGCGACCTTTGCTTTGCATATTACAACGCCAACTGGAGCTACCAGAGCCAGTCCTGGACAGCCGGGCAGCAAAGCAGCGTCTCCTGGATCAAACTCCCTGCCTATGACGGCATCCTGACCAAAGTTGAGATCAACAATTACCACACGGGATCCACTGGCGCTATGAGCCTTTCATCCGAAGTGGACCCGGATACAGGTATCGGTGACCACGCGTATTATTATACAGAGAAACTCGTCGGCTCCAACGGATCCTTCAAGTGGGACTCCTTCCCCATTGCTGATGCAAAGCGCGGCGAGTCGGCCTATTTCTGTATGGAGTCCGGCAATAACTGGCGTATCCGCGGCTGGAGATTATCCTATAAAGTGTTTAATTAATTGCGTATGAGAAGGATACTCTGTCTTCTTCCGGCAGCAATGCTGCTCGCCTGTTCCGAGCACGGAGATGTCGTGCTCGGGGCGCCGGGCGTAGAGGTCGTCCCGCATTATGCGGCCACTGTGGACATTAAAGATAACGCAGTCGATGTCACCGCTCTCAAAGAATACGGCGAGGGTGGTGTAAGTATCAAAGGTCAATGGGACCTGACGGAGTACAACCGCCTGCGCTTCAAAGTTTCGAATCTGGAGCCGCTGGAGCATCTGACGCTGGTCGCTTCCCTGTGCAATGAAAAGCAGGAGAAGATTCCCTGGCGGAGCACAGTGTTCGCCGGTCTGTTGAGCGAGCGTTTCCACGTGAAGCCTGGCGAGACGCTCACGCTCACGCTATGGCTCCCCGAAGCCGTCGCGCATCCGGAGATCGACAGCCTCTTCACCACGATGCAGAATACGCCCTACTCCTGCGGAAGGTTCAGTTACAACATCGATTGGAGCGACATCCGCGAGATACGCTTCAACCAGCGCTGGAACAAGGCGAATAACCATTTCCGCATCTCCGAAGTGGAACTTTTGAAGGGAAAGAAGCAGAAAGGGCCGGAGTACCTGTCCTACAGCGCGGATGAATTCTTCCCCTTCATCGACAAGTACGGACAGTTCAAGCACAAGGACTGGCCCGGGAAGATTCACTCCGACGAGGAACTCGCCGCAGCACGGGAAGAAGAAGAGCAAGACCTCACAGCCCATCCGGGACCGGATAACTGGGACAAATGGGGCGGCTGGGCCAACGGCCCTCAACTGGAGGCCACGGGCCGTTTCCGCACCGAGAAAATTGACGGGAAATGGTGGCTGGTGGACCCGGACGGGCATCTGTTCTGGAGTCACGGTGTGCTGCGGATTTCCCCCGGCAATGCCGTCACCCCACTCAGTGCGCCAGGCCTTGCAGACCGGCGGAAGTTCTTTGAGGAGCTTCCGGCAAAGGATGATCCCGACTTGGGACACTTCTACGAAACTTTTGACCCGCTGCTTGGCAGCTATTACGCCGCCCGCGGCATCGATGACCACTTCGACTTCTCCAGCGCCAACTGCTACCGCAAATACGGCCCGGATTACATGGCCGTGTACGGTAATCTTTGCCACCGGCGTCTCCGCAGCTGGAACATGAATACTATGGCCAACGCCACCGAGCCCTCCATTACCTCAATGGGACGTACGCCCTGGTGCGACCGCTTCGAGATTGTCTCGAAGCCCATGTCCACCTCGGCCAAAATCCTCTGGTGGAGCCTGCCTGATCCCTTCGATCCGTCCTTCAAGGCGGAGATCGACCGCCAGCTCCTGGCCCGGGAGAAGGAGCTTCAGGATCCTTGGTGCATAGGCTTTTTCGTAGACAACGAGCACGCCTGGGGCAACCCGACGCATGTTACGGAATGCTCCCTTGATGCGGATGAGAATGCCGCCGTCAAGAAAGCGCTCCGAGGCTATCTGAAGGAGAAATACGGCAAAGCCGTTCCCTTCGAGGCCATGACCGAAGAGGACAAACTGGAGTTCAACGATATCGTCATCGAAAAATACTACAGCACAATTAGGGAGGAATTCAACCGTCTCGCCCCCGGCCTGCTCTATCTGGGATGCCGCTTCGGCGGGCATCCGCACAATCCCCGTGTAATCGAGATCGGGGCAAAATACTGCGACCTGCTGAGCTATAATATTTATAAGTACAATCTGGATTGCTTCACTCTTCCGGAGGGAGTCGACAAGCCGGTCCTGATCGGGGAATTCCACTTCGGCGCCATGGACCGCGGTCCCTTCCATCCGGGTCAGGTCTGGACGGCTGACCAGGCGGAAAGGGGCGAATGCTACAAGGATTATGTCCGTTCCGCTCTGGAGCACCCGAATTTCGTCGGCACCCACTGGCATCAGTTCTCAGACCAGGCCACAACGGGCCGCTTCGACGGCGAGGATTTCCAGGTCGGCTTTACCGATGTGTGCGACACTCCTTACAAAGAGACCGTTGAGGCTGCCCGGGAGATCGGCGCCAAAATGTATCAGATACGCTGGGAAAAATAGATAATGTCGGAAGGGATTATATTCAGCATCGAGGAGTTCGCTGTCAACGACGGCCCTGGAATCCGTACTACGGTATTCTTGAAGGGTTGTCCGCTCCGCTGCGCCTGGTGTCACAATCCCGAGGGATGGAACCCTGCTCCTGAAACGCTTCTCAAAAAGGGGAGGGAGGAGATGTGTGGTTATCGGATCAGCGCTGAAGAGCTTGCAAAGCGCCTGTCCCGCGATACTGACCTCTTCCGCGACAGCGGCGGCGGGGTCACATTCACTGGCGGCGAACCGCTGCTGCAGGCCGAATTCCTTGCAGAAGTGATGGATCTTCTGCCGGATATCAACAAGGCGGTGGAGACAAGCGCTTACGCCCCGGAGGAGAGTTTTCGGAAGGTGATGGAGCGGGCGGATATTCTGCTATTCGACATAAAACTGATTGACCCGGATATGCACAAGCGCTACACCGGCGCCGACAATGGCCCTATTCTCCGCAATCTTGATATACTGAAGGCGTCCGGCAGGCCTTTTATCGCCAGGATTCCCCTGATTCCCGGGGTCAACGACAGTAAGGAGAACATGGAGGCAAGCGCGGATTTGCTTCGGGATGCTCCGGGGCTCAAAAGGGTCGAATTGCTGCGCTACAACAAGATTGCCGGCGCCAAATATCCGATGCTGTCTCTCACCTATGCTCCTCCCTTTGATGAAACGATAGAACCTGCCATCCACGATACATTTACAGAGAAAGGTATTAAAATGATTATTCCATGATAGAAAGACTTCAAACGCTTCGTGCGTTTATACGTTCGGGCGGCCATCATAAGTTCCGCCATACCCCTGAAGAATTCGGCCTGGACCGCCTTGCTGAAAGCTTCCGCGCTGAAGCTGTTCCCCCTGTGGAGCGGAGCGCCAGGATGCTCAGGGCACTGCTCAATGCGGAAATGCCCTTGATCCTTGAGGGCGAGAAAATTGTCGCGACCCGCACTATCAGCCGTATTCCCTCTATATTTACGGAGGAAGAATGGGCGGAGATACGCGCCCATCATACCCTGCATGAGCGCGGTACCGTCTCCAACCTTTCCGCCGACTACGAGGGCATCCTCCGGGACGGCCTGGGCAAGCGTAAGGCTGAGGTAACGGCCCGTTTGGAGGATCCGGCCCTTTCGCAGGAGCAGCGCCTCTTTCTCTCCGCTGCCCATGAGAGCATTACGGCCGTTCAGGACTTCATTTTGAAGTACCGCGACTGTGCCCGCAACGCAGGGATGGACGAAACGGCAGAAGTCCTGTCCCACATCCACAGCGCAGGGGCAAAAACTCTCAGGGAAGCCCTGCAATTGCTGCGCATCGTGCATTTCGCCCTATGGGAAAGTGACTGTTATCACAACACGCTTGGCCGTTTCGACCAGTATATGTATCCATATTACCGGACTGATATCGCCGCCGGGCGTCTTACCAAAGAACAGGCCTTCGACCTGATTGAGGAATTCTTCCTCACTTGCAACAAGGATAGTGATCTCTACGTCGGCATGCAGCAGGGTGACAATGGCCAGAGCATCGTGCTTGCCGGCCGCGACCCCCAAGGGAATTATCTCTTCAACGAAGTGTCGAAGATGTGTCTCAGAGCCAGTTATGAACTTAATCTGATTGACCCGAAGATTAACCTTCGCTGCGATGCGCTCACTCCGCTTGATGTATTCGTTGAAGGGGCGAAACTCACCAAGCGAGGACTTGGATTCCCCCAGTACGACAATGACGATGTTGTCATTCCTGGCCTTTTGAAACTCGGCTATAAACCAGAAGATGCATACAATTATGTAGTCGCAGCCTGCTGGGAATTCATCATACCCGGCAGTGGGATGGAGATTCCGAACATCGATGCCCTGTCATTTGCCGGTATCGTCAGCGAGGCCGTAGAGGATCTCGGAAAGTTTGACAACTACGATGCATTTTACTCCCATATCGACCTCAAGATTAAGGCAGAGTGCGACCGGATAACTGCCGCACACGACAATCTCTACATAGTGCCGGCGCCTTTCCTGTCGATGATTATGAGCGGAACGATTGAGCGCGCGCAGGATATTTCTCTGGGTGGTAACACCAACAATTATGGGGTCCATGGTACAGGTCTCTCGACGGCGGCGGATTCGCTCGCTGTAATCAAGAAGTACTACTTTGAAGAAAAATCCCTATCTTTAGAAGAACTGATGGATGCTGTCCACCATAACTTCAAGGGGCATGAAGCCCTTCAGGAGCGTCTCCGGAATGAGGCGCCCAAGATGGGCCTGGACGATGACGGCGCCGATGCCATCGGAACCGCTCTGCTGGATTCCTTCTCCACGGGGCTCCGAGGCAAGCGCAACGAGCGTGGAGGCATCTGGCGGGCCGGTACCGGCACGGCAATGTACTACATTTTCCACGCAAAAGACCTTCCGGCGACCCCGGACGGCCGCAGCTGCGGGGAAGTCATCCCCGCTAATTTTACTCCGAGCATGTTTCTGAGGCAGAAGGGGCCCGTTTCCGTAATGCGCTCCTTCTCCAAGCAGCATCTCGAGGATGCCATCAACGGAGGCCCGCTCACAATAGAACTTGATGAGAGCATCTTCCGCAGCGAGGAGACTGTGGAGAAACTGGCTATGCTGATCCGCTCCTACATCAAGCGCGGCGGCCATCAACTCCAACTTAACACCCTCAATAAGGACACTCTCCTCGATGCAAAGGTCCATCCGGAGGAGCACCGCGACCTGATTGTCCGCGTCTGGGGATGGAGCGGATATTTCGTGGAACTGGACGAGTGCTATCAGGACCACATTATTGAACGTATAAAATACAAGATATGAAAACAGGATTAAAGGCTTACATGTTCTGGGTGGCTTTCGTGGCCTCCCTCGGCGGACTGCTGTTCGGTTTCGACACGGCTGTAATCTCCGGTGCCGAGAAACAAATCCAAGCGGTTTACGGCCTGTCAGACTTTGCCCATGGCTTCACGATTGCAACGGCTCTTGTCGGCACCATAATCGGTGCCCTGTTTTGCGGAAAACCGGCGGAGCGTTTCGGCCGCAAGAAGTCCCTTATCGTCATCGGTATTCTGTACCTTATTTCCGCAGTATTTAGCGGGGCGATTGTTAACTGGTACTCCTTTATGTTCTTCCGCTTCCTTGGCGGTCTGGCCGTCGGAGCATCTTCAGTGGTCGGTCCCATGTTCATAGCGGAGATTTCACCGGCAGCCTGGAGAGGACGCTTTGTCTGTTTCTTCCAGTTCAACATAGTACTGGGTATAGTGCTGGCCTATTTCTCCAACTACTGGATTTCCGGCGTGCCCAACGACTGGCAGTGGATGATCATGGCAGAATCCATTCCGGCCTTCCTGTTCAGTGCCCTTATGTTCACTATGCCGGAGAGCCCGCGCTGGCTGGTTAAGCAGGGAAGAGAAGACGATGCAAAGCTTGTCTTTGAGAAAACTGGAGAAAAGGACATTCCCGGCGAACTGGAGGCCATCCGTCAATCTCTGGCCGACGCCAGCGCCAAGGGCGGCAAACTCTTCCAGAAGAAGTACTGGAAACCTCTCCTTATTGCCTTCCTGATTTCCACGATCAATCAGCTCAGCGGTATCAACGCTATACTTTACTATGCTCCGCGCCTGCTTGAGATGTCCGGTGTATTCCGCGAGGGAGCCATGCTGCAGAGCATAATCATAGGCCTTACCAACCTTACCTTCTCCATGCTCGGCATGGTCCTGATTGACAAACTCGGACGCAAGACGCTTATAGGCATCGGGGCAATAGGCATGGTGATCTGCCAGGCAATGGTGGCCCGCGGCTTTGCCCTGGAGGCCTTCCATGGCTACTACATGCTCATCTTCCTGGTAGGATATGTGGCCTTCTTCGCCCTCTCGCTCGGCGCCACCATCTGGGTGGTCATCGCCGAAGTCTTCCCTAACGACGTGCGTGCCGGCGGCCAGGTGTTCGGCAGCATGACCCACTGGGTATGGTCGGCCCTCCTGACCTGGTTCTTCCCGATGTTCCTGTCAATCGGCGGACAGTACATCTTCACCTTCTTCTCAATCATGGCTGCTCTGGCTATCCTCTTTGCATGGTGGATGCCTGAGACTAAGGGAAAATCACTTGAACAGATTCAGAAAGAATTAGTTAAAGAATAAATATATTATGAAAAAAGTACTTCTGGCCTCCCTGGCCATCCTGCTGACCATCAGCGCATCCACACAGGAACTCAAGAAATCCGTCACCTGGGACAAATTCCGCGGCCGTCCGGCTCCGATTAAGGTGATCGGAGAATTGGTCCCCACCCATTCCAGCCTTGACCGCCCGTCCTTCTGGTCGGTAGGCTGCGAGACGATGGACCGTGATTACGCCCTCTTCGAGAAATTCCATCAGTACGTGGGCGAGACCGGTGTCGGCTACGCCCGCCTGCAGAGCGGCTGGGCCAAATGCGAGCCCAAGAAGAAGGGGAAATATGACTTTGCCTGGCTGGATGCCCATGTCGACGGTCTCATCGCTGAGGGAATCCATCCCTGGATGTGCCTGTGCTATGGTAATCCGCTCTATACTGACGGCGGCAAAGATCTGAATGCCCGCCTCTTCGGTGACGGCCCCATTATGGACGGCTGGCTCAAATATGTCAAACAGGTCGTAAAGCGTTACAAGGGCAAGGTTACGATGTACGAGGTATGGAACGAACCGGACGGTGCCCGTGATGCCAACGGAAAATGGGTGGCGGCCAAGAACTGGGCCGATTACGCCCTGCTGTTCGCCCGCACGGCCCAGGTCATCCACGAAACCGATCCAGACGCCAAAATCTGCGCCTTCGGAGCCTTCTCCATCCGTACGGACTACTTCAAGGAAGGAATGAAACGGATTGCCGAACTCGGCGCCGGAGACCTTGTGGATTATGTTACCTACCACGCTTACTGGCCGCAGCCGGAGCGCCTCATTCCCCTTGTCAAAAAACTTCAGGATGACATCCACGCCGTCAATCCCAACACTATCCTTCTTCAGGGCGAGAGCGGCTGTCCTTCACGTCTGGACTACGGCCACGCAATGTGTTTCAGGGAGTGGACGGAATACAGCCAGGCCAAATGGGATCTTCGCCATACCTTGATGAATTTCTCCCTGGGCGTTCCTTCTTCCATCTTCACGATGGTAGATCTCCATTACAAGGATTATATGATCCAGAGTTTCGGTCTTATCTGCACCAACCTAAAGAGCGAACCTCAGTACAAGCGTCCCAAGTTCTACGCCATCCAGCACCTGACAAGTGTGATTACAGCGGACTGCAAGGCCTCCGACGATTACCGGATCACCGGTGCGAGCGTCACCGACGACATTACTCTGGTTGGTGTGCGGAAGGCCGATAAGCCGGTCGGTTTCCTGCTATGGCTCTCCGGTGAAGAACCGGGTAGCAGCCTGGACCGCAAACTGGTGGATTTCACCGTCAGCGGCCCGCTCCTGAGCGATCCGGTGTATGTGGACATGGTGACAGGTTTTGTGCATGAGATGAAGGATCTGGAGAAGCGCTTCGACAATACGACCCGTTTCAACGCCTTCCCCATCTGGGATGCCCCGATTTTTGTATGTGAAAGAAACGCTGTGAATTTCAAATAAAGCCTGACTATGCTCTCCGCTCTATTGGTCGCCATGCTCCTGCAGGCGGCGCCGATGTTCCCGTATGTTCCCACGCATAATGCGCCGGCGAATATCACTAACGTATCAACCTGGCCCTCCTGGAAAAAAGGCAAAGCCGGAGACAGCGGATTCATCCAGTCGGTGGATGACCATTTCGTGGACGGGACCGGTGCCCAGCGCCGCTTCCTGGGGACGAATATCTGTTTTACCGGTTGCTTCCCGACTCATGAGGACGCTGACAGAGTGTCCGCGGAACTCGCCCGCTACGGTATCAACCTGGTGCGCCTGCACTACGTCCATCACCGCCTCCCGAAAGAACGGGCCTATCCTAAACCCAATTCTTTCCTGGAGCCCGAACAGCTGGAGCGTTTCGACTATCTCTTCTCCAAGCTGAAGGAGCATGGCATCTACATTTATTTCCAGCTTAACATTTCCCGCAAGTTCGGAGAGGTCAATGGTATTGTAAACGCCAAGCAGCTGCCCCATTTCTATCACGGGGTAGACAACTTCGACTACCAGTTCCTCGCCCTCCAGAAGAATTTCATCACTGAAATCCTTGCCCATGTTAATCCGTATACCGGCCTCGCCTATAAGGATGAACCGGCAATCGGGATGCTGGAACCAGCTAACGAGAACACCATTACCTATGCGTGGTTTACTCCGCGTTACCGCTTCCCGAACCTGGTGGAGCCCTATATGTCGGAATTCAAGACGATGTGGAATTCCTGGCTCAAGGACAGGTACAGCAGTACCTCGGAACTGAAAGAGGCATGGATGTCCGGTTTCGAAGGGGATGGGACCGAATTCTTCCCCGATGGCGTACTCAGCGAGAACTACGACAAGACTAACTGGATGCTGCAGCTGGACGGAAAGGCCGAAGGATTTATTTCTCTGGAGCCTGCCGCGCCGAAGGACAAACTTAAGGGGACGCACTATATGCGCGCCGTCGTGACCAAGAAAGGCGCTACGCCCAACATGCCGCAGTTCTGCAAAGGGCCCATCGCTGTCAAAAGCATGGCCCCATATACGCTGAAACTTAAGATGCGGGCCGATAAAAACATTGCGGTAGATATGCGTCTGAGCCAGTCCCATGCTCCCTGGCAGGTGGCCGGCCTCACGGTGACGGGCATTCAGCTCACCAAGAAATGGCAGGAGTTCACATTCCCGTTCGTGGCGAATATGGACGATGAAGCCGTGCGCCTGGTGGTCTGCAGTTTTGAGCCTGGCACCTACGAGTTCGCTGACCTTTCCCTTACCGCCGGAGCCACGGTGAAATGGCCTAAGGAGTGGAGTCTGGAAGAAGGGAACATTCCCATCCCTACCCGCGCGCAGTGGTCCATGCCGCCTCAGCGGGCCGTGGATTTCACTGCTTTCCTGAGCCATCTGGAGGACCTTTATTTCGGCCAGATGTACAGCCATGTTAAAGTGGGCGCCGGAGCCAGGCAGCCGGTGACAGGGACCCAGATTCTCTGGGGCTTCTCCCAGCCTCATTCCCGCACTGACTACATAGATCTTCACAGCTATTACAACCATCCCATCTTCCCCAATACCCTCAAGGACTACCACAACTGGAGCATGGGCTCCGGAGCGCTGGTCAACGAAATGGGGAAGAACAATGAGAACAGGCTTTCGTCCGATGCCCGTGCGCGCATTCTGGGACGTCCGCTCACCATCAGCGAGTACGACCATCCCAACTTGAGTTATTGGGCGGCCGAGGGCAATGTGATAGGGTCTGCCATTGGGGCCTTCCAGAACTGGTCCGGCATCCTTCAGTTTGCCTGGAGCCACTCAGATAACTTTTTCAGGGATGTGATGGACAGCCGTTTCGACATGTGCAGCGCACCGCAGAAGCTGGCCCACCTGCCGGCCTGTTACTCGATGTTCGTTCGTGGAGACGTCCAGACCGGTTCGGCCGATACCCTGGTGGCCCGTCTGGCCCGCATCGAGGACGATATCAAGACGGTGGCCATTACCCAGGGACCTTCGGCCCATAACCGTGCCCCTTCCCGCGGCCTGATGGAAACGCTTCCTGTCATGATGCGTTCCGGTACCGTGATTATGGAAAACGAGGGGCAGTTCCCTCTGGAAGGACACACCGTCATAACCAAAGAGGAGGAGGTCCCGCAGCATTGGAAAGATGCTTACGAGGCCAGGAAGATGATTACTTCCACCGGGGAATTAACCTGGGACTGGCAGGAGAAAGGTGCCGGCTTCTTCAAGGTGGATACGGACTATACAAAGGCCTTTACCGGCTTTGTCCACGGCCGTAGTTTCGAATACAAGGGCCTTACGCTTACCCCCGGTGAAACCCAGAAAGACTGGCTTACCCTAACCCTTACCTGCAAGGCGCCCGGAAAACTGCAGCCTGGCGGTAAACTGGCAAAAGGCAGCTGGCTGCTGGCGGTCACCGGACAATGCCGCAATACTGATGAGGTAATTGTAACGCTTGCGCAGGGTAAGCGCATATCGGCCAGTGAGGCTGACGGCGGCAAGGTCGGAGTGGCTCCTATCCTCTGCGAAGGGGTGCCCGCGCAGCTCCGTCTGAAGGGACTCGCCGGCAGAGTGCAGTTCTTCGCCCTGGATGTGGACGGCTTCCGTAAAACCATGATTCCCGTCACGGCCGACGGTGGGGACGCTCTGCTCCAGACCGGGCCAGACTATCAGACATTCTGGTATGAAATAGTAGTGAAATGAGAAAGATCTTCCTACTGTGCGCTTTCGTTGCCCTCCTTGCTTCCTGCGGGAACGGAAAGGAGGACGCCGGCAATATGGTGCAGCGGAATTTCACGCTCTCTCAGGACCCGTACAACATGACTTTCCTGGGGATGGAGTCGTCCATCCCCTCGAGTATTTCCTTGGCGGCGGGGGAAAAGATTCTGGTGGTCTCAGGCGTAAAAAGCGCCACTGAGGCCACCGTCTCCGGCGGGCGTGTTGCGGCGCAGGTGGATGAATCGGCCAACAAGATCACTTTCGTGCGTGGAAAAGCCTCCTTCTCGGGGGGCGTCGCCATCATCAATCCCGCCTACGACGGCTCGGCTCCCGATGCCGCCCTTGCCACTGGGCAGGGGACAGTTTCCGGCGGTTCGGTCAAGTTAGACCCTATCGGCGCCGTGCTGCGCTTCTCTGTGGCGAATCCGGACATACGGAAGGTCTCCTTCTTTAGTTCGGAATCAGTGTTTCCGGGCAAGGCCACCATGGACCTGGCCCGGCAAAAGCTCGATTTTACGACCCGGAAACAGTCGGTAACGGTTTCCGTGAGCCGGACAGGAGAGTTCTACATACCGGTGATTTCCGGCTTTACGGCCATCACCCTCAAACTGGAGTGGAAGGATGCCTCCGGCACTGTTCTGGGCACCAAGCGCGGCACTGTCGAATGGGATTGTTCCGCAGGCGACATGCTCAATCTGGGTAACATTGAAACCTGCGTGCTTGAAAGCTCGGACATTCCGCTACCGGATCCGAGCATACCGCAGTCCGAGGTGGCCGTCCAGGCCGTGTCCGGAATGGGAGTGGGCATGAACCTGACCGGATTGGAACACTGCTGGGAGAGCCTTATCACCAAACCCCAGCGGGATGATCCCTCCTATTATGAGAAGGCCGGAGGCTATGGCCTCATTACGACCAAGACCATGCAGACCATTGCCGATGCGGGCTACAAGTGCGTCCGAGTTCCCGTCACCTGGCACCTGCATATGGACAGCATCACCGGCGCTATCGACAAGCCGTGGCTGGACCGGGTGGAAGAGGTCGTGGACCTGGCCTTGAACGCAGGCCTGTACGTAATCATCAACCTGCACCATGATGCCGGGACAATTATCGGTGTATGGTGCATCTCTGACATAGAGCATTACGAAACCACCAGCGCCGGTCTCGTCAATATATGGACACAGATTGCAGAGCGCTTCAAAAACCACGACTACAAACTCCTGTTCGAGGGATACAATGAGATGCTTGACGGAGCCAATACCTGGACCTATCCCAAACAGTCCTCGTCCATCGACGTGTGCAATCAGCTGTGCCAGGACTTCGTGAATGCGGTGCGCCGGACGGGCGGGAAGAACTCTACCCGCAACCTTATCGTCAGTACCTACGCCACCACGGCTACCACACGTGCCGTGGAGGCCTTCAAGATGCCCAAAGATGTTGCTGCCGGCCATCTGTTCGTCCAAGTCCATTCTTATGCTCCCAGCGAGTTTTGCTCGCAGCAGGCTACAAGCCGCAATAATCTCATCGAAGGAGATTTTGCATCGATGGAGGCGGTCTTCGAACCTCTGGACCGGGTGTTCCTGGCAAAAGGATATCCCGTGGTTATGGGTGAGTTCGGGGCCTGCCCCCGCGAGGGTCGCAGCGAAGATGACCGTGCCATCCACGCAGGTTATATGACGAAACTATGCCTGCAACACAAGGTCGTGCCCATCATATGGTACAACCCATTGAATAACGCAGAGCGCTCGGACGGAGTTTGGAAGTACCCGAATGTCAGGGATGCCATGATTGACGCTTATAACGATTATATTGCCATACAATGAGAAGATTGATTCCGATTGCGGCGCTGGCCGCGCTCTTTGTTGCCTGTCAGGGCGAAAAAGGCCCCGCCGCCACGTATGATGATCTCAATGTCCAGGTCAGGATGGCCGCCATAGGCGGACACACCGCTACTTGGGCTGCAGATGATATCGTCTATTTCAGCGATGACGCTTCCACCAAGCCCGGCTATCAGTTCAAGGCTGCCTCAGGCGATATTTCCGCCGACGGAAAAACGCTCAGCGCCACGTACAAATCGGCCGACCCCGCTGCCAAGACTATTTATGCAATCCACGCCTCCCAGGGCCGTATCCGCTTTAAAAAGACTGAAACGATTACCGTTGTCTATGATGGTACGCTGGGCGGATCCGCCATGCCCGTCGGGGAGGCCGCCAAAGGCTCTTCGGTCCTTACTCTCTCTCCCATTGTCGGCGTCGGAGAATTCACCCTGCAGCGCGGCTATGTTGCGACGGTGCGCATTTCTTCCAATAAGTCCATCTTCCCGAAGACACTGACCTACGATTTCGGCGGAGCCGGGGTTAACATTAACAAGACGACGGACCTCATCGAGGTGAGTATCTCCGGCAGCGGCCCGTTCTATATCCCGCTTGTTCCGGGGAATGAGGCCGTCAGCTTCAATGTCGACCTTCTCAATGAAGAAGGGCAGACCGTCGCTTCCGGCACATATTCCGGCAATTTAGCCGCTTCTTCCGGTACTATTACGGCCATCGGTGTTCTTGATAAAGATGCGGAGGACCTCTTCGACCCCAACGTCGAAGAATTCGAGAAAGCCTCTGAGGCCGTGAAGCATATGGGCGTGGGCGTGAATTTGTCCGGCAGTTTCGAAGTCCTCTGGAAGGATAGTGCCCCCAGTGCTGACCGCAACAATCCCGCTTTCTACGAAAAACAGAATGGTGCCGGGCCCTCGACGCAGGCGACAATGGACTCCTTTGCCACTGCCGGTTTCAAGAGCGTGCGCATCCCCATCACCTGGTGGATGCATATGGATGACGTCTATACGGCCAACACCATCGACAAGGTGTGGCTGGACCGCATTGAGGAGGTCGTGAATTACTGCCAGAAGGCCAACCTGTACTGCATCATCAATATGCATCACGACGCCCATGCCCACGAGGCTCAGGGAGGGCAATGGATCTTTGCCGATATCAAGAATTACGACAAGATCTCCAAGGCTTACAAGGAAATCTGGCAGCAGATTGCCGCCCGTTTCAAGGATTATGACCAGCGGCTGCTGTTTGAGAGTTATAACGAAATCACGGATGCCAGCGGCACCTGGACCTTCCCCAAGAATGCCGACGACATCACGGCGGCCAACAATCTCAACCAGGATTTCGTGAATACCGTGCGAAAGACCGGCGGGAACAACACCACCCGCAACCTGGTGGTCAGTTCGTACAGCTGCTCCGTTTCGGACCGGCCGCTCAACGCCTTCGTAATGCCCTCTGACCTACGCTCAGGCCATCTGATATGGCAGGTGCACAACTACGCTCCGACTGCCTTCTGCGGTTACAATCCCACCACTCCCAAAGACACTTTTGGAGATTCCCAGGATTACACCGAGATCCAATCGGCCCTCAGCACCATCAAGCGGTTGATTGTCGACAAGGGATACCCCTGCATCATAGGGGAATACGGCGCCCCGTCCGAGCGCCAGGCGAAAGATGCCGAATATCAGCAAAGCGGTTCGTGGCGGGTCAAGAAATCCCAGGAGGAACGGGCCGAACACGCCTATTACTATACGAAGGAAGCCTTGAAGATCGGCGTCTGCCCTATGTTCTGGTACACACCGCAGGAAGGAAATCACCGTTCTACCGGCGCCTGGACTTACCCGAAGGTTAAAGACGCTCTTATCCAGGCTTGGACAGATTATAACAGCCAGTAATGAAGAAATACTTATTGATATTGACAGCTTGCGCTGCGGCTATCTCAGCTGCGGCGCAGCCGCTGCTTCGTCCCGACAATATCGACGAAGTCCTCTCCGCCATGAGCCTGGAGGAGAAGGTCGCCCTGCTGGTGGGCGGCGGAAAAGAGTTCCCGGGAAGGGCTAAAGGCCTTCCTGCCGGCAGCACCCGTGCTTTCGAGCGCTACGGCATCCCGTTGACTTATCTTGCCGACGGCCCCGCTGGCGTCCGCGTGAACCATCCCTGTACCGGTTTTACGATCGGGACGCTGCTCGCCTCGTCCTGGGATACGTCCCTGGTGGAGGAAGTGGCATCGGCGATGGGAGATGAGGCGCGCGCCTACGACGTAGGGCTTCTGCTGGCTCCCGGCCTGAACATCCACCGGAATCCGCTCTGCGGCCGGAATTTCGAGTATTTCTCGGAGGATCCGCTGCTTAGCGGCAAGATGGCATCGGCCTATGTTAAAGGCGTCCAGTCCCACGGCGTGGGGGCTACCGTCAAGCATTTCGCTGCCAACAACCAGGAGTCGCTCCGTACCACGCTGGACGTCCGGATCGGGGAGCGCGCCCTTCGGGAAATCTATCTCAAAGGCTTTGAAATCGCCGTGAAGGAGTCTGCTCCCTGGGCGGTGATGGCTTCCTACAACCAGATCAACGGAGACTACACCCAGCAGAAGGAGGAACTGCTCACCGGCATCCTCCGGGAAGAGTGGGGCTTCGACGGCCTGGTGATGACCGACTGGGGCTTCAAGGCCGGCACCGTGAAGGCGGTCCAGGCTGGGAACGACCTGATGGAACCGGGCTACGACGGCGAAATCCGGAACATCCTGACGGCCGTAAAGTACGGGAAACTGGACGTGGCCGATATAGACCGCAACGCCCGCCGTGTCCTGGAATACATCGTGAAGACGCCCGCTTTCCTGGGGCAGCCGGGCTCCGGCGCTCCGGACCTGGAGGGACACGCGAAGCTCTCCATCCATGCCGCTACGGAAGGAATGATCCTGCTGAAAAACGACGGGATCCTTCCCCTTAAGGCCGGTGGAAAAATCGCCGTCCTGGACCTTTCCGAGAAAGGTTTTGTGGCGGGCGGCACCGGCTCCGGCGCTATCGCCAAGGGCGGGGTGACGAGCCTCGAATCGGCCCTGAAAAAGGCTGGTTTTGAGATTTCTCAAGAGGCCGATGTGGCCGTCGTCACCATCGGCCGCCGGGCCGGGGAAGCGAAAGACCGCGTGATCCCGGACGACTTCTGCCTGTCGGAAAAGGAACGCCCGCTCCTGGAGCAGGCCTGTGCCACCTACCGGAAAGTGGTGGTGGTGCTTAATATCTGCGGCGTGGTGGAGACCGCCTCCTGGAAGGAGCTTCCCGCCGCCATCCTGCTTCCGTGGGCCCCGGGCCGTGACGGCGCTTATGCCGTGGCCGATGTCCTCTCCGGCAAGGTGAATCCTTCCGGGAAACTCCCGATGACCTTCCCGGTAGATTACTGGGACGACCCTTCATCGGCCAATTTCCCCTCCGACAGCGCCTCCATCAAGCCTTTCGTCAATTACGAGGAAGGAATTTACGTAGGCTACCGTTATTATTCCACGGTGGGTAAAACCGTTTCCTATCCCTTCGGATACGGACTCAGCTATACCTCGTTTGCCTACTCCAAACCCAGGGTAAAGGTCCGCTCCGGCATCATCGAGGCGCGGATTACCGTGAAGAATACCGGCTCCGTCCCCGGCCGCGAAGTGGTCCAGCTCTATGTGAGCGCCCCTTCCGGAGGCTTGGAAAAACCTGTCCGGGAACTTAAGGCTTTCGCCAAGACGGGCCTGCTCGCTCCCGGCAAGAAAGAGACCCTGGTCCTGCGGCTGAGCCCGTATGACCTGGCTTCCTACAATGAGGCCACATCGGCCTGGGAAACGGCTGCCGGCAAGTACGAGTTCCTTTTTGGGGCCAGTGTGGAGGACATCCGAGCTACTGCTGCGGCCCGCCTGAAGAAGCCGCAGTCCTGGCCGGTGAAGCGCCGCTGCGCCCCCGTCGCTCCGATTCAGGAACTCCAGGACGCCGGTTTCGTGTTCATGGATACAGGGAAGGAGTTTGCTCCCGGTCCGGCTTATCTTTTCAATGTGCTTGGGGACAGGCACATCGGCAGTGACGCCTTCCTGGACAAATACTACGAACCCCTTCGTGCGAAGTATCCGGATTACATTACCCGCGAGCCTATCGGCGTGGACGATTCCGGTAAATACACTCAGTGGTGCTATAGCTTTACACCCGCAAATTATAAGAAGACAGTCTATCTGCAGGCCGGCGTGCACGGGCGCAACGAGTTCGAGAGCTATCTTGCCGCGGCGCTTTTTATGCGCATGATTGCCGACATTCCCAAGGGGGAAGAACATCTGCGCTATCTGCGGGACAGCGTCCGTTTCATCGTTGTGCCCTTGGTGAACGTGTACGACGCCAGCGAGTGGACTTATAAGCCCAATAATTCCGCCAATATCAACCTGAACCGGGACTGGTTTGACCAGCGCTCGCAGGAGGTGCGCAACATCAAGGCTCTTCTTGCCCGCTACGATAGCGGGGAAATTCAAATCGCCCTGGACCTGCACACCGACCCCGAAGGCATTCCCGGCTGGGGCGCTTACCTGCTGCCCTATGCCGATGAAATGCCGGCGGAGATTTCGGACAGGATGGTGGCTGTGAACAACTACCTTTACGACAGGAATATCCCCGGGAAAGTCCTATGGGAGGGAAAGGACCTGCTAAAAGCCTTTATGGGCCCCAAGCGGGAGTATCCATCCTCTTCCAAGGAGTGGCGTGAGAACCACGACGGTGATTATAAACGCGGCACGGCCTGGAAATCCATCTCCTCAGGCATCTGGAAGGACTGCGGCATTCCGGCGGCCACCCTCGAACACGGGGCCCGGAAGTTCGGTCCGCGTGGCTCGGCCGTGGAAATGGCCCGCGCCGTGGAGCTTTACCTGAACCATATTCTGATCCAGACAAAATGAAACGCTTTTTCCTGCTTTTAGCCTTGACGCTTTGCTTCCTGCCGGCGAATGCCCAGTATGGCCGGAGGCAAGGGCCTGAGACCGCGCAGAACAGTGATTTCGCGGCCTTCGAGGCGCAAAGCAGGACGCTCTTCAACTTTGACTGGAAGTTCCGCCTGGGCGCCTGCGAAGGGGCCCAGGATCCCGCCCTGGATGACAGCTCCTGGCGGCAGCTGGACCTCCCGCACGACTTCCGCTTTGAACTGTCCTGGGACGGCACGCTGCGTTCATCGGCTAACGACTTCAAACCCTCCTGCGAAGGCTGGTATCGGAAGGAGTTCAGGGCCGATTCATGCTGGCAGGGGAAGAAAGTCTACCTGGACTTCGACGGAATCATGTACGTGAGCGATGTCTATGTGAACGGGCATAAGGTAGGCTCCGGCGAGTATGGTTACATCGGCTATGCTCCGGAAATCAGCCGCTATCTGGACTACGACAAGCCCAATGTGGTGGCCGTTTACGCTTCCACGGGTGTAGCCGTGAAGTCTTCCCGCTGGTACACCGGCGCAGGCATCTTCCGGGACGTATACCTTGTGGTTAAAAACCCCACCCATGTCGTCCGTGACGGCGTTTTCATAACTACCCCACAGGTGAGCCCTTCCCGTGCGACAATTGCCGTCCAGGTGGAACTGGAGGGCCATTTCGGCCACGACATCGACCTCAAGGCTCGCTTTATATCCCCCGAAGGGCTGGTGGTAGAGGAATCCCGCACCCACAGTGACAAGATATCCAAAGCTGTCGCCATCGAGGTTCCGCTGCCGGAGGTCGCCCTTGCGAATCCGGCCCTCTGGTCGCTGGAGAGCCCGTCCCTCTATGAGGCGGAAGTAGAAGTCTGGGCCGACGGCCTCCTGGTGGACCGCGTTCGCGAAAACTTCGGCATTCGCAAAATCGAGTTCACGAAGGAGCAGGGCTTCCTGCTCAACGGGGAGAAGGTTTTCCTCAAGGGAGTGGCCAACCATCATGATATGGGCGCTCTGGGAGCCGCCGCCTTCGACACTGGCATAGAGCGGCTGTTCCGTACGCTCAAGGAATTCGGCTACAATTCGGTGCGCTGTTCGCACAACCCTTACAGCCGGAGTTTTACCCGCATCGCCGACAGGATGGGCATCCTGATCGTGGATGAACTGATAGACAAATGGGCCGACGACATCTTCTGGGGCGGACGCCTTCCCTTCTCCGATTACTGGCCCAAGATGATTCCCGCCTGGGTCAAGCGCGACCGCAACTGCCCCTCCGTGATTCTTTGGAGCCTGGGCAATGAACTGCAAGTGCGCGAGAATATGTGCGGTTATCCCACCGGGGACTGGGGCGTGACCACATATCGTATCTTCGACGTGATGGTCAAGCGCTACGACCCTACGCGTGTGACTACGGTGGCCCTTTCTCCCGGCAAGGCCGGCGGCCTGGTGTTCTGGGACAAGGAAGCCGATCTGGTCAAGGAGCCCCCGGAACTTTCCGCCGCAACGGAAATCGCATCCTTTAACTATTACTGGCGTTTCTACAGGCAGTTCCTGGAGTGCAATCCGGACCTGATTATCTACCAGAGTGAGGCCACCGTCCGCGAGTTCCTCTCGCCTTATTTCGGGATGGACCGGGACAAGATGGTGGGCATCGCCTACTGGGGTGCCGTGGAATACTGGGGCGAGTCCAACGGCTGGCCCAAGAAAGGCTGGGACCACAGTTTCTTTAGTCACACTCTGGAGCCTTACCCCCAGGCCTGGCTCATCAAGAGCGGGTTCTGTCCGGAAGAGCCCATCGTGCGTATCGGCGTGGTGGACGGCGCTCCAGAGGCTGAGGAATGGAACGACATCATCGTGGGGAACCAGCGATATACTTCCAGCTGGAATCATGAAAAGGGCTCCAGCCAGGCTGTGGCGGTCTTCTCCAATGCCGACGAGGTGGAGTTGATTGTCAACGGCAGGAGCCTTGGCCGTAACCCCAACAATGAAACAGAGGTGGGCCGGCCGAACGTGGTGTTGTGGGACAATGTGTCCTATGTCCCCGGGAAGGTTGAGGCCGTCGGGTACAAGAACGGGAAACTATGGGCCCGTCATCAGATCGAGACGGCCGGTAAGGCCGTGAAACTGCAGGTAGTTCCCGAAACGCCGGATTCCTGGCAGGCCGACGGACTGGACCTGCAATACCTGAAAGTGTACGCTGTGGACCGCAAGGGCCGTGTAGTTCCTGATTTCGACGAAAGCTTGAGTTTCTCCCTGGAAGGTCCCGCGACGTTCGTGGCGCTGGATAACGGCGACCACTATACCGACGAACTGTTCTACAACGTGACCACAAAGAAAATGAAGGGCGGGTTTATGCAGCTAATCCTGCGCAGCAAACGGGACGAAGCCGGAGCGGTGCGAGTGAAATTGACTACCCCTTCCTTGAAAACCACTGTTAATCTGGTAACGAAATGAAGCATCTTTGGATTATAGCCACCATCCTGCTGCCGCTTGAACTGGCGGCTCAGCCCTATACCGCCACGGTGGAACCGCTTCCAGGCGAATACTGGTGGGGCGCCGTCATTGAAAAAGGCTATGTGCAGCCGTTCTACAATTTCGACACCAACCAGCAACGTCTTCCATGGCAGGAAATTGAAACGGGTGTGCGCAATGAAACTATGACCTGGGCCTGCACGGCTCCAAGGGCTTCTCGGCTCCGCTCCTGTTGTCCAATAAAGGCCGCTACGTCTGGAGCGATCGTCCTTTCGCCTTCGAGTTCCGGGAAGGGGTCCTGCACCTTGTTTCCAAATACGAGCCGCTCGCCCCGGTGACTGCCGGAAAAACGCTGAAAGAGGCCTATCTGGAGGCCTGCAGTAAGCATTTCCCCTTCGACGGAAGAGAACCGGCCGAGCTGATGTTCACCTACCCCCAGTTCAACAACTGGATTGAGACTGTGGTACTGGGTATCAATCAGGAAAATGCCGAGAAATTCGTAGATGCACTTCACGAGAGCGGCTTCCCTTGCGGGGTGGTAATGATAGACGGCGGCTGGCAGCGCTATCATGGCTGCCGGGACTTCAATCCTGACACCTTCCCCGATGCCACAAAGCTCTTTGACAAGATTCACGACTATGGGTACAAAGGTATACTCTGGTGCTCCTATTTCCTCACCCCCGACAGCCGTCCCGAATATGTGAACTACCGTCCTGGCGGCCAGAACATCCTGGTGCGCCGCAAGGATAAGCCCAATGAAGCGGCCCTGGTATGGTGGTGGAGCGGAATCAGCGTCACCATGGACCTTACCGCTCCTGCCGTGCGCAAAAAGTTCACGGATGAACTGAAGGCCATGGCCGAGCGCTTCCACTTCGACGGCTTCAAGTTCGACGGCGGAGACCCGGAGTATTTCCGGGAGAATGCCCTCTTCAGCGAGCCTTGGATGGAACCGGCCGACTTCGGCCACGCCTTCAATCTGGTGGGCCTGGAGTTCCCTTATAACGAATACCGCGCGGGCTTCAAGGCCGGCGGCCTGCCGCTGGTAGTGCGCCTGCACGATGTGGGCCACAGTTGGGAGGAGCTCGCGACCATCGTTCCTGATATGCTGGTTGCGGGGCTCTGCGGCCAGCCCTATGTGTTCGCCGATATGATTGGCGGCGGTCTCTCCTCCTGCTTCTACCCCGGGAAGAGCTTCTCGCACAAGCTGTTCATTCGCTCCTGCCAGGTCCAGGCACTCACGCCTATGATGCAGTTCAGCGCAGCTCCCTGGCGGGTTCTTACTCCCGAGGAGTGCGAGATCTGCCGTAAGTATGCCTCTCTCCATGTAGAATTCGGCCCATACATCATGGAGCAGGTGCACCATGCATCGGCCACAGGCGAACCCATTATGCGCAGCATGGAGTACGAATTCCCGAACTGCGGGTATGAGAACGTAACCCAGCAGTTCATGCTGGGGCCGAAGTACCTTATAGCGCCGGTCACGAACGAAGATGACAGCAAGATTATTTATCTTCCCGCCGGACGCTGGAAAGATGATCTGGGCAAGACGTGGAAAGGGCCCAGGATATTGGATTTGAAAGATATTCCCATCGAGAGACTTCCCTATTACGAAAAGATAAGCAAATGACAAGACCTTCTGTTTTTGAGATTAAGGGCGGCGGCCTCACGATGGCTGTCACGGATTACGGGGCACGCGTTGTATCCCTGCGGGTGCCGGACCGGAAAGGCCGGCTTGATGATATATGTGTGGGATACGCCACGCTCCAGGAATACCTGGACTGCCCGGGCGAACGCTTCTTCGGTGCCGCCGTAGGCAGGCTGGCGAACCGCCTCGGAGGCGGATCTTTCACTTTAGACGGGAAGAAGTGCCATACTGCCCGGAATGATCACGGCAACACGCTGCACGGCGGTTTTACAGGCATCGACAGGGTGCTGTGGAAAGTCGTCGCCCGCACGGAAGATTCCATCACGCTTACACTGCGGGATCCTGCCGGCAGCGACGGCTGGCCTGGTAATCTGGATATCGAATTGAAATACTCCCTGACGGAAGATCATGCCTTCAAGGTGGAATACAAGGCCGGGACCGATGCCCCGACGCTGTGCAACCTCTCTCATCATACGTTCTTCAACCTGACCGGAGATGCTTCAAAGCCCATTCTGGACCATATTCTCCAGATTGAGGCGGACCGTTTCATTCCGACGGATGACAAACTCATTCCGACGGGTGAAATCCGCGCCGTAGCAGGGACGCCGCACGATTTCCGACTTCCCAAGCGTATCGGACAGGATATCGGTAACGACGACGAACAGCTCCTGCGCGCCGGCGGTTACGACCATAACTGGTGCCTCTACGAGGGAAAGGGCATTCGACGGGCCGCCACGCTCTATGAGCCCGTATCCGGGCGCAGGATAGAAGTCTGGACAGACCAGAGTGGTCTGCAGTTCTACAGCGGCAATTTCTTTGATGGAAGTTACGCCGGCAAGGGCGGTCAGACAATCGGGCACCGCTGCGCCCTCGCCCTGGAGACCCAGGCCTGGCCAGACGCCATCCACCATCCGGCCTTCCCCAATACGGTCCTCCGTCCTGGAGAGACCTACACCCATACCTGTATTTACAAATTTGGCGTATCTTTGTAAGACCATGAAACGCATCTTGCTAGTTCTCGCTTCGCTGACAGTATATCTTTATGCCGGGGCTCAGGCTCCAAGGCAGATTGTCATACGCTTTACTTCCGAAGACCCTGCCGCGGTCGTTGCTGCGGTAGATGCTTTCGAGAAGGCCGACATCCAATTTACGATGGAACGGACGATTCTCCGGAACGATACGCCCGAGATGAAAGAGGCGCTCACCAAGGTCAAATGGAAGAACAATGAACTTGTGAGCAAGATCGGCATCATCCCCGGGGTTTCCGTGGTCGATGCCAATCCGGCCAATATATCCGAGGTGATAGGGAAAGCAAAAGCGGAAGGATGGAAGATAAACACTCCCAGCGCCTGGCGACAACTTCTCACCAATGCGGAAAGGACTTTCGGAGGGAGGAACTATTACGTATCTGAGGATGGGAACGATGAGGCCGATGGCCTCCATCCGGATTCGGCCTGGCGTTCCCTCGAAAAAGTAAATTCGACGTTGCTGGGCTATGCCGACACGGTGCGTTTCCGCTGCGGAGATATCTTTCGCGGTCATCTTGAAGCCCAGTCCGGAAGGCCGGGTGAGGCTGTGGTATATACCTGCTTCGGAAGCGGCTCCAAGCCTGTAATCGAGCCTTCTTGGGACGCATCTTCCCCGAAAGACTGGGTAAAAGTGGAAAAGAAACTATGGAAATGCGAGAAACCTTCCCGTCTTGAGCTGGGCAATATCATTTTCAACCACGGAGCCAAGGGCTGTGCCCGCAAAGTGGACAAGCCGGAGCTGCTTCAGGGCCGCGACCGGAGCTTCTGCTGGGTAGAGGCAGACAAAGCCGTATATCTTGTGAGCCATCGTAACCCCGGGAAACGTTTTTCTTCCATCGAACTGGCCGAGAAACAGCATATCATCCTCGAAGGGAATTGTCACGACATCGTTTACGATGGTCTGTCACTCCGTTACGGTGCCGCCCACGGTATTGCCGGCGGCAATGTGTCCCATATAGTAATCCGAAACTGTGACATCAGCTGGATCGGCGGAAGTACCCTGTACTACGATGATGGCGGCCGCGGGGTGCGCTATGGCAACGGTATCGAATTCTGGGGCAACGCATCGGATATCCTCGTCGAGAACTGCCGTGTCTGGGAATGCTGGGATGCAGGCCTCACCAACCAGTCCAATGTCGTGGGTGCCGTCCAGAAAAACATCACCTACAGGAACAACGAGATCTGGAACTGCGAATATTCTTACGAGTATTGGCAACAGGGAGACGGCGCCCGCACTGAGAACATCGTATTCGAAAACAATGTCTGCCGGGACGCTGGTTACGGCTGGGGACATAAGCAGCGCTGGAATCCGAATGCCGGACATCTTATGTTCTATGACACGACTGCGGAGACCGACGGATTCATCATCCGGGGCAACCGCTTCTACCGCACGAAGGACTGCGGGCTCCGGCTCTTCAATGCCTGGTATCCTCGCTGGACGATGGAGAATAACATCTGGAGAATCCCGCACGGATGGCTGTGCCGCTATCACGCCCGCCCCACCGACAGCCTGATTTATAAATATCCCGACCATCTGGACCGGATACACGATGACAATGAGGCTGAGATCCAATCCCAGACCGTTGAGGAGCCGATCAGGCTCCGTGGTAACCGACGCGGGATGAAACTGTTCAACGAAAAATTCTGTAAATGAAAAGAGTAGTCCTCGTTACGCTTGCACTGTTCGCAGCAGCGTCGCTGCAGGCAAAGGTGGATCTGCCCTCCATATTCAGCGACAATATGGTGCTGCAGCAGAAGGAGAATGTTGCAATCTGGGGAACCGCCACCGGAAAGAAGGTGACCGTCACCGCCACGTGGTCCAAGAAGAAGACAGTCGTCACGCCCGATGCAGAAGGGAAATGGTTCACCCGCATCGCCACCCCGGCGGCCGGAGGACCGTATGAGATTACCGTCAGTGATGGCGAGAAATGCACCCTGCACAACGTCTTGATCGGCGAAGTGTGGTTCTGCAGCGGACAATCCAATATGGAAATGCCCCTGAAAGGCTTTGAAGGGCAGCCCGTGGAGCACGGCGTAGATTATATCCTGAAAGCCAGTCCCAAGGTTCCCATCCGGATCTGCAACATTCCCAACAAAAAAGCCGCCGTTCCGCTTAAGGTCTCTGAGGGATCCTGGAAAGAGAATACCCCGGGTATCGTGGCCAAGACCAGTGCCACGGCCTATTTCTTCGCCTGCAAGATGCAGGAGATTCTGGATATTCCGATCGGACTGCTCATTGCCGACTGGGGCGGCTCCGCCATTGAAGCCTGGCTTACCAGAGATCTTATCGAGAAGGACTTCGCCGGTGAATTCGACACGTCTTTCCTTGATGCAGGTGATCTTGCTGACCGCAAAGTCGGCAGCAACTGCTGTATTCTGTTCAACGGAATGGTCGCTCCCCTTATTCCATTCACATTCAAGGGGATGCTATGGTATCAGGGCGAGACCAACCGTGGCCGGCCCGAACAGTATGTCCGCCTGCAGACCGCCTATGTAAAAATGATGCGGGAACTGTTCCAGAATCCTGACGCACCCTTCTATTTCGTGCAGATCGCACCATATCCCTATTCCCAATATGCGCGCCTCTTCACTTCCGGATATTTCTATGAGGCACAGCAGAAGACCCTCGAACTGATTCCTCACAGCGGGATGGCTCCCACGGTTGATCTCGGATCATATTATACCATCCATCCTCCCAAGAAAATGGAAGTGGGCAACCGCCTGGCTTATCTCGCCCTTGTCAACGATTACGGCCTGGAAGGGATTAATCCAGTGGCTCCTTCATACAAGAGCGTGGAATTCAAGGGGGCGGAGGCGCTGGTAGCCTTTGATACGGATAAACTCGGGCTTTCGCCGAGGATGACACCGCTGGACGGATTTGAACTCGCCGGGGAGGACAGGGTATTCCATCCTGCCACAGCCAAAGCCGACAAGAACATCGTTACGGTCACTTCCGAGGAGGTCAGTGCTCCGGTGGCCGTGCGATACTGTTTCCGGAATTGGAGTACAGGAACCCTCTTCAATGCTTACGGTATTCCCGCCCTCCCCTTCCGTACCGATAACTGGAACGATCTGAAAGAATAAAATGAAAAAGCTCCTTTTCTCTGCATTGGCAGGGTTATTTCTGACATTTGAGGCTGCGGCGCAGCCTTCCTGGACGGTCAATCTGCCTGGTGGGGAAACCCTGCAGGCAACGGCCTGCGCTGACAATATCTTCCGTATCCGTATCTCTCCCTCCGGGGCATTCCCGGAGACACTGACGGAGCGCTATGGCATTCTCAAAACCGATTGGGAAGGTCCGGAATGCATATCCCTGAACCGTGAGAAAACGTTGTTCATCCAAACTGGGACGCATTCGCTGAGCATCGACAAGACTGACGGCTCCGTCACCCTGCTGGATACTTCCGGCGCCGTCATAGCCGGACCAGTTTCCTTTGCGCCGGCCGGGAGCAGGCTCAGCCATAAACTCAGCGAGGCAATTATGTCGAAATACGGTGACCTGTATGTTCAACGCAACAGCCCGATTATAGGTGATGACGACGGCACCCTCTCCGAAAAGGACAAGACGGAGGCGGGAGATCCCGACAAGAGTTGTGTCATCCGCATCGCGATGCAGGATGGTGAGCGCTTCTACGGCGGCGGCAACACCTCCAGGGAGCACATTCAGCACCGTGGTGAACTCCTTAGGATGTGGGCTACCTACCAGCAGACCGAAATTCCGATGCCCTTTATGATGAGTTCCCGCGGCTGGGGCATCTACAGCAATTCCACCCGCAAGAGTTACTTCGACATCGGGTCGACTGAATCCGACTGGTTCAACATTTATACGACGGAGCCTGAGGCTGATTTCTTCCTGATGGCAGGCGGCGATATGCCGGGGATTCTCAATGCTTATACTCTAATCACTGGCCGCAATTATCTGCTTCCAAAGTGGGCCTATGGCTTTTGTTTCGGGCCAAATATGAAAGAGGATCAATGGGATATTCTTCGTGATGCCGTAGCGATGCGAGAGATGGGGATGCCCTGCGATGTGCTCTGGCTCGAACCTCAATGGATGTCAAAGCACTATGATTTTTCCACGGCCAAAACTTGGAACTATGAAAAATTCACTCCGGAGTTTTTCTGGAAGCAGAACAAGCCTGAGAAAAAATACTACCCTTCCCTGTTCATCGGAAAACTTCGGGATATGGGGTTCCATCTCGGGCTGTGGGTCTGTGAGGAATATGATTTATCTATTGCCGAGGAAGATGCGCTTCCGGGAGCTGAGCATTCCGGGCAAGAGCATTGGATGGACCACCTGAAACAGTTCGTCGATATGGGGGCCGAAGGGTTCAAGTTGGACCCGGCCCGGACGCTCGACGAGCATTTGTACCGCAAGTATTACAACGGCCGGCCTGACAAAGAGATGCACAACTTGAACCAGGTGTTGCTGCCCAAGCAGATGAACCTTATGTACCGCGAACACACAGGCAAGCGGGGCTGGCATCATTACTGCGGCGGCTGGAGCGGGACTCAGCACTGGGGCGCATCCACCAGCGGGGACAACGGTGGTGGCAAGGTTGCGCTCTTCGACCAGCTCAACCTCGGGATGAGCGGCTATATGAACACGTCCTGTGACGTAATGTTCGTAGACCGAAATGAGGAGATGCAGAGCCTCCATTTCGGCACGTTCCTTCCCTGGTTGCAGATTAACAGCTGGTGTTCCATGATGCACCCTTTCTACTATGTCGGGAATGAACGCGAAACCTACCTCAACTACATTCGCCTCAGATACGAACTGCTTCCCTATATCTATTCGTCGGCCATTGAAGGTACGCAGACGGGGATGCCTGTCGTGCGCAGTATGCCGCTCGTCTTCCCTGACGACCGCACCGTAGATGATATGTGGGAGCAATATATGTTCGGACCTTCCCTGTGCGTGGGTATTTTTACAGAAGATATTTACCTTCCGGAGGGAACCTGGACAGATGCCTGGACAGGCCGGAAGATTCGTAGCCGTGGGGAAACCGTCCATATGTCATACCCCGACGACAGGGCCGGTTTGCTTATGATTCGAGGCGGTGCGATTATTCCGACTGCAACCATCTCCGACTGCATCAGCACGGAGCCAATGAATACAGTCACTTTGAAAGTTTATCCCGATGGCGAAAGCGATTATACACTATATGACTGTGATGCGGAGAGTTACGGATACGAGAAAGGCCAAATCGCCAGAACTCATATCCATTGCTCGGCTTCCGGAAAGGAGGTCCGTCTGACCGTAGAACCCGTGGAAGGAAGCTTTGAGAATATGCCCTCCTCGCGAATATTGAAGTTCTGCGTTCAGATGGAGCAAAAACCTTCTAAGGTAACTCTTAACAAGGTAAAACTCAAGGGATGGACCTGGTCGGAAGGTGTGCTCTCTGTGGATACCGGAGAGCAGCCTGTTTCAGCCCGCATCATTTTGCAAATCAACGCATAAGCATATCTGCTCCGCAGGACGGCTCATTTATATCTTTCATTTATTATTGTGAACCAGAAGTAACATACAACACTACAATGTGTTTACAAAAATTTCACAAAAAGCAAACAGTTTAAAATCGGCCTCTCAGTATACCGTGTGGCGGATTTGACCTCCTTCTGAAATTTAAAATCGTGTAAAATTGGCGATATTTTAATATCGCGCGCGACAGAAAACGGCCTCTGACGGTACTCAGGGGCATCTATTTCAATTAAACGTTTAATTTTCGAATAAAACGGATAAGTTGTGTAATCTTTGTGGTCATCGTTATTTGATGTTTAACTTTAAAACAGTACAAAGATGACACAAGAACAAATGCAACAATTCGAGGCGGTCGTGAACGAGTTCGAGAAACTCCGCAGCCTGACCCAGGAAGAAAAAGAACTGCTGATCCGGCATATCATGTCGGGAACATTTATGGACCTGCGATGTGACTGGGCTTTCAAACACGTGATGCGGGACGAGGCAATTTTGAAGATGCTGCTGAATGACGTGCTGCCGGAGGAGGTCGACGAGATTGACTATGACCCGAACGAAATTGACCGCTTCTCGCCGGAAGACAAGGATGCGACGATGGATGTGCTGTGCCACAACCGACGGACCGGGAAATCCTTCATCGTGGAGATCCAGCAGAAAAGGAAGATCTCATTTCGCGACCGGATGTTTTACTATGGAGCGGCGATGCTCGCCTCGAAGGTGAAACGGAGTGAAGAATATACACGCTTGAGGCCGGTGTATGTACTTTGTTTTATGGATTTTACCTATCAGCATCTGTCGGACCAGCTGGTATACCGCTACGCGATGCGGGAAGAAGCGACGCACGAACTTTACGGGAACCAACTGAACATTTACTTCTTCGAGATGCCACGCCTGCGGAAGGAGTCGATGGACGGGATGAATCCGCTGGAGGGATGGTTGTATTAGTTGCGGAATTTGCATAACTTTGCGGATGTACCCCAAGGGATGGATAAGCGATATGCGCGTGTTGTGAAGGCGGCACGGATGACGATGCTCCCTGGGGCGGAGCAAACAAAGTATTTACGGGCTATGATATCGGAAAGCGAAAAGTTGCCCAGGGAGTTGCCCAAGGCAAGGCTGAGATTGCCAAGGCGATGCTGGCGGACGGTATGGACGTTGCGATCGTTGTCAAGTATTCCGGCCTCTCCCCCGAAGAAATCGCCGCGCTGGAGGTGTAAGTCCACACTGCCGTCCATTCCTCCCATCCGTGCCCGCAAAGGGCCATTTCCCGGCACGGGCCAGCGCTTAAGCCGCCCTTACCAGCCTCTCTTGATGTTTTCGGCCATCTCGTGGGCGAGGCGGGCGCGGGCTTCGTTGCTGGACCAGGCGATGTGAGGGCTGAGAAGCAGGCGTTCTGGGTGCTGCATCCTGAGGAAGGGATGGTCAAGCGGCAGAGGCTCCCTGACAAATACATCGATGCCGGCACCGGCAATCAGTCCCTCGTCCAAAGCCCTGGCAAGATCTGCTTCGACGGCAATGCCTCCCCTGCCGGTATTTACCAGAAAGGCGCTGCGCTTCATCTTAATAAAACCGTCATAGTCGATCAGTCCCGCCGTCCTCTCGTTGTAAGGCGCGTGGATGGAAACGACATCCGAGTCCGAAAGCAACTGCCCGATGCCGACCGACGGATACTTCCGGCAATGCGAAGTGCCTGAGGTAGAATAATATATAACCTTCATACCGAAGACCTCCCCTATCTCGGCGACCTTCTGTCCGATTGCGCCCATACCGACGACCCCGAGGGTCTTTCCCGCAAGCTCGGTAAAAGGATGGGCCGGGTCGGTATGGACCTTGCCAGCCGAATAACGGCCGTCCCGCGCGTAGGCATTGTAATGGAAGGCCCTCCCGGCAAGGTTCAGGATGTGCATCCAGGTGGTCTGCGCCACCGACTCGGTCGAATAGGCCGCGACATTGCGAACCAGCACCCCCCTCTTCTCGCAAAGTACTGAGTCTATGTTGTTTATCCCGGTCCCGGCCTCGCAGATCAGCCTCAGCCGAGGTGCGCTGTCGAGAAAAGCCTGGTCGACAACCACCTTGTTGAGTATGGCCACATCCGCGTCAGCGACCCTCTCCCGGGCCTCCTCGGCCGTGGAAGAACTGTAACACACAAACTCTCCGAGGGCGGCAATCTCGTCCATCGGAGTTTCGCCCATAGTCAGGGCATCGAGAAATACAATCTTCATAATAACTGCAAATATAGAAGATTTTTCTTTTTCTCAGAAAGTGACAGCCAGGCCGGTGCCGCTGAAAGAGAGGGCCGCACGCTTGCAGCCGTTGTGGCCGATTATGACCATCGTCACTCCCCCGGCAAGGCAAATGACGCCAGATATTGCAAGAGCATTAAGTACCTTAGCGTCAAGCACCGGGACATGTGACCCTCCAACCTGCCTGGAGGCATCACGGATGACACGCAGCAGTTTGTCCGAGCCCCATGGCAAGGTCAGCAAGACGCCGCCGAAACAAGTCAAAGCACCTGCATTGTAAAGCTTTTTGTATGGACGTATATTCTCCATGTAGAAGTCTTCGCCGAAATATCTTTTCGTCTCGGCGATGCTCATCTCGTAGACCCCCTCCAGCAGCATTCCGGTGCCGGAATCCACTTTGACAAAGCCCGGATTGAGAGTCTTGTCGAAAAGCAGCCCCTGCTTGTCGAAAAACATCTCGCAGCCGTCCTTGAAGCGGACACTTGTCGCGTAGGAGAACGGAACCTTTGTATCAAGGCCGGACTCCCTGGTCCCCTTAAGACGAAGGTACTTTCTTTTGGGAGCTTCTTCAGGGAGAAGTTTCGAACGGTCCACGCGGTCAATCTTCACAACCTTCCTCACCACCGTTTCGCCGGTCACGGTCCGGATTTTATCCTGGGCCCATGCCACCATGGACATGCACAACAGGATGGCTGCCAAACAGGTCTTTCTCATCGCTTCCCTTTTAAAAGTTAAAACGGATACCGCCCGAGAGGCTGAGCTGGAACAGGCTCTCCCTCTGGTCATGCTCAAGAACTCTCGTTTCGTTCACGCTGCCGCTCTTGATCTTAACGGCCCCGACGCTTCCGCTGACCATTGAGCCCTGCACGCCAAGCCACAACCCCGGTGCAACCCTGAAGTCATAGCCCAGGTCAAAGGCATATCCAAGGGTGCCACCGGTCATCTTTACGGTCTCATCTATAACCCTTTCCGTTTCACTTATCCTGGCGTAACCCATGGACGCATTCATAATCATGTAACCACGCCCGGATTTGCTGATCAGGCGGGTGGTGAACTGCGGTCCTATGAAAAAAATGTCCGCCTGGCTGGAAATGAGACCGCTTTTCTGACTCCCGTCTTCATAGGTCGCAGTGCCGTATGCCGACGCCTTGACGCGCATATTGCTTGCCCGAAGCCCGGCGCCGATCTGGGAAGTGAAGAACCAGGAGACGTCACCCCCAACCCATGGTCCCCGCTTCATCTTCTTAAGGTACTGCAGCTCATCCTCGGAAATCCCCTGCGGAAGTTCTCCAAGTCTATACCCATAGCCACCGTGGATGGCGATGCGAAGACGTCCCGGCGACGGCGGCGCGGAGAAAGGGTCCGTAGTCTCAACCTCGGCCTCAACCTCCGTGTCGGTCGTCTCGATATCCTGAGCCCAGATCACCATGGGCAGGAAAAGAAGTAATGTTCCAATCAGAATCTTTTTCATATCAATCGTTTTCTTGCATTGCATCGTATTCGGCGCGCCCGATCCCCGGAAGGACCTGTTCAAATGCCGGACGGCCAACTATTATCCCTATGGAAACGCCGCAGCGAACGTAGTATTCTTCGCCAAGTTTTATGTCCAGAGGGTAGTCTGTCCGCGATTCCGTAGCGGCATGAAGGGTCATTTCGCGGGAAGAACGGATCTTGACCTCACACTTGTGCCCCACCCTTGAATGGAACACCTTGGTGTCATCCAGATACACGTCGTAACTCACCAATGGACCTGAGCCGAAGGGACGATACAGATACAACACGGCATAATCCGGATGGGAGGAGACCTTTTCCGAAGGCGCCGACAATATGGGCTTATCTATTTTCAGCACTTTAAACTCCATACGATGGGTCGAATACATTATGTCCGGCAGCTGATGGCGAGTGACCAGTAGGGCGTTTCCCCCTGCCGAACGCGCTTCCTGTCTGGCAAGCGAAATGACTTTTTCGTATGTACCCTTCGACGGGGGCGTCAATCCTGAATCCCCAATGCTCACAGTTCCAAGCACTTCCGCCTCATCGGGAATATCCGTCCCAAGCGGCAGGACCATTATGTCCACCGTATCCGCAACCGCGCTGTACTGGCTGCTGAACTGGCTCGTCACCCTCGGCGAGCAGCTCGAAAGCAGCACTCCAAGAAGTAACAGGACAACAATGAGCAAAATCAAAGATATGTCATTCTTTCTAATATCCAATAGAATACTCATCTAAACCGAACATATTAGTTGAAGTGAGCTCCAAGTCGCGCGATGAATAGCGGAACCCTATTTAACTCCCGCAAAGATAAGTACTTTTTCCGAAAAAAAAATCTATGTGCTGCAGACGAAGGGACTTCCGAGTTATCCGTGTGCAAATAAGGGTTGTTTTACCCCCGACGGGGCAACTACCAACAAATCCGTGCCCGGAAACTGGCTACTGCTGGCGCGAAACGGCAACAAAACAAACTGATAATCAATACATTAATATATAGTTTTTGTTCCGTTTGGGACAGAGACTTATTAGGAAGTTGCAGGCGTTCAACAACTTATCCTGCGGCACTATCATTGACGCCTTCGCCGAGTGGCAAGGGCGAAGGCTTGCGAAAGGGAGCGCACCGGCGCGGCGCAAAAAGCACGCGCCGCGCCTGAGGGGACCTCCGCGAACTCGCCGAAAGGGCCAAGATATACAAGTATAGAAGATTTTTCGTATATTTGACGGCTTGAAAACCACATTGGACAAAAGCTTCTCATATCAAGCCTATTTCCCGGGAGATCCTGCCGCCGCCATTCAGACGGAGGCCGAGGAGAGGCGCTATGCCTCGGGACGTTATACGAAAGCCCTCTATGACGCTTCCGACAGGGCGGCTCTTGCCGATGCCGTGGCCGACCTTGCGTTTGCCCAGATCCAGCGCTGCAAGGTCGTGGTCCCTCCCTATACGGATGAGTATGAGCAGCTTTCAACCTTCGTCTGTTCGGTCTATGCGGAGGCTGCGGTAAAAATCAACCAGCTCCCCGCCTCAGAGGAAGGGGCCATTCAGAAAAGGGCCTTGGAGAATTATTTCGAACTGCTGTCAGCAAGGACGGTGAGGCGTCATCTGGACAAGAGCTGGCCGGGAAAATATGCACCGAGGACGACTTTCTACCCTCTCGGCTGAGCGAGGCGGTCGATGGCCTTCTCAACCTCGTCATAGGAATAACCGCGCCCGAGAGCGAATTTCAGCAGTTTCAATCTCTTCTGCGGATCGCCCTCAAGCAGACGTGCCTTGTCCGAGACAAGCTTGTCCAGTTTCCTCTCCGCCTTGCCGGGATCAATTTCTTCCAGGGCTGCGGAAATAATCTCGTCCGGAATCCCCTTGGAGCGCAGCATAAAGCGGATTTTGACCGCCCCCCAGCCTTGAAGCGAAGACTTCTCGCGGGAGAATGCCGCCGCATAGCGTCCGTCATCCACGAAACGCTCCCTGACAAGGGCCTCCACTATCCTGGAGGCAGCCTCGGAATCCCCTTCCATAGCCTTGAGAGCCTTGCGGCGCACATCCGAGCTGCAGTACTCCGCCTTCGAACACTGGCGCTGAAGCCTCTCGAGTACCTTTTTCTCTTCCATATCAGAAATCAAAACCCAGAGCGACGTAGAAGCCCACTTTCTTTGTCAGCGTGGACCAGGACAGATTTGCCTTCAGCGGGCCCACAACCGTGTTGTAGGCATAACTGAGCCCGAAACCATAGACATTCTCACCCTCCTCGAACTGATTGAAATTGTAGAAATCCCGTTCGTAGTTGAAAATACCCGTGACATAATGGTTTATCCCAAGGCGGACTCTTGCGTCCATCCTCGCCACAATCATATAATTGCGCCTGAAAGCCGCATTGTCTATGCCCATAAACGGGATCTGATGGTCCACATAACGTCCTTTGAGGTCGCCGCCCAGCACATTGGCATAGGTAATCGGGATGTCATCGCCGAATATGAAGCGGAGGCTTCCCTGCGGGATCAGGGTGAAACGGCCCATACTGACCGGCATCTTGCCGTCCATTGACAGGACACCGAAGAACTTCGCCGGGGCGTCCTTTTCGAAATAGCGGGACATAAATTCATAGCGAAGCCCCGCCGAGACGCCCTGGGTGGGGAAATAGCCGTCGTCCATAGTCTCCATCCTTCCGTTCACGAAAACCCCGGGATAATCCAGGGAGCGCTCTTCCAGAGAGTAGTCGCCGACCACCGAATTGCTCAGCACCCTGTTGATGTTGAAGAAATCAT
>CACZDC010000015.1 GCA_902779785.1 uncultured Bacteroidia bacterium
AGTATTGCCGATAGTATGGAAGGTATATTCCGTCTTGTCCAGAGATACGCTTTCCACAGGAACAACATCGGTCGTAAATGTTTTGACCTCGCCATAGAAGGTCTGGCTGTCAAGTTTTACATAGGCTTTGTACCAATACTGGGTCTTGTGGGAAAGATTTGTCAAGGTTGCTGCAATGGCATTGTCCTTTATCTCCGTGCACTTGAAATCCGTGTTCAGCGCTGACTCGGATATACCCCAGAGGAAACCGTAAGCCAAGTTCGTGTACTGGACATCCGTAAGGTCCAGTTTGGCATTAAGCGTAGCCTTTGTTGCCTCGACTCCGCTTGCGTCCCGTGTCTCAAGGAGTGAAGCAACGTCTTTTGTTGTGAACTCCTTGGTCTCGCCGTAGGTGTCCTGGCCGTTCTGGCGGATAAAACTCCAATAAGAGTAAGTCGTAGACGGTTCCAACCCGGTAATAGTTGCGGTGTAATTCTTTTCCTCGTCTGCATTTGTCGCTATCAGAGTCGTCACAGAAGGCGCTTCAGTACCAGATAATTTGTAAAGCCGAAATATGTTCAGCCCCAACGGTAACTGAAGGTGCAAGGTTGGATTTTACCGTTACAGGACATTCTGCGGTCTTGGCTCCATCTTCCGTCGTAACTGTTATGGTCACGGTTCCCGGCTGCACACCGATGACTTTGCCATCTTCGACGGTTGCGACATTATCATTGCTGCTGGTCCAGGATACCTTCTTGTTTGTGGCGTCTTCTGGGGTGATTGTAGTAGTAAGTGTTTCAGATTCACCTACTTTTATGGTGATCTGCGTTTTATCCAAAGAAACTCCTGTGACGGGAATGACCTTTGCTTCAACCGTTATGGTGATGAAGTCGGATTTGTCCCCGGATTTAGCAGTTATGATAGCTTTGCCCAGCGACAGAGCCATAGCCTTCCCATTACTGGAGACCATAACCACGCTCTCGTCTGAAGAACTCCAACTAACTGTCTTGTCGGCAGCATTTTCCGGCAGGACTTTGGCAGACAGGTTGACGCTTTCCCCCTCGGTAAGCGTCATATCACTCTGTTCTATCGTTATGCTTTGAACCTTAACGACGGGAGCTTCTTCCTCTTTCCCGGTGCAGGTCCATAGAAGCGGAAATGCCGAAAGCGCGGCTAAAATGATGGCGGGGAATCTTTTCATATAAATTGTCTCCAAAATTGGAATATCTGTTGTAATGTAGCTTTACTAAAGTGTCCTTCTGTATAAAATGCGGGTTTTTCAGCGGCCTCTTTGAGGGTGGAGACCTTTCTTCCTATTTCCCGTTTTCCTCTCTTTTGAACAAGAGAACGCAGATATATACAAACATAAGAGGGCTATGCCCTTCAATGAATTATTAATCTTTCTCATATTCGTGCAAGCATTCGCTGTTTAAACAGTAAAAGATGCGACATTATGCATGACTGTTGTTTGATTTACGATCAAGTTCCGCAGCCACTTTTCCTAAAGAGAAGGATTTGACAAAGGGAGCAACCTGCGGCACGAACAACAGAATTACTATCAAGGCAAAAGTCAAGCACATTTCACTTGTTAACGGCAACTGGAAGCTTGTATCAAGAGCAGCTAGAACTATCCAGGCGACAAGGTATGTCGCAAGTATCACTGCGGAAATGATAGCTCGGCTACGTATCTTTTTGCACAGGATTTTAAATGGTAGTCTTTTCAGTCTACCAGTATAAACATGTACGGCCTTCTCATAGTTAAAAATGTCAGTGTAACTCTCATATTTCAAGTTTAAATCACCAGGATAACGTACTTCCCACTGATTATTAGAATCGTCAAGGCTTACCACAAAACATAAGGGCATAATCTCAGAGATATTGGTCCTGCTTGTCCTATATGACCTGTAAAATGGGAAGGTTTTTTCCTTTTGAACCTCCTTTTCATCCATAAGGACAAAAGACTGAACCTTTCGGCGGTCTTCGCATAACACCTCAACACGTTTATACGCCTTGTTATCCCAGATATATGGACATATACGCACTTTATCTGCAGGATAACCCTTTTCTTTCACCAAGAAAGACTTGAAATCATAAATATTCATAATCAATACATATAATGCTTATTACAGAGCTCGAACAGCACGCACAGAAGTAGAGTAATCCTTATTGGTGTAGTCCGTAGTACCATTATTGAAGCGCACGAAGTACGCGTAGTAGTAGTTACTCTCGGTAGACGACCAATAAGCCCCAGTTCCAAGCTGTGTGCCTCCGATTGATGATAATGTTGTATTAAGTGTTGATTTTTTGTTGTATATTGCCTTCAATTCTTCTCTGGCGGGGAGATACCACGCACTTCCCTTTGCCCGACACCATTTTGCAGCTGATGAATTGGGAATTTTATTGGTGTTGGCCACTCCGTCGGTAGTACTAGTTGCACCAGTGGTTGTTCCGTCATAATCCCAAGTCGTCTTAGTCTCATCTATAGACAGTGCCTTTACTCTGTCCTCATTACTAAAAAAGACAACTTTTATATTATCCATGTATGCCCATTGTGCAGAAATAGAATTAAGTGCAGTGCCGGTTGAAATTAGAATTATTCCGTTATTCATATCCAGCTTGGCGAGAGACGTGTTATTGGACACATCCAGCGTAGCGAGGGAAGTGGAGGAGACATTGAGGTCAACCAAGGCGGTATTGACCGCAAGGTCAATAACTCGAATTCCCGCACATCCACTGAGATTCAGTACTTTAATCGCCAGGTTATCAGAAAGATCAATGTCCGTCAGAGAAGTATTGGCGGCCTTCAATTCCTCAAGCTGTGTATTATATCCCAGCGCCAGTGCGGTAATGCCGGCATTATTTGACACATCAAAGATCTTCAACGCCGTGTTCTTGCGCACATTCACATTCTGAAGATTATTGCCTTGCAAGTAAATTTGGGTGAGCGCTGCATTGTTCGTGAGGACGATGGACGACAGTTGGTTGTTGGCAGCCCCAAGAGTATCGAGTTGAATATTGTTATTCAGATTGATAGCCGAAATATCATTGTCCGTGAAGGCAAGATAGACCAGGTCTATATTATTATCGACATTCAATGAAGTGAGGGCGCAGCGCCGGAGGTCCAGATGCTCGAGTGCGGTGAGTGTAGAAACATTTACTCCTGTAACCTGGCTGTTGTCTGTAGCCACAAGTCTGGTCAACTGGATGTTCTCAGCAATGTCGTATGAAGTAAGCACGGAACTCTTCATCAGGTTCAAAGTTGTAAAACCTGTTCCGGCAAATGCAAGAGACAAACTTGCGGCCTGATCGTAGGCATTGATCGTGACGACGTTGCCATTGAGGGCATTCGTGCTCACATCCTGAAGATAAAGGGCTGTCAAGGCTGTGTCGTTGTTGACATTGATGCGTTCAATCGGATTGCCGTATGCGACGATGGTTTCAAGTTTCGACAGGTTCGGAAGCTCAACGGTAGTGACATTGTTACCATTGAAATTCAGATACTTCAAGTTCGGGCAGTCCTGCAGGCCGGTGAGGTCGCTGACTCCGCGCCCGGAGCAGTTGACGTTCTGGACATTCTCGGCTTCCAAGATGCTGATTTCTCCGTCTTCATCGTCATCAAAGAGGGCAAGCATATAGGCCTTCAGCTTAGTGTCAGGAATGTAGATTCCTCCATCATTGTAGGCGATTTGCGTGAAGGAATCCTTCGTCACGGAGAGCGCAGCAGCCTGCGCCGCATTCTTGACCCACAGTTTTGCAAGTGACGGGTTGCCGGTGCAGACAACAGTTTCGAGTGCCGGGTTCAAACTCACATCCAGACGGATGAGTTGATTACCTGCACAGTTGAGTGTTTCGAGCAATGAATTCTTGCTTACGTCAAGCGCGGTGATTGCATTGCCCTGGCAGTCGACGAAGGTCAGCTTCGTATTTGCGTTAATGCCAAGGCTGCTCAGTTGGTTGGAGGCGCAGTAGAGAATCTCAAGGCCGGAATTCTGGTATAGATTCAGCGAGGCGAGTTTGTTCTGGCTGCAGTCAAGCTCTTTCAAGCCGCTTAGCTTCGTGACGTCAAGAACGTTGATTTCGTTCTTTCGGCAATATAGTTTCTCAAGCAATGTATTGTTCTTCAAATTCAGCGACTGAATATGGTTGGAATTGCATTGCAGAGTCTTCAGAAGCTTGTTTTTCGTCAGATTCAAAGCGCCGATTTCGTTGCCGTTGCAGTTCAGTGTTTCAAGAGAGGGCGACTCGCTGACATCAAGTGAGGTCAACTTGTTGTTGGAGGCTTCCAGTGTCTCGAGCGAGGACAGGCCGGAGAGGCCAAGTGCCTGCAACTTGTTCCCGGACACATCCACTGTCTTCAGCTTGGGAGAATGGGAGAGATCAAGTGAGGTCAGTTTGTTGAAGCTGACATCAATGCTTTCGAGATTGCTGAAGTACTCTATCCCTACCAGTGAAGATATATTGAGCATCGAAGCACTGATGTCCGTCACAGCCTCTGCTTCCTCCTCGGAAATTTCTCCGTCCTGGTTGGTGTCGAAGTTCTGGACGCAGTAGGCCTTGAAGGCATCGTCACCGAAACTGATGACATCTGTAGTCCAAGGGACAAGCTGGACATATTCGCTTGCAAGCTCGTTGTTGCCGTCGGAGACAACCAGGGCAGCATTGGCGCTGCAACGGCTCCGGAAGAAATCTTCTTTCAGTGCGTCGCCACTGACGGTAACAGTGAGATAACCATTCTCTGCAGTTGCCTGAGTGATGGTAAGTTGTACCGTTTCAGGGGCGGATTTCGTGAGGGTGTAAACGGTCTTCACTTTTAATGCGTTCTGCCAGACCTTTACAAGTTCCGTCGCCGTGGAGGCCGGCTGCAGTTCGAAATCCAGCGTCGCCGTTCCGGAAGTGAGGGTCCCGTTGTCGGTATAGCTTACGGGGACTTTTCCGTCGGAATATGCAGGGACGAAGGCAATGGACTGGATGCGCGCTAAAATGGCTGCCACCTGGTCCTGCAGGTCCTCTATCTCCTGCTGCATCGAATAGATTGTATTCTTGATGTTCTTGATATCTTTCTCACACTGAGTTACCCGCGCGGTCAGGGCCTCAATAGCTGTATTGATTGTGGCCACCTCCGTGTCTATGCGGCCATTGATGGTGGACACTTCCGTCGCAATCTGTCCGCTCAGTTTGCCGTCGAGGGTACTGATGGCCGTACCGATTGCCTGCTGGTAAGCTGCGGTAATCTCCGTCCGGGCGGTGTTGAGGTCGGTGCGGAGCTGAACGATGTCGGCGGCATTGTCACTGATGGCCCGGGCGTTATTGCTGATGGCCGTGGCATTGGCCGAAATCAGCGCGGCGTTGGCGGCGATGTCCTCCGCGTTCTTAGCGATGTTGGATGCATTGGTGGCGATGTTCCCTTCGTCTGTGGTCGCGCGCTGATGCAACGTAGTGATGGCGGAAGCGTTTGTAGAGATGTTCGTTTCATTCTCCTCAATCAGCCGTTTGTTGGCGGCAATGAGCCTTTCGCAGGCGTCGATATCCGAGGCATTCGTTGCGATATTTCTGGCATTCGCCGCAATGTCGGAGGCATTCTGGGAGATGTTACGGCTGTTAGTCGCTACTGTCGCGGCAAGGTCTGACAGGTCATTGCTAAGTCCGTCGATCTGTAATTGGAGACCGTTGATAAGGGTCGTGTTGGCGGAGATCTTATTGGTCAGCGATGTTTCGAGGCTGGTGATCAGGCCCTGGAGGTAGGTCTTCTGGCTGTTGAGCTGGCCCTCGAGGTTGGATTTCAGCGAGGCTAGTTTTGCGTCGGTCTGGGAGATGGTGTAGTAACCCGCGAGTTGGTTGTTGACCCAGGTCTTTATGCTGCTCTCGCTGCTGGAAATGGCGTTCTTTATGGCCGTTGTATATGCAGAGGTGATTTCCTGTTTCGCAGTGTTAAGGGCTGTGTTACAATCGGATACGCTCTGCGAGATGATTCCCTGCAGTTTAGTGTCGAGGCCGGAAATGGCCGAGTTCAGCTCAGCCTGAGAAACGCCCGAACTGCTGCTGCCTATATTGGCAAGAGCTGAATTGATTGCATCGATCTGTGTCTGGATGCCGGATATTATATTGGAAGTCTGGTTGAACTTCTCCAGGGTTACAAAAGTAGCCGAAACCCAGTCTTTTGCAGATTTGATTCCGCTGTCCACATAGGTCTTGAGGTTATTGATCTGGGTCTGGAGATTATCATCCTTGGACTGCAAGGCGGAAATGGCCTGGTTGATGGTCTGAAGCTGGTTATTGACCGTGGTCTTATAGCTGTTGAGCTGGGCAAGAATCCGTGTTTCCGTTTCTGGAAGCTCAGTTTTCAGTTCGTTTATGCTCTTGCCGAGCTCTTCATCGGCCTTGGCCAAATCCCGGGCCTGGCCCTGCAGCGTCGTAATATATCCCTTCAGCTCGGTGTCCATCGCCGTAAGAAGGGCGATAGAGGTGTTGATTGAAGAAATCTGCGAGTCAATGGACGCGATTTTATCAGATTTCAGTCCATCAATCTGCTTCTGTAGATTGTCAACGTCGTCTTGTTTCACGCAGGACGCTGCAGCAAAGGCCGCCAAGATTCCGGCCAAAGCATAGAGTAAAAGCTTTTTCATCATCTCGTTGTGTGTTAATCTGGGCAAAGTTCGTCAAGGGGCTTGGCGAAATCAAGTCCATTCTGGTCCATTTGTGTGGCTATTCAGTTCTATTGCCCGGGAATGACGCTGAAGGCCCTTACTCGAACAGGCCGGTGGCCTCGCGGAAGAGGGCGTCGATGTCGTCTTTGGAGGCGGCGGAGGAGGTGGTTTCTGAAGTTTTTTGGGTGCGGGGTTTCGCCGACACTGTGATTGTGTCAGTTTCGGGGGCTTTTTCTGAGCTGAGCTCCGTTGTGTCGGCCGCCATTACCGTCTCTGGCTCGGTTGCGGGCTGACGCTTCTGGAGGACTGCGGTGGTGACCACTGCCGCTACCGCAAGAGCGATGAGCACGATGGTCCAGGGGCGCAGGCTGCGCTGAAGGAGGGCGTCTTTCAATTCGGAGATTTGCTGGTAGCGGTCCTCAGGGTCGGCGGCGCAGGCTTTGTGGAGTGCTCCAGCGTGCCGGCTGCTCCAAGCCCGACGGCGGACAGCCGTGCCCCCGTTGCCTGAAACCCCGCTCAGCTCAGACAGGACTTTTCCGACCGCCCATATGTCCGTCCGCATATCGGCCTTGCCTCCCGAGAGGACTTCAGGAGCTATGTAGGCCTGCGTCCCGGCAGGCATTTTGAGGATGGCCGAGTCATCCGAGTCGGCGAGGCCGAAGTCAATGAGTTTCAGGTTGTTCCCGTTGTGGGTAATCAGAATGTTCGACGGCTTGATGTCGCGGTGGACAATCTGGTGGGAATGGAGATAGCCCACGGCATCGCAAAGTTCGATGGCAATCTTCAGAAACAGAGCTTCGTCGGGCTTGCCGTCCCGGAAGCGCTCTGAGAGAGTCACTCCGTCCACCCACTCCATTTCGATGCAGCTTCCCAAAAGAGGATGGGAGCGGAAGTGCCAGGTGCGGCATATCGACGGATGGTTCAGGCTATAGCTAATCTCGAATTCTTTTCTCAAAAGTGCCTCATACACAGGGTCTCCGCGATACTTCTCCTGCAGGGCTTTGAGCACGACGAACTGGCCGAATTTCTGCACTCGCCAGATTTCGGCAAAGCCCTTGAGACTTCGGTGCAGAAGCTGCGCGCCTTCAGCCTCGCCTTCCAACTGCGGATCAATGATGAAGCCTGATTCTTCCTCCATAGGGCACAAAGATAGCATTTTTTGAATTATCTTTGCAGGGTGCAGCGTTTGAGCTCATATCTGACCGTTCTTCTTCTGCTTGCCTGCGCGGTTACTTCAACGGCGCAGGAGAGGGTGTGGAATGCAGCTCTGGATCGCTACGAGTTCATCTGCAGGCGCTGTGCCGGCTGGCGTGAGAGTATCGAGCAAGGGAAGTCTGTCCCGAAAGACAGTCTGAGGGCACTGAGCGTGGAGCTTTCCGTCCTGAAGAATAATCTGCAGTATGCCCTTGGGGATATGACTCCTGGCCAGAAGCGCCGTTTCGAGGCTATCCGGGACTGGTTCACAAGCGGGAGCTGGCCGGAATACAGCATAGAACCAATCAGTCCGTGCAGCATCGCGCCGGAGTGCAGTCCGCGTCCTCCTCGCGGCTGGGTTATGGAACCGTGTCCGCCGCCTTTTCTCTCTGAGCCGTTTTTTCGTCATTGGGAAAGCTCTTTTCGCTTGCCGGCCTGGCTTTCGCCCTTTGCCGGCGTGAGCATTGGCTTTTATCCCGACCTCTCGTTAGGTGCCTTCGCCGGCGTCCAGATAAAGCGCGTTGGCATCTTCCTGAAGGGCCGGAGCAGTTTCCGCTCGCAGTCCACCGGCTATGACTGCCTCTCTGACGGCACTTTAAGCGGAGGCTTTTTCTGGAGCGGGGGAGAGAAGTGCGTACAGAGGCATCAGCTTACACTCGATCTGTCGTACGCCATCTTCCGGCCCGTTTCGGTCTATGTCGGCGGCGGATATGGCGAAAGAAAACTTTGCTGGAAGGACTCCGTTGGGCAATGGGCCCGGGTAAGTGACCGCAGCTTCCGCGGGGTGGCACTTGATGCCGGACTTCTCATCCGTCCGGTACGGGAAGGGGCCGCACGGAGATTGACCTTGCTTCTCGGCTGTAGCTGGATGCCCCAGAACTCTCAAAACCGGAGTTACCTCGACGCTGAAGTCGGCCTGGCCTGGTGTTTCCTTGGCAAGAATCGTTGAGCCCTCGGCACCGCCTCCTCGCAACAAGGGGGCTCGGCGGCTACAGATCGGACGCTGCGGTGGCCAACTCCCGGAAGGGGCCTCCTCGCGCCCGCCTGTTGCCAAAATCCGCAACTGTCTTTTGGTTACTGGCCGTAAAATGGAAACGCTTGATAGACAGGCTGTTATGCAAAGCAATGTAGGTCAGATTGACCACGTTACTTTGCATAAAATGCTATATATCAACAAGTTACATTTTACGCATTCTGGGGCAGTCTCTTCCCATCGCGCCCCTGCCCTCGCCATGAGCACCGCCTCCCATCAGCCTCCGCCACGAGCAGCGCTCCCGCCCGGGCTCCCCGCCATTTTTTGGAATTGTTCCGGCAAGTGGGTATCTTTGTGAAACGAAAAAAATATGTCTAGGAAAAAACACAGGATAGCAAAACCCCGGAAGAAAAAGTTCATTCCGGAGTATGAGGGCATTGCGGCAATGTCGCGCGAGGGCTTCATCTTCGTAAGGATAGAAGGGCAGGAGGAAGATGTCTATGTCAAGGCGTCCAAGACGCGCGGCGCCCTTGACGGAGACCGGGTCCGAGTTGCCGTGACTCAGGAACACGTAGGGGCTGCGAAGCGCCGTGCCGGTGAGATTGTCGCCGTGCTGGAACGCAGTACGAAGCCTTTCGTGGGCATTCTTCACCTTGTCGGGAAACAGGCCTGGGTGCTGATGCAGTCCAAGAATATGCCTTACGACATCTCTGTCCCCGTCCTCGAAGGAGCCCAGAAAGGGATGAAGGTCGCTGCGGTGGTGGACGGCTGGGAGAGGGGGGAGAGCCTGCCGCACGGACACGTGGTCGACATCCTCGGGATGCCCGGCGAGAACGACACGGAGATGCACGCGATCCTCGCCGAATTCGGCCTTCCTTACCGATTCACCAAGGAAGTCGAGCAGGCCGCCGACAAGATCCCGGCGACCATTACGGACAAGGACCGCGCCGGCAGGATGGACTTCCGCAAGGTCCTGACTTTCACCATAGACCCGTCCGACGCCAAGGACTTCGACGACGCCCTGTCGTTCCGCCCCCTCGACAACGGCAATTTCGAGGTTGGGGTCCATATCGCCGACGTCACATACTATGTCCGCCCCGGCTCGCCCGTGGACAAGGAGGCCCAGGCGAGGGGTACTTCGGTCTATCTCGTGGACCGTACTGTGCCTATGCTGCCCGAGGCCCTCTCGAACAAACTTTGTTCGCTCCGGCCCAATGAGGAGAAGCTCTGTTTCTCGGCGGTCTTTGAAATAACGCCCAAGGCCAAAATCGAATCCCGGAGTTTCGGTCGCAGCACTATCTGCAGCGACTATCGCTTTGACTATGAGCTCGCCCAGAGCATTATCGATGCCGGCCCCGAAGCGATGAAGACCGACTTCGGCGAAGGCAGCGAATGCGGGCTCGTCCCATCTGAAATCAAGCAGGCCATACTGACGCTCAACTCCCTTGCCCTGATACTTCGCAAGAAGCGTTTCGCCGCCGGCGCGGTCAATTTCGACCGTCCCGAGATGAAGGTCACCGTGGACGAAAAAGGCAAGCCTACCGGCGTGGTGCAGAAGTTTTCCAAGGAGGCCAACTGGCTTATCGAAGAGTTTATGCTGCTGGCCAACCGCAGCGTCGCAGAGTGGGTCGCGACTGACGGAAAAATGGACGGAAAGGCCCGTAAGGCCCCCAAGACCTTTGTCTATCGTGTCCACGACGAGCCGAATATGGAAAAGCTCGGCGGCCTTCGCGACTTCGCGGGGAACTTCGGCTACAAGATGGGCCCGATCGAAGATGGACGAGGAGTAGCCATCGCGCTCAACGGCCTGCTCAAGGATGCCAAGGACAAACCCGAGCTCGAGGCCATCCAGCTGTTGGCCCTGCGCTCTATGGCAAAGGCCTGTTATTCAACCGACAATATAGGCCACTATGGCCTGGCTTTCCGCTTCTACACTCATTTTACTTCGCCTATACGCCGCTACCCGGATATGATGGTTCACCGCCTCCTGTCCCTGTATCTTGACGGAGCGCCGTCGCAGTCGCTGGATTTCTACTCCGAGCAGTGCAAGCACGCTTCGGAGAGGGAGGTGATTGCCGCCGAGGCCGAAAGGGACAGCGTGAAGTACAAGGTCATCGAATTTATGGAGGACAAGATCGGTCAGGAATTCGACGGCCACGTCTCTGGAGTGACCCAGTGGGGAATCTATGTCGAGATTGAGCCGACCAAGATCGAGGGAATGATTGCCTACAGGACGATAAAGGGCGATTATTACGACTTCGACGAGGACCATTACTGCGCCCGCGGCCGACGCACGAAGAGGGTGATCCGTCTCGGCGACCCTCTCCGTATCCGAGTCAAGGGATCCAGCCTGGAGCAGCGTCTCCTGGACTACGAACTCGTCGAAGAGAATCTCCCCGAAGCCCCGGCCGAAAGGGAAGAGCCCTATTTCAAACCAAGGAGATCAAAAGGTAGGCGAAGTGGGCGATGACTCCGGCGGCGAGGCCGGCGATGGTATGGGCACCTATGGCTTTGGAGATGGCCTTGCGGTAGCCAAGTGAATCCAGCATCGCGGTATGGGTGGAGAGGAAGCCGCTCCAGCACATTCCTATGGCCGTAAACACCGCTATGGCGTTGCCGTCCAGAATGCCGGCGGCATTGAAGGTGGGCAGCAGGCCGAGGGCGGCTCCTACGGCGCCGAGGGCGGTCATCGGGAAGGCTATCAGTTTCATATCGCTGAAGCCGAAGAGCCATTCGAAGAGCCAGTGGATCTTCTCCGCGAGCCAGGGGAGGATGGGCACACCCTGCGAGGAACTGCCGTCATAGACCCCTCCGGGACCGGCGCCGAAAGTGATCATAATCACGGCGGTGGTTATTATAAGCACGCCGGGGATGATCTGCAGGCCGAGTTCCACGCCGTTCTTTCCGCCGTCGAGTATGGCGTTCAGAAAGCGCATAAAGATGCTTTTGTCCTTTTCCTCTTCTTCAAGTTCCATAGGCTCTGTATTCAATTCCCCGCTGACCGGGCTGTCCAGCTGCGGCCAGGCCTTGAGGCAGCTGCGCTGCATTATGCGGGTGGAAATTATGGATCCGCAGATGGCTCCGAAAAGGCCGACCAGGGCTCCTGAAACCTGGCCGTAGCCGAACATTGTGATCATCACGACGAAGCCCATTCCGAAGGCAGTCCCGAAGTTGGTGAGCGAAATCAGCTGGTACTTTTTGAAATAGGAAGCGAAGGTCTTGTCCTTGGACAGGGCGATTATGGCCGGATTGTCGGAAAGGAAGGTCATTACGCCGCCGAGGGCCGCTACCCCGGGAAGATTGTACAGAGGCTTCATCAGAGGTCTCAGGACCTTTTCCAGAAGGGTGACGACACCGAACTCCGACATCAGTTTGGACAGGGCTCCGGTCAGCACGGTGATGCCCATCAGGTAGAAGACCGTGTTGAGGAGCAGGTCGTGGGCGGTATTCATCACCGTCTTCAGCATATTCCCTCCTCCCATACGGGTCCCGAGCAGGCCGAAAACCGTGAAAAGCAGGACGAGGAAAACTATGGCCTCGATTGTATAGCGCTTGATTTTCATATATTTGAGCTGTTTGGCTCCTCTCGGAAGAGTTCCCGCAGCACGGCGAGAGAACGGACGTTGAGAGAGGAATCCAGATGGTATTCGAGATATCGTATTATTTCTTCACAGAGTGCGTTGCGCTCCTCTCCGCGGAGAGGCAGGAGCAGACTTTGCTGCAGAGAACTTTCCAGAAGGGCCTGCATAGCCTTGAGATTGCTCCCGGCGAAAGGCGCTATGCTTTCGAAGCCGGGCCTGAAGCCCAGGGCTCCGGCGAATTCCAGCAGGAAGCGCAGAGGATAGTTGGGGAAATGCCCCTGCAGGGCATCCAGGGTAAGAATGCTGCTTTCCGCCCATTCGAAAAGACCGTCTTCGTTCATCCCGTCGCGGACGGCCCTCATCAGGACTTCCGCCATAAAAAGGGTCATACTGTTTTTCTTCAGATCGCCCCTGATGCCGTAGAGCGGGGCGCGGGAGGCAAGTTTATGGGCGGACCAGAGCTCTGACTTGGGATTGGACACGATTTCCGCTTCGACAAGGCTGAGCGGCATCAGCAACCCGAGCGGGGTCTTTTTGCCGACTCTCACGAGGAAGCCCCTCCTTCCGTACTCGCGGGACAGGGTATGGACCACGATGCCGTTCTCGGAGAACTTCGTCGTGCCAAGTACTATGAGCTGAAGGCTTTCTTTCACCGCTTCGAGAGGAACTCCGCCATAGCCCTTAGGGCCTTTCCGCGGTGTGAAATGGCATTTTTCTCTTCTTCGGAAAGCTCTGCGGCGGTGCAGGGACGGCCTTGGGGGATAAAGACCGGGTCATAGCCGAAGCCTCCCTTGCCGGAGCGCTCCGTGGCTATGGATCCTTCCATTATTCCTTCGAAGAAATGGTATTCTCCGCCGAGGATGAGGGTGACAGAGGTGCGGAAACGGGCTCTCCTGTCACCGGCTCCCTGCATCTCCCTGAGCAGTTTGTCTATGTTGGCATCGGGCTTCCTGTCCTCTCCGGCATAACGGGCGGTATGGACCCCGGGAGCACCGCCGAGGTAGTCCACTTCCAGGCCGGTGTCGTCTGCAAAGCAGTCCAGACCGGTCTTTTCATAGATATATCGGGCTTTCTGGAGGGAATTCTCCCTAAGTGTACTGCCGTCTTCGGGGATGTCTTCCGTGATTCCGACCTCGGACGGGGTCAGAAGTTCATAGCCTTCTCCGAGTATCTCGGAGGCCTCGCGGATTTTTCCGCGGTTGTTGCTTGCAAATACCAGTTTCATTACGGAGGCAAAGATAGCGCAAAAGCCCGGACTATGAAAAAGAATTTGTAAATTTGCACGATTTAAACCTGGATTGATGAAAAAAGTCCTGAGTATATTTGCGCGTATAATCGCCGCAATGCTGTTGATCCTGATTCTCGTCGTCGGGGTTACGAGTGTCAGTCCCATCTACGATTTCCGCCCTCCAAAGGCTTTCAGCGGCCCGGACATCTTCAATCCCTACCGCGACCTCGACAGTACGAAAAGCTGGAAACGCGCCCTTTTCCACACCCATACCCGTGTAAAGGGGCCTTTCCCGCCCAACGAGTGCCCGATGTGGCCGCAGGAGACCTATGACTCCCTGAAGAATTACGGCTACGACATCGTGACCTTCTCAAACCATAATGAGATAACCGTCCATCCTTTTGACACTGCCCTCCAGGTCAATGTCTATGAACACGGCTACAGTCCCTTCAAGTTCCATAAACTGGTCTTCGGCGCGGACAGGGTGAAGCATTTCGACCCGCTGCTGCCGCTTCTCGGCTCGCAGAAACAGTTCGAGCTGGATTATCTCGGCAAGGGTTCAGATTTCATCCAGATGAACCATCCTTACAGGACCATAGGGACTTGCCGCGAGCATATGGAGGACCTTTCCGGCTACGAGATTATGGAACTGGACACCGGTATCAGCACGGAGAACGAGTACTGGGACTGGGCCCTGAGTGCAGGACACTACAGCTTCGGCCTGGCCAACGACGACCTGCATCATCCCGAAAGGACCTGGTGCATAGCAGTCCGCTGCAACTTCCTCAACACGGCTTCCGGGCGCTATGAGGATATTAAGCAGACGCTTCTCAGCGGCGATTACTACGCTATGAGAGTGCCGGATTACGGGGCCGGGGACTGGAAGGAAAAGCACCGGGGTAACAGTAATCTCCCGTATGTGAAGGACATAGGCCTGGACGGGGAGACCATCTATATGTCTCTTTCCGAAGCGGCCGACAGCATCCGCGTCACCGGCCAGGACCACCGGACTCTTTCCGTGAGCCGGGACTGTGATTCCATCCGTTACACTATGGCCCCGGATGACCCCTATGCGCGCCTGACGGCGTATTTCCCCCAGGGGGAGGTAATCTATTCCAATCCTTTCGCACGTTACGATTCCTCCTTGACGGACAGCCCTATGGACAATGCTCCGCAGAAGATAAATGTTTTGCTCACAGTTCTTTACAACCTGCTGGTGCTGCTCATTTGCGGCGGAGCGCTGTGGGCTTTGGTTAAACTGTTCAAAAGAAGATGATCAAAGGAAAAGCAAAGCTGTCGCTATACTGTCTGGCACTCTCCGCGCTTACCGTCGCGGCTTTCCATATTCCGTTTTTCAAACACCTGCTGGGCTGCCTTGAGGGTGGATTCAACGCTGTCGTTCTGACTGTCAGCGCCGCAGTTCTTCTGCTCGCCCTGGATTTCCTGCTCTTTTATCTTCTTGTCGGCGGACTGCGTTTCGTGGGCAAGATTCTCTCGTCCTTCCTCTTTTTCGGCAATGCCACGATGCTCTATTTCGTGAACACCTACGAGGTGCTGGTGACCGACGAGATGATGGGCAATGTGTTCAATACCCAGTACAGCGAGGCCTCGGGCTTCTTTTCCCTTGCCTATGTGCTTTACCTGCTGGGCTTTTTCGTGCTTCCGTCGGTCTATATTTTCGCGAGGAAGATAGAGTTTCCTTCCTTCCGGCGCGGCCTTGCCCATATCGGAATCAGCCTTGCCCTGGTTGCCGGAGTGGTTTTCGGCAATATGCCCAACTGGCCCTGGATAGACCGCAATGCCCCGGAACTGGGAAGTCTGCTCTGTCCGTGGTCCTGGATAGTCAATGCCTTCCGCTTCAAGGCTGCCGAGAAGGCGAAGAACCGGACGGAGATTCCTCTTCCAGACGCGACCATACTCAACGAGAACCGCGAAGTCTGCGTGCTGATGATAGGCGAGTCGGCCCGCAGGGATCATTTCTCCCTTTTCGGCTACCCCCGCGAGACCAATCCCTATACGCCCTCGGACGGTGTGAAGGTCATCCCGGCCCTCTCGTCCGCGACCTATACGACCGCCGGAGTCAAGGCCATACTGGAGCCCTTCGACAGCGGCGAGCTTTATGAGATTCTCCCGAACTATCTTGACAGAACCGGGGTGGACGTAACCTGGCGGACCAGCAACTGGGGAGAGCCTCCTGTCCATATAGACAAGTATTTCAAGCCCCATCAGCTGAAAGAGATGTATCCCGAGGCCGACGAGCGCTATGACGGCCTGCTTATCGAGGGCCTCAGGGACGCCGTCCTTGCCTGCGACAAGGCCAAGCAGCTGATAATCCTGCATACGAGCACCTCCCACGGCCCGAATTACAATACTAAGTATCCCGCTGAATTCGAGGTGTTTACGCCTGTCTCGCCTATGACAATTCCATAGTCTATACCGACTATCTGGTCCACAGCGTGATTTCCGTGCTCCGGGAACTTCCGGAAATCCATTCGTCAGTGATTTTCATCTCCGACCACGGCGAATCCCTCGGAGAGAATAATCTCTATATGCACGGCGTGCCTATGGCTATGGCCCCGAAAGAACAGGTGGAGATACCGCTTGTCGTGTGGGACTCCAAACCCGGTTTCGAGCTAAAACCTATCGAAATGGCCGGGCAGCATAATATTTTCCATACCGTCCTTCGTCTCCTCTCCGTCGGAAGTCCGGTGCTTGATGAGGAAAAAGTGTTAATGAAATGAAGAAATCACTGATTATATGCGCGCTGGCCTCGCTCCTGGCCGGTCCGCTCCACGCGCAGAGCAGCAGTTTCACCCTCGGCAAGTGGGTGGAAGTGAACAATGCCATCCTCAAGGAGCTCAGCCGCTCGTATGTGGATTCGCTTGAACTGGGGCGGATTGAGCGTGCCGGGGTGGACGCTATGCTTTCCGCCCTGGACCCTTATACGGTGTATGTCCCGGAGGAGGAGCAGGAGACCTTCCAGATGATGCTTTCCAATACCTATGGGGGTATCGGAGCAGTCATCCATAAGCCGGATGTCGACGGGAATGTCATAATCAACGAGCCCTACGCGGATTCTCCTTCCGCCAAGGCCGGACTTCGCTGCGGCGATGAAATCCTGTCCATAGACGGGCTCTCCACCCACGGGCTCAAGACCCAGGAGGCTACCGAAAAGATGCGGGGCAAGCCGGGAACCACTGTCAAGTTCCAGGTCAAAAAGCTTCGCGGCGGACCTTCCTGGAAGGCAGGTGACGTCATCGAGGTCCCCGTGGTCCGCGAAAGGATAGTTCTGCCTTCCGTCGAATTCGTGGGGATGGTTGAGGATACTACGGGCTATATCCTCGCGTCGAAATTTACGGACGGGGTCGCCCAGAGCGTCAAGGATGCGCTTGTCGCCTTGAAGAAGAGCGGGGCAAAGCGTATCTGTCTGGACCTTAGGGGCAACGGGGGAGGACTCCTCAGCGAGGCAGTGGAAATGGTCTCGCTCTTTGTTCCCAGAGGCAGCGTCGTCGTGACGGCAAAAGGCCGTGCGGCGGGGTCGAATGCCGTCTACAAGACCTCCCAGGCCCCTGTGGACACTGAGATCCCGCTGGTGGTTCTGGTCGATTCCGGCTCGGCTTCGGCGTCTGAGATAGTCTCCGGGGCCCTCCAGGACTATGACCGTGCCACCATAATCGGCACCAGGACCTTCGGAAAGGGCCTGGTCCAGAGCATACGCCCGCTTCCTTATGACGGACAGCTGAAGGTGACGACCGCCAAGTACTACACTCCTTCCGGCCGCTGTGTCCAGGCCATAGACTATTCCCACCGCAACGAGGACGGCTCCGTGGGCCATATCCCCGACAGCCTTACCCACGAGTTTACGACGGCCCACGGCCGGAAGGTGCGTGACGGCGGCGGCATCACGCCTGATTTCGAGGTCAAGGGCCGCAAGTATTCCAGGCTCACTTATTCCGTGGTTCTCAGTGGTATAGTCGAGCAGTACGCTATGAAGTATGTGCGTGAGCACGAGACGATTCCGCCGGTGGAACAGTTCCATTTCAAGGATTATGAAGACTTCATCGCCTTCGCTTCGGACAAGACTTTCGACTATCGCAGCGCCGCCCACGCCGAGTTCGACGAGATGCGGAAGATCCTCGAGGAGGACGGTCTGGCGGATGCGCTGAAATCTCAGCTTGACGCCTTGCAGAAGTCACTCGAGATGGACAAAGAGAGCTTCCTGCGGCTGAAGAAAAACGAGATACTTCCCTTCATTGAAGAGGAGATCGCTGTCCGCTACTATTTCCAGCAGGCCGGAATCCGTGTGCGCCTTCGCTATGACGACGCCCTCCGTGAGGCCCTTGCAAAACCTTCGATCAAGATATGATTGACTCCAGAACCATCGACCAGGCCGTCGCGCGGCTTTTTTCCGAGCTGAGCTTTCAGGAGCAGCCCGCCGGCCTTTACGACCCTCTGCGCTATACTGTAGCCCTCGGTGGCAAGCGCCTCAGGCCGAGGCTTTGCCTGCTCGCCTATTCCTTTTTCAAGGACGAATTTACTCCCGGTATTCTAGGACCCGCCGCCGGACTGGAGGTCTATCACAGTTTTACGCTCATCCACGATGACGTGATGGACCGTTCCCCGCTTCGGCGCGGCAGTGAGACGGTGTGGAAGAAATGGTCCGAGACCACGGCCATACTCTCCGGGGACGTGATGTGCATAGATGCCTTCAAACGCATCGCCCAGACACCGGTTGAGGTGCTTCCGGAGGCCCTTTCGCTCTTTTCCCGCACGGCTGCGGAGGTCTGCGACGGCCAGCAGCTGGATATGGATTTCGAGGGCAGGGAGATGGTCGGGATGGACGAATATATGCAGATGATCGGGCTCAAGACCGGTGTCCTGCTGGCCTGCTCGGCGGCTCTCGGGGCACTCATCGGCGGGGCAGATGCGAGGAGTCGGGAGTGCCTTTATGACTATGGCTACAATCTCGGCCTGGCTTTCCAGCTGGCCGACGATTATCTGGATGCGTATGGCGATGAAAAGACTTTCGGCAAGCCCATCGGCGGGGACATCCTGAACGGGAAGAAGTCCTGGCTGAGCGTCCGGGCTGCGGAACTTCTTTCGGAGCGAGCTGCGGCGCGTGATGCGGCCAGTGATGCGGCGTGTGATGCGGCGTGTGATACGGCCAGTGCTGCGGCCAGGCCTTGCGCGGCCGGCCCTCGCGCTGCTGCATACCCCGGCCCTGCTGCACACCCCGGCCCTGCTGCACACCCCGGCGGCCCCTGCCCTGGCGAGGCTTCCGCTGCGGCCCTGGCCGAGGCCCTTGCTGCCCCGGCGGCTTCACCGGAGGAGAAGGCCGCCAAGATCGCCCGGGTTATGGCGCTATACGAGAGCGCCGGCGTCGCCCCGGCTGCTCTCTCCGCCATTTCGGAACTCACCGAACGTGCCGTTTCACGGGGCTGTGAGGCCGATATCTCCGACTCCGCCCGCGACTCCCTCCGCAGCTTCGCCTATTCCCTGGTCGGTCGCGTAAAATAGGCACTGCTGTGCTTCCATCCTGCGCCGGCACGTTTGCAAGCGTTTTCCTGCCGCCGACCGTGTTTTTTGTTTGCGCCGGCACGTTTGCAAGCGTTTTCCTGCCGGCGGGAGATTATTGGACGGGGAGCTTAGGCGGGCACGCCTGCCAGATAAACACTTTGTCGCCGCGGCGGGGATGGATGCGCTCGCCGGGACTCATTTCGGGATTGCGGTTGACCTGGTCCACAGGCATATCGCCGAGCGGAACGGCAATCGAGCAGCGTTCGCCCTGCGGGCAGACGGCGGCGGGTTTCAAATCCACCCGCATATCCTCTATCTTCATTTCCAGGACACCCGTCGTATGGCCGATGAACATTATCTCATCTCCTTCGTGCAGCGGAGCGGCCTCGACGGCGACTTCAGCGACCCCTATGCGATCGAACCAATTGGTAACTTTGCCGATATACTGTTTGCGGCGGATTGCCTGAGAGCCATAAACCGCGCTCCACTCACCCATCTTCTGACCAAGGTAATAGCCGTCCCAGAAGCCCCTGTTGAAGACTTCGGAGAGCTGCATCTTCAACTTCGCCGCCAGTTCCGGGGTGTAGCTCCCGTCGGCGACCGCATCGGCGGCCTCCCTGTAACAGCGGCTGCAGCGCTTGACATACTCCGCACTCCTTGCCCTTCCCTCGATCTTGAACACCCTCACCCCTGCATCGATGATCCTGTCCATAAACTCGATGGTGCAGAGGTCTTTGGGAGACATTATGTATTTGTTGTCAACATCCAGTTCAAAGCCGGTTTCCATATCGGTGACCCGGTAGCCCCGACGGCAGACCTGCAGGCATTCGCCCCTGTTGGCTGAGGCACCATAGGCCGCCAGAGAGAGATAACATTTCCCGGAAATGGCCATACAGAAAGCCCCGTGGGCAAACATCTCTATGCGTACCAGCTGCCCGGACGGGCCGGTAATATGCTCTGCGACAATGGTTTCGTGGATGGACTTTACCTGTTCCAGGCGAAGTTCCCGGGCCAGCACTACGACATCGGCCCACTGGGCGTAGAAACGCAGGGCTTCGACATTGGAAATGCTCAGTTGAGTGGAAATATGAACTTCCAGGCCGATTTGAGAGCAATACAGGATGGCCGCCATATCAGATGCAATGACGGCATCGACGCCCGCCGCCTTGGCCGCATCGAGAGTGTCGCGGGCCGCCTGGAGATCCTCTCCGTACAGGGTGATGTTAAGGGTCATATAGCTTTTGACCCCATACGAGCGGCAGATGCGAACGATTTCCGGGAGGTCCTCAAGGGCGAAATTATTGGCCGAATGGGAACGCATATTCAACCGGCCTATTCCAAAATAGACGGAGTCTGCTCCGCCCTCGATGGCCGCGACGAGGCAGTCGAAACTCCCCGCGGGAGCCATTATTTCCAAATCCTTTTTCTGCATAGGCTGCAAAGTTACGGAATTGTTCCGAATCTGCAGCTCCATTTTTCTCCTACGGCCCCAAAAACACTGTCGCGGGCAGGGAAATGACTGGAAACGTGCCCGTGCAGGAGAAAGACGGCAGGTAGCAAGGAAGAGCCGGAAAAACTGCCCGAAACTTATGCTATATTGGTGCTTGCTGCCCGCCCCTTGGAGGAAGTGACTTTTTTTTGCACGGTGTTCATCAATGAAAAAACTGCAAAATTCACGAAAAAATAATATCGTTAGCGACACAAACGGGCGAATGAGCGGCGTAGAAACGGCTTTTTTCACTTATCCGTTTTGTTTGCTAATAAAACGGATAAGTTTTACAAAATTTGCAGCGACAAAGTAAAAAGAATCGGTATGCAGGAAAAGAATTCTTATTGGTTAAGAGAGAAGGAGTGTGAACGTATCTTTTCAGAGACGGGGCCATATTATATGGTTACGACAGCACATCAGGACTGGCTGTTGTATAAGTCGAGAGAAGAGTTCATTGCCGGAACAAACTTGGTCGCTGTATCTGCAGCTCATTCGGAGTTCACAGTCGTGGACGATGTACAAATGAACAATCATCACCATATTGTCGGTTGCGGAACCGGGCGGTCAGTACGTTCATTTGTAGATATATTTCGAGAAAAAAGTAGTAGACTTCAGTTAGCCTTAGGCAACAAGTCATTGAAAGACTGGGAAATCCGCATTGACGAAGTCGTTGACCTGCGTCAACTCAGAAACAGAATAGGATATGTGGACAGGAATGCGTTTGTCGCCAGACTGGACAGTATGCCGACAGGTTATCCGTGGGGTTCCGCATATCTGTTTTTCAATGGAAACTTATGGATGATGTCGGAAGGAGAGCCGTGGAAGGAACTCAGTATTGCCAGACAGCGTAGTATTTGTCATTCGCACGAGGTAAACTTGCCGGAGAAATACAGGGTTTTGGACTCAATGATTCTCCGCAGCAGTTTTGTGGATTATAAACTCACGGAGAGTCTCTTCAACAGCGCCAACCAGTATTTCTCTATGCTCACGCGTCGTGGCGAAGCTGACGTTGAAATCGCCCGTATGCTGGGAGAAGGAATACAATTGCCGAATGAGGAGGTATTTCAAATTGTCGGCGGGTGGTATCCGGACCAGAAAATCAGTATGATGGGCCTTGAGACGAAACTTGTTGCTGCGCAGAAAATGAAAAAGCAACTGGGCTGTACCAACAAGCAGATTGTGCAGATACTTCGGTTAGAGGCAAATATTGTTGAACAACTCTTTCCGATACCTCGATAGTCATCAGCGGGCAGGGAAACGCAAAAAAACGTGTCCGTGCAGGCAAAAATGATGGTCACGGGCAGGGAAACGCAAGAAAACGTGCCCGCGGAGGCAAAAAACACGCCCGCGGGCAGGAAAACAAGCGAAATTGTGCCGGAAGACGGTGAATTACGGCCAAAGCGGATAGGAATATCCATTTTTTTCTTATCTTCGCGGGATAATAAAAACGAACGAGTATGTCTGATACAATCAAAAAGACTCTGCGCGACAGCGCTGCAATGAGATGGACAGCGCTTCTGCTGCTTGCCCTGGCGATGTTCTGCGCCTATATTTTTATGGATATCCTCTCTCCTATCAAGGATTTGATGCAGGAGACGAGGGGCTGGGATTCCACCGCCTTCGGCACTATGCAGGGCTCAGAGGTTTTCCTCAATGTCTTCGTCTTCTTCCTGATCTTCGCCGGAATTATCCTGGACAAGATGGGAGTCCGCTTCACTGCCGTGCTTTCCGCTGCGGTGATGCTCGTCGGCGCCTGCGTGAAGTGGTTCGCCGTGAGCGAAAGTTTCATCGGGAGCGGCCTGGAAGCGTGGTTCAACAATAATCTGAATTATATTCCGCTCTTCGACGAACTCGGAGTTTCGCCCTTCTATCGGGGGATGCCGGCTTCGGCCAAGTTCGCCGCCTGCGGCTTTATGATCTTCGGCTGCGGCTGCGAAATGGCCGGTATCACGGTCAGCCGCGGAATCGTCAAGTGGTTCAAAGGCAGGGAGATGGCCCTGGCGATGGGCTCTGAAATGGCCCTTGCGCGTCTCGGCGTCGCGACCTGTATGATCTTTTCCCCGTTCTTCGCCAAACTTGGCGGCCAGGTGGACGTGTCCCGCTCTGTGGCCTTCGGCGTGGTCCTGATGTGCATTGCGCTGATTATGACCATAGTATACTTCTTTATGGACAAGAAGCTGGACGAGCAGACCGGCGAGGCCGAGGAGAAGGACGACCCGTTCAAGGTCAGCGACATCGGCAGGATTCTCTCCGACGGCGGATTCTGGATCGTGGCCCTTCTCTGCGTCCTTTATTATTCCGCGATTTTCCCCTTCCAGAAGTATGCGGTCAATATGCTGCAGTGCAACCTGACGCTGACGGCACCCGGGGCCGGGAGTTTCTGGGCCGGTGAGAGCGTGACCATCATCCAGTACCTGATTATGCTCGTAGTGGCCGCGACCGGCTTTGCCAGCAATTTCCAGAAGAAAAAGACCAACCAGTGGGTGCTCCTCGGCATTTCGATAGCTTCCCTGATCGTCTATTGCTATATGGGTTATATGCGCCAGAGCGCCGAATCCATCTTTGCGGTCTTCCCGCTGCTGGCCGTGCTGATCACCCCGATCCTCGGCGGCTATCTTGACCATAAGGGCAAGGGTGCGTCGATGCTGGTCCTCGGCTCCATACTGCTGATCGCCTGCCATCTGACCTTCGCCTTCGTGCTGCCGGCCTTCAAGGGCAGCGCCGCCGGCATCATAGTGGCCTATACGACCATCCTGGTCCTCGGTGCAAGCTTCTCCCTGGTCCCCGCCGCACTCTGGCCTTCTGTCCCCAAGCTCGTGGACGCCAAGGTCATAGGCTCGGCCTATGCTCTCATCTTCTGGATACAGAATATCGGCCTCTGGCTCTTCCCCCTGCTTATCGGCAAGGTCCTGGACAAGACCAATCCCGGAGTCGAGGATCCCACCCAGTTCAATTACACCGCCCCTCTGGTGATGCTCGCCTGCCTCGGCGTAGCGGCACTTGTGCTCGGGCTCATCCTGAAAGCCGTCGACAAGAAGAAGGGACTCGGACTGGAACTTCCCAACATCAAGCAGGAAGCGCCGGAACTCGTTGATGCCGAGACTCTTGCGGCTGAACTTGCGAAGGACGAATGCTCCCAGCGGTAATGGACGGCCGGGAAAATAAACTGCGCGGGTGGCTCCCTTGGGCCGCCCTCGCTTGTCTTGTAGTACCGATGTTCGCGTCGTACTACTTCGACGACATCTTCTCCAGCATATCCTTCATCTTTGATTCGGCCGAGGGGAATGCCCTGGGATGGAACCAGGCGAAATACGGAGTTTACACCAGCGCTTACAGCGTGCTCTGCATCTTCGGCGGACTGGTCCTCGGAGGCATTCTTCTGGACAAGTGGGGTGTCAGGATAGCGGGAAGCTTTTTCGTCGTTATGATGGCCGCAGGAGCCGGGCTTGTGCTGTTTGCGCTCCTGACGGGCGGGAAACATTCTCTCGATCTCGCTTACGCGGGCGGAATGTTCTTCGGCCTCGGCAGCGAAATCGCCGGCACCGCGGTCAACCGCAGCATCGCCAAGTGGTTCAAGGGTGGCCCCCTGGCCCTTGCTATGGGTCTCCAGCTCGCTATCGCACGCCTCGGAACGGCCTTCGCAATGGTCCTTGCACCGAAACTCGTAGCCCAGCAGACTGGCCACGTCTACAGCCTCGTGGAATGCTCCCGTCCGGCCCTCTCCGGGATGGGGCTTATGGCCTTCGGCCTAATCCTCTGGGCTGTTTTCGTGGCAATTGACCGCAAGGCGGCAGAGGCTCCTTCCGGAGCATTTGCCCGTACAGGGTTGCGAAGCAACGCGGAGGAAGGAGCAGCTGCCGCCGAAGCGAAGGACGCTGCCGCCGAGGCCAAGGGCGGAGACGACGATAAATTCGTCCTGAAGGATGTGCTCAAAGTCCTCGGCAACAAGAACTTCTGGCTCCTCGGCCTGCTCTGCGTCCTCTTTTACAGCGCAATCATCGCCTTCAAGAAATTCGCCGGCGCCATCCTTGTCCCCCGCTTTGACATCCCCGCCCAGACCGCCGGGTGGATGATTTCTATGCTGCCTTTCTCGACGGTTATCTTCGCCCCTCTCTTCGGCCTTATGGTAGACAAGTTCGGGAACGGAACCCGCTGGATGATAGCCGGTTCGGTGCTTGCCCTGGCCGCGCACCTGCTGCTTGCCTTCGCCCCTCAGGGCGTTCCGGCCTTCGGCTATCTTGCGATGGTGCTCCTCGGCTTCGGCTATTCTCTGGTCCCGGCCGCTCTCTGGCCATCGGCGACCAAAATCGTCCCCGAAAAGGTGCTCGGGACCACTTTCGCCCTGCTTTTCTGGGTGCAGAATCTCGGACTGTTCAGCTTCAAAGTGCTCGCCGGCAAAATCCTTGCTGCGGGAGCCGGAGCGGGGGAATCCGCTGCTGCAGTCAGCGTCGAACAGATGTTCGTCGGCCTCTGCGTCGCTGCGGTGCTCCTGGCCTTCATCTTCGCCCGTACCTCCCGGCTGCATCCCGAACTCCGCCTGGATGCTCCCAGCCGTTCTTCTGAATAAATTTCGTATATTTGCAATCAATGTACGGACTCCTGGACAAGATAAATACGCCGGACGATCTTCGGAAACTGCCTCGCAAAGCCCTGAAACAGCTCTGCGCCGAGCTTCGCGACTATATGGTCAAGTGCTGTGCGGACAACCCGGGCCATCTCGGGTCCAGCCTAGGCGCCGTGGAACTGATAGTCGCCCTCCATTATGTCTTCGACACTCCGAAGGATAAGATAGTCTTCGACGTGGGCCATCAGGCCTATGCCCATAAAATCCTGACAGGCCGCAAGGAGGCCTTCAGGAGAAACCGCAGCGCCGACGGGATCAGCGGTTTCCCTTCAAGGAGCGAGAGCCCGTATGACGCTTTCGGCGCCGGCCATTCTTCAACCTCCATTTCCGCCGCCCTCGGTTTCGCCGAAGCGGCCAGGCTGAACGGGAGCGGGGAGAGGGCTGTTGCCGTGATCGGAGACGGGGCGATGACCGGCGGGCTGGCCTGGGAAGGCCTTAACAATGCAGGGGCCTCATCGGCCGACATCCTTGTCATCCTTAACGACAATAACATCTCGATAGACAAGAACATAGGCGGTCTCCACGACTATCTCCTGAGAATCACCACCTCCCATACCTATAATAAGATGAAGGGGAAGATCTGGGAAAGTCTCGGAGAGGGAAAGTTCCGCGACTGGATCCAGAAGAAGGTCACTGGCACGAAATCCAGCATCGTCCGGAGCAGCGGCGGTGATATTTTCGAAGCGCTTGGATTCCGCTATTTCGGGCCGGTGGACGGGAATGACGTCAGGCAGATGGCCGATGTCCTGAACCGCCTTAAGGACCTGAAGGGCCCTCGTATTCTGCACGTTCTCACGCGCAAGGGCTTCGGCTACGCTCCGGCGGAGGCCGACCCTACGACCTGGCACGCCCCCGGCCGTTTCGACCCTGCTACCGGCGAGAGGCTGAAGTCGGTGTCATCGATTGACAGGTATCAGGACGTGTTCGGTCAGGTTCTTATGGATCTCGCGGAGAAGGATTCACGCGTGGTCGGAGTCACTCCGGCAATGGCTTCGGGTTGCGGGATGAGCAGGTTCGCCGACCGTTTCCCGGACAGATTTTTCGATGTGGGCATAGAAGAAGAGCACGCTGTGACTTTTTCGGCCGGACTGGCGGCGGGCGGCCTCAGGCCTTTCTGCAACATCTATTCGTCCTTTGCCCAGAGGGCCTATGACCAGATTATTCACGATGTCGCCCTGCAGAAACTGCCGGTCGTACTCTGTTTCGACAGGGCCGGTCTGGTAGGGGAGGACGGGGCCACTCACCAGGGCGCTTTCGACCTGGCCGCTTTCCGCAGCATTCCGGGGACGGTGATTGCCGCCCCTCGCAATGAGCTGGAACTCAAGAACTTGATGCACACCGCCCTGGCCGCGAAGGAAGGCCCGTTCATTATAAGGTATCCGCGCGGTTACGGCGAAGGAGTGGACTGGCGCGGAGCCGAGCCGTCCGTTCTAAGTGTCGGAAAAGGGGAAAAGCTGACGGACGGCCGGAGGGTTGCGGTACTGGCTCTCGGACCCGTGGTGAACAGGGCCGTCGAGGCCGCCGCAAGGCACAAGGCGGACTATTGGGTGTCGCCGGCCGTCTACGATATGCGTTTCCTCAAGCCTCTGGACGAGTCCATACTCGAGGAGGTCGCGGGCTATGACGTGATCCTGACAATAGAGGACGCTTGCCTGAAAGGCGGTCTTTTCTCTGCGGTCAGCGAGTACTTCGCCGGGAAGAAAAACGCTCCTATTATCAAGGCCTTGGGCATTCCGGACCGCTTTATCGCACAGGATTCCCAGACCGGCCAGAGGAAGTCTTGCTGCCTGGATGCCGATTCGATTTATTCGATACTTTACGAAATGATGAAAAATTAGCAAATTATTTTGCAGATTCAGTTTTTATTTATACCTTTGCAGTCCCTTTCAGCGATGAGGGAGTCAATGAGTTGCCGATATAGCTCAGTTGGCCAGAGCACGTGATTTGTAATCTCGGGGTCGTGGGTTCGAATCCCTCTATCGGCTCGAAGGGGCTTTGAAAATACTGAAAAAAGCCAATGGGAGGTTCGCATAGTGGCAATTGCGGCGGACTGTAAATCCGCTCCCTCAGGGTTCGGTGGTTCGAGTCCACCACCTCCCACACAAAGCGGAAGTAGCTCAGTTGGTAGAGCATCAGCCTTCCAAGCTGAGGGTCGCGAGTTCGAACCTCGTTTTCCGCTCTGAAAGCCGGTGTAGCTCAGGGGTAGAGCGCATCCTTGGTAAGGATGAGGTCATGAGTTCAAATCCCATCACCGGCTCTTTTTTGGTGCAAACCGAAATTATTTGAAATACAATTGTTTAAACAATATTTAAAATTATGGCAAAAGAAACATTCCAGAGAACCAAACCGCACGTCAACATCGGTACTATCGGCCACGTTGACCACGGTAAGACCACCCTCACCGCCGCGATCACCAAGGTGCTTGCCGAGCGTGTTGCCGGTAACTCCGACAAGGTGAAGTCCTTCGACCAGATCGACAACGCCCCGGAAGAGAAAGAGCGTGGTATCACCATCAACACCGCTCACGTCGAGTACGAGACTGAGAAGCGCCACTATGCGCACGTCGACTGCCCTGGCCACGCTGACTATGTCAAGAATATGGTCACCGGTGCCGCGCAGATGGACGGAGCTATCCTCGTCGTCGCTGCGACCGACGGTCCGATGCCCCAGACCCGTGAGCACATCCTGCTCGCCCGTCAGGTGAACGTCCCTAAGATCCTCGTTTTCATGAACAAGGTTGACCTCGTCGACGATGAGGAAATGCTCGACCTCGTTGAAATGGAAATCCGTGACCTCCTCGCATTCTACAAGTTTGATGAGGACTGCCCTATCATCCGCGGCTCCGCTCTCGGTGCTCTCAACGGTGAGAAGCAGTGGGAAGACAAGGTTATGGAACTTATGGATGCCGTCGATGAGTACATTCCGCTTCCGGAGCGTCTTGTTGACAAGGACTTCCTGATGCCTATCGAGGACATCTTCTCCATCACTGGCCGTGGTACTGTCGTTACCGGTCGTATCGAGTCCGGTACCATCCACGTCAACGACCCTGTCGAACTCGTCGGCTTCGGCGATGAGCCTCGTACCTCCGTCGTTACCGGTGTCGAGATGTTCCGCAAGCTCCTCCCTCAGGGTGAGGCTGGTGACAACGTCGGTCTCCTCCTCCGTGGTGTCGACAAGAAGGAAGTCAAGCGTGGTGAGGTCGTCGCAAAGCCGAAGTCCATCACACCGCACACCGAGTTCAAGGCTCAGATCTACGTTCTGAAGAAGGACGAAGGCGGCCGTCACACTCCGTTCCACAATCACTATCGTCCTCAGTTCTTCATCCGTACCCTGGATGTGACTGGCGAAATCACTCTCCCCGCTGGTGTCGAGATGGTTATGCCTGGCGATAACGTGGAAATCACCGTCAAGCTCATCACTCCGGTCGCTATGAACGAGGGTCTCCAGTTCGCTATCCGCGAAGGTGGCCGTACCGTCGGTGCCGGTCAGGTGATCAAGGTTGTCGAATAATTCATCGGCAAGAGTTTCGATCAGTGAGGGCGCAGACGTGTGCCCTCACTTTAACAGGGGAATAGAACAAGGGTAGTTCAGCGGTCTCCAAAACCGTCGATGTGGGTTCGAATCCTGCTTCCCCTGCAAATATCAAAGGTTACGATTTGGTAATGAGAAAGTTTTTCAACTACCTTAAGGAGTCCTATACGGAACTCACCAAGAAGGTCACCTGGCCGACTTGGGACAAGCTGCAGAATTCTGCGCTGCTGGTCCTCGGCGCCACGCTGATCCTTTCCCTGGTGGTTTTCATAATGGACTTTGCTTTCCAGCATCTGATGGAGTTTGTCTACGCACTGTAACTGATTGAATCCAACTATGGCTGAAAAAAAATGGTACGTACTGCGTGCCGCGGGAACCAAAGAGAAAAAGGCCGCTGAATATCTTAGGAAGGAAATTGAGAGACACACCGATCTGCAGGCAATTGTGGATCAGGTGCTCGTTCCTGTAAAGAAGGAAATCGTCACGAAGAACGGGAAACGCAAAGAAGTCGAAAGGCTGCTTTACCCGGGCTATGTGCTGATTCACGCGGAACTCAATGGTGACCTCGAGTACGTTATCCGGAACGGTATCCCCGGTATGGCCGGCTTCCTGACTGAGAAGTCGGGTAACAGCCAGACCGAGCGCGTGCCCGTTCCCATCCGTGACGATGAAGCCCAGCGCATCCTCGGCATCCAGGACGAAAACGCTACCAGCGCAGCCGAGACGGAAGTCAATTTCTCCGTCGGAGAGGCTGTCAAGATTACTGACGGTCCTTTCAGCGGATTCGGTGGCATCGTAGAGGAAATCCTTGAAGAGAGAAGCAAACTCAAGGTTGTCGTAGTGATTTTCGGGAGAAAGACTCTCCTCGAACTCAGCTTTGCACAAGTAACTAAAGAATAATCATTAACAATGGCAAAAGAAGTAACCGGATTCATCAAGCTCCAGATTAAAGGTGGAGCTGCTAATCCTGCACCTCCAGTAGGACCGGCGCTCGGTTCCAAAGGCCTCAATATCATGGATTTCTGCAAGCAGTTCAATGCTCGCACCCAGGATCAGGCCGGTAAGGTTCTCCCCGTCGTCATCACTGTCTTCAGTGACAAGTCCTTCTCTTTCGAGGTAAAACAGCCGCCGGTGGCCGTGTCCCTCAAGGAAGCCGCGAAGGTCTCCAAAGGTTCCGGTGAACCGAACCGTAAGAAAGTGGCTACCGTCACCTGGGATCAGGTGAAGGAGATTGCCCAGTCCAAGATGCCTGACCTGAATGCGTTCACGCTCGCTTCCGCTATGAAGATGGTAGCCGGCACCGCTCGCAGTATGGGTATCCGCGTCGAAGGCGAATTTCCTGAGAACATTTAATTTACGCGTGTCTTATGAGCAAGTTGACTAAAAACCAGAAAGCTGTTCTTGCCAAGTATGACAAGAGCCAGGTATACTCCCTCAATGAGGCATGCGCCCTTCTGAAGGAAATCAGCTATACCAAGTTCGACGCTTCCGTCGAGGTTACCACTAACCTTGGTGTGGACCCGCGCAAGGCCAACCAGATGATCCGTGGCGTTGTCACCCTTCCTGCCGGAACCGGTAAGGTCACCCGCGTCCTGGTGCTCTGCACCCCGGACAAGGAGACCGAGGCCAAGGAAGCCGGAGCCGACTATGTCGGTCTGGATGACTATATCCAGAAGATCAAGGAAGGCTGGACCGATGTGGACGTCATCATCTGCACCCCTTCCGTAATGGCCAAGGTCGGTCAGATCGGCCGTATCCTCGGTCCCCGCGGCCTGATGCCGAACCCCAAGACCGGCACTGTTACGATGGATATCGCTACGGCCGTCAAGGACGTCAAGGGTGGTAAGATTGATTTCAAGGTCGACAAGACCGGTATCATCCACGCCGCCATCGGCAAGGTTTCCTTCACCCCCAACCAGATCGCCGAGAATGCCCGTGCATTCGTGAGCGCTGTCCTGAAGCTGAAACCTCAGACACTGAAGGGTACTTATCTCAAGAGCGTCACCCTCTGCACGACTATGTCTCCTGCAGTCAAGGTCGACATCAAGGGATTCACCGCTGAATAATCAAGGAGGGAAGTGATATGAAAAAGGAAATGAAACAGCAGGTCATCGAGGCCATCAAGGCCAACATCGCCCAGTACCCCAACTTCTACATCACCGACATCGCCGGCCTGAATGCCGAGCAGACCGCTACCCTGCGTCGCGACTGCTTCAACGAAGGCATCAAGCTGACCGTCGTGAAGAACACCCTCTTCCACAAGGTCATCAAGGACAGCGGCAACGCTGAGATGGACCTTTTGAGCGCAACTCTCGAAGGCAATACCGCCATTATGTACACTGAGGCTCCCGCAAATCCTGCGAAGCTCATCAAGAAGTACCAGAAGGCCGGCAGCGAGAAACCCGCTCTCAAGGGAGCCTATGTGCAGGAGTGCGCCTTTGTAGGTGCTGACAAACTCGAAGCTCTCATCAACATCAAGTCCCGTGAGGAACTCATCGGTGAAATCGTTGGTATGCTCAACGCCCCGATCCAGAACGTTCTCTCCGCCCTCCAGGGTGCAGGCCAGAAGATCGTTGGTGTACTCGAGACACTTGAAGAAAAGAAAAACTAATAATAACAATTTAAAAATCAAACAATTATGGCAGACGTTAAAGTTCTCGCAGAAGAGTTGGTCAACCTTACTGTGAAAGATGTCCAGGAACTCGCTAAGATCCTGAAGGAAGAATATGGTATCGAGCCCGCCGCTGCAGCAGTTGCAGTCGCCGCTCCCGCCGCAGCTGAGGCTGCCGGTCCGGCTGAGCAGACCGAGTTCGATGTTATCCTCACCAGCGCTGGCCAGGCTAAGCTCCAGGTCATCAAGGCTGTTAAGGAGAGCGCGGGTCTTGGCCTCAAAGAGGCGAAGGAACTCGTCGACAAAGCCCCTGTCGCTGTCAAGGAGAAAGTCTCCAAGGCTGAGGCTGAGGCTCTCAAGGCTGCCCTCGAGGAAGCCGGTGCGGAAGTTGAGCTTAAATAGCTCCGCCCGCTCCCTGGAAAGGGAACAAAATCAGGTTTAGAGCCACCAATAGGCTCTAAACCTTTTTTCCGTCTTTATTTTTTCTTCAAAGCGAAGGCAGAAACATGTCAAATACGACTTACACAAAGCGAGTCAATTTCGCAACATCAAAAATCCTGGAATACCCTGACCTTCTGGAGGTTCAGCTGAAGTCTTTCCGTGACTTCTTCCAGCTGGAGACTACTCCGGACAGCCGCAAGGGAGAAGGTCTGTACAAGGTTTTTCAGGAAATTTTTCCGATCGAGGACACCAGAAACAGCTATAGACTCGATTTTATAGACTATTTCATCGACCCTCCCCAGTACTCGATCGAAGAATGCCTTGAGCGCGGGCTTACCTACAATGTCCCTCTGAAGGCAAAACTTCGCCTTGAGTGTACCGATAAGGATCACGAGGATTTCGAGATAAAGGTCCAGGACGTTTTTCTCGGGAACATCCCTTATATGACCCCTGCCGGTACGTTCATCATAAACGGTTCGGAACGGATCATCGTTTCCCAGCTGCACCGCTCTCCGGGCGTTTTCTTCGACCAGAGCTCGCACGCTAACGGAACCAAGCTTTATTCCGCCCGTATCATCCCCTTCAAGGGGTCCTGGATCGAGTTTGCTACAGACATCAACAATGTTATGTATGCCTACATCGACCGGAAAAAGAAACTTCCCGTCACCACTCTGCTGAGGGCTATCGGTTACAATTCCGACAAGGACATCATCGATATCTTCGGCCTTGCCGATGAGGTTGAGGCCACTCCCGAGGTTCTGAAGGAGAACGAAGGCCGCCGTCTGGCCGCCAAGGTCCTGAAGACCTGGCTCGAGGACTTCGAGGACGACGATACCGGCGAAATCATCCCCGTGGAACGCACGGTCGCCATTGTCGAACGCGGAGAAATCCTCAATGAGGACACCATCGAGAAGATCGTCGACACCGGAGTCCAGACCGTACTTCTGCAGAAGGATGAGACGAACTCCTCCGAGTACGCCATTATCTACAACACCCTTCAGAAGGATCCGACCAATACTGAGGCGCAGGCTATCACTTACATCTATAAGCAGCTTCGCAACAGTGAACCGCCGGATGAGGCTACCGCACGCGACGTCATCGACAAGCTCTTCTTCTCGGAGAAGCGTTATGACCTCGGCAGTGTGGGCCGTTACCGTCTGAACAACAAGCTTGGAATGGCGATCGACCCTTCGGTCAGGGTTCTCACCAAGACCGACATCATCGAGATCATCAAGTATCTCATCCAGCTGATTAATTCCCGTGCCACCGTGGACGACATCGATCATCTGTCGAACCGTCGCGTCCGCACCGTGGGCGAGCAGCTGGCCAATCAGTTCAGCGTGGGCCTCAGCCGTATGGCCCGCACTATCCGTGAGAGGATGAATGTCCGCGACAGCGAGCAGTTCTCCCCGACCGAGCTTATCAACGCCAAGACCCTGTCTTCCGTGATCAACTCCTTCTTCGGGACGAGCCAGCTTTCCCAGTTTATGGACCAGACCAATCCTCTTGCCGAGATTACTCACAAGCGCCGTCTGAGCGCCCTCGGCCCGGGAGGTCTGAGCCGTGACCGCGCCGGCTTCGAGGTGCGTGACGTCCACTACACTCACTATGGCCGTCTCTGCCCTATCGAGTCGCCGGAAGGCCCGAATATCGGTCTGATTTCTTCACTCTGCGTCTATGCCCGCATCAACGACCTCGGTTTCATCGAGACTCCTTACCGCGAGGTAAAGGATGGAAAGGTGGATCTGAGCGACAGCGGATGGAAGTATATGAGCGCAGAGGAAGAGGGCGAAAAGCTTGTTTCCCTCGCCAAGGTCAATATGGACGAAGACGGTACTCTCCTCGACGAGAGGATCCAGTGCCGCCTCGAGGCCGACTTCCCGCTCGTGGGCAAGGATGAGGTCAACTATATGGACGTTGCGCCGAACCAGATGGCTTCCGTCGCGGCATCCCTGATTCCTTTCCTCGAGCACGACGATGCGCACCGTGCCCTGATGGGCGCGAATATGATGCGCCAGGCCGTTCCTCTGCTTTCTCCGGAGTCTCCTGTAGTGGGTACCGGACTGGAGGAAAGGGTCTGCATCGATTCCCGCACCCAGATCATCGCGGAGCGCAACGGTACCGTCACTTATGTGGATGCCAATGAGATCCACGTCCGTTACGAGCGCACCGAAGAAGAGAAGTTCGTCAGTTTCTCTCCGGATGAGACTGTCTACAAACTTCCCATCTGCCGCCGTACCAACCAGAACACGACGATCACCCTCAAGCCGCTCGTCCGCAAGGGCGACAGCGTCCGCAAGGGCCAGATCCTCACCGAGGGTTATGCCACCCAGGGCGGAGAACTTGCCCTCGGCCGCAACCTGATGGTCGCGTTTATGCCTTGGAAGGGTTACAACTACGAGGACGCCATCGTCCTCAGCGAGGAGATGGTCAAGTGGGATGTCCTCACTTCCATCCACGTCGAGGAGTTCCTGACCGAGGTTCGCGAGACAAAGCGCGGTATGGAAGAGCTGACTTCCGACATTCCGAATGTCAGTGACGAAGCTACCAAGGATCTCGACAAGGACGGCATCATCCGCATCGGCGCCCACATCGAGCCCGGCGACATTATGGTCGGTAAGATCACCCCTAAGGGCGAGAGCGATCCTTCTCCGGAAGAGAAACTCCTCAAGGCCATCTTCGGTGACAAGGCCGGTGATGTCAAGGACGCCTCCCTGAAGGCCAATCCTTCACTGAGCGGCACCGTCATCAAGACTGCCCTCTACACCAAGGTCGCGAAGGAAAGCGGCCGCAAGGGTGCCAAGTCGGACCAGAAGGCCCGCCTGGAGTCTATGCAGGCTGATTTCGACCGCGCTGCCGAGAAACTCCGCGCAGGCTTTATCGAGAAACTCTGGTCGCTTGTCCAGGGTAAGAAGAGTGCCGGCGTGAACGATCTCTATGGCGTGGAAGTCTTCCCGAAAGGCAAGGAGTTCACTCTCCAGGGCCTGAAGGATGTCGACTACCAGACCATTTCTACCGCCAAGTGGGTGAACGACGCCAAGACCGCCGCCCTCGTGCGCGAGCTTATCGCCGGATACTGCATCACCAGCAAGGAGGCCGAGGCCAGGTCCAAACGCCAGATTGACAAGGTGAAGGTCGGTGACGAACTCCCGAACGGAGTGATGCAGGTCGCCAAGGTCTATGTCGCCAAGAAGCGCAAGATCACTGTCGGTGACAAGATGGCCGGACGTCACGGAAACAAGGGTATCGTGGCCAAGATCGTCCGTCAGGAGGATATGCCGTTCCTTGAGGACGGTACTCCCGTGGACATCGTCCTGAACCCTCTGGGCGTGCCTTCCCGTATGAACCTCGGTCAGATTTACGAGACGGTCCTCGGTTGGGCCGGACGTGAACTCGGCCTGAAGTTCGCCACTCCGATTTTCGACGGTGCCACCATCGACGAGATCTGTTCCTACACTGACAAGGCCGGTGTGCCGAGATTCGGCTGCACGCGTCTCCGTGACGGCGGAACCGGTGACTGGTTCGACCAGAGCGCTACCGTGGGTGTCATCTATATGATCAAGCTCGGCCATATGGTCGACGACAAGATGCACGCCCGTTCCATCGGACCTTACTCCCTTATCACCCAGCAGCCGCTCGGAGGTAAGGCTCAGTTCGGCGGACAGCGTTTCGGAGAAATGGAAGTCTGGGCCCTCGAGGCTTTCGGTGCGGCCAATACGCTGCAGGAGATTCTCACCGTCAAGTCCGACGATGTCAATGGTCGCAGCAAGACCTACGAAGCCATCGTCAAGGGCGATCCTATGCCTCAGCCCGGTATTCCGGAGTCCCTGAACGTGCTCCTGCACGAACTCAGAGGCCTCGGTCTCAAGGTTACTTTGGATTAATATGGACCTCTTAAAATGATAAAGCATTATGCCTGCATTTAACAATAAGGAAAACAAGGCCAAGATCAATTTTTCCAAGATCTCAATTTCGCTCGCCTCTCCGGAGGATATAACCGAGCGGTCTTGCGGAGAGGTCCAAAAGCCTGAAACGGTCAACTACCGTACTTATAAGCCCGAACGTGACGGCCTGTTCTGTGAAAAGATATTCGGCCCCACCAAGGACTATGAGTGCTATTGCGGCAAGTACAAGAGGATCCGCTACCGCGGTATCGTCTGCGACCGCTGCGGTGTCGAAGTTACCGAGAAGAAGGTGCGCCGTGAACGTATGGGCCATATCACCCTGGTCGTTCCGGTAGCCCATATCTGGTACTTCAAGAGCGCTCCGAACAAGATTTCCTCTCTTCTGGGAGTTCCCTCCAAGAAGCTTGAGGCGGTCATCTATTACGAGAAATACATCGTCATCAACGAGGGTCCCGTCAACGAGATGCTCCGCGAGGGCGATTCCCGTCCCGTAATCAAGAAGTTCGACCTGCTGAGCGAAGATGAGTATATCAACGCGATGGACCGTATCCGCGACTACGAAGCGGAGAAAGGCCCCTCCGAGGAGAAATTCATCGCCAAGATGGGCGCCGACGGCATCTATGACCTTCTCAAGGAAATCGATGTGGATCAGCTCGGCTGGTCGCTTCGCCAGCAGCTTCGCAGCGAGGCTTCCCAGCAGCGCAAGGCGGACATCCTGAAACGCCTGTCCGTCGTGAAGTGGTTCCAGGAGTCCAAGGAGGTTAACCGTCCCGAGTGGATGATTATGAAAGTCATCCCGGTCACTCCTCCGGAACTGCGTCCGCTCGTTCCGCTGGACGGCGGCCGTTTCGCGACCTCTGACCTCAACGATCTGTACCGTCGTGTCATCATCCGCAACAACCGTCTGAAGAGGCTCATCGAAATCAAGGCCCCGGAAGTGATTCTCCGCAACGAGAAACGTATGCTCCAGGAAGCCGTCGATTCCCTCTTCGACAATTCCAAGAAGTCCTCTGCCGTCAAGAGCGAGTCCAACAGGGCGCTGAAGTCCCTGTCCGATTCCCTCAAGGGCAAGCAGGGCCGCTTCCGTCAGAACCTCCTCGGTAAGAGGGTTGACTACTCCGCCCGAAGCGTTATCGTCGTGGGTCCGGAACTCAATATGCACGAGTGCGGTCTGCCGAAGTTTATGGCTGCGGAACTCTACAAGCCTTTCGTTATCCGCAAACTCATCGAGAGGGGTATCGTAAAGACTGTCAAGAGCGCGAAGAAAATCGTCGACCGCCGCGATCCGGTCATCTGGGACATCCTGGAGAATGTGATGAAGGGCCATCCGGTTCTGCTGAACCGTGCTCCGACCCTGCACCGCCTCGGTATCCAGGCCTTCCAGCCCCGTATGATTGAAGGAAAGGCCATCCAGCTGCATCCGCTCGCCTGTACCGCTTTCAACGCGGACTTCGACGGTGACCAGATGGCTGTCCACCTGCCGCTCGGCAACGCCGCCATAATGGAGGCCCAGCTGCTGATGCTCGGCTCGCACAACATCCTCAATCCCGCCAACGGCTCCCCGATCACCGTTCCTTCCCAGGATATGGTCCTTGGTCTGTACTATATCACCAAGGAGCGTCCCGGAGCAAAGGGCGAGGGAATGAAGTTCTATGGCCCCGAAGAGGTGATTATCGCCTATGACGGCAAGGTCATCGATATGCACGCCTCGATCTGGGTCCGTCTTCCCAAGGACAAGCAGGACCTCGGCAAGGGCTATGAGATGGTCAAGACCACTGCCGGCCGCATCATCGTGAACCAGTATGTCCCGGATGAGGTCCCGTATGTCAATACGGTCCTCGGTAAGAAGGCGCTCAGAGGCGTCATCACCTCGGTCATCAAGTCCACCGGAGTCACCCGTACGGCCAAGTTCCTTGACGACGTGAAGAACCTTGGTTACGACCAGGCCTTCCGCGCCGGCATCTCCTTCAATCTCGGCGACGTCCTTATCCCTGAGGAGAAGGCATCCCTGATCGAGAGGGGTTACAAGGAAGTCGAGTCCATCAAGATGAACTACGCGATGGGCTTCATCACGAACAACGAGCGTTCCAACAAGGTCATCGACCTCTGGACCAGTATCGACAACCAGCTGACAGCGATTGTTACGTCCCGCATTTCCGCGGACCAGCAGGGCTTCAACCCGGTCTATATGATGCTGGACAGCGGCGCCCGTGGTTCCACCACGCAGATCAAGCAGCTCTGCGGTATGCGCGGCCTTATGGCCAAGCCCCAGAAGAGCGGTGCTGCCGGTAACGACATCATCGAGAACCCGATCGTTTCCAACCTGAAGGAAGGAATGTCGGTGCTCGAGTACTTCATCTCCACCCACGGTGCCCGTAAGGGTCTGGCCGATACCGCCCTCAAGACGGCTGACGCAGGTTACCTTACCCGCCGTCTGGTCGATGTGTCCCACGATGTCATCATCACCGAGGAAGACTGCGGCACTCTCCGCGGCTTGATAGCAACCGCCATCAAGAACAAGGACGAGGTCGTCGAATCCCTGGGTGAGCGTATCCTCGGCCGTACTTCGGTCCACGATATCTACAATCCTCTCACGGGAGAGCTCATCATCTCTGCCGGCGAAGAAATCCGCGAGGATGTCGCCGCCCTGATCGATTCTCTTCCTATCGAGCAGGTTGAAATCCGCAGCGTGCTCACTTGCGAGTCCCGCCACGGAGTCCGCGCCAAGTGCTATGGACGCAATCTTGCGACTTCCCGTATGGTCGAGAAGGGCGAGGTCGTCGGTGTCATTGCCGCACAGTCCATCGGTGAGCCTGGTACTCAGCTGACACTGAGAACCTTCCACGTTGGTGGTACCGCTTCCGGTGCTGTCGCTGACAACTCCATCGAGTCCAAGTATAACGGCCGCCTGCAGTTCGAGGAGCTCCGTACCATCGAGCGTGTCGATGAGGACGGTACCGCCCGCGACGTCGTCGTGAGCCGTACCACCGAACTCCGCATCGTTGACGAGAGCACAGGTATGACTTACTCGCAGTATGACATCCCTTACGGCTCGGTTCTCTACTTCAAGGACGGTGCTTCCGTCAAGAAGGGCGACCTGATCTGCGAATGGGATGCCTACAACGCCACGACCATCGTCGAGAGCGCCGGTACCCTGCGCTTCGAGCATATGATCGAGGGCGTCACCTACCGCGAGGAGAAGGCCGAAGAAAGTTCCGCCAATACTGACAAGGTCATCATCGAAGGCCGTGACAAGAGCAAGAACCCGTCGATCGTCATCCTTGACCAGGCGGGCAACACTCTCCGTCAGTACAACCTTCCTGTCGGTGCCCACGTTATGGTGAGCGACAATACTCCGGTCAAGGTCGGCGACGTGATCATCAAGATCCCCCGCGCCATCGGCAAAGCCGGTGATATCACCGGAGGTCTGCCCCGCGTCACCGAACTCTTCGAGGCCCGTACTCCTTCCAACCCCGCAATCCTCTCCGAAATCAACGGCGAGATTGTTATGGGCAAGGTCAAGAGGGGTAAGCGCGAGATCATCGTCAAGAACCGCAGCGGTGTCGAGAAACGTTACGAGGTTCCTATGACCAAGCAGATCCTCGTCCAGGAGAATGACTATGTCAAGGCCGGTACCCGTCTCGCCGATGGTGGCACCTCGCCGACCGACATCCTGAACATTCTCGGACCGGTCAAGGCCCAGGAATACATTGTCAATGAAATCCAGGCCGTCTACCGTCTCCAGGGCGTTAAGATCAACGACAAACACTTCGAGATCATCGTCCGTCAGATGATGCGTAAAGTCCAGATCGGAGATCCGGGCGATACGGATTTCCTGCAGGAGGAACTGGTCGACAAGTGGGAGTTTATGGACCGCAACGACGACATCTACGGCAAGTTCTATGTGGAGAATCCCGGAGACAGCGCTCACTTCCACGAAGGTGACATTATCGGCGCCCGTGAGCTTCGCAGTGAGAATTCCTCGCTCGAACGCCAGGGAATGAAGATGATGGTAACCCGTCCGGCCAAGCCGGCGACTGCCTCACAGGTGCTGCAGGGTATCACCCGCGCCGCCCTGAAGACAGGTTCCTTCATCTCCGCCGCTTCCTTCCAGGAGACCACCAAGGTGCTCAGCGAGGCTGCTATCCGCGCCCGTGTCGACCACCTCGAGGGCCTGAAGGAGAATGTCATCTGCGGTCACCTCATTCCGGCCGGAACCGGTCTTGCGGAGTATGCTTCCATCGAAGTTGCCTCCAAGGCCGACTATGCCGATCAGATGAACGATCTTTAATCTTATTTGAATTATGGATAAACTCAATCATCCTGCAATCCTTGTCGTCGATATGCTCAACGACTTCGTCACCGGCGCACTTGGTTGCGATCGCGCCCGCGCGATTGTTCCCGCCACCGCAAAACTTCTCGAAGCTGCGCGCAGCAAGGGTGTTCCCGTGATTTATTGCAATGATGCTCATCTTCCCGGCATCGACCGTGAACTTCAGATCTGGGGCGACCACGCAATCGCCGGTACCCCCGGCGCCGAGGTCATTCCCGAGCTCGCTCCCCAGAAACAGGATTTCGTCGTTCCGAAGCGCCGCTACAGCGGTTTCTTCCAAACCGACCTCGACATCCTGCTCAAGGAGCTCGGCGTCAAGACCGTCGTGATGACCGGACTACACGCCCATATGTGTGTCCGTCACACCTCGGCCGACGCCTACTGCCTCGGTTATGACGTTGTCGTTGCCAAGGAAGCGGTCAACTCCTTCACCGAAGAGGACTATCAGGGCGGCCTTGCCTACCTGAAGACCTGCTATGGTGCTCCCGCACTTTCGAATGAGGAGCTGATTGCCGCATTCTGAGGCTTCGGCGTTTAACACCAGAGGGCGACCCGCTTCCACGCAGGCCGCCCTCTTTTTTGTTTGGCCGGTTTTTTGTACTATCTTTGTAGAACCCAAAATTGAATGATTATGAAGACGACTCGGATTCTGCTTGCGACAAGTCTCGCACTTATGGCCCTTGTGGGCTGCACGAAATTCGAACCTGAGTTCCAGAACGGCCGCTGGCCCAACTCCGGCGGAAACGCTGGTGGCAATGGCGGTAACGGTGGTAACGGCGGCAGTGGCGGCTCAGGCGGTCAGCAGACGGCCACTCCGACCCTCCAGAACGGATGGAAAATCGAATACAAAGGCAGAAGTGTCTTTACCGATGATGGCAGCAACGACACTGTCGAAGGTTTTGCCTTTACTTACAGCGGAAGTGCTTACTACATCGTAAGGATGGTCAGTAAGGGTAGCGTCCTGGACAAGGACCTCGCTACTTTCTTCACGGATGAGGCAAAGGCACTTGACGACAAGTTCGCCGAGGATGAGAACAATGTGTTCAAGGACAGCCGCACGGTCTATTTCGACCTGCTTCTCCACGGAGAATATGATGTCTATATGATCGAGATCTCCGACAAGAAGAAGGCTACGATGTCATATCAGAAAGCCGTGATTGAAGTCAAGGAGGACGAGGCATCGGCAGATTATCTGAGCTGGCTCGGCTTCTGGAGAGTGTCCACGGGCCTTATCGGCTATGACATTGAAATCCAGCACGCCGAGAACAACCTGCTCTATTATGTATGGGGCTGGGAATCAGGTCCTGCCGCGATGACTCAGGATATGGGCGACGACTGGCTTTTCGTGCGCTATGATCCTTCCACCAAGGGCCTTGCCTTCTATGTCCAGACTATCGGCGAGGACAACGACGAGGACGGCAGCCGTTTCGACAAGGTTTTCGTGGGGACGTGGCCCACTCCTGATGGAGATGTGGTCGATGACCTTGAGGGATCCGTGATTGCCCGCAGCGGCGAGAATGAAAAAGGTGAGCTGGCGCTCATCCCTGAGACGATTGTGTACGATAATGACGCAGTCTTTACTTATAAGACTATGCGCTATTCCAGCTATAGCTATAAAGATGAGTTATGGTACCATTACAATGCCTCGGTACCTCCGCTATACACGATGGTCAACAAGGTTATGACCTATCCTCTGACTATGGAAAAGATCCCCAATGCGGGAGCTCCGATGCGCGTAATGGCGAGACCTCAGAACTCGACGGGGCGCATCAAGGCCAAGGTCCACGGCTCGGCAAAGAGAAGGACGGTGAAATAAAATCATTTGACACGCTGGAGGAAACACTCCAGCGTGTTTTCCATAAGGCAGGCGATGGTCATTGGCCCGACACCGCCGGGGACGGGGGTGATGGCAGCGGCCTTGGGAGCGCAGGAGGCGAAATCCACGTCGCCGCAGAGTTTGCCGGTCTCGGGGTCCCGGTCCATCCCGACATCGATGATGACCACCCCTTCTGAGACCATATCGCCGGTGATAATCTTGGGCCTTCCGGCGGCGACCACGAGGATTTCGGCCTCGCGGGTCGCGGCGGCGAGGTCACGGGTGCGGGTATGGCAGAAAGTGACGGTGGCGTTGGCGTCAAGCAGCATTTTTCCGACGGGAAGGCCGACTATGTTTGAGCGCCCTATTACCACGGCCCTCTTGCCCTTGGGATCGACTCCTGCGGCTTCAAGAAGTTTCATAATGCCTTTCGGAGTGCAGGGGGCCAGGTGCGGAGTCTTCTGCCAGAGTCCGGCGACATTGAGAGGATGGAAGCCGTCCACGTCTTTTTCGCGGGAGATGGCTGCAATCACATTGGCCTCGGAAATCTGCCGGGGCAGGGGAAGCTGCACCAGGATACCGTCCACATCCGGGTCGGCATTGAGCTTGGCGATAAGGCCGAGCAGGCGCTCCTCGCTGCAGCTTTCTTCCAGAACCGTTGTAGTATTCCGTATCCCGGCTTCGTCGCAGGCCTTGGCCTTGTTGCGCACATAAACTACGCTTGCAGGGTCCTCTCCGACACGTATTACCACAAGATGAGGAGTCCTTCCATATTTTGCCTGACATTCGGCCGTGCGGGAGGCGACATCGGCCTTCAGCGCCGCCGCAATCTGTTTTCCATCGATAATCATACGGCAAATTTACGCATCTTTTCCCAGATGCTCGAAAAAAATCTTTATATTTGTAGGATAGTATGTCAATGAAGATGAAGAATTTTTTTAATCTACTCCTTTCGACTGTCTTCGCAGTCCTTCTTTTTGCTTCCTGTGTCAGAGAGGCAGTTGATATTCTCGTTATCAAAATGAGCGCCGATTCGGGATTCAAGGATTCTTATGCGTCAATCAACTTTGCCCTTACCAAGGCCTCCGGCTCGGATATTAGCATTTCTTTGCTCGTGCTGGACCAGCCTTCCGAGGGGAACAGTTGTGTTGCTGCCAGTAAGCTGACCCTGCCCTCAAGCGTCGTAGTAAGCGCAGGTTCCACCTCCGTTAAGCTGGATGTCGCCCTTGCCGAAGATGCAGTTGGCACCGAGGCCGTCATTGCCGTTGCCGGAGTTGTAGGTGCTTCGCTTGAAGGCGAGGGAGTCGCCCGCATCAAGACCGGCCAGAGCTACAGCGGCGGCGGCCAGGGCGGAGAAGGAGGCGGCGGTGGCGAAGGCGGCCTGACGCTTTCACTGCAGAGCAGTTGGACAGCCACTATCCTGGATGATGACTGGGAAACTGACGGGGAATATTATTATTATCCGGTTTCCGTGACTGCCCCTGGCTCCACTTACATCTATCTGGACACCTATTCTGACGCTGAACTGCAAGAAGAATTCAATGGCTCTATTGAGGATTTGCTTAAATACTACTCCGGCATTGAAGAAGGATCCACGGTTGAAGACTCCTTCTACACGGCTAGTGATGTGGTCTATGTCCCTTATTATGAGGCCGGCCTGACCAAATGCTATATTATGGACTTCGACGCCAAAGGCAATCCTACCGGAAAGTACGGTGTGGTTGAACTGAATGTGCCTGACTATGGCGATGAAGGCGGTGGTGAAGGCGGTCAGGGCGGCGAAGAAACTACGATTCCATTTACCGGGACGACGACCCTCAAGTCGAACTGGACGCTCACCATCGAGGAGGTCGGCACAGACGAGTATGGGGATTATATACTGGTCGATGTCACCACGGATGCGCAGCTCTTTGCCGTGGACTATTATACCGAAGCAGAAATGATTCAGTATTTTGGCTCCGTCGACATAGCGGATATGCTGACAGCCTTCCAGACCACTGCTGTGAGTGCTTCGGCCACTTACACGAATCCTTCCGATTATTTCTGGACCCAGGAAGACGACGTGTACTGCGATTATTATGAGGGATACGAGAATGGAACGGATTTCTATATCCTTGAGTTCGGGACGGATTGGTTGGCCACGGGTAATTATGGAAAAGTCCATCTCAATGTTCCCGTGCTGTCTAATGCAAGGAAAGCGTTCCGTGTAAAAATCGCTCCACAGCATAAGAGAACTGCTACAGTGAGAGTTATCGCTAAACACCGCAAAAAATGAGACCACTGTATCTGACAAACACGCTGACCAGGACCAAGGAGCTGTTCAAACCCATTCACGAGGGCCACGTTGGGATGTATGTCTGCGGACCGACCGTCTATGGCGACGCTCACCTTGGCCACGCCCGTCCGGGAGTTACCTACGACGTGCTTTTCCGCCTGCTGAAGGCCCTCGGCTACAAGGTCCGCTATGTGCGCAACATCACCGATGTAGGCCACCTCGAGCACGATGCCGACGAGGGGGAGGACAAAATAGCGAAGAAAGCCCGCCTGGAGGAGCTGGAGCCTATGGAGGTAGTCCAGACCTATACCGAGCGCTACCACGAGGCTATGCGCGAGCTGAATGTCCTGTCTCCGTCCATAGAGCCCCGCGCTTCTGGCCATATCATCGAGCAGATCGAGACCGTCAAGAAGATCCTCGAAGCCGGCTATGCCTACGAATCCAACGGCTCTGTCTATTTCGATGTCGAGAAATATAATAAGGACCATCGTTACGGCATCCTTTCGGGACGCAGCCTGGACGAGACTCTGGAGGGCACGCGTTCCCTGGACGGTCAGGCCGACAAGAAAGCCCCATACGACTTCGCTATATGGAAAAAGGCTGAACCTGAGCATATTATGCGCTGGCCTTCTCCCTGGGGCGAGGGCTTCCCGGGATGGCATCTGGAGTGCTCGGTGATGGGCGAGAAATATCTAGGACAGGAGTTCGACATCCACGGCGGAGGTATGGACCTTATGTTCCCTCACCACGAGTGCGAGATTGCCCAGAACGTCGCTTCGCGCGGCACTCAGGGCGTGCATTACTGGGTCCATAACAATATGATCACCATCAACGGGCAGAAGATGGGGAAGTCGCTGGGGAACTTTATCACCCTGCCAGAACTTTTCTCCGGTTCCCATCCGAAGCTTGAGAGGGCCTATAGCCCGATGACGGTCCGTTTCTTCATCCTGCAGGCCCATTACCGTTCGACTCTGGATTTCTCAAACGAGGCCTTGCAGGCGGCGGAGAAGGGCTACAGGCGGCTTATGGCCGCCGCGCGGGCGCTCGGCGCCGGGGAAGACTCGGGAGTGGGGGCACTTGCCCTCACGTCGCTTCGCGACCCTGTACGGGCAAATGCTCGGTCAAATGCCCCCACTCCCTCGTTACCTTCCCCGGCGGTTTCGGCGCTGGTCGAGGCAGTCTGGGAGGCGCTCTGCGACGATATGAACACCCCGATTGCCATCGCCAAGCTTTTCGAAGCAGTGAAGATGGTCAATGGCGGGGGGCTGTCCGAAGGCGACAAGGCGGCGCTCCGAGGGCTCTTCGACGATGTCGTTTTCGGCGTTCTGGGGCTTCGCGATGAGGAGGCCCAAGGCGGCTCCGGCAAGGCTGAAAAGGCCCTTGAGGGGGTTATGGAGCTTGTCCTGGAGGACAGGCGCAAGGCCCGCGCAGAGAAAAACTGGGCCGAGAGCGACCGTATCAGGGACCTTCTCGCCTCCTTCGGCATCACTGTCAAGGACACCAAGGACGGCGCTACCTGGACATTGGAATAAGACTATGAAATTCATCTCCTGGAATGTAAATGGCCTCAGGGCCGTGGCGGGGAAGGGCTTCGCCGATATTTTTGTGGGCCTGGACGCTGATTTCGTCTGCCTGCAGGAAACCAAACTGCAGGCAGGTCAGATCGACCTGGAATTCCCCGGCTACCAGTCCTATTGGAACTATGCCGAGAAGCCGGGCTATTCCGGAACTGCTGTCTACACTAAGCATACTCCACTGTCCGTGGCTTACGGCATCGGCGTGGAACAGCACGACCGTGAGGGCCGCGTAATCACTCTTGAGTATGAGGATTTCTTCCTTGTATGCTGCTATGTCCCGAACAGCCAGGACGGCCTCAGGCGCCTGGAATACAGGATGCAGTGGGAGGATGCGATGCGCTCCTATCTTTGCTCGCTTCCCAAGCCTGTCGTCTTCTGCGGCGACCTGAATGTGGCCCACGAAGAGATAGATCTGAAGAATCCCTCTACGAACCATCTCAACGCCGGTTTTACCGACGAGGAGAGGGGAAAGTTCGGCGAACTGCTCGCAGCGGGATTCACCGACAGCTGGCGCTTCCAGCATCCCGGGGAGGTAAAGTACTCCTGGTGGTCCTACCGGATGAACGCCCGTGCACGGAATGCCGGGTGGCGCATCGACTATTTTCTAGTATCGGATACGCTTCGGGGCAGGATCGTCTCCACTGACATCCTAAATGACGTCTTCGGTTCGGACCACTGCCCCGTAGAACTCGTATTAGCCTAGTTTACAGCGTTTTGGCTTTTGCCAGGAAGGCGCGGACGTGCTCAGTGTAGCCCTTGGTGTCCTTGGCGTATGAATTGGCGTGGACGGCACCTTCGGCAACCCACATTTCCTTGTAACCATTGACCTTGGCGTCGTAGTTCTTCTTAAGGTGGGAGAAGGGTACGAAGTCATCGGCGTCGCCGTGGATAAAGAGCATAGGACGGTCGCATTTGGCCAGCTGCTTGACAGAGGAGGCTTCCTTGAAGGACCAGCCATAGCGGTTCTTGCAGACGATGTTGGCGCTTGTCAGGACGGGGAACGGAGGCAGGTGGAAACTCTGCTTCAGATTGGATTTCAGCTGGTCCCAGACAGAGCTGTAGCCGCAGTCTTCGACGAAGGCGCGGACATAGCCGGGAAGCTCTTCACCTGAAAGCATCATTGTCGTGGCGGCGCCCATCGATACTCCGTGGACCACCATAAAGTCGTCCTTCCAGATATTGTGGGCCACTTCGGTCCATCTCTTGACGTCGAGACGGTCGTTCCAGCCCATCTGGATGTGGTCGCCTTCCGAGTAGCCGTGGTACTGAAGGTCGGGGAAGAGGACATTGTAATTGAACTCATCCCTGTACATCCTGACGAGGTAGAGGAATACATAGTGGTTGTCTCCGTAGCCGTGGACGACGATAGCGGTGCCCTGGGCTTTGGCAGGATCGGCGGCGGGGACGTAGCAGGCGTGGAGCTTGAGATTGCGTTCGCCGGTGATGGTCGTGTCTTTCAGGATGCCCTGAGCCTTGAGGCCGTCGTACCACTGGGTGCTGCCGGGAAGGAGGGAATCGGCCTTGTGGCGTGTCCTTTCGATGTCATCGACTCCGTGCGGAGTGGGAAGAAGGGCGTAGTTGCACATATACTTGCCGACGAGGCAACTGTTCAGGCAGCTCAGTCCGATGAGGACGGCCGCAGCAAAATTGATAAAACGTTTCAGTGTCATAAGTATAATTGGTTATTTTAAAAAGTCTATCGCTCCGAATACCCCAAGGCTTGCCAGCAGCATTATGGCTCCGGCCAGAAGCACGCCGCCGAGGACGTAGAGTACGCTTTTCTTGAAATCCATATCCAGCAGGCTGGCGGCGAGGGTTCCTGTCCAGGCCCCAGTCCCGGGAAGGGGAATCCCGACAAAGAGCAGCAGGGCTACATACAGGCCCGCCCCGGCCTTCTCCTCAAGCTTCTTTCCCCCCTTGTGGCCTTTCTCCATACACCAGCGGCAGAAGCCTCCGATCACTTTTTTGTCCTGGCCCCATTCCAAGATTTTCCTGGCGAAGAGGAAGATGAAGGGGACGGGAATCATATTGCCGAGAACGCAGAGGGCCAGTGAAGGAAGCAGCGGAAGATCGAATCCTACGGCATAGGGGACGGCTCCGCGAAGTTCGATCAGCGGGACCATCGATATAAGGAATACTATTATATAGTGCTTGATCATTGGATTTTGTCGAGAAGTTTTCGAATCTCCAGAAACACCTCGGCTTCAGACAGTTGCCTGTCGGCGGGGTCTGAGACGACGAGGTCGAATACATTTCCCGGAAGCTGTACGCGGCCTACTTTGAAATGAGCTTTGGAGACGGCGGCCATAAACGTGATGGGGAAATCATCCTTGCGGAGCAGTGAAATGAACATATCCGGCTCTCCGGAGAGGAGAAGGTCCACTTTTTCCATTGCCGGACGGCCGTACCAGTTGAGGTCTTTTTTGAGGACGGTCGTCGTTATGGACGTTATGAGCCTCTCGCCCTCGGTAAGCTTTCGGAAGTCGAAGAAAAAGATGTCGCCCTTGATCCGGTTTTCGCGGAAGAAGGCGTTCAGTTCGTTTTTGCACTCGTCGAAGGAGGTGTCCTCGACATCTATGAAGGCGACGGCGGAACGGATCTCGCGGATAGGTGTTATCCGCGTCGCTTCCCTCGATGCGTGTTTGGCGATGCTGCGGCGCCTGAAGAACTGTTTTACCCCTTCGAACATACTATCTGCTGTTGGCGGCGATAAGTTCGCGGATTTCCTGTTTGGCGTCCCTCCAGCGCGGAATGTCTATCTTCGTGCCGATGACCTCCACCACCTTGGCGGCGATTATGGACCCGACCTCTCCGCAGACTTTCAGGGGCATTCCGAGGCTGTGGGCATAGAGGAAGCCGGCGGCATAGGTGTCCCCGGCACCGGTCGCGTCGATGGGCTTGGCCGGCCAGGGCTCTATGAAATGGTACTCGTCACCGCTCCGGACCATAGAGCCTTCCTTGCCTACCTTTACGACGGCAATCTTGCAGTGCCGGGCGAGTTCGTCCACGGCCTGGCGAGGCTCCATCTTGGTGAAAGCCTTGGCCTCGCTCTCGTTGGCGAAGACTATGTCCACGTAGTTTTCGACCAGGTTGTGGAAGAAGGCATCGTTGGACTCCACTACATTGTAGGAGGCCATATCTATGGAAATGATGCAGCCCGCGGCCTTGGCAAGACGTGCAGCCTTGGAGATAAGTTCCTGATTCTGGACCAGATAGCCTTCGATATGGAAGTAGTCGTAGCCTTCGAACTGCTCCGGGGTCAGGTCGTCGGGGCCGAGTTCCAGAGTCGCGCCCATATAGTCGGCGAAGGTGCGCTCGGCGTTGGCTCCGGTGATGAAGACCATACAGCGCCCGGAAGATTTCTTGCTGTAGAGCATCTGGGCCTTGACGCCATACTGCTCCATCGTGCTCTTGAAGAGGTTACCGAGGTCATCGTTGCCTATCTTTCCGAGGAAGCCGGCCTGCATCCCGAAAATCGCCGCGCAGGTGATAGTGTTCGCCGCGCTCCCTCCGGGCACATACTTGACTCCGTATTCCTTAAGCGCTTCCCAGATTTTGTCTCCGGTCTCCATATCCACGTGCTGCATACTTCCCAGGGGCAGGTGCCACTGGCGGAGAAGACTGTCGTCCGGAAGGACTGCGAGAATGTCGGTAAGGGCGTTTCCGATGCCAAGGATGGATTTCATATACTTGCTGGTTTTCTAAAAGCTTACAAATATATACATTATTCAGGATTTTTCCATTAACTTTGTCAGTGATATGGACAAGAAAGTTGCAAGTTTTCTGAAATATCTGCTCTGGGGGGCGGTCGCCGTCGTTTTGCTGTACTTTTCCTTCCGGAGCGTACGCTGGGCGGATTTCGCCGCAGCCCTTACGAACTGTCGCTGGGGCTATGTGCTGCTGTCTATGGTTTTAGGCGCGATGGTGTTCCTTGTCAGAGGTCTCCGCTGGAGGATGCAGCTGCTGCCGATCGACCCTAAGACTTCGGGAGTCACCTGCTGGAACGCCTACAATATCTGTATGCTGGTCAACCTGGTCCTGCCGAGGGTAGGGGAGGTGGTCCGCTGCGCCTATGTCACCAAGCATTCCTCACGGGATTCTTCCGGAGCCCGGCTTGCAAGTATGGACAAGGTTTTCGGGACGGTCGTCGTGGACAGGGTATGGGACGCCCTTTCGCTGGTAATTATATTCGGGGTTCTTCTGCTGACGATGTGGGACCGTTTCGGGGCTTTTTTCGAGCAGAGTTTCTCTTCCGGCATCTCTCTGAGGGGCGGGTTTGTATGGATATTTGTCCTGCTTGTCTGTGTCCTTGTCCTGGCGGTGTACCTGTCTTGGAAGTTCCGCGCCAAAGGTGGTCTGTGGGGAAAGCTATGGGAAATCATCAGAGGCTTTTCCGACGGTCTGTCTTCCTGTCTGAGGATGCGCCGCGGCTGGCTTTTCGTCGTCTATACCGCTTTGATATGGATCCTGTACTGGCTTATGTGCGCAACCGTGATGTGGGCCCTTCAAGGGATTGACCCTTCGGCAGTTGGCCCGGAGCTTGCCGAGTCGCTCGCCAAGATTGATTCCCTGACAATGGCCGACGCGCTCTTCCTGATGTTCGCCGGGGCTATGAGCTCGATTATCCCTGTGCCCGGAGGCTTCGGGGCCTTCCATACCGTGGTCGCGGGTGCTTTGCTTTCCATCTATGGGATACCCTTCCCGGTGGGCCTTATCTTCGCTACTCTTTCGCACGAGTCCCAGGTAGTTACGGATGCGATCTGCGGCGGAGTCTCTTATGTCGCCGAGACCGTGAGGAAATGAAGCGTTTCGCCCTCATAGGCCATCCTGTAGCCCAGTCCCTCAGTCCGCGTCTCTTTGCTGCGGCCTATGGGGGAAAATATTCCTATGAACTGCTTGACGGAGAGGATTTCGGACTGCTCTGGCAGCGCTTCCTGGATGAGTTCGACGGAATCAACGTAACTGCGCCGTATAAACTGGACGCTTTTGCCAAAGTCGACTTCGTCTCCGAGGAGGCATCTCTCTGCGGGGCGGTGAACCTGGCCGTAAAGACCCCGGAAGGCATCAAGGGCTACAATACGGATGTCGACGGGGTGGTGAGTTCGGTCCAGGAGTGCGGAGTGCCTGTGAAGAAGGCCCTTGTCGTAGGCTGCGGCGGGGCCGGAAGGGCGGCTGCCGTGGGCGCGCTCAGACTTGGCTGCACACTCAGACTATGGAACCGCAGCTATGGAAAGGCGCAGGCTCTGGCGGAGGAGTTCGGCGCAGTTGCCGTCGACAGCCTTGAGGCGGCGCTCCCGGGAGCGGATCTTCTGATCTATACTCTGCCCGGCAGCGCGGATGTTCCTCCGGCTCTTTCCGATCTGTCCGGAAAACTTGTCCTTGAGGCTGAATACAAGACACCTCGCCTTGCCTCAGTCCCGTCTTTGCGCTATCTTTCAGGCAAGCGCTGGCTGCTTGGCCAGGCCGTCTCCGGATATGCTCTTTTTACCGGAGAAGAGCCGCTTGTCTCTGAAATGGAAAAATTTTTGTAATTAACTGAAAAATACGTAACTTGCGACCGCGATTGCAAGGGGCGATTGCGTAAAAACACAAAATGTTATGTCTCTGAATAAAGTTATGCTTATCGGCAATGTTGGTGACGACCCGAAGGTCCGTTATCTTGAGCCGAACCCACAGAATCCCGCGGCTGCCCCGAAGGTCGCCACATTCCGCCTTGCCACATCGGAGCGTTTCCGTGACCGCAACGGGGAACTTCGTGAAAATACCGAGTGGCACAGCATCGTTGCCTGGCGGAATTCAGCCGATGTGTGTGAAAAGTTTGTCCGCAAGGGGACGCAGTTATTCATAGAAGGGAAGCTTCGCAGCCGTCAGTGGACGGACCAGAACGGCGGAACTCGCTATGTCACCGAAATCGTCGTGGACAATCTTCAACTTCTCAACCGCAAGCCGGAGTCTCAGGGACAGCCCCAGGCGGAAGCGGTCCAGCAGCCTGCCCCGGCTGCGGCTGCGGCGGTTCCTCCCGCGGCGCCGCAGGTTCAGGATGCCTCGTCGGACGACGACCTCCCGTTCTAAGATGTTTAATCCCCGTTTCCGGCTAGGAATTCGGGGATTTTTCGTATCTTTGCGGAATATCGAACTAAACTATGGCATATTATGAATTGAACGAGCAGGAGCTCGGCAGAAGAGAATCGCTTGGAAAGCTTCGCGAACTGGGTATAAACCCATATCCTGCAGAGCAGTATCCTGTCAATACCACAACTGTGGAGATAGCCGCCGGCTACGACCCCGAAAAGGGCAATTTCGGTGATGTCTGCATCGCCGGCCGCATTATGAGCCGCCGCATTATGGGCGCGGCTTCCTTTATGGAAATTCAGGACTCGGAAGGCCGCATCCAGGTCTATGTCAAGCGCGACGAGATCTGCCCTGGCGAGGACAAGACTATGTACAACACCGTGTTCAAGAAACTTCTGGACATTGGTGACATCGTGGGTATCAAGGGCTTCGCCTTCTTCACTCAGACAGGCCAGCTTTCGGTCCACGCCAAAGAACTGACCGTCCTTTCCAAGTCGCTCCGCGTGCTTCCCATAGTCAAGACGGACGCCGACGGTACTGTCCACGACGGCTTCGCCGATCCGGAACTGCGTTACCGCCAGAGGTATGTGGACCTGGTCGTCAACCCTCAAGTCAAGGAGACCTTCATCAAGCGCACCCAGATCATAGGAAAGATGCGCGAGTGCTTCAATGAGGTGGGCTGCCTGGAGGTGGAAACCCCTATCCTGCAGCCGATTCCCGGCGGTGCAACGGCTCGTCCTTTCGTCACTCATCACAATGCCCTGGACGTGGATATGTATATGCGTATCGCCAATGAGCTTTATCTCAAGAGGCTGATCGTAGGCGGTTTCGCCGGGGTGTATGAGTTCGCCAAGAATTTCCGCAACGAGGGTATGGACAAGACCCACAATCCGGAGTTCACCTGCGTGGAGATGTACATTGCCTATAAGGACTACCTCTGGATGATGGAGTTTACCGAAAAGATGCTCCAGAGGGTTGCAGAGGCCACCGGCGGGGTCAAAAAGGTCATCGGCGGACAGGAGGTTTCCTTCGAAGGCCCGTTCCGCCGTCTCAGGATACTGGACGCAATCAAGGAATACGCCGGGGTGGATGTCAAGGGAATGGACGAGAAGGCTCTCCGGGAGGTCTGCCGGAAGCTGAACGTGGAGGTGTCTCCCGAAATGGGGGTCGGCAAACTGATCGACGCCATTTTCGGGGAATACTGCGAGAAGAATCTGATCCAGCCGACCTTTGTGATCGACTATCCCGTGGAGATGTCGCCTCTTACCAAGCGCTGCCGCTACGATGACAGCCTCACGGAGCGTTTCGAGCTTTTCGTCTGCGGAAAGGAACTGGCCAATGCCTACAGCGAACTGAATGACCCGGTCGACCAGCTGGAGCGCTTCGAGGAGCAGGCTGCCCTCAAGAGCAAGGGTGACGACGAGGCGATGTATGTGGACTATGACTTCGTCCGCGCTCTGGAATATGGGATGCCTCCGACCTCCGGAATCGGCATCGGAATTGACCGTCTGACAATGTTTATGACCGGGGCCGAGACTATCCAGGACGTGCTTTTCTTCCCCACTATGAGACCTGAAAAATTCTGAAGTATATGAAACGTTTGGTTCTTGACCGGCAGAATAAAAAAATCGCCGGAGTCTGCGCCGGCATTGCGAATTATCTAGAAGTTGACGTCACCGTCGTCAGGATTCTCTTCCTGATCGCGCTTCTGTGCGGCTCCTTCGGCTTCTGGGCATACATCATAGTCTGGGCCCTGGCTCCGGTTCAGTGAGGACGGAAGCTGTCACTTCGGCGTCCAATCCGAAGATAAAACAGCTTCTCCAGCTGCAGGAAAAGTCGAAACTGCGGCGGGAGAGGGGACTTTTCGTGGTCGAAGGAAGGCGTGAGATTGAGCATTGTCTGGAGGGCGGCTTCCGTATCAGGACGCTTTTCGTATGTCCCGAGATTGCGGGCGAAGCGGCAATTCTCTCCGCGTCGCTTCGCGACCCTGTACGGGCAAATGCTCCAGAAATGGCCACTTTGCCTGAAATGGTCGTAGAGCTTCCGGAGAGCCTGTACAGGAAAGTGGCCTACAGGGATTCCACGGAAGGCGTTATTGCCGAGGTGGAGTACAAGTCGCTTGGACTGGAAGATCTGGCCCTTGGGGACAATCCCTTGATTGTTGTCCTGGAGGCGGTAGAAAAGCCCGGGAACCTCGGAGCGGTGCTCCGCAGCGCCGATGCCGCCGGGGCGGATGCCGTCATTGTCTGCGATCCGCTGACAGACCTGTACAATCCCAATCTTATCCGCGCTTCCGTCGGCGCCGTCTTTACCGTGCCCACTGTCGTGAGCGCTTCCGAAGAACTGATCCCCTGGCTTAAAGAAAGAGGAATACGGATACTTACGGCTCAGCTTCAGGACTCCTCTTTATATTACGATTATGATATGAAAGGTGGAACTGCGCTGGTAATGGGGACGGAATCCACCGGGCTCAGCGAGCGATGGCGACAGGCTGCGGATGCTCATATCCGCATTCCGATGCTAGGCCGTCTGGACAGCCTGAACGTTTCGGTCTCCGCGGCGATACTCCTCTTTGAAGCTGTACGTCAACGAAATAGATAAAAAGTGCCGGCGCTCCTCCCCAAGAGCGCCGGCCGGTATATAAAACGAACTTAACAAATGGATAGGAAGAATTCTTCCTTAATCCACAGGCAAAGTTATCGATTAAAATCCATAACTCCAAGTTTCCTTACAATTATTTTCTAATTAAATATTTTTAATTTCGATTGTTAAGGATTATTGCTCCTCGGGAGTCCTGCCTTCAAGCAGTGCGGTAGTCAGGGGGAATTTCTCCGGAGTTATCGTTATCTCGAATGGATACTTGAAAAAGAATAGTTCATCGCTGAGACTCAAGGCCCCGATACTTTCCGGATTCTCCTCATCTTCGAGCCATTTGGCAAGGTCGGGGAGGAGGCTCAAAACGATGGTCCGCCTAAGGTTGGTAAACTGAAAGTCCACCCTTTTTTCGGCTTTGCCATTGTAGTAAGCGCCGATGGCATAATCATTTTTCAGGATATTGTTCACATTTGCCCGGAGCGTGAGTTTCCCGGGAATGTCTTGGATGAATTTCATCTTTTCCGGGATAGGAATTTTTGACGTGGCATCTCCGTTCCCGCTGAGTTCCAGCGTGGTCAGGAGAGTTTCCTCAAAGCAGGCTTTGCACTTCAGGCTGAGCTCGAAATCGGTCCTTATCAAATGTCTTTCCAGCTTGATGGAACTCTCTTCGATTTCTATGCTTTGTTTCCCGAACAGGATTTTGCCTTTGAATATGGCCGAGCCGTCGTGATTGTACTCGAGTGTCTTGTCTTTCCCGTTGATTATGAGATAGATATCGCCGCTGACAATCTCCTTTCCGGCTTTCTTTATGATAAAATGGTTCTCCGTCCAGGGATGATAAGTGCCTTGCTGGAGGACGAGGGTAAGCTCTTCTCCGGAGCCGGTGAAGAGGACTTCATAGCCTGGGGCATCGAAATTGCCCTGGGTCAAAAACTGGTGGGAAAGGGCCTCGGCGGCATATACGGCGTCGCGTGTGGGCTCGTATTCCACAGGGGAGAAGTTGTCGTAGATGGTCTGGTCGATGAAATGGATGTTGTTTTCGAGATGGTTGACTCTTTCTTTGGAGGAACCGCTTTCGAGCTCTTTTTCCTGGCAGGAAACGGCGGCTAGGAGCAGAAGTATGATGTGGATTTTTTTCATAATTTTGCCTGAGTTTCAGCTCAAGGGCAAAGATATAAATACTTTGAAGAAAAATTGCTATATTTGAAAGCTATTTGAAACAAATAACAAACTTTATAAACACAAAACAATGGCTAAAAAAAACAGTAACGTCCTGGCAATCGGAATCATGTTCTTCCTCTTTTTTATGATTTCCTTTGTCACCGGTTTGCAGAACCCTATGGGTGTTATCGCGAAGGCCCAGTTCAATGCGACCAACGCAATGTCCCAGATGGGCAATTTTATGAACTTCTTCGCCTATCTGGTCCTCGGCATTCCCGCCGGTCTGGTCCTGAAGAAGAAAGGCTACAAATTCACGGCTCTCACGGCTGTGGCGGTTGGCTTTACCGGAGTCCTGATCTCCTTCCTTTCCGGAGTGTTCGGAAACTATTGGGTTTATCTTCTCGGCGCTCTCGTGTCCGGCTTTTCGATGTGTATGCTGAATACGGTCGTCAACCCCTTGCTCAACACCCTTGGCGGCGGTGGAAACCGTGGCAACCAGCTTATCCAGATGGGCGGAAGCCTTAATTCCATCGGTGCGACGCTGGTCCCCATCCTTGCCGGTTATATGATCGGAGAGGTTACGGAAAAGACTCAGGTCGCCGATGTGAACGGAGCCCTTTTCCTGGCAATGGGTATTTTTGCCCTGGCCTTCCTGGTGATTCTCTTCTCCGCTATTCCCGAACCTGAACTCGAGGCTGCGAAGGCTGCCCCTGCCGTCCAGGCAGAAGGTGTGGTAGACAGCGTGAAGGGCGCTCTCAAATTCCGTCACTTTGTACTCGGTATCGTGGCGATATTCCTTTATCTCGGCATCGAGGTAGGCATCCCGAACATTGCCAATCTTTATATGACTACAGGCGCTGAAGGTGGCGGTCTCGGAATCGCGGCAGGCATTGCCGGCACTTTCGTGGGCGCTTACTGGTTTATGATGATGATCGGCCGTCTGACCGGCAGCGCAGTCGGCGGCAAGGTCTCCAGCCGCGCTATGATTATGGCTACAAGCGGCGCAGGCATCCTCTTCCTCCTTCTGGCTATGTTCCTTCCCAAGTCCTGGGTTATCACTATTTCCGGCAACACTGTTCCCTTCGCCATTATCCTTATGGTTGCCTGCGGTCTTTGCACTTCCATTATGTGGGGCGCCATCTTCAACCTTGCTGTCGAGGGCCTTGGAAAGTACACTTCAATCGCCTCCGGTATATTTATGACTATGGTCGTCGGCGGCGGTATCCTTCCTCTAGTCCAGGGCTTTGCAGCCGACCATCTTGGTTTCCTGAACAGCTACTGGCTGATAATCATCTACTTGCTCTATCTCCTCTGGTATGGTTTCAGTGGTTCCCGTCCCGTCAACAAAGAAGCTAAATAAAAGGTAGTATGGAAAAGAAATACGTCATAGGTGTCGATGTAGGCGGCCAGACCGCAAAGTGCGGTGTCGTGGACGCTGAGGGCAATGTGGTGGCCCAGGAAGTTCTAGTTTCCAACGAGACTTCCGAAGCTGCAGTGTTTATCGCCGAACTTGCAGAGACTCTCAAGAAGTTGATTGCCAAGGCAGGGGTCGAGGGAAAAATAGCCGGTATCGGCGTGGGCGCTCCGAATGCCAATTATTACACGGGCAATATCGAGTTCGCTCCGAATCTGACCTGGACTCTCGCCGGCAGCAAGATCATTCCATTTGCAAAGATGCTTTCCGAGGCTATGGGCGGCCTGAAGGTCACCCTTACCAACGATGCCAATGCGGCTGCCCTTGGTGAGATGAAATACGGCGTTGCCAAACTGATGAAAATCAAGGACTTCATTATGATTACCCTGGGCACCGGCGTCGGCAGCGGCATTGTTATCAACGGCCAGCTTCTCTATGGTCACGACGGCTTTGCAGGTGAGCTTGGGCACACTATCGTTGTCCGCGAAAACGGCCGCCAGTGCGGTTGTGGACGCAAAGGCTGCCTCGAGGCGTATTGCTCGGCGATCGGTGTCGCCCGCACGGCAAAGGAGTGGCTTGAAGAGAGCGAGGAGCCTTCTCTGCTTCGTTCGAAGTCTGACATCACCTCCAAGGACGTCTATGATGCCGCCAAGGACGGTGACGCCCTTGCAAAGCGCGTGTTTGACTACACAGGCCGGCTGCTGGGAACTCAGCTTGCCGATTTCATTGCCTTCTCCGCCCCCGAGGCCATTATTCTCTTCGGCGGTCTCGCCCGTGCGAAAGAATTCCTGACGGAGCCTATCGAGAAAGCGATGAACGACAATGTCCTCCCTTTGTGGAAGAACAAGGTCAAGCTCCTTTACTCGACGCTTCCTGCCTCCGATGCCGCCATCCTCGGTGCCTCGGCCCTCGGCTGGGAGTAAGCGCTTGCTTTTTTGATTTTTCACCCGCAAAAATGCCTGTTTTTGCGGGTGAAACGTTTCTTGCCTGCGATTTCACCCGCATTTTTGCCCATTTTTGCGGGTGAAACGTTTTATGCCTGTGCTTTCACCCGCATTTTTGCCCATTTTTGCGGGTGAAACGGTAAAAAGCATTTATCTTTGCAGGAGAACACTACAAAGAAATATGAAAACTTCAAAACTGTCCGCGGCTATTTGCCTGCTGTTTGCATCCATCTCTCTTCTGACCGCAGCGAAACCCGCAGCCCTGCCCGAGCGAGAAAGCGTATGGCCGTCTGTCAAAGTGATGCCAGATGCCCAAGAGCATCAGATCGCGGCTATGACTTCCGAAACCGCCGACGCCAAATTCAATCCGAAGAAGCATCGCATAGCTTATCTGGAATGGTTCGATGCGCCAGAAAAGCCGAATGGAGGCTGTATGATGCTGATCTCCGGCGGCGGCTACAACAACTGCTGCGATGTGAAATTGATTGAAAAGTGGCGGGTAAGATTCACCGAACTTGGTTTCCAATGCGTCAATTTCGTTTATCGCACTCCCCGTCCGGAAGGACTGCCCATATATCAGACCGCCTGGGAAGATGGACAGAGGGCTGTCAGGATGGTCAGAAGCGAAGCGGCCAAGCGTGGCTACGACCCCGAAAAGATAGGGACCATCTCAATGTCCGCCGGCTCGCACCTTGCTCTGCTGCTCTCCACGAGTTCGCAGACCAGGGCCTACGCCCCCATAGACAAGCTGGACTCTGTCGCCTGCCATATCAACTGGGCGATTGTCAATGCCCCGGCCTATGTCACGACCGACGGAGAGACCTTCAGGGCCACTAGAGAAGGATACGGAGTTGACGTGAAGATCTGCGATATTTTCCATTTCGACGAAAAGACCTGCCCGATGTCGCTGCACCACGGTGGTATGGACCCGTACAGCCCGAACGGCTCGACCTTGGTTTACAGGGAGTTGAGAAAGCGCGGCATCCCCGCCGAGGTCCATATCTACCCGGACAAGAAGCACGGCGCCTACGGTCTAGAACGAGGTGTGGAGTTTATGAGGCAGATGGGTTTCCTCGGGCAGCTTGAGGAGGAGGTCGCCCTTATGGACCGATACACATCTGACGAGGCCAGGGGAGACTACAAAAAAGAGGCACTATGGCCGGAAGGGCAGATGCCAGACAGGCAGGAGCAGCAGTGCGAGCCCTACCTGGAATGGCATTTTCCCAAAGAGCGCAAGACTACGGCCATCCAGATTGTATATTCCGGAGGCGGATACTCCAAAAACAACCCTGACGCTTTTGAAGTCGCCCCGATAAGGCGTTACCTCAACGAGAAGGGGATGACAGTCGTGACAATGAAATACCGCACCCCGCGTCCGGAGGGCCTGGCTAAGCATACAACTGCCTGGCAGGATCTGCAGAGGGCCATAAAAACCGTCCGCAGCGAAGCTCCCGGCTATGGCCTGGATCCGGAGCGTATCGGCATTATGGGCTCTTCGGCCGGTGGCCACCTTACGCTTATGGGCACTACCTCAGCCCGGCATAAGGCCTACCTGCCCAAGGATGAAATCGACAAGCTTCCCTGCAATGTACAGTGGGGCATCGCAATCTATCCTGCCTATGCCCTGACGGACGGGATTGACAAGCATAACACAAGCGGGGGGAATGACGACAGCGCCGTCCTGGTTCCGGAATTCGCCTTCGACCTCGACACTGCGCCACTGCTTATGATTCACGGCGACGCAGATTACTGGGCTGCTATGAATTCAGTAAAGGTATGGGAAAAGCATCGTTCTATGGGCATCCAGAGCGAGCTTCACACCCTTGCCCTGCGGCCTCATTGCTTCCAGAGGAAAGCATCTCCCGGCACCGGCAGCTACAGCTGGATGGACCGCATCTGGGAATTCCTCACCGCCAAGGGTTTCAACCGCTAGCAGTAAGCGCCTTCCGTTTCACCCGCAAAAATGGGCAAAAATGTGGGTGAAAGCGGCGGAGAGAAAGCTGTCATAATCCTCAGCCTCTCCAGCCGGCGATGTCATCGGGAGAGAAGTCGTAGGAGAGCGGACGGCCGTAGATGCTTTCGTAGGCTGCTTTCTTAGCCTGGTAGTCGGCCTCGCACATCTCGAAACTGTTCTGTCTGGCGCTTTTGGACGGGTTGGGGAAGATTGGATCGAGGATGTGCAGGATACATTTGACATCGTGGAAGTCCGGAGTGAGCAGTTGCGGAAGCTCACGCAGTTCGACGAAGCAAGGAATTACTGGCACCCCGTATTCGGCGGCAAACAAATATGCCCCCCGCTTTCCGGGCCGGGGCTTGCGGTAATTGAACCACATCTCCTGCTCGGGATATATCAATATGTATCTGTTTTCTTTGAGAACGCTAGCCATCAGCTCCCTGAACGGCCCGTTCATATAGGAGGGCTCGCTTATCAGTGGAATTACATCTATATTCCTGAGTACGAAGCCGTTAAGTCCAGGCATTACGAAATTAGTCCCTTGGCTTATCGCCCAGAGTCGGCCGTGTCCGGACTCTTTGGCCATAGTGCGGAGGAAGCCGTTGTCGAAGGGATTGAAATGATTGCTGGTCACGAAAGCCGGACCCGGGACGGCCTTCAGCTTTTCCATACCCACAATTTCATTTACCCCGTTACTGTAGCGCCATATCCAGCTGTCCACAATCTTGCGGGCTATGAAGTTCTTTATTTTGAAGGAAAGTGAAGCTCGCCTGCGGACATAGCGCAGTATATTCGCCTTCAGCTCCTCCGGATTCCACTCCGGGTCGAAAGGCTCAATCTTGTCGTTGAAGCGTCCCTCCGAAACTGCTTTCCGGATATTGTCGATAGCCTCTTTCCGGCCGGGTGTAACTAAGAGCATAGGCGGAATTCCTTACGAGAGGAAATGATGCTGTTGAAAGATGTCTTTTTCTCCGAAAGCTTTGCCGCCAGCTTTATCAGACCGGCGATGGCGTTTTCGTATTTTTCTCTCTGGAGAGGGTCTTTCAAAAAGGCGTCACGCCTTTGGATGATCTCTTTTTCGTAGCCGCAGCAAAGGGCGTATTCCCAGAAGACATCGTGATACATCGACCATTCGTTAAGCCAGGGTTTTGTATCAAGATTGAAATGAATGATTTGCGGAGATACGATTCTCGGCATTGCGTCCGAGGGCATTGTGTCCCAGCTAGGGTCGAGGTATTTGATTGAATTCCAGCATAATGCGTTGATGTAATCCTGATCGGGCGCGACTGCCTCGAAGCGATACTTCTGCATCCACGATATGAACCTTCCTGCGATGTCTACTTCGCGTAGATGTTTCAAATTCATAAGCAGTACTCCGCTGTTGACATAGTTCTTATGGTCCACTCCGACATAGGTGTCGATATAGTGCATAAAGGGAGCGATGTGTTGGATCGAGTAGTCAGCGCAAGCTCCGATCAGATTGCCTTCCAGCTCTGTCTCCCAGAGTTTTGAGATGTCTCCCGGAACAACGATGTCGCTGTCGAGATAGATTGCCTTGTCATACTGTGGGAACAGGACCGGAATAAACAGGCGAAAATATATGGTTGGAGAGGAAAAAGCTTCAAACTGATGCCCCTTCAGCTTTGAAACTCCTTTTATCGACTCCATCGTTTCAGTCAGAGGAATGAATTCTATTTTAAAATCTTTCTCCGAGAAGCGAAGGAGGCGTTTCCGGTTACTCGCGCTGATGTCGTCGTTCAGTATATGTATAAGGTAGTAGTATTTTTTTGACGCGTTGGTCTTCAGAGAATTCAGCGCGACGGAGAGGTATGGCACATAAGCGTCGTTTACCGAGAAGAAAATGGGAATGATACTGTTTTGTTCCATAGCATTTCGATTTTCGATTTGTGCAAAATTATCCCTGTTTTTCGCCACGCGGAAATAAATGTTGCAGGGACGAACACTATGTTGTGAAAATCGGTATTCAGGGACTAAACTGCCGATTTTGGGACTAAATGATTATTTTTTGTATCTTTGTCCCATTAAAAATACTGTCGATGAAAGCTGTTTCAAGGACCTTTTACAAGATGAGCGTTCAGTGCATCTTCTTTCTTGTGCTGCCAATCTTCTTTTTCCTGTTCTGTCTTGCCTACAAGCCGTACGATTTCGAGGATTTTCTTGCAGTCGGGCGTGACCGTTACACTCTGAACCTGATTGTAGCTACTCTGATTGTCTTTGGCGTCCTCGTCATTACGAGAGTGCTGCTGTTTCTTCTCAGAAACGTTATGGACCTTAACTGGGCGTTATATATTATTTGGTGTGTGGGGGAAGTGGTCATCGCGGGATTGATGCTCTCAATCCCTATGGGCATAGGATGGAGCGGTTACATCGACTATTTCTCGGTTATGTCCCGCTGTATCCTGTATCTCGCCGGAGTGCTGGTCTATCCTTACAGCATAATTAT
>CACZDC010000016.1 GCA_902779785.1 uncultured Bacteroidia bacterium
CAAAAAGAGCTGCGACATCGCAGCTCTTTTTGCGCCTAATATCTTCGATAGACTGGGGGCCTAATCCCCCAGACCCCCTGGGTCGGCCTTCGGCCTCCGGATTTCATTCTCAGGCACTTACAAAGTCTTTAATTTTTTCTATTCACCAAATTTGGTCACTTTTGGTCACCAGCCTTTATTTTCGGCGACCTCCCCCCCTGAGGGGGCAGTTGACGGAGTCAGCGGGGGGGTAACGTAGACAGCGTCTCTGCGCGATTCTACTTCTCTTTTACCAGTCGCACGGTGCAGCGATCAATTGAGACGTGCATTTCCACGTGCGCTCCGGCGCTTGGCGATGTTGCTGACTGAAACTCTGTCGCGGTAGCTCGCTTGCCATCCCATTCTTCCTTGGAGTCCAGAGTCCAGTTATACACCCTCTTCCCTACGAAATAAGGTAAGCCCTGGGAATACTGTCCCGCCGCAGGCATAAAGATGGCGTTCCCCGTCTTTTTGTTGGTATAAGTAATGCCGTACACTCCGTTCACATTGCCCCAGGAGGCCGTGCAGGGACCGCCGGTGTATTTCCCGTCGCTCGTCTTTACGGAAACGAGCTCTTCGTAGTCGGCCCAGGTGGGAAGATGGCAATCGGAATACTCGTCTCCATAGGAAGCGGTGAGAGGACTCCACTCCAGATACGAGCCAAATTCGGTGGAATGCAATGCGCCGACATTCATCGTGGCCCACAGGACCTTCGTGCCCATATCCACGAAAACCAGCTGGTCGGTGTTGGTATAATCCTGACCCTGTTCCTGACCTTTCTGATCTCCGCCGCCGGGAGTATCATCTTTGGAAGTGCACGCAAACAGCAGTGCAAATGCAGCAATAGCAAGAATGACTTTTTTCATAAGAGAATGTGTTTTCACAAAGGTAGTGCGTATAACAATCATCCTTGCGGCGTATTCCACCACAAAAGCCAAAATAATGCTGACATCGAGAATAGATTTAGGGCCATTGACTCGGGCGACCCAAAGTTATTGAAATAATTCTTTCACTTCCCAACAAGTACTGCCAAACAAAGACACTCACTGACAGAAATGTTTCAGTATAGTTTCAGTAATACAAATTTCCAAACGCACAACAGCCTTATTATCAAGTATTTACGACGTTGAGTTGGTGCTCCCGCCCGAGGCACAACAAGACTTTGTAAGCTGCTAATATTCAGGCACTTACAAAGTCTTTAATTTTTTCTATTCACCAAATTTGGTCACTTTTGGCCACCTTTTCCGAGTATCTTCGTATCCGAAGGTCATTTCCATCCTTGATTCATTAAAAAATAATCAAAAAACTACGGCTATTTCAAAAATTAGCCGTATATTTGTCGCGAATTATACGCTTATGGCCAAGTTTTATCAAGACATCTCTGCAACTGGAGGAACGATACGGACGCATGAACTACGTGAGCCCAGGGCTTACTATGGGATCAACAAGGGTATCAAGTCCGGCAATGTCATCAGGATCAAGAATGGCCGGTGGTGTCGTTTGCCTGTATTCTGCGTGGGATCATTATGGACTTACCACTCAAATCCCTGACGGATTCTACGTCGCCATTGAAAAACACAGGAAAGTGGTGGTCCCTGAGATTTCAGGCATCGTTCTCTGCTATTGGGAAGAAAAATACTGCACGATGGGTGTTGAAGAAGCTGACATTGCCAATCATAAGGTTAAGATTTTCTGCATCGAGAAAAGCGTCTGCGACTCCGTAAAGTTTCGCAACAAGATCGGGACGGAAGTGGCTGTTGAAGTTCTTAGGAACTATCTCAAGCGCAAAGATCGTAACATATCCCGCCTTATGGATTACGCAAAGCAAATGAGAGTGCTGTCAACAATGAGGCAATACCTTGAAATGGGGCTGTAATATGGAAAAGAAAAATGTAGCGATGTCTGTTCGGGCCAAACTCCTGAACATCCGGAATTCAGAGCCCGGGACCGAATATATGCAGATTCTGCTCAGATACATTCAAGAGCGGATGTTGTATAGGCTGTCGATGAGCCTGTATCGGGATAACTTCTGCCTGAAAGGAAGTGCACTTCTCTTCGCCTACGAAAAGTTCAAGGCTCGTCCGACGAAAGACATTGATTTCCTGGGCGACAAGATCAGCAGAGACAAAGAAACCATTCGGAAAGCTTTTCGCGAGATCTGCTCAATTCAGTGCCCTGAAGATGGTCTTACTTTCGACAACGGGGAGAATGACATTAAGGTTGAAGATATCTCTTTGGATAAAGAGTATAATGGTGTCACAGTTACTGTCACTGCTCACCTTGATACCATTGTACAACCTTTTTCTATGGACATTGGATTTGGTGACATCGTTGTACCTAAACCCCAGGAACTGGATTATCCCTTGCTTCTTGATGATATGCCGGAGGTAAGCATCAACGCGTATTCTTTGGAGACTGTTGTAGCAGAAAAGTTCCAGACAATGATTGATCGAGCGCTGGCAAACAGCCGGATGAAAGACTTCTATGATGTATACTCCATTCTTTCGTCAGAATCTGAAAACCTGAAGGTGAACGAGGATATTCTCACTGAAGCAATTGCCTCAGTTTTCAGCAATAGGGGGACAACCTATACTGAAAATCATCCGCTTTTCAATGGCGAATTCAAGAATGATCCTATCAAGCAGACTCAATGGAACGCATTTTTGAAAAAGATGAAATACAAGGGAATTTTACCTCTGAATGAGGTCGTTGATTATATCACGGAGAAACTGTCCCCATATTGGCTATCGTTGAATAAATGAATTCATTTCACACATACTCATTTCCTAACGCAAAGAACGTAGTTGTCTGTGGAGATATTCACGGCGAATTCAACGCCGTGATATACAAGCTATGTGTCCAGTACCAGATGACTGATACCGTGCTTATTATCGCTGGGGACTGCGGTTTTGGGTTCGATAAGCCGGGCTACTATGACAATGTGTACAATCGCAATTCCTGCGGTTTTGGGTTCGATAAGCCGGGCTACTATGACAATGTGTACAATCGCAATTCTTCAAGGTTGAGCAAGGCAAACAATTGGGTTGTGATGATCCGGGGCAACCACGATGACCCCGCGTATTTCCAGGAGAAACGTATTCACCACGATCGATTCCGCTGCGTTCCAGATTACAGTGTCATCCAAGCTTGCGGACACAACATCCTTTGCGTCGGTGGTGCCATCAGCATAGACCGAGATTACCGGAAGAAGCATGATTCCCGGCATTCGCGCTCCGGTGTCGCATCATACTGGACCGATGAGATGCCCGTCTATAACGAAGAGGCACTAAACGACATAAGTAAAGAGCTTAAGATTGACTCTGTCATTACACACACAGCTCCGTCCTTTTGCGAGTTGATCTCCAAAGATGGCTTAACTGAATGGGCAACGTTGGATCCTGATATACCTTCCGACTGCGCAAAAGAGCGTGAGACGATGGACAGCATTCACAATTATCTCAAATCAGCCGGGCATCCAGTATCCTACTGGTATTACGGTCACTTCCACCAGAGCTGGAATTCCGAGATAGACGGCATTCTATTTTCGATGTTGGACATCATGGAATTCAAGGAAATACGATAACCGGAAAAATAGCGCAATAGAAAGACACTGACAGACAGAAATGTTTCAGTATAGTTTCAGTAAAAACACAGGGGATAATTATATCTGACTGACAGTCAATTATTTCCACTAAGATGTTAGTGTTCCCGCCCGAGGCACGAAGGATGTCATTCTATGGCATCCTTTTTCTGTTAAATGCGCAATAGGATGTGGTAGAATGGCGTTTCTGTCGGATTCGAAAAAGGCACAGAAAGACATAGAAAGACAGAAATGTTTCAGGATTGTTTCAGGAAATTACTGAAACATTTTGTATCTTTGCCGTCCCAAAGAAAAAGGAGGTGATTTAAAAGCATGATTATCGTACCTATCAAAGACGGCGACAACATTGAACGCGCACTAAAGCGCTTCAAGCGCAAATTCGAGAAGACCGGCGCAGTGCGTGAGCTCCGTGCCCGCAAGAACTTCGAGAAGCCTTCCGTCAAGAAGAGAATGGCGAAAGAAAAAGCCATCTACGTACAGCACCTCCGCGTTCTCGAGGGTGAATAATCCAAAAGGCCGTTTTTTTGAACCGCAGCCCGCACAGGGTTGCGTTTTTTTGTACTTTCGTTTCTATAGAGGCCTGTCTGAAGGGATATACAGTCTACTTTACCTCTGTACCGCAGTTACTTACTCAGATACGCGAAGCACAGACGGCCAAAACGTTGTCGAACCTACGCAAGCGCTTCCTAAACTACGATCTCGTAATCTGCGATGAGTTCGGTTACGTGACCTTCGACAAGGACGACGGAGAGCAGATATTCAATCATCTCTCGCTGCGAGCCGGTAAAAAGTCCACCATCACCACGACCAACCTGCCCTTCACCCGTTGGGAGGAAATAATAAAGGACAAAACGCTTTGCTCTGCCCTCGTCGACCGGCTTTGTCACAAGGCCTACCTTGTCAACATGACCGGACCGTCATACCGCGTAAAAGAAACAAAATTGATGCTTGAAAACTTGCGTTAACCGGATGTTTGTTTACCTTTGCAAAAGACACTTCGAAGTGGCCCCTTTTTCAGTTACAATGAGGAAATGTTAATAATTATGCGGGAGGAGCCCTATTTGGCCGAGAAGACTGGAGGCGTAGAAATCCTTAAGGACAAAGAAGGCCTGCTTGCGTTCTCCGTTTTCCGAAATTACTCCCTTCCGGTTGAAATCATCCTGTATGCCGGAAAGGAGACGCCTGGGCGAACGGAAATCCTTAAGCACCCACGGAGTCATCCCGGCAAGCCCCGGCATCCGCTTTGTCATCATATCCAGATTCCGCCTGAAACAATCAGCCATATACTCCTCGGTAAAGCGTTCGTCTGCATCACCATGATTTCCGTAAACTGCACCGGCGCCGAATTCAGAAATGAAAACAGGTTTGTCTGAGTTGAATGTCCACGATGTCAGGTCGCAGTCAGCATTGTTGCTGCTGTACCAGCCAAGATACTGGTTGAAAGAAATCAGATCGGTATATTCAACAAGAGGATCATCCACAGTATAAGTATTGGCTGCAACCTTGGTTTTTTCCATCGCAGCGCTCACGAGCCGTGTCGGATCCAGTTCCCTGACCCTTGCAATGAGTCTTGACAGGAAAAGAGTGCGGGCGTCGGAGACCGGAGTTTCGTTTGCCACTGACCATATCACGACATTGCATCTGTTGATGTCGCGCAGAATCATATCTTCCAACTGCCTTTGAGCATTGGCATAGGTAGCCTTGTTGTCCCACGAAATCGTCCAGTACGCGGGGATTTCAGACCAGACCATCAGCCCGAGTTCTTCCGCCGCACGTACCATCTGCTCATTATGCGGATAGTGGGCAAGCCTTACGAAATTGCAGCCAAGTTCCCTGACATAGCTCAGCAGTTCCATGCATTCAGAGGCGTCGGTAACCCTTCGCGATGTTCCAATGGTTTCTTCATGAACGGATATGCCTTTGCAGAAAACCGGTTTCCCGTTGAGCATAATACGGTTTCCCGAAGTTTCTACATAACGGAAACCGATTCGGTCGCGTACTACATCTTCGCCTGCGGAGATTTCCACGTCATAAAGCTTTGGAGAATCCGGGCTCCACAGTACAGGGCGCGAATTGATTTCGAAGGAGGCATCACCTTCCATATCTGAAAAGGCATTTACAGACACGCCAAGTTCCGGGATGCGGACATTTACTGCCGTTCCGGGAGCTGCTCCCTCCAGATGGACGCTCCCGAAAATCCGGTGCAATTCCGGTTTGCGCCGCGTAGCCTTTCCCAACACTTTCGAGTCAAGCAGCAGCGAGTAATTGCACACGAACGACTCTGGAAGTTCTACTATGCACACGCTTCTTGTTATGCCTCCGTAGTTCCACCAGTCACTGTTGTCCGTAGGGATACCGTCCTTGCGCCTGGTATTGTCCACCGAGACGACCAGTGAATTGCGCCCTTCGTTCAGGGCTTCGGTAATTTCAATATTGAACGGAGTGAATCCTCCTTCATGCCTGCAGAGCCTCTTACCGTTCAAGGCGACTTCGGATTCGTAGTTCACCGCTCCGAAATAAAGGAAATACCGTTTCCCCTTTACCGGGGTGAAGTCGAAAATGCGCCGGTACCATACGAGGCCTTCGTAATAATACAGCTTCTCGTACTGGGTGTTCCAGTCTCCCGGCACTTTCAACGCGGATGCGTGGCTGAACGAATATTCCACAAGGCGTGTCCTGTCGTCATAGAAATCCTTGTCTGCAAAAAAAGTCTTGGCGTCCCGGAGCGGAACCTGATGATACGACACGAAGCCTATCCGGTAGGGGTCGGCAATAAACTTCCAATCCCCATCGAGCGAAACGGTTTTACGGGCCCCTATATTCACTATCTGGGGATCAGGTTCCTTTGCCCCGGCATATATCCCGAAAGACAAAGCCAAGAATACGACTTCAACGGCGACAAAGGCCGGTGATAATCTGCGAATCATTTCTTTAACTGTATATCGGCAAAATTTATAAAATACGCCCAGTCTTCAGCAGTAATACTGTGCGGGCCCTGTTTCACATGTCTTCCCATCGACGACTCACACCCATACATCCTGTAGACCGGGGCCGCCGCCTCAAGCGAGAGTCCTTCTCCTGCAGGATCCGCCCACCTGTCCTCCGATGAACTGGCAACATAAACCGGACGGGGTGCGATCAGAGCTATCAGGGTGTGCTGGTCGAAAGGCAGAGCAGACTCGTTGCCGCCGTATTTCTTGAAGTTGCGGCAGAACCAATGCGGGAAGTTCCTGTTCAGTATGTCGACAGTCTCTCCATAATTCCGACGGGAAAGGGCTGCGCCGCAGCAACCCGAATCGTTGGAGATGACCATAGCGAAACGGGTGTCGCTGGCCCCAGCCCACAATGCCGCCTTCCCCATACGGGAATGCCCTATTGCGATGGTCTTCGAAGCATCGGTGTCGGGATCAACCGACAGATAATCGAGAACCCGGCTCAATCCCCAGCTCCATGCTGCTACAGTCCCCCATTCATCCGGTTCCGGGCGAATCTGTCCTTCCTTATAGAACAGAGGTTGTATGCCGTTCACGAAACCGTCGTCATAGTCGGGATCGATATCCCCGCGATAATAAGTGGCGACGCCGTATCCTGCATCCAGAATCATCTTGATCGGCCACCGGGATGCAGCGCCGCCGCGAACCGTATTCTCCAATGCGCCGTACCGTCTTATCGTTTCGGAATCCGGATAAATGATGAGGGTATCCTCCGCCACGCCCCAGTTGCCTTTCAAGTTTACTCCTGCAAATACAGGTACCGGCCCTTCTGCGGACATGGGAAGGTAAAGCAGGAGATTGATGCGTTGCGTCTCTTCCCGGTCAAGCCATATGGAGACCTGTTTCCTGCGGGCAAACCCTCCGTATGTACCGCTTTCGACAATTTCGAAATGCATCCCTTCCGGACGGTCCGGAGACTTTCCGAACATCTCAGTCTCGAACTGCAAAAGCAGTTGCGGCCTGCGTTTCTTTTCCCATTGCCTCCTGCTTTTCACCCCTTCCAGCGGATCAGGAAGGGTATATTGACCTACTTTCGATTCGTCATAATTCGGCTCTGGAACGGACTCTTTACGCAATTCTCTCGCAAGTTTGCCTGTCAATCTGTCCCTGGTTACTCCCGGCCACACACGTAGAAGCACCGCTCCATGCCTTCCCACTTCGCATTCAAATCTCTCCCCGGGAGCGATTTCAGCAATATCCTTCTGCCTCCACACATCCCGTACCGTCTGTGGCCCGAGCAACCCCAGTTCCTGCGGAACGAAACCTATCCTGCAAGTGGTTTCTCCCGTATTAAAAAGGCCTACGGCAAGCGAACCGTCATCAAGGGGTTTCACGTAAACCGCCCATCCTTCTCCTGACACCGCCTTTACAGCCTGGATACCGAAAGTGTCCTGGTTGATGTCAATCACTTCGCTGTTCGTGAGGAGACCGAGAGTAAAATCATCCAGTTCAGTGAGGTCGCATCCGATCAGCATAGGTGCGGAAAGCAAGGCCCACAATGAAATATGAGTGTACTGCTCATCCGGTGTAAGCCTGCTTGGATGGGCTTCCCTGTGCCACCAGGCCATTCGTCCGACGACAAGCATATCCGCATCCGGCCAGCTGCCGGGCCCTCGGAAACCGGCCCATCCATCCTGCGAAAAACCAATCCCGGACATACTCTCCCAATTGTCGTAAATATCCTTGGTAGTGCGCCAGCAATGCGCTTGTTCACGTAACTTCGGCCCGAGAGCATATGGTGCCGAGTTGGAAATACTGTACACGAAACTGCGTCCGGAAGCCAGCAATGCATCTCCCATTTCCTGCAGATGATACCAGTCGTTGGGACGCCAGTCGTACTTGAGGTAGTCGAACCCCCAATCAGCCCATTGCCGCACGTCTTCAGTCACAAATGAATACGGGGCGTGGAAATGATTGGTTTTTTCCTTGTAACGGCAGTCGGGGTCATAAAAACGGGTATCATCCTTCATCCATCCCTTTTCAATCCACCAGTACTTACCTTCAGGATTGTCGGTGCTTTCTCCGGCATACCCGGCATAAGTACCCTGCCATGGTCCGGAGTAGATTCCCGCTTTGAGCCCATAAGAGTGAATCAGCTTCACCAGCCCCGCCATATCGGGAAACTTGCCGTTGGGTTGAATGGCGTTCCACTCCCCTCCGCGCACGCCCTGCCAGCCGTCATCGATGTTGATATACGACCATCCATAATCAGCGAGGCCGCTTTCATCCATTGCCGCCGCAGCAGCCGCCACTTTTTCAGCAGTAACATTATAGCCGCAACAGTTCCAGGAATTCCAACCCATAGGAGGCGTGAGAGCCAGGGCATCTCCTATCTCTATCCTGAAAACCCTTTCACATTCACCCGAACCGTTCCTTGCATGAAGCACCACTTCGTATGTCCCGGCATCAGGAGCCACACCGGAGATGATTCCCGTGGCAGTATCCAACTTCAGCCCTTCGGGAAGTCCTTCCGCGCTGAATGTCATAGGTTTCTGGCCGGATGCCGGAATACGGTAGATGAATTCCGTTCCGGGACGGTTGCCGTACACCTTGGGCCCGTTTATCCTGGGGGCGTCGGAGGCAGGCGGAGTAAGTCGCTGCGCATTCAGCAGCCCCACCGCGGACACCAGGCAAAGAAGTGTTGTTATTGTCCGTTTAATCATATCATTCCATAAAAGTTGAGGCCGGTCCGTTATAGTTTCTGCGCAGGCCGCCGAAGTCGATTACAATCTTCTGGACCATGGTGCCGGGATCACCGCATACAATCCTGAGTGTGTGAAGGCCGGGCCTGTCTACATACAGCACCGACTTGTTGACCCGAGTATTGTGCTGCACCGCATCATACCAGTAGTGATTGAACTCCTTGTCGGAAGTGTATGGCGAAGAATAGTACCCACCGTCAATGCGGACACTATAGCGTGTGCCTTCGTTGTCTATGTTGTTCATACCGAAGTTGTGCTCCCTGTCCATCTGGAATGCCGGTACCATGTAAGTGTAAACGTCTACCATCCCCGCGTCATGGCAATAGAAGGCATAGTCGAGTTTCGTGGAAACGTCGGATCGGAAGTTCTCCAGGGGCTCTCCCGCCTCTCCGAGCATAGCGACGCTTCCCTCTATCCCCATATTCCTGAGCACACGGACCTCGTGACCGGCAGACTCCGTTTTGCCGGTAAAGCCCGCTCCCGGAATTGAAACAACCCCGTTTATTTCTCCATATACTCCCGACGGCATTTCGCCCGGCGGATTGAAGACAGAGACCAGCACTTTTTTTTTCTTTCCTCCAGCTTCTATAACTATTTCACCGCTGACGTCATCACCGTAAGGCACCATACTCCAATCGACGGAAACCATCAGCGTTTCCATTGAAGAAAGGGTGCCGGTTTTCCGGTCAAGAATTATCCATGGCTCTGAAGTTTCCGCACGCCATTCAAGCTCTTTTCTTCCCTTGTTGAAGATTTCGACCCTCTTGGAGTCCCTGCGTGACGGATGGAAACATTCCAATGTGATAAATGAAGATACGCCGGGGACGTGTCCGCCCTGAGCCGAAAGTCCGAATTCTCCGTCTGAAGGAGTCATATCATCCGCAAGCGGAGGCATGTCATAGAATGACAGCATTCCGGGCCAGTCCTGAACCGGAGAAATGATATGACGCCATTTACCGCCCAGAAGCGTCCAATAATCATTCGTAATAACATACAGGCTGTCGTGACATGAACGGACCTCCTCCGCAACGGAGTCCGCCGCAATTCGGCCTTCCCGTGAATACAACCGCTGGATTTGTGCCAGCAAATGCATCCGGTTCATCAGTTCAGCACCTTTTACATAATAGTAAAGAGTCTCGAACAGTACCGGATACAGTTCGGCGGGAGCTTGTTTCAAAAGATTCTTCGCTTTGGAAGCTATATCCGAAAAATCCCCGATGCGCAGCAGCGCTTCATCGTACGAAAACTCGGTATCCGTACTGAACGCTCTTGTCTTTGTGTCGATATTCTTGCGCAGGCCCCATCCCATCATTTCCGGACGGCGACTCCAGTTAAGCCGCTGAAATGTCGGCATAATCTCTTCCAGGACGCTGCGGAAAGAATCTCCAGAAAGCGAACACAGCCAGTCTATGGGATAGTCGGCAGCCGACTCATAATCGAAATGCCCGGCACTGAAAGCCATGTCGAGGAAAAAGGAAGTTTGCATCTCACATCCCTTTATATCCCCGCAGTTTACTATCCATATCCTGTCGGCGCCTGTCTTCAGAGCTTTGGTAAGCTCTTCATACATCAGCGTGGTGGAAGTGGTAGAGAACCACGTATAGGAATGAGGCTGGCCCTGATAAGAAACGTGATAGTATATACCTGCCCTTCCGCTGCGGGACCGTTCCGAAGGTCCTCCCAGCCGCTTGATGTATCCGTAATTGTCGTCCGGCCAAACGATTGTGACGTCGTCGGGAAGAACGAGACCGTTGTCGTACAGTTCAAGTACCTCCTTGTAGGGAGTGAAAGCCTGCGGGACCGCTGACGCCGGGAGCCCCAGCCTGCGCTCCAGAATGGCCCTCTGGTCGGAAATTGCGCGAGCGAGCATTTCCGTCTTGGAGTCCCTGCTGCTCGTGAAGTCCATGGGATAATCGTGAATTCCGCGAAGGGCCACCGTATAAATATTCTCATATTGCGCAGACTCGGCCACTCTGTCATCCAGTTTCTTCAGGATAGTCTCACGGTTGGTACCATAGTTCCATTCGCCATCGGTATTCCGGTCCCATTCAGTAAAGTTATTGTAACCGAGAGGTTCGCAATGGCTGGTGCCTATCACGATTCCATAGCGGGAAGCTACGGCAGAATTTTCAGGATTTGAATAAAAAGGTACCGAGCCCGTGTGCATTGCGGGAAGAAGATGGTTTGCCTTGAGACGCAAAAGCAGTTCGCAGATGCGGGCATAGGTTCCGGGACCGACAGGGGGGCACCCCGGTTCATAGGATTTTCCCGCCCACAAGTCGAGACCGAAATCTTCGTCATTTATGAAGATGCCACGATACTTTACCGTCGGCTCGGGTGACGGCAGAGGGTTTGCATGCACCGTGAGCCTTTTCTTTTCAGGCAGGGGAACATCGAGCCACCAATACCAGGGATTCACGCCTATGGAACGCGAGAAATCCAACAGGCCGAATGCCGCCCCTCTTGCATCGCTGCCCACTATTACAAGGGCCTGCCGTACGCCTTTGAAAGGATTCTTCACGACGAAGGAAGAATAACTCTCCCACCTTCCGGAAAGGGAAGAACAGTCAATCTTGCCGGATTCCGCAAGCATGCGCACGGAAGGGTCGTCCAGAGTTCCCGCATAAACAATGCTCCCTCCCCCCATACGATCTGTTTCAAGGATATGTCCGCTAACTGAACAGACATCAGCAGCGAACAGTTCGCATGCGGTTTTCACTACCTGCGGAGCCTCCGGATCGCAGTTGACGGAGGAAGCGGAAGTCAGTTCGAAAAGACCTGCGATCAATAATGCCAGAACGCTCATCAGTCAGCTATCTTCCAATCTATGTAAACAGGCAGATGGTCGGAACCGGCCGGGCCGCCAAAAGAATCGGTAACGAGTTCCCAGTATACTACCTTGGAATTGGCAGGGGTGTAAAAGATATGGTCGATGTGCCGTCCGTCCTTTTTAACTTCGTCTGCAGGTTTGTAGTTGGTAATCGATCGGTACTCCCGTCCGACCGGATTGTCGACCGCATTCATGCTGTCGGAAATGAACCCGCACTGGGTTATCTCCCTGTAACAGCGGGTAGTCTCGTCAGAATTGAAGTCTCCTGTGAAAACCGCGGGCAGTCCGCCTGCAATCTCAGCCGCCCTGCTTGCCAGAATGAACGCACTGTATGCCCTGATTTCCAGGCCTATATGATCGAAGTGGGAGTTGAAGCAGAAAAACACTTTCCCTGTCCTGCGGTCCCTGAATTCGGCCCATGTGCAGAAACGCGGTGAATTGGCCCCCCAGCTTTTTAGAGCAGGTGCAGCTGCATACCAGAACGTTCCCCAATCCAGCAGTTCGACCCTCGACTTTTTGTAAAACACAGGATTGTAAGCGCTGGCGGTATTAGTACTGTCAAGGTGCCTGTTTACGCTCACGAAAGAGTATTCTCCGCCCAATACTTCCATAAGGTCGTCAAGCTGCTGCTTGAAAGGCTCCTGCGAGCCTATGACGTCAAAATCGTATGCATTGAAAACCGCCTTAAGGGTCTTGAGCCTTTCACTCCAGGCAGGCGTGCCGGGTGCAGGATACTGTATGTTGTAGGTGGCAATGCGCAGAGTCTGACGCGCATAGTTTTTCCTGGGGGTATTAATGGCAGAAAGCATCCTGCGGTATCTGACCGGTCCCTGTTCTGCCAACAAAACTGGCTGTACGATTCTTGCACGCTTCGTGAAAAAACCGCTTGCGGAATCTATTTCCTTTTCCGTAGTCATAGCAATGCATACCTGCGCCGACGCTCGAAAATTGTTACTGAACAACACTGCTATCCTGCCTCCGGGAGACACCGCGACCCTCGGTTCCTGAGAAAAGGGACGGTAATCAAGCACAAGGCCGCCATACCAGGTTTGACCGTCGTCATCGGACAGATATGCATAAAGTCCGTCAGGAAAAACATACAGGCTCTCGTCAAGCCGTCCGTTTTTGACAAGGAGCAACCTGCCGCTCGGCAGTCTGTTGATGGAAAAACCAGTCTCCGGAAGCGGCAGGAAAACCTTTTGGCCGGACCAGCTGAGCCCGGCATCTTCACTGCCGCACTCGTAACCTACCGCTTTCCCATTTGACAGGAGAAAGGCCCGTAACGATTCCCCTTCGGCTATGAACGCAGGGCGAGGATTGGCGGGCAGCAGGTTTTCCACTTTGAAAGGCTCTCCCCCGGTCCAGGAAATCCCGTCATCCCCGCTGATACAGGCGAAAACAGACGAATCGTCGCCTCCTACAGGCAGAACAAGAGCTCCCGATCCGGTTTCCACAGGAGGATTGAAGCACTTGCCGCTGCAGACGAATGAAGGCTGAGTCCAGCCGGAACCTGTCCACGATATGCGGAAGACTCCCTCGTTTGACGAGCAGTAAACCGTAACGGTTCCGGAAGAGCCGGTAGCAGGCACTCCGATGGAATAGTCATCGCTGCTGAAAACATCTTCCCACGTATGAGCCATGTCCGAAGTACGGCTGACATGAAGGGTTCCGGAACCGGACTCGTCTTTGCAGGAATAAGCAACCCACAGCCAGCCGTCCGCCCAGAGCGCTCCCGTGGCCGTCACGGACACGGCTTCGTGAAGATCCACGGCGCGGGACAGGGCTGCAGCCGAAAGAAAGGACAATATGCAGGCTATCAGTTTTTTCATTTTTCCGTATATCTTACCGTAATTGTGCCGAAATTTACATAGCACTCCGTCGCATTCCCCGGACGTGCGGCCATTCTCCAGTATTCGTCAAGCGCAAGGGTTGCGATGTTTTTCCTTGAAGGACATATCCTCACATATACGTTCCGCTGTCCACAGACACCCTTGAGGCGAAGCATATGCTCCGTATATCCCATCCCGGCGCGCTTTGACGTCGGATACTTCACGCCTGCTATGTCGTTCTCCCAATACCACGGAAGGGAATGGAGTTCGAACTCTTCATCCGCCATGGTGTAATGCACGCCGTCGGTGGAGTATTCCACCCGCCAGAACACAGGGAAACCCATTGAAGTGGCAGCATTGCGATTTCCGCCGGCGAAGGAGAATGCCAAAAAGACTGAAGAATCAGCAACGCCCTCGGTAGAGAACTGAAGAAGCAGGCCACGTGATTGTCCGGAATCCCAGTCCCACCAGTTGCAGGAGGGAGCCTTTATTGCGAGAGCGCCGTTTTCGACATAACCTTTTGTAGAACCGTCCACTTTGCGGGCATTCGGCTCTGGACCGCGCTGCAGCGTGCATTCCAGTTCCGGCAGGAGTAGTCCCGTACCGATATCGGCAGGCATCGCCCCGGCCTCAGTCTTCACTTTGCCGCGGTTGTCGTTCCAGTTCCACTCCGCTATCGTGCCGAACGCCGCCGGACTTCCTTGCGTGAAATCAAAATCACTTGATTCGAGCGGGCGCAGCTGCCAGCGTCCCAAACAGTCGCCGTATCTGGGCAGGGCCGTTCTTACAAGAACTCCGGAAACGATTCCACTGCCCGACGGCACACCTCCCCCGAGCCTGCGCCACGGAGTGCGTGAATTGACAAGCATATACAGCTGCTCCCCCGAGGAATCGCACAGAAGCGTTGCCCATCCGTCCATGGAGCCGTTGACCTGCAATTTGCCTGAATTCGTCGGATTGCTCTTACCATAGACCTCTGCAATATTGGAGAAGGATCCGTCCTTGAAAACGAATTCCATATCGGTGAGAGACACATAGGTGTATAGATCTTCGTCCGAGAGAGAAGCGGGAGTCCTGAGTTTCAGGGGCCTGTCGGCTGCGGTACCCTGTTCCTTCGCGACGGCTGATTCGGCGGTCAGGGCGTCGATGCAGTAGGCTCCCGACACGACGGAGAGCCTTGCTCCCTTAAGATTCAGGCGAAGACGTGTAAAACGGGGAAAGCGTCCGTCACGGTCGCCTTCAAAACCGAGTTTGAATCCGAAACGGCCGTCGAAACTCTCAAGATAAACGGTTCTCAGGTTTGGGGTGGACCGCATCTGGTTGTATGAAAACTGCAGTCCCTGTTCGATATTCTTGTCGTCAGTATCCGTAAGAACCAGCCCTTCGATGAAAAGGTCCTCTTCCACTGTCGTGAGACCCGCATCCATCAGCGACCGCAATTCCCCGAAGTCCATTGCCCGCCGGGCAAAACACACAGCGGGCAAAAGGATTGAGAAAACTATGACGCAAAGGCGTTTCATTTATTGTATCGTATTGCCAGATAATTCATTACATTGCGCCTCCCGTCGGCATATTTGATTGTGGCGTTGGCATATTCCCGGGTGTCCGAAGCGACGTTGTCGGACGGGCACATCCTCACATATACGTTTTCCTGATCCAGCAGGCTGAGAGGCAGGGGGAAGTCCATCTGCTTTGCTCCCCCGCACTGGCTGTCCAACGTAAGATTCCACAGCACGAGATCCGGAACCGTAAAATAATCCAACAAAGTCCAGGAGGAATTGTCAGTTGAATACTCGATCTTCCAGTTGAGAGGCGTGTATCCGCTTTGACTCATATTCAGAAGCGCCACCTGCAGGGAAAGGCAATCCGTTTCCACACCTTTTGTGGAAAACCTTACCAGCCATGCGTAGGGCGTCCCCGACTGATCATCCCACCAGTAGTCCTGAGCCCAGGCATAACCACGCTTGCTGGTACCGCCTCCTTTGCCGTCCTTGTTTATGGCAGCATCCCCCGCAGAATAATCGGTTCCGTCGTCAAGATATATGCCAAGGCCGTTCTCGTTGCCTTTGTGGTCACCGAAGAAACTCTGCCCGGTTCCGCAAGGTCCCAGGTAACTGAATTCCTGGAAATTATACATATTGGTCTGGAAAAGGCTGTTCAGTTTTTCGGCGGTATGATTCAGAAGTCCGGCACCTTTCGTCGCCGGCATCCATCCCGATGATTCCGCACCATTTGACATATACCTCCATTCGGCGATTATGCCGGAGAAGCCGTCATTGAAATCCCTTGCGAGAGCGATGTCTTCCTGATGCTGGTGCCGTATCTGGTAACGACTGAAGTTCCCGCAGAGTTCTTCATATTCACTGTCTCCCTCACGGAAAGGACGGTAAAGCTCGTGCACGATTATGCCCTTCACCGTTCCCGAACCGTCTCCCGGACGGGTCCCGTCCCTGCGGTACGGGCAGGTGGTATTGGTGAGCATATATATGCTTTCGCCATCCTTGCACCGCAACAGCACAGGGAACTTTGAAATCCTGTGTGAACCGCACGAATTGGTATATCCGTCGTGAACCGGGGTGAGCCCGCCCTTTCGCACCGGAATCTCCACATCAGTGAGCGTAACAAGCGTATAGATGTCGGCATCCGTCAAATCCCCTATATGTCTTTTCTTGACCGGTATTTCCGTTTCGGAAACGAGGTTCGAAACCGCCATCATCGACGCCGTAACACCTTCCAGCACCGTCCGTTCCGGATCGTGGAATGAATAAGCCACTGCACCGTTCAGCAGCAATTGGATGCGGCTGTTCGGAACGAATACGTTGTCGGCTTCGGAAGCTGTCCGCAGCATAATTCCTGCTGAACCGTCAATGCTTTCGAGATAGGCGGTCTTCATCGTGGATGAATAGTCTATGGAAATGGATGTCAGACGGGGATTGTCGGAAAGGTTGGCGGTGGACGCATCACTGACTATATATCCTTCCAGGACATAATTGCCGTCCAAGTTCGTCCCCTCGTCCGAAGCTATCTGTGCGAGTTCGGAATAGGAGAGTGCCTTGCCTAGCAGATTGCCGGAAGTAGCCTGGATCAGGTTTATGTCGAACATCACAGTCTCCGCCCAACCGTTCACGAATCCAGCGGTCAGGACTGCGTTCCTGGTGGTTTCGCCGGCATTGTCCTCGGTATGGATTATTATTTTCCCGTCCGACGCCTCCACACCGGTAACCCAGTCCGTATCGGCAGTGCCATAGCGCACGGCTGTAATTACCCTGGATGGGTCTATGTTCATCTCGACCGATATTTCCGTATCTCCTTTCCCATTGTACACGATAACCCCCGTACTGGCGGGCACAAAGACTTCTTCGACCAGTCCCTTCTGTTTGACAAGCACCGTATCCCGCCACTCGAAATCATCCAGGGCGAACTCGATGGCCGCGCTGCGCGGGAAAGAAAAGTTGTCGTCATACTCAACGGAAAGGATTCCGTTTCCGTTGAAAGACGACGCATCGCATCTGGCCCAAGAATCGCCCGTGAGCATCCGGATATGACCGGGACGGTTTGAATAGAATTCGAACGAGAGTTTCCCGTTTACCGCCTCAACCACGAATTCCCTGCTCGCTGCACCGATGTAATCGGCCTCATAGACCGGCTGAAGATCCTTGCAGGAAAAGACGAGAACCACGCCCGCAGAAATAAGGTATAATAATGATTTCGCTTTCATATCAGTGAGTCCAGTTGTCGTTGTAGGTGTTCGTGCCATCGTCAATTATTTCCTCATTGGAAGAGCCTTCGCCGGGCTTTGGCGCCTTGTTTTGGGAAATAGTGAAGGAATTGCTGAATTTATTTCCTTCATCGTCTGTATAGCTCAGGGTGAACGAACAGCTCCTTTGTTCATAACCGGGATTCTTTCTTATATGAAACACCGCCTTTGAATCGGTGCTCAGGTCAGCGAGCAGTTCCGCCCACGGTTCGTCTTCGCCGAAATCCCACACTATGGATGAATAGATTGCGTCCGCCAGCAGTCCCATGTTGGTATCGACCTCCATCTCTATGTCGCCGCCCCTGTATCCTACCGTCGGAACCACAATGTTGAAATATGCTTCAGCAGACTGCGAAATCATGAAACGGGCGCTGTAGTCGGAAGATGCATCCGATGCCGCAATAGTGATATAGGCCGTACGTACGAGAGTGCTGCCGGTATAAGAGCCAAGGGTGAAATAAAGCACAGAGTCCTCGATCGAGATGTCCCTCACCCAGCCGGACTGTTCAGGATCCGGATAATCGACCGACGTCTCAAGTTCAACGAATCCGGCCAGGTTCGTTTCGAAGGGAATTGACATCCGCGACGACATTCCCGAAGCGGAAACCTCGGTCTTGCCGAATTTGATTTCAGGGTTCTTGATTCCTATGGCCTGGACCATGGTAACGGTATCCCTGAGGCCGCCGCCGGATATTATAATCCTCAACATCCTTGAAACGCCTTCGTTTTCAGAGTAATTGAAGGTCATGCTTCCAAGGCCGGGACCCCCGGAACCATTCTCAATGTATGCCCATTCCGACGGGGATTCAAGTTCAGCCTTCCAGCTGCATCCGGCATATACCATTACCGGAGTGCTTCCGGCATCGCTGCCGAGACGATAAAGGGTCGCCTGCGCGCGAAGTCCTTCGGGAATGTAGCTTTTTTCACAGGAAACTGACAGGGCGAGAACCGCCGTCAATAATATAAATGTCCTTTTCATTTCGCTTCGTATGCATTATTGTCGAGAGCCCTTCCCGAAAGACCGCACTCGCTGTCTGGAATGGGATAATACTCCTTGCACGGCTGCAGATACGGACGGAGAGCGGAGAGATAGTCGGAGAAGTCGTTCACCACCTGATACCATATCCCCCAGCGGACCAGGTCGAATTTGCGTTGGAATTCCCCGAAGAGTTCCCTCCCGCGTTCTTTCTGTATTTCCTCCATCAGCCTTGAAGTTGAAGAAACGCTTGTCAACTGCTTGATTCCGGCCCTGGCTTTCACCTGGTTGAGCCGCGCAAGGGATCCATCCCTGTCGTCAAGCATGCACAGGCATTCGGCCTGCATCAGCAGTGCATCCGCATAGCGGAACACTTTGTAGTTGTTGGAATCGTAAGTGGATACCATTCCCGGGCACCAGAATTTCGGGCCGAGATATGGTCTTGAAACCTTTGAGCCGGAGGAATTTATGAAAGGCTCGCCATTCCACCCGAGCACGCAGGTCATCCCCTTGCGGAGGTCGCCGGCGCTGTCGGGCATAAGGCCTTCGTAGAAATACCGATTGGGCCTGATGGGCTCCCACACGGTCGCTTCCTCCCCGAGTTCCTCTATTTCCACATTACTGTAAATACTTGTGCCGCTCTTGTGGTTCTGCGGCATGCACATGGGAGCCAGGTTGCTCACCACGCTCAACCCTCCTCTGGTGTAGGTGTGCTGAATCTCGAAGATGCTTTCAGGCGTGTTTTTGTTCCTGAAGGGAATATCCGAAAGCGGATATGCGGACAGGGCTCCGTAGAATGATTCGAGGCTGTCAAGAGCAACGGAAGCATCTTCCCAGCGCCTGTTCCACATGGCGGCCTTAGCCATCACCATGTAACCCATGGCAGAACCGGCACGCTCGTCTGCAACATCGCATGAACGCCCACGGGGCAGGGCCCCTATGCACGAGGCGATGTCGTCCACGATGAAATCACGGGTATCGTCCGCGGACATTCTGGGCAGATGCTGGATACGATCGAGAACGTCCAGATCGATAACAGCCTCTTCATAGAAAGGTACGTCGCCGAAGAAAGAAGTGAGAAGGTAGTAATACAACCCTCGCAGCACCTTTGCTTCTGCAATGAAAGGAGCCGTCTTGACCGAGTCCATAGGCGAGAGTCCGAGCCGGTAGACGGCATCGTTGCAGTAACGCACTCCTTTGTAGCACTGGGTCCACATCGTCTTTCCGAAACGCGGGTTCGCCGGGGAGATGTCAAGTTTGGCGTCCTGAGCGCCGGAAGTACTGAAACAAAGATCTGTAACCCCTTCCGTTGCGAGCTCAAAGGTGGAGGTGTATATATACCGCAAAGGTATATAACATCCGTCTAGCCCAGCGCGAGCCTGATTGACATTAAGGTAAAAGTTGTCCGGAGTGATAAATGACTCCACCTTCTCATCCAATATGGAGCAGGCTGCCGCAGAAACGAACGATGCGGCGACAAGCAAATGAAGAATTCTGTGTTTCATACCTTAATATCTTGCCTGAATACTGAATACTATGCGCTTAGCCTTGGGGTAGGCACCTACATCCATACGACGAAGGGTGGAGCTGGTGCCTTCGGAAGAAACGTCCGGGTCGAAACCGTTGTAGTTCTTAAGGAGGAAGAGGTTGCTGCCGGTAGCGGTAAAAGTGATGTCTCTCAGCCATTTCTTTCTGACCCGCAGCAGATAGCTCACGCTGACGTTCTGCAGGCGCAGATAACTTGCATCGTGCACGAGGAGAGAGTTGGGAACATGGCAGTCGAGGAAACCTGCACGCGGATAGTCGGACCCGGTATTGTTCGGAGACCAAGCATCCAGCATGTAACGGTACTGGTTCGTGTTTCGGGAACCGGCCATATAGAACTCGGAATAGTTGTAGATAGCCCCTCCTGCGGAATAGGTGAAGTAAATGCCGAGCTTGAGGTTGCCGAAAGTGAAATTGTTCTGGAGACCGCCGTAAACCACCGGGTCGGCATTGCCCAGATAAACGATGTCGTCCATGTTCAGAAGTCCGTCATGGTTTACATCCACAAACTTCGGATTTCCGAGCTGCTGATTGCTCGTGGATGAAATGTAGGCGTGTGTGGCCGCGTTTTCCACTTTCTCCTGCTCGTTATGCCAGACGCCGGCATACTTGAAGCCCCATAGCGAATTCAGGGGATAACCTTTCACATAGCCGTACATCATGAACGAATTGTTACCGGGAGAATTGTACATGCTCTGATACTCTTCGTTCCCGATGTCTTCCACCATCTGGGAATTATGGGAGATTGTGAAAGCCGTGCTCCACGAGAAGCCCTTCCTGACTATGTTCCTCGATTCGACGCTCAGTTCCACGCCCCTGTTGGTAGTCCGGCCCAGATTCGCCCAGCGCTGCGTATATCCTGTAGCAGCTGCCGTATTCACCTGGAGGAGAAGGTCTGTCGTAACGGACGAATAAGCCTCTGCGGTCACATTGATTCGGTTGTTGAAAAAGACTCCCGTGACCGCGGCGTTATACAGGTCGGTGGTCTCCCATGTAAGGTCCGGACTTTCGAGCCTGCCTGTGTAGTATGCTACCGGCTGGCTTCCCCCGAAAAGATAACCGTCCGAGCTGGAAGTCATAGCCGCCATCGACGCATAAGCCGAGATGGCGTCGTTGCCCGTGCGGCCGGCGCTCAGTTTAATCGAGAGTTCGTCAAGATTTTTCACGCCTTTGAGAAAGTTTTCCTTTGATATATTCCACTTGAAAGCGGCCGAAGGGAAATATCCCCATTTGCGGTTGGCGGCGAAGTTGGAAGCACCGTCTGCGCGGCCGCTTACCGTGAGATAGTATTTTCTGGCATAGTTCAAGTTCAGGCGTCCCACTGCGGAAATCTTGCGCTTCAGAGAAAATGAACTCGTAGCTTTGTATGTATTCTTGTCTGTGACGCCGCCCATATTGTTCCACCGGACATTGTCGTCCAGGTAGCCGGCGCCGCTGAGAGACATGGCGTCGGACGCCGACTTGTAATAGGCAACTCCGGCCATCGCGTCAAGATGCCAGCGCTTGTTCCAGTCCTTGATGTATGTAAGTGTGCTTTCAACATTCAGCGTGTGCTGGGGACCCGTCGCGCGGTAAGCTTCGCCGCCCTCGCCTTCCGTCTTTTTCGGGAGGGTCGAAGGATAGTAACGGTAGGTCTGCCTTTCCTGATTCCACAGGCTCGCCTGGGTTCTCCACTTGAGTCCCTGCAGCAGCATGGCCTCCGCCGAAACCGTCTGCGTCATGGAATTGAACAGGTGATAGTAGGTGTTGTGCTCTATGAGGGCCGACGGGGTATTGATCTGCTGGCCCGAACCGTACAGCGGATTGAAATTGTCTTCAGGGTTGATAAGCGGTGACAGGTACATGGCAGCGTTGTACCAGGCGGTGCCGCCTATTGCTGCGAGAGTGCTATCGAGCCTTCGGCGCGAGAAGCTGTTCTTGTAGTTTACGTTCAGCCAGCTGAGAAGCTTGTGGGTTATGGAAAAATTGCCGGAGAAGCGGCTTTGCCCGCTCGCCTTTATTATACCTCTTTCGTCGCTGTATCCAACGGAGGCGTAATATCGGGTTCCTCCTTTACTGCCGTTTACCGACAGAAAGTAGTTCTGATAGGGAGCCTCGCGCGTGATTTCCTTTATCCAGTCCGTTCCTTTGCCGTATGAGGCAGGATCGGTGGTCTGAAGTCTGGATACCGGGGTATCCCATCCGACGGCGGTGCTCTGCTCTATATAATACTCATTGCGATAGTTGGCGAACTCAGTGGCGTTCATCAGGTCGAGGGAACGCGGGAGGCGCGAGATTCCGGCTTCGACCTTGAAAGAGATGTTGGGTTTCCCTGCAGTCTGGGAAGATCCGCCTGCCTTGGTGGTGACGAGGATTACGCCGTTGCTGCCGCGAGAGCCATAAATGGCCGTAGCCGATGCATCCTTGAGCACTGAGATGCTCTCGACGTCATCCGCATTGAGGTCGTTGAGGTCAGTGATTGCGTCCATCACCCCGTCTACTACGATCAGAGGCTCGTTGGAAGCGTTGATGGACCTGGTGCCGCGAATGCGGATGGACGTCGTAGCTCCGGGCTCGCCGGTAGTGGAGAGGATATCCGCTCCCGCCACCCTTCCCTGCAGGGCCGCATCGATGTTGGTCACCGGCATATCGCGGATGTCGCCCATCTTTACATTGCTTACACTGCCCGTGATGTCGGCCACCTTAACCGAGCCGTAGCCTATGACCACCGACTCTTCGAGCTGGCGCGATTTGGAAGGTTCGAGGGTGGCGTCGAGGTTGTGGTTTTTGCCGACCTGGACACGCAGGACGTCGTATCCGAGAAAATGAAACTCCACGATGTCGCCGGGCTTTGCGGGAACCGAATACCGCCCGTCGATATCGGCAGTGGCCGTGATCTTCGCCTTCTCCTGCCCTTCACCAAGAACCATCACTACTGCGCCGGGCAGGCTTTCTCCCTGTTCGTCGAACACAGTGCCGCTGACCCTTCCTTCTTCCTGTGCCAGGACGGAAACAGGCATCAGGATAGCAAGCAGGGCCCAAAAAATGTGATTAAATGGTTTATTCGTCATATTCTAGTATTGCGTCTTTGCTGTATTGCCGCCCCCGGGAATCCGTGACCGTCACCCTCAGAAGGGCAGACGGATTATCCGGGATATAATAAAATAAATGGTTAGTCCACCTGGGCATATTGGCGGTATCGGGATTGACGTAATTGGCGGCAAGGGCGACAAAATACGGGTCCTTGCCAGAATAACGTACGGGAGCGAACGATGCCGCCCTGCCGTTCTCGGTGACGGAAACGGACCATGACGATTGGGTTCCGTCCAGCGTAAGTTCCCACGCAGGGATATTGATTATCAGAGCCTTGGAACCATCCGGAGCATATGTATTGCGATTTCTGAGATAAAACTGGTCATCGGCAGAGGATTCGTATGGCACCTGCGTGCGTGTGAGCGACGTCCCTTCGAAGTCGTACACCGTATAAGACGCCTGACTGCCGTCCGTGCAGGTACGGCTCCACCATACGGAACCGCCGAGTGCACCGTGAACGGCCTGGGTAATATAGCCGTCCACCCGTATGACTTCTGAAATGTGTGCGTCTCCGGTAATAAAATACAAGTGATTGAAGCCCTGGCATAATGCTACCAGATCGTCACTGTTGTCTATTACCGAGAGCGGGCCGCCGGTATTGGTGCGGTATGCGGCAATATGCATTGCCACCACCAGGTTATACGATTTATCCGCAACCGCCAGGTCGCGGGCCAGCCAATCCATCTGCGCTTTGCTCACGTGCGGAACATACTTGTTCGAACCGCCGCCCGTCATCCTGCAGGCATCGAGCACAACATAATGGACTTTTCCGACATTGAAGGAATAGAACCTCGGTCCCAGATGACTCATATAATACTCCTTTACTGAAAGCGCCTCTTCATCATCGGCGTCAATCTCGGGGAGGGACGGCTCATAGTCGTGATTGCCTATCACGTGGAACAACGGCACGGGAAAATCCCTGACGGTGCGGATATACTCCGGCAGTCCTGCCTTGGAAATATGGATTTCCTGCATCATGTCACCGCAGTTGAGTGCATAAACCGGGACAGACTGGCTCTGTGCAAATGATTTGAATACGGGGAGGAAATACCTGCGGAACTGAAGGGAGTCGACGATATTCTGCCCTTCGTAGAGGGCGGGTGTCCTGCCGCTGATATGCACGTCGGTAATAACGGCCATCTTATGCTGGATGTTATCCCGGGATATCAGGCGGAAATCGAAACGGTCTACGCCTCCCGATTTACTTTTCCGCCGGAAAAAACCGGGGCGCCAACCGTCGCAGGGCACTTCTGTGCAGGACGGGATGGAAATGAAAACAAAATCGCTTCCCGCCGATTCAGGCAGCCAGTATTTGCCCTCGGAATTGGTCCGAGTAACGTTTACGCCGTCGGAGACTACTACCCCCTGCACAACTATGCCGTCTTTCGTTACCAGACCCTTGACATCACAGCCCTCACGGTCCTCTATGTTCACGGTTTCTTCGTCAGGAACCGGCACTCCTTTCTCCTCGCCCTCACCTGCTTGACATGAGGCGAGGGCGAGAATAAGGAAAACCGTTACTGCAAGCCGAAGCATTTATCGGTAATAAAGCAGTTCCACGTCGTCGATATAAGTGACGCTGTAACTGTCCGGGTGGTAGGCCACGGAATTCGTGGTGGAAACTGGGAAACAGGGATAAATGCGGAATTTGGCTAGGCCGTTGTCAGGAAGACGCCCGTCGCCGGCAACGGCCCACGACTGCTCATAAGAAGGACTGTTCTTGTTGTCCCTTATGTCGCCGATGTTGAATATCAACTCATTCCATCCTGCCTTGAGGGCAGTCTTGTAAGCGGCCTTCCATGCATCATCAATAACATTATAGTCACCTTTGAGACTGGCGACAGCTTCCGTATTTGTGGCTGAATATGTCAGGGTTTTTACATCCATCTTGGTGCCGTTCACGTAGGACGGTGTTACCATTGGTTTGGGAATACTTTCTCCTGACGGAGTAAGCAAGGAAGAACTGAACCATTGTATGCGGGGGCAGTCGGTGATGTCGGCAGGAACGGACGCAAGGTAAACCTTGAATTTGATGGAATTGAAATGCTTCTCATATTTTTTCAGGTTTGCCTTGTTGGTGCTTTTACCATCGGAGAAATTTACCTGAAGACGGGCGTTTTCCACATCACTGACACCGTACGGCGAGGCGGGAGGATTGCATTTAATGACCTTGGAAGATTCGTTGACAGCATCGGCTGCAGGATTGTCGGCTACTTCCCAGAGATCTTTTTCGCAATCAAAAACAACATCGCCAGTAACCCCGAGAAAATCGGTAATTCCAAGCGTTGTAGCAACGGCTTCTCCCACAGTGCCGCTTTCGGCGTCTATCATTAGGGCAGACTCCTGCGCTCCTATTTTTCCAGTGTCCCATGCGGTTGAATAACTCACCCTTGTTGTGGTGTTTCTTTCTATAGTGAGACTTGCCGACGACTTGGCATGTCCGGTGATGTGGAACACATGGGAACCTACGGTGTATCCGGCAAGTCCGCCGTCAGTCGTAAACTCTATGGTGATACCCTTTGAGAAAGTCTGGGGGAGAATTGCGACATAAAAAGCCGTATTCTTAGCCATTGCCACAGTGCCTCTCGTTACGGTAACGGAAGTAAGGCCCTCGCCTTCGACCGCCTCCCAGGCGGGGGTGCCGCCGTTGTAGTTGATCCTTACACGGCCGGCTAATATCTCTCCATTGTTGCCTTTGATGGTTAAGGACGTGACGTTTGCGGTGCTGGGAGCTATCCTTATGTATCCGCAGACATTCTTGAATTCAAGGGAACCACCTTCCATGCAGGCCACGGCTACATTGCTGCCCGCGACGAAATTCTGCGAAGAATAGGGCTGTATCTGAGGGATGTCGGTGGTGATTACGCTCCCGGAAACAGTTGCGGTGGCATTGTAAGGATACACGGCGTAAACGCCGTCAGTGGAGCCGGTAAACTCTCCTGGTGTGGATTCTGTGAATGCTGCATCAGTCTGGAGGTCGTACGCCTCGGTAGTGGCAAACCGCACGTTTGTTCCAGTTGTTGTAAAGACCGACAGTTCGTCTGTCTTATTCCATACAATAGACGTGGCGCTTCCGCTGCTAAGCTGCGTCTTTGTGGGGGCGGAAGAAGGGGCGTCGAGCACGACGCCTGAAGCGCTTGCATAAATCGTAAGGGGTTGAGTTTCATTTTCCGTTTTGACATCATCAAGTGAGGATTCCTTGACACAGGATGCGAGGCACAGCAGAGCTGCCGAAGCCATATATAATACAGTATTCTTCTTCATGGTTTTAACATTTTAGTCAGTAATAAAATAATCACTTCCCGAAATATCCATTTCTCCGTCATCATTGATGGATTCAATACCGACTCCCGGTAAAGACTGACAAAGGCCAGCGCTGGGCTTGACTTCGAGTGCAACGGACAGGGGCACCTTGTACCCGCGTCTTTTTTTAGCTTTGATTTTTGACATGATATGACTGGTTATTGTTCCTTTGGAAACCGTATGGCGCAAAATTAAACAATCAGCCATTCGCTTTTGTTTGATATTGTTTCAAAGTGGGACGGTCGCGTGAAAAATCTTTAGTTTTTGTTTCAGGCCTCAGAATTCCTGTTTGCGCGCTGCTTTCAGATAAAAGGATGGGTTTACGCCGACGTATTTCTTAAAACTTGTAGCGAAATAAGAAGGGCTAGAGAACCCGACCCTGTATGTTACCTCGCTGATGGTGTATTTCCCCGACTTGAGCAGGACGGTAGCCTCATCGAAGCGGACCTTCTGGATAAACTGCAGGGCTGAGGTCCCCATATACCGGACCATCCTGCGATGAAGACTTGTCCTGCTGATAAAAAGGGCAGAAGCGAGGTCTTCAACGGAAAAATCCTCCCTGGAAAGGTTTGCCTTTACAATTCCCAGTGCCTTCCGGAGGAACGCGTACTCTTCGTCGCTCATTTCCCGCCCGGGTGCGAACTGTCTTGATAAGGATTCCCTGAGGTTGATTTCCGAAAGCCGTTTCCATTCTCGGATCTCGTCTTCCTTGTCACGGACTATCTGTTCGTTTGCCTTGATAAGCTTGTCCCTCTCCCTCTCCAGACGGGCATTGCCCAGTCTTTTGATGTATCTTGCAGTCAGGGCAAGTGAAAGTGCCGCCAAGAGCGCCCATGCAAGCAGCGCGGGCGCTGACAGATACCACGGCGAGAGCACCCGGACGTCGAGCACGGCCGGAGTTTCACAGCGGACGCCGTCACTGTTGGCCGACTCCAGCACAAAACGGTATCTTCCCGCCGGAACGTTCTGCCACTTCGCTGTACGCGAAACGTCTGCAATGTGCCATTCTCCGGAGCCAAGGCCTTCCATCTTGTAACGGAACACAGAAGACCTCCACGATATATAGTCCGGAACCGTGAAATGGATTGAGAAATTGCGCTGGGAGTATGGAAGGACCACGTTTTTGCAGGGAAGCTTGTTCGTTTCCTCCCCCTCCACATAGAAACCCCTGATTACCGGGGACGGGGAATGAAGATTCTCCCTGACTTCATCCGGATTGAAGCAAACCAGGCCGTCCAGGCCTCCGAAATACATTATCCCGTCCGCATCCTTTGTGTGAGCGTAGGTACAGAAGGTATTCCCGGGCAAACCGTCCCTTACCGTAAAAGTTTTCAATACCCCTGCTCCGGGAACGTAAAGGCACAGGCCGTTCTCGGTGCCCATCCATATCCTGCCTGTCGAATCCTCTTCAAGTCCCCTGATTATCCCGGAGGGAAGAGGTGAATGCATAACAGGCCTGACAAGAGTGTCGGCATCCCTGTCGTACCTGAACAACCCTTTCCTGGTTGCAACCCAAAGGCCGCTTTCCGATGACACGAGGATGTCCTCCGTCTCATTGACGTACGGATAAATCCTCAAGTCAGTAACCGTTGGGCCGTCGGGTGAAGCTTCGATACGGCAGCGCATGAGTGAGTACTCCGAGCCTATCCACACAAAACCGTCCCCGTCGCGTCTCAAAATGTGCACTACCGGGTGGAATCCCGACCACGCAGGATGCCGCAGCAGGGAGCATTTCTCGGTCCTCCGGTCGAAATGGTAAAGGCCGCCGAGGCTTCCCAGAAGCAACCCACCTTCGGGGGCGTCAAGGATACTGTAGACATTCGGCGGGACATCCTTGCCGAAATAGTGTTTGATCAGGCCGCCTTCTCTTCTGCAAATGCTGAATCCTCCCATATTTTCACCGAACCATATTTCCCTGCCGTCCGGAGAAATCACAATGTCTTTCACATCCCCGCGCCAGCGTCCTGCATACGACCTTCGGCCGGTCTGCGTATTATAACGTACAACACCGTCCCTGTTGGTCCCTATCCATACATTTCCGTTTTCGTCGGCACGCATGCCTCCGATGATGCTGTTGTCGTTATCCTGACCTATATCAAGGATGTTGAAATGCGCCCGGCCAGGATGCCAGTAATTGACTCCTCCGAAGTAGGTTCCAAGCCAGATTCCTCCCGAGCCGTCCTTCAGTATCGTTTTGATTGAGCCGTTGGAAAGCGAAGTCGACTGATGGCGGTCTGCCCGGATGGTTTCGAAGGAAAGATGACGGACATCAAGGACCGAGACGTTCCTGTCCGTTCCTATCCACAAGTTGCCCGTTTCATCAAAGCAGATATCGCGAATGACGTCGGAACACAATCCCTCACGGACGGTAAAATGCGTCATGACGCAATTTTGGCGGATGGTGGGGGCAATTCTGTAAAGGCCGTCTCCTTGCGTCGAAGCCCACAGGACCCCGTTATCCTGCAGAATCAGCCTTGAGACTGCGGCCTTGCCCATAAAACCCGGGAGAGGCGACAGCGTTCCGGCAGAAGGGTCGAAAAACAAAATCTCGCCTCGGTCGTTTCCCAGCCAGAAACAGTTTCCTGCCGGGGCGAGTACTGCATCCCGCGTGCGGGGGTCAACAGTAATCCTTTCATATGAGCTGTCTCCGCACGGTTTGAGCATGAAAAGACCTTTTCGGCTGCCTGCCACCAGCGTGCCGTCCGGAAGGTCGCGCATGTCGAAGAGAAGAAGATGCGGCTCGGAATAGATTGTGACGAATGATTCGGACGAGGGGTCGTATCGGCAGATTCCTTCGTTCGTGCCTACCCAGAGCACCCCGTTCCTGTCAACCAGAAGGCGATCCACCTTGTCTCCGCACAGGCTTGTCGTGTCGGCCTCGTCGTGCTTGAAGACAACTGTCTCATAACCGTCGTATCTGTTCAGGCCGTTATACGTGCCGAACCACACGTTTCCGTCCCTGTCCTGAACGGAACAGAATACGCTTGCCTGCGAAAGTCCGTCATCTACTGACAGCTGGGAAAAAATTGCGGCGGCGACGGCCAAAATGGAAAACAACAGCCTCATAGGGAATAATCACATGAGTCAATCACCGGTGACGACCTTGTGGGGCAGGGCGGGATATGCCCCTACTTGGTCCCGAACAGTATATGGAGGAATATCAGAGGCTACTACTGAATTCGCACCGATGATGGCCCCGTCACCGATATGCACGCCAGGCATTACTGTCACGTTCTGACCAATCCAGACATCGTTTCCCACGACAGTGTCTCCCTTCAGGGGCAATTCATCTTTCACGGGGGCAATGGCGCTGCCCCAGTCTCCGCCCATGATGTAGAAAGGATAGGTAGTCACCCCATCCATTCTGTGGTTGGCCCCGTTCATCACGAACTCAATGCCCTTGGCGATGGCGCAGAATTTCCCGATAATCAGTTTGTCGCCTATGAAATCGTAGAAGTGGGTGACGTGCTTCTCAAACTGATCCGCACCATCCACGTCATCATAGTACGTGTAGTCCCCGATGATAATGCGAGGATTCTTCACCACGTTCTTGATAAAGCAGAGGCGCGGTAAATTGGGATTTGGGAAGGCTGCATTGGGGTTGGGTCTGTTGGATATCTTGTTCATTGGGTTAAATTTCGATTTATCAAACACAAAGATACAACTTTTTCTCGGTCACTTTTGGTTACCTTACGGCAAATTCGGTCACTTTCGGTCACCTTTTCCGGGAGTTAACCACACCGCACAATGACTTAACTCACGGGAAATCAATTCCTTCGATTAGTTAAAACAACTCACAACAGCCACCGATTCGTATACCACCGCCCTAGGCACGAAAAAAGACCGGCAATCCGGTCTTTTTTCATGCCTAGTTGTTTGATTCACTGGGGGCCTAATCCCCCAGACCCCCTGGGTCGCTTCGCTCCGAAAAGCGGTTATCCCCCCAAATTTGGTCACCATTTGGTCGCCAGTTGGAACCGAGTGATAGACAAATTGGAATTTAGCTTTATCCGTCATTCCCGGCTTGACCGGGAATCTCTTTGCTAATCACCCTGTTAGAGATGCCCGATCAGGTCGGGCAAGACGTGCAAATTCCTCTATGTTGAATTCCAAATAAATTGAGCACTAATATACATCTTTTTGCTCGATTGACCTTAGAACAAACAACAGTTACCCTTCCGACTAGAAGCCGGAGCGCATAATCAGGATGGACAACGGACCTATGAGACAAACTTCTATAACGATGTACAGGCCATGGCCAGGCATCAAATTACTTTTTCAGAGAAATAGGGTAAGCGCAACATTCTGATTTGAGACGGTACGTATCAATTGCCCGTCAGGAATTTAAAGGAGCCGCTTAGATTGAAGTTGTCTGATAGCCTGATAATATTCTGTATTATGCGTTTGCCGGCGCATAATGATTCCCTGTTTTCAGCATTGCGAAGATGATATTCGACAGTTTACGGGCGACCCTGATGATGGACTCTTGAGGCATCAATCCTTTTCGCCTATAGTTGGTAAATGCAACGGATAGAGCGTCGTCCCAATGAATGGCAACCCAACTTGCCTCTATTAGAAGCGGGCCCAGATGCTTGTTCCCTCTGAAAGTCATCTCCCCGAAGGAGGCTTTCTCTCCACTGCTGTGGCAAGTCGGAACCAAACCCAAATAGGAGGCGAACTGTCGTTCATTCCTGAAACGCTTGACATCGTATATCTCGGTAAGCAGTGTGATGGCACATATAGGGCCGATGCCTGGAATACTGGTCAACGCGTCGTACTTCTCGGCATATTCATCTTTAAGCCTCAGGTTGCGGACTTTCTTAGTCACAGTCAACAAGTTCTGTCTTAAAGACTCAACTTGTTCGATCAACATGTCCAAAGATGCCCGGGTAGAAGATAACAGCACCACGTCGTCTCGTAGCCAATTGATAAAGGCCTTGGACCAGTTGGGCGAACGGTCGAACAACTCTGGGATCTCCACCCCATTTGCATGAAGGAGGTGCTTGACCCTGTTCTTGTACCGGGTCAGATCTTGCTGTATCGACTTTCGAAGACGGACCAGTCCTCGGTCATCAAGGTTATCCTTCTCGCGAATGTAGATACCTTTAATCATCCCCGCCCGTAATGCTCTCGCCATCTTATCGGAGTCGATAGGGTCGCTCTTCATCACACTCTCATACTGCGTGGTCGGGACATCTGCCGCATTCACCACAGTACACTCTATGCCGAACTCTTTAAGTGCATAATAGGTCGAGAAACCTGAGAAACCGGCTTCATAGACAGCATAATATTCTGCCTCCGGGTAGTGTCTGTTCAAATCAAAAAGTCAAAGAGCTCTTTTGCTGATGCCTTCTGACTATGCGTCTTTGGCATTCCTACTTCCAACAAAGTCGTAACAGACCATGTCTTTTTGTGGACATCGATTCCAATGAAAACCTTTTGTCCTTTGAAACTAATTGCTTTACTTTGCATTGCATTCGCGTGTTATAATTGAACTTATTTGTGTTTGGCTTCACAAATATAGCACTCAATTATGACACGCTTTTTCCTTCCTGGCAACAGCCGTCAGAGCGGAGCGGGCCTTCCCATTGAGCCCGGCGCAGCTCTGGCGAACTGTAGCCGCCGAGGGGCGTATATCGAGGCGGCGGTGCCAAGTGAGTCCTCAAGACTCACTCTGGAATGCAAACATAGTAACTGATTTATCTAACTTTCAAAGTTAATGCTTTTTCCTGAAACTTCACTGAACGGGCGTCCGTCGACGCTATTGACCAAAGAACCAAAGAGACCGATAAACAGGAATTAAGCGTTATCCGTCATTCCCAGCTTGACCGGGAATCTCAATATCAATCACTCTTTTTTGAAGATAAGTGGCCAGTAAATCCCGTCAAAATGATTCCGTTCGCGCCAAAACCATTTACCATCGGCACAGTATGTTTTACAGTCGTATTCCAGAAACTCTTTCTTCAGCGCTTCTGTGAGCCGGTCTTGTACTCCCGAATCTACATCTTCCGGCCATCTCAGACACTCCACGGTCCAATCCAGTATTCTCCCGGTTTTATCATACTTTGACGGGCAGATCTTCATTGGTATCCGGAATCCTCTCAATTCCGGGAATTCCCTGTAATTAAACTTCTTGGGTAATTCCTGAAACATCACATCCGTGTTTATCGTCCCCTTGTGTTGTTTATTGCGGTATTTACGGGAGGCCGTTACTACTCCAGACTGAATTGTAAGTTCAACCTCGGTTTCATTCAAATCGTCCCATCCATTTCCCGAAGCACAAAGGAGGGGACCTGTCCCGCAAATGACGGTCCCGCTGAACCAGGAGGCAAAAATGTTACCGCGACTATCTTTGAAATCCTTTAAGACGTCCCTAAAATCGGCCTTGTCTGAGCCCGTTTTCAATGTTTCGAGATAGAGTTTATTGCCATTGACACGCCACGTGGCCACATACCCCCGGAAGTTCCAGGAAAAGACCAAATCAAAGCCGACCTGATTCTTTAAAGAGAAATAATGCAAAGAATCCAGAAGACCCAGCGGGGCGGTGTTTATAGCATACTTGACATTGCCCATAATGAGCGTATCACGTACCTGACGAGTTGTGCTGCTCCAGCCATAAAGCGGGAGAAACAATAAGGCCAATAGGCACGCACAAATATGCAACTTTATCTTCATTCGTTTAAATCTCGATTTATCTGACTCTCAAAGTTATCTCGCGCTTTTCGAGCGGCAGAGTATGTCAATAAAGGAACCCGAAGGCCCATAAGGGAATTTTTTTCAGACCGGCAATATCAATGTCATCTATCGCCAAGGCGGCGCTGGAGATGTCATCCTCGTTTATCTGTGAAAAGTCTTTTCCCGGTCCGCCAACTTCAATAATCAGATTCTTATCTATCCGGAAGTCTCCGGTCTTGATGCCGCCGTATTCAACCAGATGGCCGGCAGAGGCGAGTTGATTGCAGAAAAATGCTTCTCTAAGTGTCCCCGTTTCAGGCTCCTTTATACAATAAGCATGAATTAAATTCGTGTTGTCGAGCAATATTTTATCAGGTTTCTGTAAGTCGGTTATAGTGTCCACCTTACTGAAAATATTCCTTATCAGTTTAGCTTCATCCAGATATCTCAAGTAGCGGAGTAAAGTGACGCGGTCAATGCTTACACTTTTGGATAATTTCGAGATATCCACCTGATAGGGAAGCATTTCCGCTATGATTTGAAGCAAGGCCTTTATTTTGCGTGTGTTGTCAGCGCTTATACCACGATACTTGGTTAGTTCGGTATCAATAATATAACTTGTAACGTTCTCTATTGATGACCTATACGTTTTCTTCTTTTCAAAGGAGAATGGATAGTAACCCATTCTCAGATAATCCTTGAAAAATTCCAATGGCCGATATTGGCTTCGTACCATAGTGCAAAAAGTCCCGGCATTGCCCAGTAGATACTCAAGAGAAACCGGATCGACCTTTTTCCCGGTTCGGAACCAAAGGTATTCTCTGAAAGACAGGCCGGGCATATCGTAGACATCTTCACGGCGGGATAAGTCGGCCTGACCGTCATTGAGTTGGATCAGTGAAGAACCGCTCATAACCACTTTAAGCCCTTTGTAAAGATCATAAATGTCCTTTATTTCCCGGCTCCATCCATCGTATTTATGGATTTCGTCAATGAATAGACGTTTACCACCTTGCCGTACAAAAGCCGATGCCGTTTCCACCAGTGTATGTGTGGCGAAGTAGGCAGAATCTGCCGAGCAGTAAAGGACGTGCCTGTCCGAGACGTCATAATGTTTCAGGATATACTGTTGCATCAAGGTTGACTTGCCCACTCCTTTCGGCCCACGAATCAGAATGAGTCGGGAGTCCCAATCAATGGTTTGCATCAGTTCCCTCTCAAATGCGGTGGGGACATCTGTCAGGTATTCTGCGTGACGTTCGAAAAGTTCCATGTCTTTATTTTTTGCAAATATAATGATGTTTATTGCAATAAACAAATTCCCGGAAATTTTGTTTATGTGTCTAAACAGCAGAACGATATATTCGAATTTACCAGATGAACGGAATTACTTTGTACTTCACTTTCTGCTTGTAGGCCTTGTAACCTTCCAACCCTTCTTCCAGAACCTTTTCTTCATTCTTTATCCGCTTGGCAATCAGCGGAATATAAAGCAGCATAATAAGGAAAGAAAAGGGCGAAGCAAGTACCAGCGGCATTACAAGGAACAGGACTGTGGTTGCCATATACATCGGATGCCGGACAATGCCATAGAGGCCCGTGTCAATTACCTTCTGGTTTTCCTGCACCTCGATGGTACGGGACAAGTAAGTGTTCTCCCGCAGCACCTCGGCATAAAGAAGGTAGCAAAGCAAAAACAGACCGGCCGATACCCATACGGCCCAATTTGGCAGTACGAACCAGTCAAAACGCCAGTTGAGGCCTGCTACGACGAATGCCGCGATAAACAACAGCCCGCTTAGTTTCACCACCATTTTCTGCTCCTTTTCTTCCTCCCTGGCATTTAGCCGCTTGCGGAGCAGTTCGGGATTCTTCAACATCATTACAAGCCCGGCGCAGAACATCGGCACAAAGAGGATGCCCATCAGCAACCAGCCCTGCCAGTACTGAAGCGAACCTGCAGGCAGGAAAAGCAACAGGCCGATAAGAATGACTCCCAGCAGAAACTTGCCGATAGCCTGAACAAAGAGATTATTCTTTTTCATAGGTGTTGAAAGTCATTTCTTTAAAGATATAAACCGGCCTGTACGCTTCTTATACGCCAAATATTCATCGCCGAAATCGGCCTCCAGACGCTTCTCTTCAGAGCGCAGCTGAAGCGTCATCAGCCCGGCCACTACGGCAAAAACAAGAAGTGCCCACCAGGTCCAAAGGGCAACGACAATGCCGGCATAATAAAGATAAGTCCCCGACAGCATAGGGTTTCGGGACATCTTATATGGCCCGTCCGTCATCAGGTGTCTGGTCCTTGGCGCAATCTCGCGCCCCATCGCATCAAAAGGATTGCCCTTCCCCACACGCTTCATATAAACGATACTCCACATGCTGAGCGAGAGCCCGGCAATTGCAACAAGGGCCGATAAATATAGGCGCCCCACGGGAATATCCGTTAGTGCTGGCATCCCGGAAACCAGCCACATCAGGGCCGGAATCCCAACGATAAAAATGGCAAAGCCAAGAAAGTATCCAAGAATATGTTTCATACCAAAGACTGTCTAACTCCCAAATGCTTCATATCACTTCAATGTAGAAACTCACCGGCCTGAAGCCGTCGTTGCAGCTGATCATGGCGCTCAGGGGATTCTTCATCCAGCCGTCGTAGAAGTTTCCCTCACCACGGGCCAGAGCCTCCACAAACTCCTTCATAGAGCCCCAGGCCGATGGACACATCCCTTCAGGACACCTGCCGTCAACTGAAATCCACTCCTGCCCCTCAGTCACATCGCAGGCGTGTTCGATAGGGTTCTCATATTTTGCCATCAAATCCGGATACGAA
>CACZDC010000017.1 GCA_902779785.1 uncultured Bacteroidia bacterium
ACCATTGTAATCTTTGTGGCAGATAGCGTTGTATAGTATCTCTCTGAGGCCGTCTTCGGGAATCTCCAGGGGCTCTATACGCTGCATGCCCTCGTAATGGATGGGACGGATAAGATACTTGGCATCCAGGGCTTCCAGCACACGGTCGGCCATACGAATGAGGTCTCCGCCGATGAGGTCCTGATTCATCAATGCTGCCTGTGTTGCTCCAAATCGGCCTATCTTGATGCGGGCGTTGAGGCAGTAGTGCTGGGGATTCTTGCCAAACAGGAGAAGCGCGGCGATGGTGAGCTCTCCGTCTTCTGTCATTACTTCCAGGTTTTTGAGGACTTTCTCGATGGGGTCATTGATGCTGTCCTTGGGTAATCGACCTTTGTCTATACCTTTGCGAAGGAAGTACTTGATGGCTTCCGGGTCAATTGCTTCGATGGTGGCGCCGCGGATGACTCTGGAATCCCAGGTGGCGTTCATTTTGCGGGCGTAGAAGTCTTTGAGGGCTTGGCCTTTGACTATCTGGTTGGTGGCACCGACGCGCTTGTAGAGGATTCCGTCCAGTGTAACCGCATCCTGGCTGGGAGAAATCTCAATTTCAATGATTTCTTTGCCATCTCGCTCCAGCAGGCGGACATCGGGATAGAGGCGCATTTTGTCGGCGAGTTTGTTGGGGATGTCTTCCATCAGCTTTTTGGCGTTCTGGACGCCCCATACGGTTTCTGCGTCGGTGATGCCGATGTACATGGTACCACCGTCGGCATTTGCTAAGCCGCAGATCCACTTCAGCCATTCATCGTCCCACTGACGTTTGTATTCTATGATATGTTTTTCTCCCATAGGGTTCGTTGTTAACATTGACAAATTTACGGATTTATCGGCAGATTCTAAAAATCTTTGCAAGGTTATCGGCCTACATTCCCTCTTCTTCCCAAGACGCAGCGATTTTTGCCATGGCGTCGGACTTGGTGCGTTCTCCCTATCGGCCCGAACAAAAGAAATCCCCGGACGGGCCGGGGAGTCGTTTCAATGGATTAAATGCCGAACAGGGGAGGACTAAAAGTCCACAGCTCCTTTTATTCCCCCATCATAGCCTCAGACATCGCGGTCGTGAGTTTAAGGGTAATCTCATTATAACGCTGCAGCTGCTGTGCATCGAGCTCGCCGTCAAGGTTTTCATAGCGCTCGGCAAACTTTGCGGCTTCTGCAGATAGTTTCTGCAGCTCAATCATTACTGACATATCGCCACCTATCGACTTCTTGTACAGCTTCTTATAGCTCTTGGCGTACGAATCCGCAAATTTCTCGTATTCATCCAGGAATTTATCGATATTGCCAGTTTTGCCTTTCGACTTGCCCGACGAAACTGATGAGAATGACAATGAATTCTCCGCCTCTTCATATTCGTAATCATATTCTCCGTCATCGCATTTTATCGCGTTCAGATAGTAATGGGTATCATCTGTCAGGGTGATGTACCAGCATTTTTTGTCTTTCTGATACTTATGGGCTTTAACCTTAGGCGTCGGGTTGTCTATGAAATAGTTGCTGAGAACTATAGTGGCAAGAGAGTCTAATGTCTCTTCGTCTGCGGTGACCATATCAGCGGGGGTGCCGATGATGTGATTAAAGACATATTGCACGCTTACGGAGTCATCCTTTTCCAGTTCGGTCGAGTTCAAAAGAGCCAATCCGTCCACTTCGTCCAGAGCGTCCATAAAAGCTTTAATCTGCTTATCCTTATGTTTTTCATAGGGCCTGGCTTTGTTTGCAAGACGGTTCGCCTTATCAGACATAGCCTCACCTCGCTCGACCTCTGGATAGATATTGTAGATGTAACTATAATCACCAGTCCTTTTATAGTTATTCAGTCTGGCCATTAATTCCTTTTCCAATTTCTTCGCCTTTGCGGCCAATTCTTTGGCTTCTTTGGCTTCAGGATTGGCTTCGGCTGCCAAATCGTTCAATGCGGCAGACAAGCGATTCGCTTCAGCCTCCAATTCATCATCCAGCCCGTCTTCCCGGACAACCCGCGCGAAATCATTGACGATGTATTTTTCAACAGGAGAAGAACACGCCGCCATCAAGGTGCATAGCGCAAGTATTGATAGTTTCTTCATTGTCGTAATCATTATAAATCAGACATATCTTTGATGAAATCAAACAGCATAAGAGTTCCGCCGCCAAAGATAAGGGCGTATATTAGCCAGATAACCAAATAGATAGCCCCACACACGATGCCAATAATACCAATTATGTGTCCGGCTGTAAGCAGTCCGGTGTTGGTATAGGCAGCGGGATTCGCGGCAACCTGTTTCTTGCCTTTACCGCAGATTACGGTGCCGATAATGGATAGGACAAGACCTGCAACAGGGACCCAGTCCGCCAGGAATCCGGCCAGAGAAAGTATGAAACCGGCTACAGAGCCCGGAGCTGTCTGAGTTTGGGAATCAGGTCGTTGAAGAGTTTGAGTCGGCGTGCTTTGCTGAGCTCCGCAATTGGGGCACCACTGTGCTCCTTCGGGGATTTCCGCCCCACATTTAGAACAAAACATAGTAGTATAGGTTAATGATGATAGTTTGCTGCATACAAATATGCGCGGGCTTAAACGCAAAGATAACAACCTGCCACCGGATGGCAAGTTGTCTTTTAATGTCTTTTTTCGTCGTGGCCCGACCTGAGATTCTATGTTTTTTTGTTCAACAAATTATCGCAGGCTTCTATTGCTGTCTCGGTAAAATGGAGTATATTTGGCGAAAGATATGGATATGGAAGTGAAAAACAGGGAGGTCTGGGTAGACTGGATGAGGCTGGCGGCCTGCTTTATGGTGGTGGTGACCCACTGCACTGAGCCGTTTTATCTCGGCGGCGAGGGGGCGCTCATACTTACTAAGGCCGATGCTTTCTGGGTGGGGGGATTCTGCGTATTCACAAGGGCCGCCGTGGCTCTTTTCGTGGTGGCTTCCAGCTATTTGCAGTTCCCGCTGCACTACTCTCCGGGTGAATTTTTCCGCCGGAGGGCCGCAAGGGTACTCGTGCCCTTCCTCCTCTGGAGTCTGGTCTATGCCCTCGTCTGGGGCGAGCCGGTGCAGAACCTTAAGGATCTGCTGCTCAATTTCAACTACGCCGCAGGTCACCTCTGGTTCGTCTATATGCTCATAGGCGTCTATCTGCTGATGCCGCTTCTTTCTCCCTGGGCCGAAAAGGTCGGCAAGAAGGAACTTCAGGTCTATCTGGGAATATGGCTTTTCACGACCTTGATTCCATTCATCCGCTACTGGGCCGGAGGCGTGACGCCGGTCGTCTATGGCCCGTCAGGGCTTCCCAACGCGGCAAAATACCCTCTCTGGGGCGAGGCTTTCTGGAACACTTACGGGATGTTCTATTATGTGAGCGGATTCATAGGATTCCTGCTCCTGGGGCTTTATTTCTGTAGATTCGTTGGAGAACTTTCCTGGAAAAAGACGCTGCTTGCAGCCGTGCCGCTCTTTCTCGGCGGGGTTGCCATAGCTTTCTTCGGCGTCCTCGGAAGGATCAATGCCGATACTCACGGCGTATTCCCCTTCGAAGGCCCGGTCAGTTTCGCCGCCCTCTGGGAAGGCCCGATGCACAATGATACCGTCGCCATCCCTCTTATGACGACCGGCCTTATCCTTCTTTTCCGCAAGATACGCGGCGGTGGCCGTTTCTTCGAAAAGGTCGTGCTGCCCGTTTCCAAGGCGAGTTACGGGATGTATCTTTGCCATCTGCTCGTCCTCGTGCCAGTGTCAGGCTGGCTCAGGGAGTCCCTTGGCCTTGGGCCCGACGGGGTATTAGGTCCGGTCTGGACGACGCCTGTCGAGATTCTCGCCGCTTCGGTTCTGACCTTCTGTACCATTGCCCTTATATGCCCCCTTGTCCGCAGGATTCCGAAGCTTGGCGAATGGATTATGGGTTGACTCGTTTCCTGCTTTGAGGCGCGTGGAAGTTGTTTTTTTTGCCTGGGCTTTGGAAAAAAAGGAGTTTTTTTCTAAATTTGCATTGTATTGTATACAATGACAGGTTTGTAGTGTATAGATGCGCCCGCTATTTAACTATACGCTGGAATGGAAGTATTTGGGAATAAAAAGCATAGGGCGGTATTGCTCGTGGCAGTGATTGCCACAATGAGATGTTTTATGGCGTTTCCCGCCACGGCCTCTCCGGCCGTGCCAGGGGACTCCCTTAGGTTGGGTGTGTCTCCGGAGTCTTCCCCTAAAAGGGGCATTGCCCTTCGTACCAACCTGGCTTATGCCGCTTCCGCTACCCCAAATATCGGCCTGGAAGTCCCGTTCAGCAATCATTTTTCCATAGGATTCAACGCCGGTCTTAAGCCCTGGCCCCGCTGGTTCGTGTGGGACTGGGACAAGACGGTGGAAAAGAAGTGGAAGCATCTTCTCGTCGCTCCGGAACTGCGTTTCTGGCCCCGGGCTGTCTATGACGGGCTTTTCATAGGGACTGACCTTATCTATACCCATTATAACGTAGGCGCGGTGAATTTCCCCTTCGGGATGTATCCGGCCGCTCGAGAGAATCGCCTGCAGGGCGATTTTTATGGCCTGGGCCTGTTCGCCGGATGGTCGTGGTGGCTTTCGGACCACTGGCGGCTGGAGGCTGAAGCCGGTCTCGGCGCCGGATATTCGGACGCCAGGGAATTCGAATGTGCCTATTGCGGTTTGGAAACCGGCCGCCGGAGCGGGCCTGTGCTGGTTCCCAAACTGGGACTTAATATTTCCTACAACCTATCGAGGCGCAACAAGAAGGAAGAGATTCTTGAGATCATCTCCCTTCCTGTGGATACGGTCGCATCCCAGCAGAAAGTACTTCCTCCACAGGAGGTGCTCCCTCCGCAGGACTTCGTTCCGGAGTTCCCTCAGGTAGAGGAGTGGAAAGGCGTGGCCGGACGGCTTGAAAAGACTCATCCTGTGCTCCGTCCTATGAGCGAGTACCGCCCTTATACTCCGGACCGCATCCTGCGCAAGGAAGAGGGTCCGCTCTGCGTGTACTACGAACTGGACAAGGTCCGTCTTCTGCGCAGTTTCACCGAGAACGACTATCGTCGTGACAATGGTCCCGTCCTGGACGAGATTATGGATATAACTTCCCAGATTCTCTCGGACACGACCTCCAGCGTGAAGATTATCCAGATAGTGGGTCTGGCTTCCGTCGAAGGCCGCCTGTGGCATAATATATGGCTGGCTGACGAGCGTGCCCTGGCCCTTAAGAAATATATCCAGGAGCGCCTCGACGTACCGGATTCCATTTTCGAGACTGTGGGCGGGGGAGAGGCCTGGAGCGAATTCCGTGACCAGATCAACGATCTGCTGCAGGAAGGAGGCGGAGCCGGTTTTACGAAGGAGGAACTGCAGTGGGTGCTGGACGTGATAGACAGGGAAGGGGACGTGAACAGGCGTGAAGCCCTCATCGCGAAAAAGGACGGCGGTGCCCTGCTTAGGAAACTCAGGGCTAACATCCTGCACGACCAGCGTAATTCCGGCTATCTCAGAGTCTATTACGACTATGTGCCGGACGAGAGCGCCAGGGAGATCAATGCGGCCATCGGGCTGATGGCGGCAGGGGACTACGCCGGCGCGCTGAAGGCGCTGGAAGCCAAGCGTGACGATCCACGGAGCGATAACGCCTATGCGGTCGCCCTTTTCTACAACGGCCGTGAGGCGGAGGCTTTGGAAATGCTTAAGAAAGCAGCCGCCGAAGGGGATGAGAGCGCATCGCGCAACCTTATGCAACTTGAAGACATTGCCCGTCAGCGTGCGGCCTATGAGAAGTACCGCAGCGAGATGGAGGAATATAAACGTTTAAGCAAATAATAGTTTTTAACACTCAATACCTATTTATTATGCGATTCTTTAAATTTTTGGCGATTGCCGGGGCGATAGCCCTTGCCGCCACCGCCTGCAAGAAACAGCAGGTGGCTGAAGACACACCCAACTATGGCCGTGAGACAGGCTTGGTGAATACCAACTTCGTCTTCAATGTGGCCACCGGCCGTACGCCTCAGACCAAGCAGAGTTCTGCCAACACCCAGGCGACGGCATCAGATGCTTTCAGGGGTATCCAGGAAGCGCGGCTCCTCAGCTTCCTCCGCAGCGCCTCGCTTGCGGACGGCAGTCACATCCTCGCGGCCGGAACGGCCAACAAGCATTATTCCCTCGGCCACGTTATGAGCACCTCCGATGCTACTACCGACCAGAGCAAGAGCCATCGTATCCTTGAACTGGCTCTTCCCAGCGAAACCAACACGCTGATGTTCTACGGCAAGGCCCCCAAGAGCGGTGAGAACTCGGATTTTGCGCAGGGAAAAATCAGCTATCTGAGCAAGGTGGACAACAGCAATGCTACGGACCTTACCCAGTACGACTTTGCCCTCACCCGCATCGTGGATGTCAACTCTTCCGGCTACAACGCCAAGTATCGTCAGTACGGAGACCTTATCTTGGCTGCATTGAACTATATCACCGCCGCCGAATTGGTTAATGAAAATGTGACCTTTGAAGGCACTAACTATCCCACTACCCTTAAGTGGACTGAATTTGTCACCATCTCCGATGCCGGCGTCATCACTCCAGCTACCAAGGATCCTTCCGACGGTACGCCCATGTGTGGCCTGGGTGAAATCCTTGCACAGGCACTTGCTACGCTCGCGACCGTTAATCCCGGGGAAGTCCGTGCCGGTTCCGGCCCTGCCATTTCCCGCACTATGGGTGACCTGCTGGTCGTTATGAACAATATTCACGGGGCTACCCCCACCGACCTTTATGAGGCCAAGGCAAAGGCGCTGGCTGACAAGATCAAGAGCAGGATCGAAAGCTGCTTCGAAGGCACCGCACCCTCCCTCACCTGGAAAGTTGTCTCCGATGTCGTAACTGCTACCGGATATACCGGAGATGTCGCCCAGGTCGTGCGTATCGGTTCCACCGGTTCAGCACTGGATGAGTATCCCACCATTGCCTTCAATCTGCCTGCCGGCTGCTCCCAGCTTGCCGTTACCACCACCAAATCTACGGATGCGGCCGGTCGTGTAACCGCCCCCGGCACCATCACCTGGAGCTATCTCGCCAATGTGCAGGTCTTCAGCACTGCCGGTGCGACTTCCTGCTACAATGTCTATTATCCTGCCGAGATCTGCTACATCGGCAATTCTCCTATCCGTGTTACCAATGAAGCAGTCACCGAGCCGGAATATCCGCAGGGCGTAGCCAATTGGGATGCAGAAGCCAGTTGGACTTCCAAGAACTAGACGGCAAAATCTCACGTGGTTTCCACCACCCGCAGCGTGGCTATGCAGTACAATATCAACTATGGCACAGCCCTTCTCAAGAGTGACCTCAAATACGGTGCGGCCAAACTGCAGGACAACAACCACGCCATCCAGGTGGCCAAGAACCCGACTCTTACCGACGCAGACGAGCCGAACGCGGAGATTACCGTCACCGACAATACCTTCAAACTGAAGGGTATCCTGGTGGGCGGCGTTCCCACCACCGTGGGCTGGGACTTCCTCCCGGTTGCCGGAACCACCTATGGCCAGTGCATCTATGACAAGGCCATCGCTTCCGACGCCATTCCCGCCTCCGGCACCAGCGCTCCCAACTATACCCTTGTATGGGACAACTGGAATGAGGCGCTTAAGGGACAGAAGCAGAACGATGTCTATATCTGCCTCGAGTTTGAAAACAACTCCGGCAAGGACTTCTGGGGACAGCACAACATCATCCGCAACGGCGGTATCTTCTATATGATTGGTAAGCTGGATCCGGATGCCGGCCGCAGCACGGCTGACCGTAGCGAAGGGGTGACCTGGCCTACCGACGGCCTGCAGGCCCTTCCTCCGTTCAATGCTGACGGCAGCACTCTCAAGGAGCGCCGCGTCTTTATGCAGGACTTTATGACCACCGCAAACTTCGTCATCGGCGACAAGTCCCTGCAGAAGGCTTACAGCACTGTTCCTGACCTGCGTTCCTCGCAGATTTCCCTCGGTCTGAGCGTTGACCTCAAGTGGGAGACCGGCCTGATCTTTGACAACGTGATCCTCGGTCAGTAATCTCTCTTATCGGAATCGCATCCCATCTGAAGTGAAGTCCGTGAAACATAATGGTTTACTCATCGCCCTGGCGGCAGCTCTCCTCTCCACGGGGAGCTGCAGCCTGATCGATGACGACCTGAGCGAATGCGGCGCAGATTTCCAGATAGACTATGAGCTCAAACTGGTGACCAATGCCACCACTGAGCTTGGGTCGGTCCTGGACGAAGGCGGTGATATGTATGTCTCCAGTGCCTTGAATGCCTACCTCGCCCACGTTTTCACGGACTTCGCCCACGATGTGGACCTTTCCTTCTATGATGTCTCCGATCCTTTCGACCGGCTTGAGCACTCGAACGTGATAATGAATGCCAGCCAGACCAGCTATACCCTGTACCTTCCTTCCCGGAAGTATTCGCACACGACTGTAGCCAATCTGCAGGACAACGGCAGCGTGACTCTGGAAGGCGGCGACCATCTGCTTGAGAGCCGGCTGGTTCAGCATAGCGTCAAGGCAGGGGAGGGAAACACTGTTTCCCCTCACCGCACAGGCCTTTTCACCGCCCGCCTCAAGATGGACGTGAAACCCAATGAGGACCAGCTTTTCAACGTTACCCTCTATATGGTGAATGCGGCCACGGCCCTTGTCCTGGACTGCTCCGAAGCTCCGACGATCCAGAGTATCAAGGTGTTTGTCGACGGCTTCGCCACCGGATTCAATGTGGCTGACAGCACTTATGTCTTCGAATCGGATCCCCTCATCCTTACGGACGACCTTCCTGTGGAAGGAGGTACGCAGCGCTGCTTCGCTTCGATCCATTTCCCTTCCAAGGATAACGGGACCAAAGTCATCATAGACACGCAGGACCCCTTTGTGGCCGAAGATGCGGCCGAAGCCCTCTGGAGATGGCGCTGCTATGTCACCCTTGCGGACGGCAGCGTGACGGAAACTGTCCTCGGCGTCAACAAGCCTCTTCGCGCCGGCGGAGTCAAAATCCTGAAAGCCAAGGTGTACGATACCGGTATAGTTACGACCCAGGACCCTACGGTGGGTGCCAGCGTCACCCTGGACTGGCAGGATGCCGGACAGCACAATATTGAACTGTGAGATATTGCCCTTCATATCGTTTCCTGCTCTCGCTGCTGACGCTTGTCTGTATGGCCTGCGTCAAGACGGAGTATTCTCCTATGCGGGATGAGGATCCGGGCAGGCTCTCGCTTTCCCTCTCACTGGCGTCTACCGGCTCTGTCAATACCAAGATGACTGCCGCAATCACCCAGGACGGCACCGGCTTCCGGGGAATCGAACAGGTGTATATCGTTCCTTTCAAGACGGCTTCAGCCATTTCTGTGAAACCAGGCGATCCCAGACTCGGAAGCAGCAATGTCTATATCGAGAATTCCGGTATCGGCACAAGCGGCCTGATTGCAAACAATAATTCACATTTATATAATATAGTAAGCGTTCCAAAGTATACCAACCGGGTGCTGGCCTACGGAAAGGCCTCCGACCAGGGATCGGTATCAACTGTGGAAGGCAAGCATAAAAACGGTGTCCTGACAGCTCCCGGGCTTGAGAATCCAAGCACGAGCGGGGATATTTCCTTCTGTCTGGAGCCGATTCTGGAGACGGCTGACCTTGCGGAGGTCAACCAGAAGGCGGATGCTATGATTGCCGCGCTCAACAGGGTGGTCGAGATCCTGCAGTCGTCCGGCGACGCTGACATCATCTCCTTCCTTGATGTATTCGCGGCAGAAAACGAGATCTCCGCCTGCTCGTACCAGACCGTCTATCGTTTCGAGCAGAGCATCCTGGGTGCGCTCTCGCTGTACAACGGCACCAATCCTGAAGCCATCAATGCCGTGATGGCCAGGCTCTCCGACCTTCAGAGCGCCCGCAACGCCGCCGGGAACGCTTTCCCCGCTCCTTATGGAGTCCCGGAAGGTGCTATTGGTATGTGGTGGAACGGCCACCGCTTTGTAAGGCAGATCAGCGGGGTGAACATCTCGCTTGTCCCTATGGACGGCTATTCTTATCCGCCTAGCCTGTGGTACTATTCCAACAGTGCCATCAAAACTTCGGCGGACGACAGCGTCCACGAGCAGTATAAGCCGCAGAACTACACCTGGGACAACATCCTTTCTTATTATACCCAGGGACCAACTGTCACGTCCAGCACCCGTTCTGTCGCCATTGTGGACCAGATGCAGTATGGCGACGCCCTGGTGGAATTCCGTTTCCTCTCTCCTGCAGGGGATGCGGTGGCGGCCGCCGGATGCCCCCTGACCGGAGTCATCATCGGTGACCAGAAGGACGTCGACTACAGTTTCGCCCCCAAGTCATCTTCCGCCGACTGGTTTGTCTATGACAACAACATCAGCGGAGTCACGCTTGGCGGCACCTCTCAATACGTACAGTTGCTGGTGCTCCCGACCACGGACGAGCAGACCGTGCATTTCGCCCTGGAGTACCAGAACAATACGGCCTCTTCTTTCCGCTGTCAGCAAGGCACCGTGCCGCCCGGATGCAAATTCTATCTTGCCGGGCAGCTAAAACCGGGCAGCGGCACCTCACCGGGCTCGGAGAATCTCGCCGGAGTATTCGACTCCGACCATAAGACCACCGTCTATGTGCAGGTGAACAGTCTGGCCAAGGCCTACAATACCGTTCCGGACCTTCGTGATCCGCAGCTGGAGATAGGCGTGGCTGCGGAAATGGACTGGATTCAGGTCGAATCCGGCGGAATCAAACTTCCATTCTGAGCCAAGGGAAAGATGAAAAGGATGAGAGTCATATTCTACATCGCGCTTATCTTTCTGTCAGCGTGGCAGTTCGCTTCCTGCAGGCGTTCCGAGCTTCCTCAGGATGAGGAAGGGTCGGCGGAGCTGTCGGTCAGCATCTACATTCCCGGCGTAATGGGCACCAAGGCAGAAAGCGGAAACGTAGGGGCTCTGGACAGCGAAAAGATCTTCAGCTCTCTCAAACTTTGGGTCTTTGTCAGCGGCGGCGCCTCCGACGGGCAGCTTGTGGGCTACAAAAGCTTCACTTCTGCCCAGCTTGTGGACACGGGTATTCCGCACGATGCCGTCACCCGTTTCGGTATGCCTCTCAGCCGTGAGATGTTCAATCTGCTCAGCCTTCCTGAAACCAGGGTTGATGTCTATGCCCTGGCCAATGAAGCGTCCGTAGGTGCAGCCTCCCTCGGGGAAGCGGCTACGCGTGCAGAACTTGACGCCCTTGTCATTTCGGGCGCTTCCTTTGGGGTAACGCCGCTTACGATGGCTGTTCCTGAGTCCGGACTGCCTATGTCCGGCGTGCTCAAGGCCGCCGCGGTCACAGGGGCTTATCCTGTCCTCAATGTTTCCACGCTTAATCTTGTCCGGGCAGTATCCAAGATCCGTTTCGTCTTCTGCCAGCAGGGAACTCCTGCCACGGCTACGGAAGCTGCGGCCGCGAAAAACCCGGACTGCGTCATCAAGAGTATATCTTTCGGCGGAACCGCCTCCGGGCACGACTGCCAGATTGCCGCGTCGGAAAAACTGTTCACGACTCTCAAGTACAGCGGGACCGACAATCTCTTCGACATCGACGGCTACACTCCTCTCTCAACGCTCATTTCCGGAGAAGGCGGAGCGCCTTTGATTCCGAACAGCGATATCAGCATTTCGGCTACTCCGGACGAACTGCTCTTCCGCAGCGCCGGTCACGAACTGGAATCCGCCGCGGAATATGAGAAGCGCCTCGATGCGGCTGTATCTTCCTCCTCCCAGACCGGACCCATTTATATCCGGGAAACCGACAAGCTGATTTCCGGAACCATAGTCTACAATACCGGGGAAGAAGACCGCACGGTCACATTCACGATGCCTTCGGACGATGTGCTCAGCCGCAACCATTCCTGGATACTTTATGCCTACTTCGCCGAGGCGACCAGGACCCTGCAGTTCAAGATCGTGGTCCTTCCCTGGGAGAAGATTAATTACGATTTTGACTTTACGACGGCTACCGTCAATGTCGTACGCCGTTTCACCATACTGGAGACCGACCCTCTCACCTTCAAAAAGGAGCAGATTGCGGACGGCTTCTACGATATCTACTTCTGGCACAGACTGAACGATCAGCCCAACATCATTAAAGGGGACATTATCATCTCCACTCCGGTCGGGCAGAAACTGCACGTGGTGCCTGTCGCCGGCGCGCTCGAAGGTCATACCAAGATCGACAATCTCTTTACCGTCACGCCCCTGAGCCAGGTAATATACCCGAACTATGAGCATCCGGAGGACGGCAGGATCGAGGACTGCAAGATAGACATCGAAATCAGCTGCAATCCCGGATCCTATACGTCCGCACAGCTGGAAGGCAACTACATCGACCTCCATTTCTGCGTGGAGATCGGAGACAATGAGCGCTGGATAGACCTGGACAGCGAGTCCATCGACTTGTACAGGATTGTCCTTAAACAGAATTGGAACGAATGAGGGGTAGGTGGTTCCATATTCTGATGCTCTTTACGCTGCTTCTTACGGCAGCGGGATGCCAGCGCAGCCTTGAACCGGACATTCCCGTTTCGGGTGTGAAGATAACCGTCCGCTGCGAAGACCAGGCCCAGTCCAAGGCAACGGAGGACGGAGAGACGCGCTTCAATGAGAACCTTATCAAGTCAGTCGACTTCTTCTTCTACCCCGGAAACGCTCCGGGAAGCAGCACCGACGCCGTCCATCACCACAGGGTGGACCTTGACGAAGATCCAGTCAGCTACGTCGGAGGGCAGTGGGAGGCCACCTTCACCCTTGTGCTCACAAAGGTGGCTGCAGAGCAGATTTTCACTGCAGCGAACAATATGCAGGCTACGGTCTACGCCGTGGTCAATTATGGCGGAGATTTCACCCCCGGCGGTTCACTGAGCGGGACCTCGCTCTCGGAACTTGCCGCGACGGCGATAACAAATGATTTTGCCGCCACGGAAAGCAATTACCTCCAGGACAGTTTCCTGATGGACGGCAAGACCGTGATCACTTACGATGAATCTGAGCCTGTCAGCGCCAGCGGAACCATAGACGCCCGTCGCTTCGCCGCCAAGCTGACCACTGCCGTGTCCGTCGCCAATCAGGTGACCCTGAAGCACGTCAACAGCATTGACGACCCGGATGAAGTCTGGGAGCCGGTACTGCATACTATGCGCATCTATCTGGTGAACGGTGCGAAAAACGTGGAGCTCGGGACTGAATCCAGTGCCGACAACAGCTCTCCGGAGTATTTCTCCTACAGCGACGACGCCGTCAGACGGCCCTTCCTGCGGGACAATGGCACGGAATTCCTTGCGCACAGCTCCACGGGATCCGGTTCCAGCGAGAAAATCTACTACAACACCTATCCGATGTATTCGTATCCGCTGGCCTGGTCAAACGGAATGCCTGACTATTCCCAGCCCCTGCCCGCGCATCCTTATCTCAAACTCGAGATGGACTGGCGCCGTACTGAGACCAACGGATATTCCTACGACAGACGAAAATATTATTATAAGGTCATACTTCCCGTCAGCAGCCTGGAAAGGAACTATTGGTACCATTTCAACATAGACGTGGCCATCCTCGGCTCGGAAACAGATGAGGGAAAGGATTTTATCAATCCTTCGACCTATTATATTCTTGACTGGCAGAACAAGAGCGTTCCAATCGACAAGTATGCAGTCATCAGCAAGGCCCGTTACCTTTCAGTGGATACGAAGCCCAAGAAACTCAACAACATAGCCAGCCTCAGCATCCCCTTCATTTCCAGCCACGACGTCAAGATTGTGGAAGGCAGCGTGACGGCCAGAAGGCCTTATTACGGCGAGATTACGAAAGAAAGCGATGTCGTGGACAAATACAACAGCAAGTACCACGCGTGGGTGAGGAAGGATACGGCTACGGGAAAGTATTATCTTGAGTACAACGGCCAGGATCGGGATCCCAATGGCAACCCGGCTTACGAACCTTCCGGCTGGATTTCCAATACCTCCACGACTATAGAACTGAGGCACGCCCTCCAGAACGATTATACCGCCAACGACTTCGATTATTCACCGTACACCATCGAGTTTGACATCGTCCACGACGATCTCACCGCCGGCGTATATCCTTACAACGAGTACCTGAAGCACATCACCATCATCCAGTATCCGGGCATCTATATCGAATCCTGTATGAATTCGGATACGGAAATCAAGAAGAAGGGCAGTGTGTATGGCTATGACAACGGTACCGCGCCCTGGCTGGGTATGCCCTGGGGCTATGTCTATATCGACAACGGTCGTTTTATCCGCAGAGACAATATTACAAATTCCAGTTCTTCCGATCCTTACTACCATCTCTCCACGGACAACAACAAGCGGGAATACCAGTGGCGTACCGTCTGGTACACCGGCGGCGGACGCGACATTTTCAGGATCAATGTGACCGTACTTCCGCAGAACTCGGAATTCATCATCGGGGATCCGCGTATCGACGGTTACGACACCACGAAGCCTGTCCTGGGCTACAGTTTTACTAACAACGGCAATACGGAAGCAGATAAGATCCTTCCTAACAGGAACGACAGTGATGTTTCCAACTTCACGCCCGCCCCTGTAGTGAACGGGGATTTGAATATGCCGCTTTCTTTGACAGGAGAGAACCGTCCGCTGATGTACTATCGCCCTACGGAAAAGTCTTCCCGTACGTCCAATATGCTTGCGCCGGCCTACAGGATTTCGACAAAACTGGGCGGAACGGAATTCGGAAACATCACCGAGTCCCAGGCCAAATACCGCTGCGCGGGGTATCAGGAAGACGGTTTCCCGGCCGGAAGGTGGCGCATCCCCACTATGAGCGAAATCAAATTCATCGCCCAGCTTTCGGCGAAAGGCGTTTTTGAGTTTATGTTCAGGGGAGATTACTGGTCTGCGACCGGTGTCGTAAATGTAAATACAAGCAGCGGAACGGTGACTGCCAGTACAAGCTCGACGGCGCTACTCCGCTGTGTCTATGACTCCTGGTACTGGGGCGACGAGCAGTGGAATCCACGCAATCAATTCGTATGGGGGGACAGGCCGCTATGAGAAGACTTCTGGCATATCTGACTGCCATTATCCTGGCGCTTTCCTGCACGGCTGAGCCGGAGCTGGGGAGAACTGCTGCAGATCAGGCTTCGCTTGAAGGCGCTCCCGTCACCATCACCTTCTCCGTGCCCAATGTCCAGCTTCTTCCCGCCACCAAGTCTCTTTCAGGCGGCGACGGGGATATTACCGGCACGCCTTATCTGGACCCGGATATGATGTATCTGGTCGTCTGCGGCAGCAGCCAGAGTATCAAGTACATAAGGAAAGCCACACTGATCAGTATCCAGGATAATGTCGAAATCCCGGAAGAGTATTTCCCCCTTGCCGACGGGGTTCGGACGACAAGCCTGTACACCTTCAGCGTCCAGCTGGAACTCTCCGATTTCGGCCGAACCGTCCATATCCTTGGCAATGTGGACGAGAATCAGCTCATCACCGGCTCGTATTCCTACCAGAGCCTTCCCAATATGCTGTCCTTTGACAACAAGCAGGCTTATTGGCAGAAACTCTACGTGCCGCATATCAAGGCAAAGATAGATCCTGCCACCCAGGAACCCATAAAATTATCAAATGGATGCTATCAGCCGGATGACGAAACCTTGAGTTTCTTCCGCTATATCCCTCTCATCCGTAACTTTGCCAAGATCCAGGTTTCCAACGCCTCCGACAATTTCAAGCTCCACAGCTACGCCGTCATCTTCTACCCCGAACGGGGATCGGTCGTGCCTTACAGAAGCAACGAGCCGGTGGCGGTGAACCGTTTTGATTTCAATCCTCCCTCCGGCTATCGCCTCAGCGGTTATGAGAAGGCTTCTTTCGTACAGTTGGAAGAAGAGATCGAGTATCCAGGCAATATGCCTGTCGGAGTTGCTTTGAGCGATGTCATTCCGCCTTCTTCTGAATTCGAGGATCCGTCCACCAGCGATGGCCGCGTTCTCCTGTATGATGAAAATGATACCGAAAGCGGCTTCTACATCTACGAGCGCGGTGTCCCTACTGACCACATCGGGCCTACTTTCATAATTATATGCGGCAAATTCGAAGATGACGACCAGTGGTACTATTACCGCCTGGACCTGATGGAATCCAAGGTTGACGGCGACCAGACAGTCTCCCGTTATTATCCTATCTACAGGAACTTCCGTTACAACATCCAGCTGCACAGGATTTCTTCCGAAGGCGTTCTGACTCCCGAACTCGCCGCCGTCTCTTCCGGCGCCGAAGACATCTCTGCCGACGTTTCGATGCGCCACCTTTCCGATATTTCCAACGGTACTACCCGACTCGTGGTAGAGCCGTTTATGACAAGGACCTACAGCGGCCCTGCCGAAGAAGGATCGTACTACGAATTGTTTGCCCGCTTCTTCAACAACGTCAACTCCGACGTGCCGAATCTGAATACGGCTGCCGTCAAGGTGGAACTGGTGCCTATGGAGGGCGGAGAAGACGACATCCTGATCCTCTATGACGGCAATGGCAACCGTATACCTACCAGGGGCTTTTTCTTCCCCGAGGCTGCTACCGTGGGCGGTGTGGAAGGCATCAGGACCATACACTTCAACACGGTGGAACCCCTGGACGAGACCAAGACCCAGAAGATAAAGATTACCGGCCACAACCCCGGCAACCATCAGGACCTCCGCCTGTACCGTGAGGTGGAAATAACTCTGCAGAAAAAGCAGCCCCTGAAGGTTTCGTGCGAAAGCCCGATCCTGCTTGCTACCGGAACGCCTTTGACCATCGGCATAACCGTCCCTTCCGAACTGCCGGAATCAATGTTCCCTCTGGAGTTTATTGTCGAACCCGAGGCCGGGACCTTGACTCCGGACACTTCCAAAGATGTCAACCTGCCGGTAGTTTCGGGACGTTCGATTGCTACGAACGAATCGATATACACGGACACTCCGGCATTCTACTTCCTTCGCACGCTTAGCTGGAATGAGTATTCGGGCCTTCCCGTAAGTGAGGGAGAGCGTACTTTCCCTTGCTACTTCAAGTCCAACAAGCCGGAGAGTGCCACAACCGTCTGGGTCTATAACGAGTATTTCTCCAAGGCGAGCGCTTCTTTCGAGAATGTGGCTCCTCCTACAAGGCCTACTAATCACTTCTATGTCAATGCGATTGAGAATTGCACGGTCAAGCTGTATCACGCCGGAGAGTATAAGATAGACGATGGTGAGTGGACGACATACTTCTCCAATCAAAGCATCCCGGTGGCCGCTGGTCATAAGATCAGCTTCTGCGCCGGCAGCCACGCATCTCCTGCCAAGTCTTGGAATCAGGGCAGATTCTCCTGCACCGGCGGCAGGTTCGAAATAGGTGGAAACCTTGCTGCTCTGGTGGTAGGTGACAGTTATGAGACAGAAGGTTCTACGGTTAACGGAGCCACCTTCCTTGACTTCTTAAAGGCGAATGCGAATCTTGTCGATGCTTATAATCTTGAGATTCCGATGCTGACGGCGGCGGAGAATGCCTACAAGTCTATGTTCGACAGCTGCACCAACCTGGAGCGCGGACCTCAGCTCCTGCCTGCTACATCTCTTGGCAAGACCTGCTACCGCAATATGTTCTACAACTGCGCCAAGCTGGAAAATGCGCCTGTCCTGGCGGCTGCTAAACTCACTCAGGGATGCTACCAGAGAATGTTCTATGGCTGCGCGAAGATTAACTACATCAAGATGCTCGGCACGCAGGGCTACCGTGATGACTGCTTCATCTCCGACGGCACCAACTGGTGCGGCAACGTTGCGGCGAGCGGTGAACTCTGGCTGGCCGCCGCGCTCAATCCCATCACCAACTTCAGTGGCAGCTGGGGCAAGATAGTCCCTGCAGGCTGGAGCGTCAAGTACGTGGGAATTGACGATCAGTAGGGCTTACTCGATGTAAGAATCTGCATTGAGGGCGTGGAGAATGTCCAGATGGACATAGTGGTTCCTCGGCTCTGGCTTTGCGCCGCGGAGCAGGAAATCCGCGAAGAGGCTGACGCAGAGTCGTGCCTGTTCCTGAATCCTGTGGGTTACAAGAAAGTCTACGCAGCCTTCGCGAAGGGCCTGAAGGTTCCTTTCCAGATCGTCGAAGCCGACTGCGGTGAAATCCGGATGCGCTTTCAGGAAAGGCGCGGCAAGGAAGATGCGTGAATTGGTGGTGGCATAGTGCCGGACGGTCGGATGAGCCGCCGAGAATTCCTCCAGGATGCGTGTGGCCTCCTCAGGGAGGGACGGGTTTATGAATGTGGTATGGACCTTTATGCCGGGGAAATGGGCAGTGAGGTAGTCCAGAAAGCCTTTTCTGCGAGGCTCGTTCGGATCTCCTAGATGGCTGCAGTCCCTTATCAGGCGGATAAGTCCAATCTCCTCCGGAGCAGTTTTAACCGTCAGCAGGAAGGCTCCGAGCTCGCCGCTGCGGTATGGGTCTATGCCCACATAGAATACATTCCCGAGTCCGTCCACCTTGTTGTCCAGAAAGGAGTAGGGGATAGCGGCTTTGTCCAGTTCAGCAGCAAAGGTCCGCACCCCGTCCTTGAATACAGAGTTCAGGATGACTCCGGAGGGCTTGTCCTCCAGGATGGCGCGGCACTGGGCCTGGAAGGAGGCCGGGTCGGTCTGGTCATAGTTATAGGGAAGCAGACGCAGATTGCTTCCTTCCGGAATCCCTTCGTCCAGCCCCCTGTGGATAAGTTCCCAGTATTCTCCTTCCCGGAAAGAGGGGAGCAGGCAGGCTATGGTCCATTCGCGGCGGGAAGCGAGCAGAGCGGCGTTCTGGTTGGCCGTATAGCCGAGTTTCCGGACTGCATCGAGAACTTTTCCGGCCGTTTCAGCCGAAAAACGGCCCCGCTTGTGCAGGACCCTGTCCACAGTGCCTCTGGAAACTCCCGCCTCGCGTGCTATGTCGAAGACGGTGGGGATGTGCTTTTCTTCGTTCATCTTTGCAAAGATAGGAAGATTTTTCTTATATTTGCAGTCGCGTTCACGTGCACGCAAGGTAAAACAAATATTCTATGAAACGTAAGATTACCATCCTCGGAGCCGGAATGATGGGCTCCGCCCTGGCTTTCCCCGCAGCGGAAAACGGAAATGAAGTACATATCGTCGGCACCTGCCTGGACGATGAAATCATCGACGGCTATATAAAGACGCGGAAGCACGAAAAGTTCTGCCGTCCTTTCCCCGAGAATGTCCAGTTCCATTATTTCAAAGACTGGAAGAAGGTCACTGAGGGTTCGGACTTCGTCATCGGGGGAGTCTCCTCCTTCGGTGTTGACTGGTTCTTGGATGAGATTCTTACCCAGCTCGACCCGAAAATGCCTGTGCTGAGCGTCACCAAGGGCCTTCGTGCGACGGAAGACGGCACGCTGCTGTCTTATCCCGGTTATTGGGAGAGTGAACTTGCCAAGAGAGGCATCCATAGGACTATCTGCGCCATCGGCGGCCCCTGCACCTCCTATGAACTCGTGTTCAAGGATCCTTCCGAGGTCGGATTCTGCGGCAAGGACAATGATGCCCTCCGTATGATGAAAGAGGCAATGCAGACTTCCTATTACCATATTTCCCTGACCAATGACGTTATCGGCCTGGAGAGCGCCGTGGCACTGAAAAATGCCTATGCGATGGCCGTCACTCTCGCGGTGGGCCTGAACACGCGCTGGCACGGCGAAAACGAGCCGCAGCACTATAATTCCCAGGCCGGCACCTTTACCCAGGCGGTCCGTGAGACCCACGCGCTGATGCTTATGCAGGGCGGTACTTTCGAAAGCGAATGCATAGGCCTGGGCGATCTGTACGTGACTATTTTCAGTGGGCGTACGCGCCGCTGCGGAGTCCTTATGGGCAAGGGACTGAACTATGACGAAGTTACCGAGGCTCTTGCCGGGATTACTCTGGAAAGCCTTGTGATTACCCGTGTTATGGGCCAGGCCATACGCCGCAAGGCTCAACTCGGGATGGTGGACCTCAAGGACTTCCCGCTGCTGATGCATATCGTGGACATCCTCGACAAGGGTGCGGCCGATGCCGACCTTCCTTGGGAGGCCTTTACTTTCGACCATCTGGGAAAGTAACACTCGGCTGATGTCAAAAGTCTCGAAATATATTCTATATTTGCAAAATAAACTGCAATTATATGAATAAGCAAGAGCCTTTTATCATCACAGTAAGCCGTGAAGTCGGGTCCGGCGGACATACGGTCGGCAGCATATTGGCAGAAAAACTTGCTGTGCGCTATTGCGACAAGCAACTGCTCGAATCTCTCGAGAAGCAGTTCAACTTGACTTCCAGCGGCATCGAAAAGCTCAAGGGAGAGAAGAAAAGCTGGCTGGCAGATTTCCTGAAGTATGTTTCGCCTATTCCCTCGGCAAAAGTCCTGGGCCTGGACCCGATGTATACACAGGAATTCGCGATCGATATAACTACCGATGATATCTACAAGGCTGAAGTCGAGATACTTCGGGGATTCGCGGAGATGGGCTCCTGTGTCATTGCCGGCCGGAGCGGATTCTTTGTTTTCAAGGACCATCCGAATAAGCTGAATGTGTTCATCACCGCGTCCAAGCCGCATCGTATAGACCGGATTATGAAAAAGCAGGGCCTGAGCGAAGATTCCGCCAAGGCCTTGATTGAGGGCATAGACCAGCAGCGCGACAACTATATCCGGCGATATGCCGGCGTAAGCCGCTTCGATGCACGCAACTATGACATCGTCTTAAGCGCCGACGGCCATACGGAAGAGCAGCTCGCCGACATCATACTGTCTTATATCGGATAAAGGCACAGAGAGTAGGATCAAGTCGGTCGGGAGCCACTTGATGGAATGGAGTTCATCTAAGCCAAGCCATCTTGCGGTCTCGTGCTCTAAGGTCGGAAAAAATAAGTGACTTCGTACCCGGGGCGAGTACAAATTATGAATATGGACCTGAAAGAAGCAATACAGAAACGGCACTCCGTCCGCAAATATACGGACCAGCCCATCGAGACGGCAAAAGCCGCAATCATCCGTGCCGAGATTGAAAAGATTAATAGCGGGACTGGCCTGCATATCCAGATGGTCCTTGATGAACCGAAGGCTTTTTCCTCCGGCATCTGGAAATACGGGCAGTTCTCCGGGGTAAAGAACTACCTTGTTATGGCCTCGAAGAAAGGCGCGGACTTGGAGGAGAAGATAGGTTACTACGGAGAGAAGCTCGTCCTTCTTGCCCAGACGCTGGGGCTTAACACCTGCTGGGTTGGCCTTACCTACAAGAAGATACCCGGAACATTCACTCTTTCTGAAGGAGAGGTGGTGCATTGTGTCATTTCCCTGGGATATGGAACGACTTCAGGCGTGCAGCATCCTCAGAAGCCTTCCGATAATTACTATGAGGCAGATGCCGATGCCCCTGCCTGGTTCCTGGAAGGAGTGGAATCCGCTCTGCTTGCACCTACTGCCGTCAACCAGCAAAAGTTCAAGTTCATCCTGAAAGAGGGTAAGAAGGTGGAAGCGAAGGCCCTGTCCTCCTTAGTCGGTTATACTCGCATCGATCTCGGGATTGTCAAGTGCCACTTCGAGATAGGCGCGGGAAAGGAGAATTTCGTGTGGGCGTAATCAGGATTCAGCTTGGGTGGAACGAATCGCTTTATTTGTAAAAATCGTATGAAAGTACTGATGATAAATGGCAGTCCCCACAAGGAGGGGAACACGGCTCTGGCTCTCCGGGAGATTGCTTCCCAGCTGGAAAAGCAGGGCGTTGACAGTGAAATTGTATGGATTGGGAACAAACCGGTCCGCGGCTGCATAGCTTGTGGCCGCTGCGCGGAGCTCTCCGGTCGCTGCGTCTTCGACGACGATGTGTGCAACAGTATCAGTGCGAAATTCGCTCAGGCGGATGCTCTGGTGGTGGGTTCACCCGTCTATTACGGCCAGCCGAACGGTGCACTCCTCAGTATCATCCAGCGTACGCTCTATTCCAACTCCGGCGCCCTGGCGGGGAAACCGGCCGCAAGTGTCGCGGTCTGCCGCAGGGGCGGTGCCACAGCCTCTTTCGAGACGCTGAACATGCCTTTCCTGATGTGCAACATGTACCTTGTAGGTTCCCAGTACTGGAACATTGTCTACGGCCGCACGCCGGGCGAAGCCACACTGGACGCAGAGGGGACGCAGACGATGCGCTCTTTGGCGAACAACCTTGCACACATTCTGAAATCCACCGGCGGGAAGCCGGCACCGGGGCGCGGTGACGAACCCCGCGAGGCGACGCATTTCATCCGCTGATAATAAAGACACTATGAAGAGGATATTATTTCTTTTATTCAGCCTTGCGCTTCTTTCCTGTTCCAGCAGGGGGGCAAAGGACGAATTTGTCGATGTGGTCTCTTCAGCTCTCGCGACTGAGGGCGCTATCGACCTTTCTGAACTGAAGTGGACCCGAGAACCCGCCTCATACACCGTCAAGGGCGATACTGTCACCATCACGACAGCCCCGCATACGGATCTTTGGCAGCGGACCTATTATCATTTCCGGAATGACAACGCACCTGTTTTCCAAGTGCAGACCCGGGAGCAGTATTTCAGTTTCGTCGTGAAAACCGACTTCTCCGGCAGCCATCACCGTTTTGACCAGTGCGGCATCGTGATGTATCTGGATAGCGACAATTGGTTGAAAGTCTCTGTCGAATATGAGAACGAGTCGTTCCAGCATCTCGGAAGCGTGGCAACCAACAACGGTTATTCCGACTGGGCCACGGTCGCCATCCCGGCCGATGTGAAGACGATGTGGTACCGCTTCTCGCGGCGGGCCGATGACTACTGCATCGAGAACTCCGTGGACGGGGTACATTTCTCGCAGATGCGTATCTGCCATATGTATGACGGCGCTGATCGGATCGCTTTTGGAATCTATGCCTGCTCGCCGGAAGAGTCGTCGTTCACGGCGGTCTTTACGGACATGAAGATCACCGAATGCATGTGGAAAGCCCACGACGGCCAGCAGCCGGACGCACAGTGAAGATCGGAGAAGCCAGGACGCATAAGGCTGCTGATGTGATTGATGAAAAGGGAAGAGTTCATAACGTGCGGCAGAAGATGCCTGTCTTGGTCTGCGTACACCCCGGAGGCGCTCCTTGTCGAGCCCATCGATGAACGGGACCTCGATTTCATCGGGAGAGAACTGGATTACCTGGAGGAAAACTCGGACAGACCTTTCGCCCTGGCTGCATTCATCGTCGGGGACTGGAACGCCGAGCTCTCTCCCTGGAGCGCCGACCCTGTCTTCGGGAAGGAGGCGTTCGGGGACGGAGCCGGGAAGACGCTGCGCTTTGTCGAAGCGACGCTCATTCCGGAGCTCCACTCAAGAATCCCTTCCCTCAGCGGAAAAGAAACCATCCTCGGAGGGTACTCCCTGGCTGCCCTTTTCGCCCTATGGGCCGGATATGAGAGCAGAGCCTTCAGCGGCATCGCCGCGGCCTCTCCCTCCGTGTGGTTCCCCGGCTGGATGGACTATGTCAAGGGGCGGAGACCTGCAGCAGAGAAGATCTATCTCAGCCTCGGCGACCAGGAATCAAGGACACGTAACCGCGTGATGGCAACGGTGGGGAACTGCATCTTGGAGTATGCCGGCATTCTCTCTGCCCAGGGCGTGGAAAGTACACTGGAATGGAACCCCGGCAATCACTTCAGGGACGCGGACCTCAGGACGGCGAAAGCCTTCCGCTGGTGCATGGATTCCGCCAAAATGGCAGAAGGACGCCAAAGGACCGGGATTTGAAAAGGAATACAAGAAAGACAAGATGGATTGATATGTTCAACAAACACGATATCGACCGCGACGCCTGCCAGCTCTTCGGCGCCCAGGCCAGCAGAGGTTATGACTGGTGGTGGCATTCATTTACCGCCCATGATGCTCAGACCGGCGAGGCCAAGCCTTTCTTCATAGAGTTCTTCCTGTGCAATCCCGCCCTGGGCGGGGACGAGCCCGTCTTCGGCCAAATACCCGGAAAGCCGCAGAAGCCTTCCTACCTGATGGTCAAGGCCGGAGCCTGGGGAGAAGACGCCGCGCAGCTCCACCGTTTCTGGGGCTGGAAGAGAATAAAGTTGGACTGGGGCGTCCCCTTCAGCATCGAGGCCGATGACTGTTACCTCACCGAGGACCGAACCCACGGACACGTGAAGGTGACAGGCGCAGCGGACCATCCCGAATGGATGTGCCAGGACGGTGAGATGTCCTGGGATCTCAAGATTCGCAAGATCACAGCTTTCAACGTGGGTTTCGGAGCCGATGAAGTCTTTCGCAAGGCCGAAGCCTTCGAGATGTTCTGGCATGCCGAGGGAATGAAGAGCGAGTTTGAAGGCGAGGTCGTCTGGAACGGCCGGCGCTATATCGTCCGCCCGGAGGACTGCTATGGCTATGCCGACAAGAACTGGGGCAAGGATTTCACGAGCCCCTGGGTGTGGCTCTCTTCCAACAATCTCACCAGCGAGATCACCGGGAAGAAACTCACGGACAGCGTCTTTGATATCGGCGGAGGACGGCCGAAAGTGGGCCCCCTGGCGCTTCCGCGAAAGCTCCTGTCGGCCTTCTGGTATGAAGGAACGCCCTACGAGTTCAACTTTTCCAAGGCCTGGACAGGCGTCCATACGGAATTCGACTGCAAGGAAACCGATACCCAGATTGTCTGGCACGTGGAGCAGCGTTCCCTTTCCGGGCGGATGGTGACAGATATCACCTGTGAGAAGAAGGACATGCTTCTGGTGAACTACGAGGCCCCGGACGGAGCCAAGCGCCACAACCGCCTATGGAACGGCGGGAACGGAGTAGGGACTATCCAGCTTTTCGACAGGAAAGGAAATCTCGTCGACCGCATCCATGCCGAGAATATCGGCTGCGAATACGGAGAATATTGCCCTTTACGACCCTTCGCTGAATTGTCGGAGAAGGGGTTCTCCGGCAGGTTGGGATGGGCTTCCGGAGAGCAATAGCCTGTTCCTTTCCCCTCAGGGCTGCGGTCTTCCCATCGGGACCGTCGCCGTTCTTGCCAGATTCTATACAGCGCATTTGTATTTTGAGATAATTATCATTATATTTGCAATGTTTCATCGCATAATGATAGATAACAAATGAGAAAGGAAACGGAGGAATATGTCGGAAGAATACTGCACTCGGAATTCAAGTTGACAAGGCTGAAGTCCGTGAAGATTCCCTATGTCCTCTCGGCCCAGTTTGATTTGTACGCCGGCTTCCTCTCCGGGGTGGAGATCGTCTTCGCCTTGTCCAAAGCAGAGAGCACGCCGCTGGGATATCGGAGAGCACAGGAGCTGCTTCGCAAAGAGACGGGCAGAATTGTGGTTATGGTGATTCCCGGTCTTTCTCCCATGCATACGCATCGCATGGTGGAAAAAGGAATAGATTTCATCGTGCCGGGACAAAGGATGTACATGCCTTCCGTGTTCATTGACCTTGGAGGGCGCGTCACCGGTAAGTCCACCGGCCTAATTCCTCCTGCCGCGCAACTTATTGTCCTGTACCACCTGGAAGTAGCCTCGTTGAACGGGAACGATGCCAAAAAGATATCCTCTGTCACCGGATATTCCTACTTGACCGTAACCCGGGCCCTCAAATGGATATCTGACAATGTATTTCCACTAAGGAGTGAAGGGAGACGCCAGTTGCTGGATTTCCCTCCTTACAAGGAAACATTAGAAGCATTCAAACCATTTTTCCGCAACCCGGTACTGAAAACGATCCGCACGGAGGACGAGCTGGCTGGCATAGAGGGTATCTATGCCGGGGAATATGCCCTGGGTGAAATGTCGATGCTCTCGCCTAATGGGATTTGCAAGGCCGTCGACAAAGAAGCGGCGGTCAGCGTAGATGAAGACGAAAGTGCATTCAACAGCATTGAGATTTGGATGTATCCGCCCTCGGCTCTCTCAAGGAATGGAGTATGCGATAAAATTTCTTTGTTATTGTCTCTCGCCGGGAATGAGGATGAACGCATTCAGATGGAACTGGAAAGAATTAAAAAAGAAGTGAAATGGTTGTAGGTATAGACAAGTTTTCGGAGTACTTCCATGGTTATGAAGGGAGTTATGTGCTGATTGGCGGTGCAGCAAGTAACATCATTGAGGAATCCAATCTGTTGGTGCCCCGGGCTACCAAGGACCTGGACCTGATCCTTGTAGTGGAAGCGCTCACCGATTCATTTGTGAGACGTTTCTGGCAATTTGTCAGGGAAGCCGGCTATGTCCATAGGCAAAGAGGGACAGGGAATTCGGAGTTCTACCGTTTCTACCATCCCAAAGATGCCACATTCCCATTTCAAATAGAGTTGTTGTCCCGTAAACCGGATATTATTTCTCTGCCGGATGATATCGTAATTGGCCCCATCCCCACCGGGGAAGATCTATCCAGCTTGTCGGCAATCATGCTGGATGATGACTACTATTTCTTCACAATTAAGCACAGTGACGTTATCCGGAATATCCATATCGCCAACAGCGAAGCACTTATTTGCCTGAAGGCAAAGGCTTATCTGAATCTGCGTTCGGGCAAGGAAGCAGGGCAGGTCGTCAACTCCGGTGACGTTACCAAGCACAAGAACGATGTTTTGCGTTTGGGTGCTACCCTGTCCCCTGAAAGCAAATGCCAGCTTCCTGAAAGTATCCGAAAGGATCTCACTGCTTTCTTTGACAAGGTCGCTGACGATCTGCCTCACGATGATTTCCTGAGACGCGCAGGAATTCTTGGAGATTTGACTGTTCAAGGTATACTTGGAATCATCAGGAATGCATTGCTATAGTAAGTTTAATAACACATGCTCTGAGTTCATACTGGACGGAAGGCGGTGCCTGGAACCCGCCAAAATGGCAGAAGATACCTGTCGGACCGGGATTTGAAAAGAAATATGACAAAAAAAGATACCATGACACTCGAACAACAAATTCAGGAAGATATCAAGGCCGCGATGAAGGCCAAAGAAGCCGTGGCGCTTGCCGCTGCCCGCGCCATCAAGGGTGAAATCCTTCTCTTCAAGACCGCCGAGGGCGGAAGCAAAGAGGTTACGGATGCCGATGTGCTGAAGATGATCCAGAAACTCATCAAGCAGCGCAAGGAATCCGCCGAGCAGTACACCGCCGCCGGACGACAGGAACTCGCCGACAACGAACTGGCAGAGGCAGCGGCTATGGAGAAATACCTCCCCAAGCAGCTCTCCGTGGAGGAAGTGAAGGCCAAGGTCGCCGAAATTATCACTCAGGTGGGAGCCACCTCCATCAAGGATATGGGAAAGGTGATGGGTGCTGCGAACAAGGCCCTCGCCGGCCAGTCTGACGGGCGGACCATCTCCACGGTCGTAAAGGAACTCCTTTCGTAGTGCTCACTTTACGGGTAGCTCTGACGCTCTTTCAGGCAACGGGCGAGCATTTTCAGTAGTTCATCGTGCCGGAGGAGTCCCCAGGGAGAATCCGTGAAACGCGGAGGGACGCTGCTGGCGATCCTGCCGATGGCGATGTCTGGACGCAGCCGCTCGATGATGTCCGCTAGAAGTGAGATATACTCCATCGGCCCGGGACGCAGGAAGTCCCCGGGCTTTTCACTGAACTCCGTTTCCATTTGAGTCCCCTTGATAATCTGAAGCTGATGGAATTTCAGGAAACTGACGGGTAGGGTGTTGAGGACATCGGCCGCCTTTACCATCATCTCCCGAGTCTCGCCGGGAAGGCCGAGGATGATATGCCCTCCTGCCTCCAGTCCGGCCTCGGCGCTCATCTCGAACGCCCTGCGGGTGCAGGCGAAGTCGTGCCCCCGCTTGACCCTCCGGAGCGTCGTATCATAGACGGATTCGATGCCGAACTCCAGTTCCACGATGTGCCCTTGCGCTTTGATGTCAGATAGCAGCCGGAGCTTTTCCCTGTCGATGCAGTCCGGCCGCGTCCCGATGACAAGGCCACAGACTCCTGGAAAGGCGAGCGCTTCCTCATAGCGCCTTCTTAATGTCGGAACATCAGCGTAGGTGTTGGAAAACGGCTGGAAATACGCGAGGTAAGCATCCGCCCTTCTGGAACGGTTTTCGTGGAACGAAACACCCGCCCGAAGCTGTTCTGTGATGCTTTTCCCCTGGGTGTATGCCGGATGGAAGGCGGCGTTGTCGCAGAAAGTGCATCCCCCGGCGGAGACGCTGCCGTCACGGTTCGGGCAGGTGAATCCGCCGTCCACGGTCAGCCGCTGGAGCCGTTTCCCGTAGCGGTCCTGATAACTGTATAGCTTGATAGGCTCTTCCATTCCTAATACTGGTTGAAAGGGTTCCCGGATAGCGGAAGATGGTCCATAACCTGGTTTCTTCTATATGTCATTTAGGGCTTTGAAGAACCAACGGGTACCTTAAAGCCGAACGAATCGAAAAACGCCGCATAGCGCTCATTGTGAAGATCCGTGCCCTGGATGTCGTACAGCCCTTCCGAGAGGAGGGCTTCTGCCCGGACGCTGACAGCCTCCCCGTACAGCCCTTCGAGCGAGCCGATATTGCGCTGGAAAAGGACTCCAGCCTCCTTGAAGGAAAGGTACCTTTCCATGTCAAGATACAGATACCGTTCGGGATGGGCCAGTACCGGCTGGTATCCCATGTCGAGAAGTCGCCTGATCTCGTCTTCGGGAACGATGTCCCCGATCCTGGATGCCTTGTGGATGGGAAGCTCTATGAGGATGTGGTTGCCCTCCCAGGGAAGAAGCCAGCCTTTCTCCAGGGTCTCCGGCCAGGTCTCTGGAATGAGACGATATTCCATGGAGGGCTCCAGTTCCAGGGGAATGCCTTCCTTGGCGAGTTCTTCCACAAGAAGGGCGCAAGCCCTCTTCACTTCATCGGGTGTATTGGGATACTTGCTGACCCTGTGGGAAGTGCACACAGCCTTCCTGAACCCCCATTTTACCTGATGCCTGGCCAGGAGGACTGACTCGGCCAGGCAGGTGGCCCCGTCATCCAGGCCCGGGAGGATATGGCAGTGACAATCTGTGGATGGAGGTATCATAAGTCGCCGTTTCATACGGCAAAGTTACAGCTTTTTGCGGAACTCACGAACAAGGCCCTCGCAGGGCAGTCCGACGGGCGGACCATCTCCACGGTCGTAAAGGAGCTCCTGTCGTAGTGCTCACTTGCAAAGCATCTCCATTGATATGTATTGAGGCTTAAGGCCAAGGGATTCGTAGAAAGCCCGGGCGCCGGGATTCCCTTCCCAGACATGGAGGGTGATATTGTGGCAGCCCTGCTCCTTGGCGAAGGATTTAGCGTATTCGAAAAGGACTTTCCCGATGTGCTGCCCGCGAGCCTTCTCGTGGACGCAGAGGTCATCGATATACAGTGAAGTGAGTTTTCTAAGGCTGCCGCTTCCTTGATGGCGTAGGACACAGAAGACATAGCCAAGGACGGTTTCTTCCCTGTCATAAACAAAGACCGGGGTTTCCGGATTGTTGAAGATTGAAATGAGTTCCTCGTCCGTATATTTCTTCCCGATCTCATTAAACAGATCCGGACGTGCCCGGTTATGGACCGAGAGCACCTGCTGCAGGAGCCCGTTCACGGCCTCCAGGTCACGAGGCTCCGCCTTACGTATGGTATAGAGCGTGTCTTTCATTTCATTAAGTTTCTTCTCTATACTGTTCAGAGTTTTGAAGAACCGCCAGGTGGCTATCGCCGGTCCCATCAGCGGAAGCCCAAAGGTGTTCCATCCGAACATATGCCACCAGCTGGTGTATGGACCTTCTATCCCGAGGTCGATGGCCTTGGCTTTCAGTTCTTCAGCAATTCGTGCCATCCAGACAAGCGGATAGATAAATGCCGTCGGGATTCCAAGAAGGTATGCTGCCCAGTAACGTTGAGTCCTCCGGCCAAGGATTTCATCCAGCTCGTCCTGAAGCCCTCCGAGGGGTATATACAGCAGGAAAAAGAGTCCCGCCGTGAAGAAATCTATGAACCCCATCCAGAAGCCCGGCCTGTTTGTATGCTTAAATCTCATAGTCCGCATAGCGCCCTCGGCACAGTTTTACATCGCAAAGTTACAGTTTTTTACGGAACGCGCGATACTCCCTGTCAAAATGGCAGGAAGAAACTGAAGGACCGGGATTTGCAGGCAATTGTCAAAAAATGAAAGAATGGGTTCAGCAAAATGGATAGCTGGTTTGCTGGGATGGGTCGCTTTCGGTCCCATCGGGGCACTGCTTGGTTTTTTCGCCGGTGCTATGTGGGACGGCGCATCGAATTTCGCTAAACTTCTTGGCACGGAAGCATCTACCGACCAGACGCGGCAGCGTAACAGTTTCTTCATCTCCCTGCTTGTCCTTTCGTCAGCCGTCATCAGGGCCGACGGGAAGACGCATCCCAAGGAGATTGACGTGGTGAAGGACTTTATCCGCCAAAATTTCGGAGATGCGGCCGTGGCCGATGCCGTGAGGGTGCTGGAGAGTCTTAACTCTCAGCAGGTGAATATCTATGAGGTGGGTCCTCAGATTGCCCGCTATATGAACTACTCGCAGCGGCTTCAGCTCTTCCACTACCTCGTTCAGATAGCCATTGCGGACGGATATTTCGACAAGAGCGAAAAGACTGTCCTTGAGGCAATTGCTTCGACCATAGGCCTTTCCGCCTCGGATGCCGCCTCCGTCATCGCGATGTACTATAAGGATACGGACTCGGCCTATGCTGTTCTTGAAATCCAGCCTTCGGCGACGGACGAGGAGCTTCGCCAGGCTTATCGCCGTATGGCTATGAAGAACCATCCCGACAAGGTGGCAACCCTGGGCCCGGAAGTTCAGAAGGCCGCCGCGGAAAAATTCCGCAGAATCCAGGAGGCCTACGAGACCATCAAGAAAGAGAGAGGGCTAAACTGATGGGTATCCGACAGGCATTCTCTCTTTCGCAGAAAATCGTATATTTGCAGGGATTATAAAACGAACAGAATATGAAGAAAGCATTGTTTTGGATAGTCGGCATAATCGCCGCGCTTTGTATCGCTGTGGCCTGTATCTGGGGCGGCGAAATTGCGACTCTCAGCTCAATCGAGTCCGTCGAGGGAAATCAGTATCTGTACAAGATGGAGTACAAGGCCGATTATGACCTGGATGACGTGATTGCCAATGACATAGACGAGAACGCCGAGCTTTTGGACTATGTCGTTGGAAGGATAGGGAAGGGGCTGCCGCTGAAGATAAAGAGTTCGCAGGTGGCCGAAGGGGAGAGCTTTGCCTGCACCTCTTTCCAGGCGGCTCAGGCCGATGGAGACGGTTTTTTCTTCGGCCGCAATTATGACTTCTTCAAGAACCCCACAATGGTCACGATATCCCGGCCGAAAAAGGGCTATGCATCCATCGCCTGCAGCGATATGTCCCATTTCGGCTATTCCCTCGAGAAACTGCCGGCCAGCCTCGCTACGAAGCTGAATTGCCTGGCTTCGATCTATGCTCCCGTGGACGGAATCAATGAGAAGGGCCTTTGTACGTCCATCCTGGCGCTCCCCAGACAGGCTTCGCAGCAGGACAGTGAAAAGCACGACGTCGGGACTACCATCATAATGCGACTGTGGCTGGACCGTTGCGCCACGGTTGAGGAAGCGCTCGCTTTGTTGGAGACGGTCGATGTCCGGCACGACGCCGCCGTGGGCAGCGGCTATCACTATCTCGTGGCCGACGCGAAAGGGGACTGCGCCGTCGTCGAATTCGACCTCTTTGACGGCTGGAAGACCTTGATTACCAGGAAGGAAGACGGGGCGGCCTATATGCACGTCACTAACCATCTCCTCTACGAAAAATACCTTACGACCGAGCCTGATCCGGTCTTTGGAAACCCTCACAGCAAGAGCTGGTGGCGCTACGAAACGGCTGGGGCTTACCTCAGCGGACACAAGGGGACCGTGGAGGACACCCAGTACAGCAATGTCTATGACCAGAAGAACGTGACTCTGTACCTCCGCAGCTGGAACGATTATGACACAACCCACAGTTTCTCCCTATAATGAAAGCATTGGTACTCGGCGCAACTGGCGCCATAGGAAAAGACTTGGTGGAGCAGCTGCTTGCTGACGAGAGTTTCGAGCGTGTTGATATTTTTGTCCGGAGGGAGGTCTCAATTCCTTCGGAAAAACTTGTGGTCCACGTAGTTGACTTTGACCATCCGGAGCAATGGGCCGACAAACTTACCGGCGATGTCCTTTTCTCCACGATGGGTACGACCCTCCGTGCGGCGGGCGGACAGGAGGCTCAGTGGAAGGTGGATTATACCTATCAGTACAATGCCGCCAAGGCGGCGCGGGAGAATGCTGTGCCGACTTACGTTCTGGTCTCTTCCGTAGGGGCGGATTACAAGTCCAAGATATTCTATACCAGGATGAAAGGCGAGTTGGACGATGCTGTCAGTCAGCTCGGCTTCGAAGGCTGCTTCATCCTCCGTCCTCCGTCTCTCATCCGGAAGGGGAGTGACCGTTTCGGCGAGAAGTTCGGCGTCGTGGCCCTCAAGGCCTTCAATGCCATCGGGCTGATGCGCGGCTGGAAACCTATGCCCACGGAAGATGTCGCCGCCGCTATGATCCGCCTCGCCAAATCCGGCCGCAAAGGCGTTGAAATCATTGATTCGCAGGATATTCTGGCGGTATAGTTCTTCCTTTGCGCCGTGTGCATAGTGTCCCATTTTTCGGGACACTAGTGACGAAAACACCCCGAAAACGTTCATAGTGTCCCATTTTTCGGGACACTATGCGCACTTGGGCAGCACAAAGAAAATGCTTAACTTTGCAGGGCTATGAAAGTCCTCTTCCTGAATTAATGTATTGCTGCATACAATGAAAACCATCGAAGTCGTAGCGGCCATCATCCGCAAAGCTGATGCAATCTTCGCCACCCAGCGGGGCTATGGTGAATGGAAAGACTACTGGGAGGCCCCTGGCGGCAAGGTCGAGCCGGGTGAGAGTCCGATACAGGCGCTCCACCGCGAAATCCAGGAGGAACTGGACACGGAAATCATTGTCGATAAATTCCTTACGACCATTGAATGGGACTATCCCGCCTTCCACCTCACGATGCACTGCTATATGTGCTCTCTCGCAG
>CACZDC010000018.1 GCA_902779785.1 uncultured Bacteroidia bacterium
CCGAAGGCGCGGGGGCCAGTCAGCGGCCGAGCAGCACGGCAAAAAGCGGCAGAAAGGCGAGATGACCGGCGTAGGCGGGCGGGCAGGATGGTGGAGCCGAGGGCTCCCGGGCGAAGCCGACCATTTTCCGGTCGGCAAGGCCGGCGGCCCGAAGACGCGATGGCCGAAACGCCGGAAACCCCGAAGGCCGACCGGGCTACTCCGCCCTGACGGTCCTGGCGGGATCGACGCGAGAAATAAATAGAGAAGGGATAAGCAGTATCAGCATAATGGCCGCATAGGCGATCAGATCGGCCGCAAGCACGGAAAAGACATTCACGTGGACCGGAACGAAAGACACGAAATAATTGGCCGGGTCCAGAGGAATCAGATGAGTCGTCCCCTGCACGAGACAGAAAAGCAGCGCCAGCACATTCCCCGCAAGCATCCCCTTCAGCACCACCGAAGAAGACAGCAGGAGAAAGACCTTGGCTATCCCCCGGTCGGACATTCCGAGAGTCTTGAGCGTCCCGATGGTAGAAATATTGCGGAAAAGAACAATAAGAAGCCCGCTTACCATATTGAATCCCGCCACCAGAATCATCAGCAGAAGGATGAACAAAACATTGAAATCCAGCAGGTCTAGCCAGTCAAAGAGCTGAGGATAGGCAGACACGGAAGACTGCACATACAAGTCCTCCTCCTCGTCCCGGCCGCTGAGCGACAGAATGGAGCCTATGCGCCCGCGAAGTTCTTCCATCGCCGGGGCGGAACGCATCTCACTCCGGAGCGAAACCTCGATCGCCGAAACTCTGTCCTCACCCAGCTGAGAAAGCCGCTGCATATCCTCCAGACGGGCATAGACCAGAAGATTGTCGTCCATATCAAGGATGTCACGATGGATTTCGCTCACGCGGAAACGCCTCACCCTGACCTTCTCGCCGACGAAATAAGTGGTCATCTCATCCCCGACGCCAAGCCCCGTAATTTCGGAAAGGCGCTGAGGAATGCTGACGCAGAGAGAAGAGTCAATCCTGTCGGGAACACCCTTGACCACAACCCCGTGGATCACATCCCCGGAACGGACTATTCCCTGACGGACGACGACCCCCGTCATCGCCCTGACCCCCGGCAGCGAAAGGATCTCCTCCTCCGAAGGCAGGCTGGAAGGGATGTCAGCGCCGCTGACGTGCTGGATCCTGAGGTCGCCGGTCATTTCCGCGACCCCGTCCCGGACCTCATTCCTGAGGGCTCATTACCAGATATGGACACGCTCCTCCTCAGGACGGAACATCGGGTCACCCTCCTTGATGTCGAAGGCATCGAAGAAGGTCTGGAAGTTGCGCAGGGACACGTTGACACGGTTCACGGCAAGAGAGTGAGGGTCGGTGTTGGTGCGGAGAGCCTTCTCCTGGTCGGTGATGTTCTGGGCCCAGATGATGCCATAGCTCAGATAGAAGCGCTGGGCGGGAGTGAAACCGTCGATAAGGCCCTGCTCCTTACCCTTGAGCGCGTTGAGCATCGCGGAATAAGCGATGGACAGACCGCCGTGGTCGCCGATATTCTCGCCGAGGGTGTAACGGCCGTTGGCGTGGACTCCGGGAAGGACCTCGACCGCATCGAACTGGGCGACGAGCTTGTCGCCGAGAGCGTCGAACTTGGCCTTGTCCTCCGCAGTCCACCAGTTGCTCATATTTCCATTTGCGTCAAAGAGGGAGCCCTGGTCGTCGAAGCCGTGGGACATCTCGTGACCTATGACCACGCCGATGCCGCCGTAGTTGACGGGAGCGTCCGCATCCGGATCAAAGAAAGGCTTCTGGAGAATGCCGGCAGGGAAGCAAATCTCATTGGTGGTGGGATTGTAATAGGCATTCGTAGTCTGGGGAGTCATACCCCACTCAGTCTTGTCGGTAGGCTTGCCGAGCTTCTGGATATTGTCCTGGACATACCAGGCGCTGGCATTGCGGAGATTCTCGTAGTAAGTGTTCTCCGGGTCGATGTCGAGGGTGGAATAGTCCTTCCACTTGTCAGGATAGCCGATCTTGACAGTAAATGCAGCGAGTTTTTCGCGGGCACGGACCTTTGTCGAATCGCTCATCCATTCCAGGGAATCGATGTGCTCGCCGAGGGCGACACGGAGATTCTCGACCAGCTCGAGCATCTTCTTTTTTGAAGATTCCGGGAAATAACGCTTGACATACATCTCGCCGACAGCCTCGCCGAGGATGCTGTTCGGAACCTGCATAGCACGTTTCCAGCGCGGTTTCTGCTCCTGAGCGCCACTCATCTGATGGGAGAAGAATTCCCAGGAAGCCGTGTAGAACTCATCGGAAAGGGCGCCTGCACTGCCGCTGACGAACTGAGTGAGGGTATAGGCCTTGAGAGTCTCGATATCAGTCTCGGCAAAAAGCGAGTTGAGGGCATCGAAGTAGCTGGGTTGCTGGACTATGATCTTCTCGGGCACGGGAATGCCGAAACTTTCGCAGAAGAGGTTGAAACGAAGTTCAGGCCACTTTGCGACGACTTCCTCTCCGCTCATCGGATTGTAGATGGCCTGCATCACGCGGTTCTGCTCGCGGGACCAGAAAGCCTGGGCCATAGCGTCTTCGACCTGGAGGTCCTGCTCAGCGACGGCAGCGGCGTCCGCAATGCCGGCAAGGCTGAGAACCTTCTCAAGATAAGCCTTGTAGCCGGCCTTTAGCTCTGCATTCTTTTCAAGCAGATAATAGTCGCGGTCGCCCATTCCGAGACCGCCCTGTCCAAGATAGAAAACCTGCATATCACTGTCGGCAAGGTCAGCCTCGACTCCGCCGCCGAAGAAACCGCCGTCGCCGACGAGGTTCATCTTACCGAGCTGACGCACAAGGCCTTCCTTGTCACTGACGGCGAGGATTTCGGCGATGTACGGCTGGATGGGTTCGGCGCCGAGTTCATTCCTCTTCACGGAATCTAGAGCCATCTTGTAAAGGTCGGAAATCTTCTGGTCCACAGAGCCTTTCGCAGCCTTCATCGTGGTCATACTCTCGAAGAGGGCGTTCAGGTTCTCCTGAGTCCTCTCTGCAATGGCGTCGAAAGAGCCGAAGCGGGAATACTCGGGTTTGAGGGGATTCTTGGCCTGCCATCCTCCGGTAGCATACTGGTAGAAATCCACTTTCGGACTCACCGTGGTGTCAAGGTCCGTAAGGTCCAGGGCCGGGACAGCGCTTCTGCGGGCACAGCCGGCAAGGGCAAGAAATGAAATCATAACAAGTGTAATCTTTTTCATATAGCTGTTTGTATTTAGTTTCCAATTTGCAAATTTACACAATTATATGCATCTTTGAAGACTTTTTGAAAAAATGAACATCAAAGATATCACCCGCCGCTACGGCATCTCCACCCTGGGCCTGGCCCTGATAGCTTTCGGAGTGGCCCTGTCCATCAAGTCGAATCTGGGAATCGCGCCTCCTTCCTGTCCGCCCACAATTTTTGGCCTTAAGTGGCCGGTCCTCTCGGTAGGGACCTATATCTGGATGTTCAACGCCCTGTTCATCATCGGCCAGGTCCTGATCCTGAGGAGCCGTTTCAAGGCCGAGGACCTGCTCCAGATTCCGGCAATCCTTATTTTCGGCTATCTCTGCGACGCGGGGATATGGGCTCTGGACGCCCTGGAGGCTCCTGCGACGAATTATGCAGTCCAGCTGCTGCTAAGCCTTGCGGCTGTCCTCGTGACCGCAGTCGGCATACATATAGAGGTCATAGGGAACGGCTGGATGCTCTCAGGGGACAAACTCCTCAACGTCATAGAAGGAGAGACCCACTGGCGCTTCAGCACGATGAAAATCGTCTTCGACATCCTGCAGGTAGCGCTGACCGCGCTGCTCGCCTGGATATGGTTCTCCACCCCCGGCGGCAACGGGGAAACTATGGTCATACGCGAAGGGACACTTATCCTGATGGTCGCGACAGGCCTCTGTATGAAACTTACCGACCCGCTCATCGACAGGATTTTCAATGCGAAAGTTTGAAGAAATAATACGTGACTGGCTGCTCCCGGGGGCTATCGTCTTCGGGATAAGCCTTTACCTTTTCTACCGCTACACCTCTTTCCTGCATCCCTGGGGCCATTTTCTCGGAGTAGCGGCCTCAGAGGGACAGCGGCTGGTGATTTTCACCCTCCTTTTCTTCCAGTTCGTCAAAGTGTCGCCCCACGACCTGGGGATAGTCCGCTGGCACTACAAGGCGCTGCTTTTCCAGATACTCAGTTTCTCCCTTCTCGCCGTGCTGACCGTTTTCACCAAAGGCGACGGGAAAATGCTGCTGGAATGCGCGATGATCTGCCTGATATGTCCCACGGCCTCCGCAGCCGGAGTAATCACCGAAAGACTGGGCGGAAAGATCAATGAAAACGTCAGCTATCTGGTCCTCATCAACCTTGCCGCGACCTTCCTGATTCCTATGGTCATTCCTCTGATCAGCCCTTCGGACGAGCTCAGTTTCTGGGCCTATGTCGGCCACCTTGCGCTGAAAGTCTTCCCTATGCTGATCCTTCCCTGCGCCCTGGCCTGGCTTATCCGCTACACCGCTCCCCGTCTCCAGCGCAAGTTGATGCGGCTCAGCCGCTATGCATTCTATGTATGGGGCGTCGGCCTCACCCTGGCTATGGTAATGTCCACCAGGGCCCTCCTGCTGAGCCAGCTTTCCGCCGGGGCCATTGCAATGATAGTAGTCGTATCGATGGCGGCCTGTTTCGGACAGTTCTTCCTAGGCCGAAAGAGCGAAAAAGACCGTGTCGAAAGCCTGACTGCGGGCCAGGCTATGGGCCAGAAGAACACCGGATTTATGATCTGGCTGGGCTATAACTACCTCACCCCCGTCACCTCGGTCGCCGGCGGCCTCTATGCCATCTGGCAGAATCTATTCAATTCCTGGGAGTTATACCGCAAGGAGCATCCTAAATCCTAGCCTCGCGGAAAACCTCCTGGATCGACGGATAGGTGTTTTTCAGGAAGGGAGGAAGGGAGGATTTGGCGACCCAGGCCGCCTTGGTTATGTCTTCTTCCCTCTGCGGAGTCAGATTCACCGGATTGGTGTACAGCATATCGTACCACCAGGTATGTTTCAGATGCCACACTCCCCCTCGAAGGTAAACGTGGTCGGTTATGCAGATAAGCCGGCGCAGCTGAAGTTCGTCCACTCCGGTCTCCTCCTGAACTTCGCGAAGGGCCGTGACCTCTATGTCCTCCCCGGCCTCCTGATGTCCTTTCGGCAGGTCCCACAGACCGCTTCTGGAGATAAGAAGGAAGTCTCCACGGCGGTTCGAAACCAGCCCTCCGGCGGCATTCACTTCCTTGAATTCCAGACAGATACGGCGATAGGTCTTTTCGATGTCGTCCGTAGGGATATAGATGCGCGAAAGGCTGTCCTGGACTTCGAACATCCTCACAAGGGCGTGTATGTCTATACGCTCTCCGGGATGGAACTCGACGGAGTTCGGGTCGGAAAGGGCTTCCTCGGAAGGGTCGCAGATTACGATACACCTCTTCTCGAAATAAATCTTCTGCATAATATTTCTTATATTTGCAAGTTACAAAGATAGACAATTATGACTGAAATAGAAAGTAAACACGGTCTGGTTTCACGCCAATGTTATGAATTATATATGGCTTTCGCGGACCTGCGCAACTTCAAGGCTATGCTTCCCGAGGACAAGAAAGATATGGTCACGGCCGAATACGACACTCTGACCGCGACCGTCCAGGGTTTCAACGTAGGGGTGAAGGTCCACGAAAGGGTGCCCTATTCCCGCATTGAACTGGTGGACTACGGCGCTCCGCTTGCCTTCCACATCGTGATCCATTTCGACCCCGCGGCCTCCGACCCGTACAAGACCGATTTCCATATCAAGGTGGAGGCGGATCTCAACCTTATGATGAAAATGATGATTGGCGGCAAGATCAAAGACGGCCTGGACAAGATCGTAGACGGCATCGTGGACGCCTCCAACGGCAAGATGCCGGAAGGATTCGATCCCTCGAAGTTCAATGTTTGACGCCGAGTTCATAGAACTGCTGGAAGAGTCCGTCGGCGAATATGCCCCCGGAGTCGTCGAGGCCCTGGGCAAGGAGGCTTCGGTCTCGCTGAGGCTGAACCCGTCCAAACTCAGGGACTGCCCTTTCGAAGAGGCCGAGGCTCTGGACTGGAGTCCCTATGGATACCTGCTGCCCCAAAGGCCGAATTTCACCCTTGACCCACTGTTTCACGCCGGAGCCTACTATGTCCAGGATTCTTCCGCGATGTTCGTCGGAACCTTGCTGAGGAAGGTCCTCGGGGAGTTTTCGCCGGGACTGAGAGTACTGGACCTGTGCGCCGCGCCAGGCGGGAAGACTACGGACGCGGCGGCCTCCCTCAGAGAAGAGTTCGGAGAGCGTTTCTCGCTGATTTCCAATGAAGTGATGCGGAAGCGTTTCAATGTCCTGAGGGGGAATGTCCGAAGCTGGGGAGACAGCCGCGTGGGAGTTGTCTGCCGGGATCCGTCCGGCTTCGGAGACAGACCGCTCTTCGACATAATCCTCGCCGACGTGCCCTGCTCCGGCGAAGGTATGTTCCGCAAGGACGAAAAGGCCGTGGAAGACTGGTCTCCGGACACCGTCAAACTCTGCGCAGCACGCTCCAGGCGCATCATTTCCGATATCTGGCCGACTCTGAAAGGCGGCGGAATCCTGATTTATTCCACCTGTACCTTCAATCATTTTGAGAATGACGACACGGTCTTATGGATTGCGGAGACACTCGGGGCCGAAATTATGGACCTCGGGGAGATTGCCCCCTCCGTCAGGACGAAGGCCGGATATGCAATGCTGCCAGGGCTGGTCCCCGGCGAAGGCCAATGGGCCTCGCTCTTGAGGAAAAAGGGCGAAGGAATAAGTGAGGGAGATCCTTTCCGGATACTTAAGGCCGAAGTTCCCGCGGAAGTTTTCCCGGATTATCCACGCGTCGGACTGAGCCGCGCCGATGCGCTGAAATATCTCCACGGAGATGCCCTCAGGCTAGAAGGCGCCCCTCTGGGCCCTATTGTCGTGACCTATTGCGGACTGCCGCTCGGTCCGGCTAAAAACCTCGGCAGCAGGTGCAACAATCTATATCCTAAAGAGCGGCGAATCAGGATGGACGTATAAAATGAAAAGAATATTATTTGCCATATCTCTCTGGGCTCTCGTTTCGGCATCCTGCCTCGCCCAGCCCCTTTCCAAGGAAGAATACAGAGCGAAGCACCAAAGGGTGACTTCGCGGGTCGGAGTATCCGGAGTCGGGGTGGAAACACTTATAGACCAATGGATTGAAGCCTGGCCGGACGACCCTATGGCCTATCTGGCGCAGTTTTCCTATTATTATGAAAAGTGCCAGAGCACAAAGGTTATAAAGCTTCCGCAGGAGCGCTATCTCGGGAAAAAGCCCTTGCTGCCGATGAAAGACTCCTCCGGGAGGGCGAACAATTTCTTCGAGGACATCATCTACGACGACGCCCTCTATGCAAAGGCGGAAGGGGCCGTATCGAAAGCCATCTCGCTTGAGCCTCTCCGCCTGGACTGGCGCCTTGCAAGGATTACCGCGATGACCGCTTATGAAAAAGGCAGTCCAGATATGGCCCTTATGGAACTTAAAGCCCTGGCGGACAAGAACTTCAACGAAGGTCCAAAGTGGTCGTACGAAGGCGTGGACAAAATTGGCGAGGAGGAATTCAAGGCCCTTGTCCAGGAATATTGCTATACTTTCTTCCGCCTCGGCACTCCGCAGGCGGCGGAGGCTTTCCGAGAACTCAGCGAGCATATGTTGAAGTATTGCAAGGACGATTCTCTCTATCTCAACAACCTCGGCTCTTACTATCTCGTATTCAAAAAAGACGGTAAAAAAGCTCATAAGTATTACAAGCAGGTACTCCGCAAGCATCCGGACGACCTCACGGCACTGCAGAACTGCGTCCTGATGGCGAAAAACGCCAAAGACGCCAAGCTCGAGAAGAAATACCAGGACAGGCTCGCAAAGGTCCGTGCAGGCAAATGAAACTATTTTCAAAAATCCTCCGTATTATAAGAGTATATTGTTGAAAATATGAAACTATCACAATTCAGTTTTGAACTGCCTCAGGAGCAGATTGCCACGGCTCCGCCGAAGTGGAGGGACGAGGCGAAACTTATGGTCCTTCACAAGGACACGGGAGAAATCGAGCATAAAATCTTCAAAGACATAGTCCAGTATTTCGGCAAGGGCGATACCTTTGTGCTGAACGACACCAAGGTTTTCCCAGCCAGGCTTTACGGCAAGAAAGAGAAGACCGGGGCAGACATTATGGTCCTGCTGCTGAGGGAACTAAACCGCGAGCAGCGCCTCTGGGATGTCATAGTGGACCCGGCCCGCAAGATCCGCATAGGCAACAAACTCTATTTCGGTGAGGATGAAAGCCTTGTGGCCGAGGTGATTGACAACACCACTTCCCGCGGACGCACCCTGCGTTTCCTCTTCGACGGCTCTTACGAAGAGTTCAAGGAGACCCTCTTCCATCTCGGCGAACCCTTCATCCCGGAGTGGGTGAAACTGAAGGTCGACCCCGAGGACAGCGAGAATTACCAGACGATTTTCGCTGCGCACGAGGGCGCGGTTTCAGCCCCCGCCGCCAGCCTGCATTTCTCTCGCGAACTGTTCAACAGAATGATACTGAAAGACATAGACAAGGCATTCATCACTGTCCATATGGGCATAGGCCACTTCCGCAAGGTGGATGTCGAAGACTTGTCGAAGCATCGTATGGACTCGGAAAGGGTGATTATCGGACCCGAAGCCGTAGCGAAAATCAACAAGGCCAAGCGCAGCGGCAACAAGGTCGTGGCCGTCGGCGTCACAGTGATGCGTGCCCTGGAGACTTACGTCACCACCACCCACGAGGTCAATGTCTATGACGGATGGACCAACAAGTTCATCTTCCCTCCCTACCAGTACTCCATTCCGGACGCAATCGTTTCCAATTTCCACCGTCCCCAGTCAACGATGCTGATGGCGGTCGCGGCATTCGGCGGATACAAGCAGACGATGGAAGCCTACCGTGTCGCCCTCGAGGAAGGATACAAGTTCGGCCCCTACGGAGACGCCCTGCTTATCCTGTAAAATACCCCCGGAAACATTTATTTACATAGTGAAACAGCAGAAGTTATCAACAACTTCCGCTGTTTTTCTTTTATTCGCCCTATCTTCGCCGCAAAAACGGCAAATGGAAAAGAGAATCGGCCTGTGCGCCTTGAACCGTGCGCTGGGATACCGGCCAGCGACGGAAAAGAAAATACTTGAAAACCCGGAATCGTTCCGGCGTGCAGTGGAGGGACTTTCCCGGGAGGACCTCCTCTGGGCGGAAAAGGAACTGGAAGCGCTCCGGGATAGCGGCGACCGCTTCATAGGACTCGGTGACGATGACTATCCAGCCCTGCTCTCCGAATGCCCCGACTCGCCCGCAGGACTGTATTTCCGCTCCTGCAGCACCCCTGCCGAAGTGTTCGGGCTCCGCAGCGCAGTGGCGGTCATCGGTACGCGGGACCTCAGCCCCTATGGCCGGGAATGGTGCGAAAGGCTGGTCAGGGCTATGGCCGAGGCGCAGAATCCGCCTCTTGTAATAAGCGGCCTTGCCTACGGAGCCGACGCCGTCGCACACCGGACCGCCCTCGAGGCGGGAATACCTACAGTCGGAGTGATGGCCACAGGAATAGACGCCGTCTACCCCTGGCGCCACCTGGACCTCGCGGCGAAGATACGATCCACGCCCTTTTGCGCCCTCGTAACTGACTATCCCAGAGGCACCGAGCCAGTGGCCCTCAATTTTATGCGCCGCAACCGGATAATCGCCGGACTGGCCTCTGCGACCATAGTCATAGAGAGCAAGACCAAAGGCGGCAGCCTGATTACCGCGAAGTATGCCAACGACTACAACCGGGACGTTTTCGCCCTCCCCGGCCGGGCTGATGATCTCAGGTCTGAAGGCTGCAACTCATTGATCCACGCACATATGGCTGAAATCATAAAAGATCCTGAGGATCTGGTGGAGAGGCTTGGCCTGGGGGTGCCCGGGAAAGGGAGGAAGGCCGGACTGAAAGAATATCTCGAGAGAAAATACGGCCCCGGAGACGACAGGACTCTCTTCGCACTTCAGGTCAAGGAGGAAAGGGGTATCGACTGTGAGCAGGCCTGCAGACGACTCGGATGGAGCTGGGAAAGGACCCAGGCCGTCGCAGGGATGCTGGAAATGGACGGAATCATCACGAGAGACCTTCTCGGGCGATGCAGAATACAGAAAATTATGTAAATTTGCACCTATGCTGATAGACTCTCATACTCATTTCTACGACGAGCTGCTGCTCCCGGACGCCGAGGATGCCATTGGCCGCGCTCTGGAGGCGGGGGTCGTGAAAATGGTCCAGGCAGACGTAGACAACCACGAAAGAGAGGCGATGTGGGCCATAGGCAAGGCCCACGAGGGGGTCCTGTTCCAGATGCTCGGCCTCTATCCGGGCTCTGTGGACCAAGGCTGGCGGGAGGAGATGGACGCTCTCGAGAAGTGGAAGGGCCATCCGGTCGTCGCGGTCGGGGAAATAGGCCTGGACTATCACGAAGGCAAACAGTTCGCCGCAGAGCAGAAGGAGGTTTTCAGGCTCCAGCTGGAGATGGCCGCGAAGATGGATCTTCCTGTCAACATCCACCTCAGGGATGCCTGGGAGGACTTTTTCAGCATCATCTCCGACTGCCGCCACCTGGGTCTCAGAGGCTGCCTGCACTGTTTCTCCGGGAGCATTGAGATATTTGAAAGAGTCAGCCGGATGGGCGACTGGATGGTCGGGATAGGAGGCGTAGTTACCTTCAAGAACGCCTCCCTGGCCGAAACCGTCCGGCAGATTCCCCTCGAGCGGATAATGCTGGAAACCGACGCCCCGTATCTCGCCCCTGTACCGCACAGGGGACAGCGTAACGAAAGCGCATATCTTCCGCTCGTCGCACAGAAAATCGCCGAGATCAAGGGAATCAGTTTCGAACAGGTCGCAGAAGTCACGAGTCACAATTCAGAGCAATTCTACAATATATGAGCTCATCCATTCTGATCATCTACACCGGAGGCACCATCGGAATGAAACAGGATCCCGTGGACGGGACCCTCAAGCCTTTCGATTTCAGCCAGATCCACGAGGAAGTGCCGGAACTCGGCAAATTCAATGTCCGGATCGACACATACACCTTCAATCCCCTGATCGACTCCTCCGACGTGGAGCCCGGGATGTGGGTCTCCCTTGCGGAACTCATACAGGAGAACTATGACGACTACGACGGTTTCGTAGTCCTGCACGGGACCGACACAATGGCCTACAGCGCCTCCACCCTGAGTTTTATGCTCAAGAACCTGTCCAAACCTGTGATTTTCACCGGAAGCCAGCTGCCCATAGGCACCCTCCGCACCGACGGGAAGGAGAATCTTGTCTCTGCCATAGAGATTGCCGGCGCAAAGGACGCCGAGGGGCGCGCTATGGTCCCGGAAGTGGCTATCTTCTTCGGGGCCAAGTTGTTAAGGGGGAACCGGGCCACCAAGATGAGTTCAGACAGTTTCGATGCCTTCGACTCCCCGAACTGCCCTCCCCTCGCCATCGCAGGAATAGACATACGCTACAATCCATCCGTAATCGTGGCCCCCTCCCCTGGCTCGCTTAAGGTCCAGCTCAAACTGGACACGAGGGTTTCTTTCCTGAGGCTCCATCCCGGAATCACCCCGCAGGTAGCCAGAAACATTGCCTGCGGCGAAGAGACCCGCGCCGTCATCCTCGAAACCTACGGCTCCGGCAACGCCCCGTCAAAACCCTGGCTGATGGACATTATCCGCGAGGCGGTCGATATGGGCAAGATTCTGGTGAACATAAGCCAGTGCAAGAAAGGCCGGGTTAATATGGACCTTTATGCGACCGGACGCAGCCTGAAGGATGCCGGAGTCGTGTCCGGGGACGACCTCACCCCGGAGGCCGCACTGGGCAAACTGTTCACCTTGATGGGCCTTTCGGACAACAATTCTTGGGTAAAATCTCGTTTTTCTGAGGACCTTAGAGGGGAAATAAGTAAATAAAACAAGGATTATTGAAAATAATTTGCTATCTTGCGGAGAATTTCCGGGAGCGATATCCCCGGAAAGAGAACGAAAACTATTTACAATTAACTATTTATAACTAACACACAAAAAACTATTATGAAAAAGTTTTTAATGTTTTTGGCAGTTGCAGGTGCTCTCACCTTCTCCGCTACAGTTGCTTTCGCTCAGGACGAAGCCGCACCTGAAGCCGCTGAACAGAATGCTCCTGAACAGGAAGCCGCAGCTCCCGCTGAAGTACAGAACCTTTTTGCCGGCACCGGTGAGGACGTTCCTCTGAACCAGGCCCTCAAGACCAAGTTCATCGAAGGTGGCGCAGGCTTTATGAGCCTCGTTCTCATCTGCCTCATCCTCGGTCTCGCCCTTTCAATCGAGCGTATCCTCTATCTTGCATTCTCCAAGACCAACACGAAGAAACTCCTCGAGGATGTCGAGAAGGCTCTCGCCGAAGGCGGCGTTGAGAAAGCCAAGGAAGTCTGCCGCAACACCCGCGGTCCTGTCGCTTCGATCTTCTATCAGGGTCTGCTCCGTATGGACCAGGGCGTCGATGTCGTCGAAAAGACCATCGTTTCCTATGGTTCCGTGCAGATGAGCCTTATGGAAAAAGGCCTCAGCTGGATTTCCCTGTTCATCGCCATCGCCCCGTCCCTCGGATTCCTTGGAACAGTTATCGGTATGATCCAGGCCTTCGACGCCATCCAGGCTGCCGGTGACATCTCCCCGAACGTCGTTGCAGGAGGTATGAAGGTCGCCCTTATCACCACCGTCGGCGGTCTTATCGTCGCTATGATCCTTCAGGTCTTCTACAACTACATCCTCAACAAGATCGACACTCTGACAATCGATATGGAAGACGCTTCCATCCGCTTCGTCGACACCATCACCAAGTACAACAAGTAATCAGAACCTGATAATCCCCATTTACAATGGAAAAACAGTTATACGCTAATATATTCAAGTGGGTATCCTGGGCGTTGCTGATTGTCAGTGTCGTGCTTCTGCTTGTCGCCTTCCCGAAATTCGGGGGTGGAGACGCCAAGGAAGAAGGTGCAGTGACAATGCTGCTGAACTGGGCATACGTGATGCTGGGCCTCGCCCTCGTCTCGGTACTCTGCGTAGGACTGTACGTCTCCGCCGTCACCAATCCCAAGAGCCTGATCACCATAGGCATTGTGATTGTCGGCGCCGTTGTCGTAGTCCTCGTGGCATACCTGCTTGCGTCCGGTTCACAGCCGCTCGCATACAATGGACCCGAGCCGTCAGCAGGTGAACTCAAACTGACGGATACAGTTCTGAATCTTACCTACGGACTTGGCATCGCAGCAATCCTTGCCATCATCGTAGGAGAAATAATGGGCTTTATTCGCAAAAAAGCATAAAACATGGCTAAGAAAAAAACACCGGAGATCAATTCCAGCTCGACAGCGGACATCGCGTTCCTGCTGCTGTGCTACTTCCTGATGACCACCACTATGGGTGAGCAGTCAGGTCTGCAGCGCCGGCTTCCTCCCATCCCGGACAAGGATGTGAAGGTCGAAGACCAGAAGGTCAACCGCCGTAATATCGTCATCGTACGTATCAATTCTGCAGACAAGCTCTTTGCCGGTAACGAAGCCATGGACATTAACTTCCTCAAAGAGAAGATGAAGGTGTTCCTCTCCAACCCTAACAACGATCCGTCCCTCCCTGAAAAGGAAGAGAAGGAGATCGAGGGCAAGACCTATCTGGTCTCGAAGGGCGTCATCTCCCTGCAGAACGACCGCGGTACAAGTTACGAGGCCTATATTGCAGTGCAGAATGAGCTCGTGAAGGCGGTGAACGAACTTCGTGATGAATTCTCCGTAGCCCAATTCGGCCGGAAGTTCTCTCTTCTGACGGAAGATCAGCAGAACATCGTCAAGAAGGCTGTGCCTCAGAACATTTCCGAGGCTGAGCCGAAAGACACTGGAAAGAAGAAATAGGAGGATAGAATTATGTCAAAATTCGGAGGTTCAAATAGTAAGAAGAACGTTCCCGGCATTTCCTCGGGTTCTCTTTCCGATATCGTGTTTATGCTCCTGTTCTTCTTTATGGTGACTACCCAGTTGCGTGAGACCGAGAACAAAGTCATCGTCAAGCTGCCCGAGGCAACGGAGGCCGCCAAACTCGAGAGAAAGGACCTGTCCGCCAATATCAATATCGGCACCCCGGTCCGTCATCTCCAGAGCCAGTTCGGTACCGATGCCCGTATCCAGCTGAACGATTCTTTCAAGACGGTCGACGACATCCGCGACTTCATCGCCGCCGAGCGCGACGCTATGAGCGAGGCTGAAAGGTCCCTTATGACGGTCAACCTTCGCGTGGACGAGGATGTGCGTATGGGTATCGTTTCCGACGTGAAACAGGAACTCAGGCGCTGCTCTGCGCTGAAGATAATGTATGCTTCCCGCAAGCCCGGTAATGACTGATGACATTACCCTTGCCTTTTGAAAGGCCGGCTCCTTCTGGGGGCCGGTCTTTTTGTTTGCCCACGGACACAGCTGATCCCCCGCGCCTTCGGGCCGCCGGCTGTCGCCTTCGGACTGCTGGCCGTCACGCCTTCGGGCCGCTGGCCTCGCCGACCGGAAAATGGTCGGCTTCGCCCAGGAGCCCTCGGCTCCACTATCCTGCCCGCCCATGCTTTACTTTCACTCGCATTTTCGGCATTGCAGGCAATGTGTCTTTTTCATTGCACTAGAATTACTCTAGCCTAACATATATCCTATACTCTGTTGGAGACTTGTACTGTGTCACTTAAACATTTTATATTTTCCATAGTTAGCAAACCTGTGCTGTTCATTCGCAAAAAGCAATTATTATCTTTCATTCAAATAGCCAACAGAGCATCTCCTGGCGATATATAAATTTGTGCGACCTACATAATTACTTAATAATCAAAAATTTAATATGAAAGATTTTTGTCAGTCGATTTTAGCTTAACAAACGAAAAAAACACGTTAATTTACAGACGAAATCAATTATTATCAATTCGCCTATGCAAAATAAAATCTTTCTTAGTGTAATAAAGGTAATGAGTTTGCCTCTTTAAAAATTATTATTTAAATTTGTAGCAACAACACTGTAACCCCTGTTTTATCCTCGCGAAGTCGGAACTTCATTTACGGATGAATAAATAGGTAAGGAATAGAGGCTGACTGTTAGGCACAGGCAGCTCATTACCTATTGGGTATTCCGACACCCGCGAGGATTGATCTGTCGGTGCCTTTTTTTAATGACACCGATAATGGAAAAACTGTTGACTGGCATTTGGACCTGGCCATCATTTCTTTCACTGACAATACTTGTTTGTGGATTCGTCCTTTTTAGACTAATAATCAATAAGAAAGACAAGGCACTGGCGCTTGCTGCTCGAAGCCTGGATGAAAAGGACAAGACAATAGAATCGTTGAAAGAGAATCTTCGGCATAGCAAAAACAGAATAGAAATGCAGAGGATGAAGATCAGGCACTTGGAAGAAATAAACTGCAAAATGAAAGAGAGGGACTTGTTGCTGTTCCGCAGCCAGTTCTCCGATATCTCACTTCTTCTCCATAACAGGACTTTCTCCTTAAGTAGAAGTCACCCGGAAGAGTATCTGGCTCAAAAAGTTGATATTATGCTCGAGAGAATAACTGGCGGGAGTGACGGACTGGGCGAACTGGTCAATTGCATAAACAAGCATTTTGACAATGTACTTGTCCGTCTGAAAGATGACATCCCCAATATGACGACTGTGGATTTCAAGATGTTCTGCTATTATTGCATCGGGCTCCTCCCGGAACAGATATATCCACTTCTAGGCCTTAACAACGCCTCCACTCTATATCTCCGAAAGAAGCGTCTGTCCGACAAAATCAAGGCGCTTGGGCCTGACCATTCTGACCTCTACCTTGCACTTCTGAATCCCTGCCACGTGTAGCCCGAAAACGGCAATCAGTGCAATATGCACCGACACGCGGTAACGGAGCGGGGCCGAGAAAGGATGGTGGAGCCGAGGGCTCCTGGGCGAAGCCGACCATTTTTCGGTCGGCAAGGCCAGCGGCCCGAAGGCGCGGGGCCGAACAGCGGCAAAGCAGCACGGCAAAGCAGCACGGCAAAAGGCGTCCCGAAGGCGCGGTGGACGGACCGCCACGCGCCCCAAAAGCCAACGCAGCTACGCCAGGAAGATGCCGGCGTCCCGGCAGGCGCGGAGCATTTCGGCGGGCCAGATGGAGGACTGGATCTCGCCGATGTGGGCCTTACGGAGAAGGAACATACAGAGGCGGGACTGACCTATGCCGCCGCCGATGGTCTGCGGCAGCCTGCCCTCCAGCAGAAGGCGATGGAAATACAGTTTCTCCTTGTCAAGCTGTCCCCTTGCGGCAAGCTGCCTGTGCAATGCAGCCGCATCGACACGGATACCCATACTGGAGATTTCGAAAGCACTCTCAAGCACCGGATTCCACAGCAGGATATCCCCGTTAAGGGACCAGTCGTCATAGTCCGCCGCCCTGCCGTCGTGGGGTTCCCCATTTGAAAGGACCTCGCCGATCCCCTGGACAAAAACTGCCCCATACTCCCGTGTAATGGCATTTTCACGCTCCTTGGGAGACAAGCCGGGATAGCGCTGGAGCAGCTCTTCCGAAGAGATGAAGAAAATCTCATCCGGCAGTCTGGGAACAATCTGCGGAAACTCCACATAGAGTTTGTTCTCAGTCACTTTCACAGCCTCATAGATACGCCGGACAGTCCGGCGAAGAAACTCTGTCGTACGCTCCGAGTCCAGCATTACTTTCTCCCAGTCCCACTGGTCCACATAGATAGAATGGATATTGTCCAGCTCCTCGTCCGGCCTCAGGGCATTCATATCGGTATAAATGCCCCTCCCGGGTTCCACGCCCAAGGCCGCAAGTTTCAGACGCTTCCATTTAGCCAGGGAATGGACCACTTCAGCTGGCGCGTCATCCAGGCTTTTGACGGGGAAACGCACCGGACGCTCCACGCCGTTGAGATCATCGTTCAGGCCTTGCCCGGACGGGACAATCATAGGCGCAGTCACCCTGAGCAGCGCAAGCTGGGCGCTGAGATTGGTCTGGAACATATCCTTGACGGCCTTGATGGCCTTTTCCGTCTGCTCGGGGCCGCCAAGCAGATCCTTATAGTGCTTAGGAATATACAACATCGCCTGCAAAGTTACAAAGTTTTTCCGAAGATGCCCCTCCCGACGCCTTCAGGTTTGCTGAATTGGACAAGAAATGCTATCTTTGTACGATTTAGAGCCAAGAATAAGCAATTATGGATAAATTGAAAAGAACCAAGATCAAGGCACTGCTCAATCAGGAGCCCGGCGCCGAGGTGCTCGCCAAAGGATGGGTACGCACAAAAAGAGGAAACAAACAAGTCAAATTCATCGCCCTCAATGACGGTTCCACAATCAATAATATCCAGATTGTCGCCGCTGCTGAAAGCTTTGACGAGGAACTCATAAAACGCATAACCACTGGCGCTTCCCTCTCCGTCCGCGGCAAGCTCGTGGAATCCGTGGGCAGCGGACAGGCGGTCGAGATCCAGGCTGAAGAGATCGAGGTGCTCGGCGAGTGCGACCCTATGCGCTTCCCCCTCCAGAAGAAAGACACCACTCTGGAATATCTTCGCAGCGTAGCCCATATGCGCCTGAGGACCAATACTTTCGGCGCGGTCCTGAGAATCCGCAACGCGATGGCCTTCGCGATCCATAAGTTCTTCAACGAGAAGGGCTTCGTCTATCTCCATACTCCGCTGATCACCGAAAGTGACGCCGAGGGAGCGGGCGATATGTTCCAGGTCACTACTATGGACCTAAAGTCCATTCCCCTTGACAAGAAGGGCAATGTCGATTTCAGCAAGGATTTCTTCGGCAAAAAGACCTCCCTGACGGTATCAGGCCAGCTTGAAGGCGAACTCGGCGCCACTGCAGTCGGCGAAATCTACACCTTCGGCCCGACCTTCCGCGCTGAGAACTCCAACACTCCGAGACATCTCGCCGAGTTCTGGATGATCGAGCCGGAGATGGCTTTCTACGATATCAACGACAATATGGAACTCGCCGAGGAATTCGTCAAATACCTGGTGCAGTATGCCCTTGACAACTGCCTGGACGACCTTAAGTTCCTCAATGACAAATACGACGACGGCCTGATCGAAAGGATGCGTTCCGTCCTTGGAATCGCCTTTGAGAGAGTAACTTACACGCGTGCCGTGGAAATTCTGGAAGAGGCCGTGAGAAACGGTGTCAAATTCGAATATCCCGTCCACTGGGGCACCGATTTCCAGAGCGAGCACGAGCGTTATCTGGTCGAGAAACATTTCCAGAAGCCGGTCATCCTCATCGACTTCCCCAAGGACATCAAGGCCTTCTATATGAAGCAGAACGAGGACGGGAAGACTGTCCGCGGAATGGACGTCCTTTTCCCGAAGATCGGCGAAATCATAGGCGGAAGCGAGCGCGAGGCAGACCTGAACAAACTCGAAACCCGTATCGACGAACTTGGAATGTCGAGAAAGAATCTCGAATGGTACATAGATACCCGTCGCTACGGAAGCGTTCCCCACAGCGGCTTCGGCCTCGGCTTCGAGCGCCTGCTGCTCTTTGTCACCGGTATGGCCAACATCCGTGACGTCATCCCCTTCCCGAGAACACCCAAAAACGCTGAATTCTAATGTTAGTAATTGGTATCGCCGGGGGCTCAGGCTCCGGAAAAACAACGGTCGTAAAGGCTATCACCGAGCAGCTTAACGGCAAAGTCGTGGTCATTCCGCAGGACTCCTACTACAAGGACTCCAGCCACGTGCCTGTCGAGGAACGCAAGAATATCAATTTTGACCATCCCGACGCCATCGACTGGAAATTGATGTGCCAGCAGATCCGGGAGCTCAAGGCCGGAAGGACCATAGAGCAGCCGGTCTATTCCTATATCACCTGCTCCCGCTCGACCACCGAGACAGTTACCGTAGAGCCCGCCGAGGTGATAATAGTCGAAGGAATCCTTATTTTCACCTGCAAGGAACTCCGTGACCAGCTGAATATCAAGATTTTCGTCGATGCCGATGACGACGACAGGGTACTCAGGATCATTGTCAGGGACATAGCAGAACGCGGCAGGAACATAGATACGGCCATAGAGCATTACTGCGACACGGTCAAGCCTATGCACCTCCAGTTCATCGAGCCTTCGAAGCGCTATGCCGACATCATCGTTCCCCAGGGCGGCCATAACAAAGTGGCCATCGACGTCCTGACCACTACGGTCCAGGAGGCGCTTGAGAGAAAGCAAAGGCCTCGCAAGAAATGAAGCTCTCCCCCGACCAGAAAGCCGGACTTCTTATCACCGCGATCTTCCATCTCGCGGTGATTATCGTTTTTCTGGCAGTCCAGGTCGGTTTCCAGATAAAGAAAGAGAACAGTTTCGTACTGGATTTCACCCAGCAGGAGAAGAAAGAGAAGGAGGAAAAGCAGATTGAGCTGAGACGCAGCGCCCTGGAAAAGCTGGAGGAAATGATTGCCGCCTCCCAGGGCGTTCCGGTCCGCAATATCGCAGTCAACCGCAGTCAGCTCAAGGATGACCGCGGCACAGACGCAGACAAGCTCTATGAGGACGCGGAGCGACTCGCGAAGGAACTCAGGGACGGGCAGAACCGTCCTGCCGACGACCCGGACGAGGTCAGCATTACAAAGAAAACTCCGGACAAGCCCGCGCAAAAAAAGGCCTACACGGGCCCTTCCGTGCTCTCGTGGATGCTTGAGGGCCGACGGGCCTCGAGGCTGCCGATTCCTGCCTACAAGTGCATAGGAGCCGGAAGAGTGACCGTCCTTATCGCCGTAAATAACCAGGGAAATGTCGTAGACGCGAAAATCGACGACGCATCTTCATCCCAGGACCATTGCCTCCGCTCCTTCGCCCTCCAGGCCGCACGCCTCAGCCGCTTCTCCGTTTCCGAGACCGCTCCCGCCCGCCAGGCAGGCAGCATCACCTACGCCTTTATTGCTCAATAGCGACCTTGACAGTAGTGTCTACCGGAAGATAGTACTTGTAGAAAGCGTTCTCGCCGAGGCGGGAATAGCGTGAGATCAGCGCCTGAAGTTGAGGAACAAGGTATGGCGCCGACTCATCCCACTCCATCTCCGTGCACTTGATTCCGTCCTTGGAAAGGGCATAAGCCGGGAACTCCACCTTCAGATTGAGCCCCGAAAGGAAACGGTCCATTGCAGGATAAGTGTCGATATTTCTCAGACGGGCGCCATAACGGTCGAAGACCTCGGAAGCGAACCTCATCTGGGTAGCCTTGCGGTTGCAGGCAAGATAAAAAGCGCTTGCCCGGGTGGTGTCAATGGGCACGAAAACATCCGGCATAATCCCTCCCCCTCCGTAGACCAGACGGCCGGAGCGGGTATGATGGACATCGGTAGTGTCCAGACGGACGCTGTCGCGGGAAAAGACCTCGCCGTCCACATAGCGGTTGTAGATATCGTAGTCATAGTCCCGGTAGGGCTTCTGGATACAGCGTCCGGAAGGAGTGTAATAGCGGGCTACGGTGATACGTATCCCGGAGCCGTCGGTGAAATTCAACGGTTCCTGGACCAGTCCCTTTCCGAAGGAACGGCGGCCCACGATCCTGCCGCGGTCATTGTCCTGGATCGCTCCGGCAAGTATCTCGCTGGACGAAGCTGAATTCTCGCTTATCAAAAGGACCAGATCCACATCCTTCAAACGCCCCCGTCCGTCGGCACGGAAAGTCTCGCGGGAACGATGCCTTCCTTCCATATAGACGATGGTATCTCCACGGGAAAGGAACTCGTTGGAGAGCAGGAGCGCCTGGTTCAGATAGCCGCCGGAATTGTCCCTGAGATCGAAAACCAGCTTCTGCATACCCTCTTTGAGCAGGGCTTCGGAAGCAGAGGAGAACTCCTCGAACGTCGACATCGAGAACTTTGCGAGACGGATGTATCCGGTAGTGTCATTGAGCATAAAGAAGGCGTCGACACTGTGCAGCGGAATCTTGTCACGGACAATCTCGAAGGGAATGACCTCCGAGCCGCGACGGACGGTGATGGTCACCTTAGTACCTGCCGGACCTCTCATCCTGCGGACCATACTGTCCTGGGGGCATTTCACGCCGGCTATGACTTTGTCGTCAACCTTCAGTAAACGGTCTCCGCTCAGCAGTCCCGCCTTCTCGGACGGTCCTCCGGCAATAACCTCAAGCACTATGGCGGTGTCATTGGGAACATTGAACTGAATTCCTATTCCCTCGAAATTGGCGGAGAGTTCCTCGTCAGATTCCTCCAGCTTGACAGGAGGAAGGTAAATAGAATGGGGGTCCAGCTTGGCCAGAGCGGCGGAAACCGCGGCATCTGTCATAGCGCTGCGGTCCAGAGTATCCACGTAATTGTCCTCGACCGCCCCAAGGATGAAATTGAGTTTCTGCCAGTTCTCATAACGAACTTTCCTCAGCCCATTTTCCTCCCGGTAACGGACCACGCAGAGAGTCAGCATCACGCCAAGAGCAACGCCTCCGAGCACTTCCAAAAAACGCCCAAGCTTCATATTTCAATCTTTTCGACTTCGATACCGGCACGGCGGAGCAGGTCCACCCCGTCCGTCAGCCGGTACTCGTCGCTATAGACTACACGGCGGATCCCGGACTGGATTATCAGTTTGGAGCACTCCAGGCAGGGGGAAGCCGTCACATAGAGAGTGGCCCCCTGGCTTGAATTGCCCGATTTCGCAACCTTGGTTATGGCATTGGCCTCGGCGTGGAGCACATAGGGTTTGGTCACCCCGTTCTCGTCCTCACAGACATTCTCAAAACCGGACGGAGTCCCATTGTAGCCGTCGGAGATAATCATCCTGTCCTTGACGATCAGAGCGCCTACCTGACGCCTCTTGCAATAGGAATTCCTGGCCCATATCGTGGCCATTTCCAGATAACTGCGGTCGAATTTTTCCATTTAGCGCTGATACAGATAACGTTTGATACTCTTCTTCGGCGTGCGCTCGAAGTCTTCCGGCATAAACTCTATCTTCTTGATACGGGCATAGTTGGGAAGCTCATCGTTGATCTGCGGAAGAGCCTCACGGATACGTGCCTCCAGCCCCTCGCGGCTGAAGCCGTCCAGAACGCCCTGGTGCCAGTCGGGATAGATGAGCGCGGTCAGGCCGCCGTCATCCTCGATAACGAGGGAATCGACCACATAGTTGTAGTTGTTGATGACGGCCTCCAGTTCCTCAGGATAGATATTCTGGCCGGAAGGACCGAGGACCATACATTTCGAGCGGCCGCGAAGGAAGAGATAACCGTCCTCGTCGATCACGCCCATATCTCCCGTACGGAACCATCCGTCCTCAGTGAACGCCGCTGCCGTGGCCTCTTCGTTGCGGTAATAGCCGAGACATACGTTCGGCCCCTTGACCTGGACCTCGCCCGGTATGGTGCGGGGGTCGGAAGAATCTATGCGGATCTGCATATTCAGCGCGGCCCGGCCGGACGATCCGACCTTGACCTTGTCCCAATGGGCATAGCAGATAATGGGGGCGCACTCAGTCATTCCATAGCCGACGGTATAATGGAAACCGATCTTGTGCAGGAAGCGCTCGACCTCGGGATTGAAGGCCGCTCCGCCGAGGATCACCTCCTCGAACTTTCCGCCGAAAGAGGTCGTCAGCTCGCTGCAGAAACGCTTTGCTATGGCCTTGTCCAGCAGAGGAATGTTGAGCAGATACTTGATTCTGTTCTTGTCCAGGATAGGCTTGAGCTTGGACTTATAGACCTTCTCTATCACCAGCGGCACGGCGATGATGATGTCAGGATGGATCTCTGCGAAGGCCTGCATTATGATCTTCGGGCTCGGGACGCGGCTCAGGAAATGGACGTGCATTCCGATGGTCATCTCGAAGAGGAATTCGAACATCATTCCGTACATATGGGCGGAAGGCAGCATCGAGACCACACTGTAGCCGGGCTTCAGCATAGGGCAGGCGTCCTTGGCGGCGAACTCGATGTTGGAGTAGAGCGCCCTGTACGGAATCATCACGCCCTTCGAAAAGCCTGAAGTACCTGAGGTATAGTTGATTATTGCGAGCTCATCCGCACTGTCCTCATAGTAGTCCAGGTCTTCCGGCCCGAAAGCGTTAGGATAACGGGCGCCGAACGACTCGTTGAGATGCTCACGCACATTGTTGTACTCATCCTTGGCGGTATAAAGGAACTTGAAGGTATTGACTTGGACGACTACGGCCAGTCCGGGCATTTCCTCAGGAGACAGGCCCTCCCAGATGACATCGTCCACGAAGAGGACGCGCGACTCGGAATGGTTCACAAGGAAATGGATGTTCCCGGCCTTGAATTCGTGCAGGATAGGGACGGCGACTGCGCCATAGGTTATGGCCGCAAGGAAACTCACCCCCCAGTTGGCCTGGTTGCGTGAGCAGATCGCGACTTTGTCACCTTTCCGGAGGCCGCACTGGTCAAAGGCTATGTGCAGTTTGGCGATACGCCTCGCCACCTCACGGTAGGAAAGGGTGACACCCTGGTAATTGGACAGGGCGGAACGGTCCCAGTTCTGCTGGAAACTCTTTTGGAGAATCTTGTTGACAGATTGGAATTCCATTGGTTTATAGGTTTTTAGTAGCTTTCAGAATTTTTGAACTTTCTTTTGCGCCGAGAGGCTTGCCTCCGTAGAAAGCATAGAGGAAGTCTCCGCCGGAAGTAGGGACCAGCCAGTAGTGCTTCCCTCCGGAAACAATCATTTCAGGCAGCGAGCGGATGACCTCGTCGGAAGTAATCCCCTCCCAGGCCGACGGTTTCTGCCCGTGAAGGTTGTACATACCTATGCTGTTGTCCTTGTGCAGAACCAGCACGTTGTAGCCGCCTGCGCCAGTCAGGTCGAAGACCTTGGGGCCGAGACGCACCGGCTTTGGCAGCTGGACGGGGAAACCGTTGACGATACGGCCCAGACGGTCCAGAAGGTACAGCGAACTCCCGGCTGCAAAAAGGAACTGGGTACGGCCATTCTGATAGTAGTCGATATTCTCCACGGCTCCGCAGATAGGCTCGCGGAAAGGTATGCCCCACACGCCCTTGCCGTTCTCGTCCTTCAGACAGATGGACAGATGTTCGTTCTGGTACAGGAAATTGTCTTTCTTGCTGTCAGAATTGTAAACTTTGAAAAGGCCGGTAGGGACGATGACAGTAGTGTCCTTCAGGAAAGTGGCCATCTTTTCGCCCTTTTCCATCCTCCTTGAAAGAGAGACAGATATCGACCTGACCCCGTCGGAGAGGACTGTGGAAGCCCATAGAGGGGCATATACCGCGCCCGTGACATAACGCTCCAGGCTCCTTGCCGGAGCAGCGGCGAGCAGTTCCCCGGCGAAGGCCGGACAGTCAGACAGGGAAGCATACATCGAAAAACCCTGAGGGACACGCACTTTCGCATCATCCAGACGCTCTTTCAGGCTCATAGAAGGAGCCTTCTCCAGCGCTGCGACAGCCGAGGAGGAGCCGAATACCATCCATTTCCCGGGCAGCACGGCGATAAGTGAATCATTCTGCGGGAAGGAAGGGCCGAAGAGTTTCCGGACATAGCCCCGGTATGGATTGGGGCCGGCTGCAGAGGGCTTCTCTTCCTTTGAAATTTTCAGGACAACAGCCTCCTCGCTTCCGGAAGCGGTGGCAAGCGTGACACGGGCAGTCTCGCTGACGCCGAGTCCTGTCGCCCACTCCATCGGAGAGAGAGCCTCGCTGCCGGAGCTGTTCACATCCCGGTCAAAGGATTTCACCCTGCCCCACGCATCTTCGAAATCCCGGCGGCAGTCAAGATAAGTCCGGATATCCCCGAAAGGCATAAAAACGGCGCTGAGGACATCGTACGGGAGTATTTCCGGAGCCTGGGCCGTGCGGGAAGGCAGGGCCGCAAAGGAGGAGAACACGCTCTGATGGCTGCCCGCCGGAGACGGGAAGCCCTTCATAGACAACTCCTTGTCACCGGCGTCAAGGATGAAGCCGGTCCAGTCGGAGCTTGTCTTCAGCAGGGAGCTGTACGAGCGCATCCTCGGTGCGGCGAACATCTGCAAAAGCTTCGAGGACTGCTGGTTCGCAAGGAAAAGCGCCGGGCCAGACTTAAGTTTGGCACATAGTTGAAGAAGGCCTTCTGTCCCCAGTATGGACATTCCCTCATCAAGGTGGCGCAGAGAAGCTCCGAGGAGAGTTTCTGAAGGAGACGCAAGCAGGAGGCCGTCCCTAGTGGCCGACTCAAGTTTCCCGACATTGATGCTGTCGCCGGGAGAAACGGCGATTGCGACCAGAGGCACCAGCATACCGCTGTTGTGCAGCGACACCGCCAGCGGCCTCCCGGCATTTTCCTGAATCAGGGGGAACACCTCTTTGGGGATGAACGCTGAAAGTACTGCGGCGGAATCCGACAGCACCTTCCTGGACGCACGGGAACCGTCAAAACTGAAAACGGCCACCGCATCCACAGGAACAGCCCTCAAAAGCGGAAAATCCGAAGACTGAGGCAGTTCGGGGGCCTTTTCGTCGTCCTTGTACAGTCTGGTGACCGCAAACACGATGCCTGCCAGCATAAGAGCCAGCAGTGCAACCAGTATGGCGGTCAGGCGTTTGTTCACTTCAAATCAAAGGCTAAAACGTGCAAATATACGTATAATTCCTGAAAACTATTATATAGTTTTGCTCAAGTGCCAGTTTCCGGGGCCATAAACAGTCTCTTCGCTCTCGCCGGGGAGGCACACGCGGGCCTTGGTCCCTTCCGGGATGCTGAAATTCCATTCCCAGATATCCCCGTTGAACTTCCACGAACTCTTGACGGGGCCATAGACCGTATTATACTGGGCCTTGACATAGCCGAGCCTGCGGTCAGGGACGGGCTTCATCACAATTGTCCTGAAACCGGGATCCGAGACATCCGAAGAAATACCTGCCGCAGTTTTCCAGATCCACGCACAGACGCAGCCATAGGCATAATGGTTGAAACTGTTCATACCCTTCGGACCCATTCCGCTTTCAAGAGTATAGCTGTTCCAACGCTCCCAGATAGTAGTCGCGCCATTGTCGACGGAATAGAGCCAGCTGGGGTTTTTCCTCTGGAACAGAAGCTCATAGGCTATGTCTTCCATCCCGTTCTCCGTCAGGGTGTCCATAAGGATGGAAGTCCCGAGGAAACCGGTCTGCAGGCAGTTGTCGTGGGCGGCGAAATTCTCCCTCAGACGGGCAATCATCACCTCCTTGTCATCCCCTTCCACTAGTCCGCACTTGAGGGCGAAGAGGGCGGGAGTCTGCATAGTATTGAGTATTTCGAGTTTGAAGGCCCCGTCGTCAAGGAAGGTTTCCTCGAGGTATTCGCGGGCTTCATCGGCCATTTCGGCATAATGGGCAGCATCCTCATCCTTGGCAAGGGCAAGGGCCATATCACGCATCATTTCAGCGTCCAGGACCCAATAACAGGCTCCGAGATAGTTCCAATAGACAAGGGACTCGGGTAGAGGGACTTTAGGCCTGACACCCGGGACAAAAGCCCCGTTCCCACAACTCTCAAGCGGCTCGTAGCTCAGCCAGTCTGCCCATTGGTAATTGCCGCATTCACCGGCGATTACGCCCATATTGAATTTAGTTTCGGTGACGTGGGCCATATAGCGCTCCATCGACTCCCAATTCTCCGAGATTATGCCAGTGTCACCGAAGTGCTTCCATACCGTCCAGGGGACGATCACACCGGCGTCGGCCCAGCCCAGGCGCATCATACTGCCGCCGTACTGGGCGGTAGGGGCGACTCCTGGGTAGGAGCCGGTCTCGCTCTGGCTGTCCCTCATATCCCGCATCCACTTGTGGAAGAAGCTGCGGGTATTCGCAAAGAAAGCGCCGGTCTCCGTAAATACCTGAGTGTCAGCAGTCCAGCCAAGGCGTTCGTTACGCTGGGGGCAATCCGTCGGGACGGAAAGGTAATTGGAACGCTGGCCCCATACAGTATTAGAGATAAGCTTGTTGATCGATTCGTCTCCCGTCTCGAGAGTGCCACTTTCAAGTTCTTTAGAAATAGAGCTTAGCGGGATAGAAGCGATCTTGCGGATCTTTACCGGCGCGTTCACGCTGATGGACACGAAACGGTAACCGAAGAAGGTACAGCGGGGATAATAGGAAACGAAATCCTTGGACGCGCCGAAGATGTACTTCAGTATAAAACCGTCTTCGGGAATCCTGAGGTTGGTGCGGTGGACACTGCCTTCGGGGCCGTCCATTCCGCGGGAAAGGGCGCCGTTGCCGTCGTTCAGCAGTTCTCCGGGCAGGCAGGTCAGCTCAGTCCCTTCCGCAGCGGAAAACTCAAAGTATGGTACTGCGGCCGCATTCTGCCCAAAATCGACTACCAGCGTATCTCCGGGGACGATTTCAATCATTTTTCCGGAGGCGAATTCCTTTTTCTTGACCACCTTTCCGAAAGCCTCGTCGCTCTTGCCTTCGACTTCGCTCCAAGTATAGGCGAGCACCGGGGAGAGGGTCAAATCCTTGCGGAGATAAATCTCAGCGCCCTCGGAAGGGAGGATCTCTCCGTTGAACTCCCTGTTTATCTCGGGGGTTCCGAGTTTTTCCGGAGTGAGATAGCCAGGAAGCTCGCGGGCATCGTAGGTCTCCCCGTCGAAAATGGCGGCGTGCTTGACCGCTCCGGCGATTCCGGCCTTCCAACTGAGTGAGTCTGTGCCGAAAAAAGCCCTGCTTCCATCATCATAAGTCAGAGCCAGAACAGCCCTGAAAGCACATTTCCGGCCCACCATCCCTTCGTGGCCGCCGGGAGTGACAATCTTGTCTCCCCACCAGCCCGGGGTAAGCCGGGCGGAGAACTGATTGATTTTCCCTTCACCCTTCGCGATTGCATCGGTCACATCGTAAGTGAATGAACGCTTGGTCTTTTCGTAATGGGTGAAACCCGGCTTGAGAATCTCCTCGCCGATGATTTTACCGTTGACATAGATATCATATACGCCGAGTCCGGCAGTCATCCAGACGGCCTGGGTGACAGGCCTTTCATTCTCTACGGAGCCGACAAACCACGAGGCTCCGTCGGCGGCGCGGCAGTTGACTTTTGAATGGACACTCCCCGTTACGACGGGGGCGTCGGCTGCGGAAATCCACTGGGACTGCTCCCAGACGGAATTCGGGAGCGCTTCGCTGCGGACTCCGTAATAGTCTTTGTGTGACTTGCAGGAAATGACGGCGGCAAGCGCCAAGAAAAGGATAGCAGTTTTTTTCATTATGCATTAAAGTTTTTGTCCACCGATAAATTCGCGCAGGATCGAGGTCGGAGGTATTCCGGATATTTCCTCAGGAGTGAGCGCGACTATGTAATCAAGGAATTTCAGCAGGCGCACCGCGTCGGTATAGGCCTCGGAAGAAGGATGGATACGGCGCAGCAGGGGCTCCGCATAGTATTTCAACATAGGAAGTTCATACAGGATGGCCGAGTTGAACTGGGCGTCGGCATTTTCCTGGAAGGGGAAGATGTAGCGGACTTCGCCGCGGCGTACCGAGCGCCAGCGGAGAATCGTGTCCTCGGGAGTGATGCCCCTTACCCGGTTGTCACGGACCATACGCCTGAGCAGCCGGTTGTCAGTAGTTGATATACAGCAGTTTTCGTCTAGTTTCAGGGAAGTCAGCGCAGAGGCGTAGATACGGAAGATGCGGCTCTGGTCGACGGACGGGACCATTGCCGGGTCCAGGGCGTGGATGCCCTCCATCACCAGGATGTCATTCTCCTCCAACTGCATCATATTGCCCTCGAAGAAAGGCCGTCCCTGCTTGAAGTCGTAGCGGGGAATCTCCACCTCCCCACCATCGAGAAGAGTATTCAAGTGCTCTCCAAGAAGCTGAAGGTCCATAGCCTCCAGCGCCTCGAAATCGTAATTGCCGTCCTCGTCCTTCGGAGTGCGCTCCCTCGACACGAAATAATTGTCCAGTTCTATTACTTTCGGATTGAGTCCAAGAACCTTGCACTGCTGAGCCACGCGCAGCGAAGAAGAAGTCTTCCCGCTGGAAGATGGTCCAGCGAGGAAAACTATCTTCAGCCTCTCCCTCTCGGCGTAGATCTTGTCGGCGATTTCCGCGAACTTCCGTTCCTGACGCGCTTCGCAGAGGTTGATGAGTTTCTCCGCGCCGCCGTCAAGGAGACAGTGGTTCAGGGCTCCTACACTCACTATCCCGGTGGTCTTGCACCAGGCACCGTAGTCCTTCAGGGTGGTGATGAGTTTCATCTGCTTGACCCTCGGGAGGGTCTTGGTAATATCCTCATCCGAAGGGTACTGGAGGCAGAATCCGTGATGGAAGGGCATCAGGTCAAAGACCTTGAGGGAACCGGTAGAACTGACCAGGGGGCCGTGGAAGGAGTCGTCCACCCCGTCCAGGGTATAGACGCTCCAGAAATAGCGCCCGAGGGAATGGATGAGCTCGGCCTTGAGGGGCTGATCCTGGGAACGGAAGAGTTCCTCGGCCTCGGAAGAAAGAATCTTGCGCTTTGAAAAAGGCAGGTCCGCCTCGATGAGACGGCGCATCTCCTCGCGCAGACGCAGGATTTCCTCGTCGCTGATACGGCAGCCCCGAAACTTGCAATACATCCCGCTCGGAAGGGAATGATTGATTTTCAGCTTCTTGTCCGGGAAAAGACTCCTTACAGCCCTCTGCAGGACGAAGGCCAGGGAACGGACATAGGTCCGCCGTCCGTCTGCGTGGTTAAAGCCGATAAACTCCACCTCGTGGGGATAGAATATATTGAAATCCAGGGACTTGAGCTTATGGTCCACAAGGGCCGCAAGGACAGGATAGCGTTTCCCGCTCTTTCTGTCCACGACCTCGCCGCCGACTCTTGCCGAGAGTTCCTTCAGGGAACTTCCTTCCGGGACCTCATATTGCGCTCCGTCGTTGATGCAATGAATCCTAATCATAATAGTCTGCAAGATAGCAAATATCCCTCTCTTTTTCAAAAAAAACATTATCTTTGTTTTGTTATGAAAAAACTTGCAATCCTTCTTTCGTTCCTGCTTCCCTCAGCAGTTTTCGGGGCAGAGAATAATCCCGTGGCAAAGCCCGAGGCCGTCGTAGTCAGCGGCAACGCCCGTTTCACAGTCCTTACCGACAGGCTTATCCGTATGGAGTGGGCCGCGGACGGCGTTTTCGAAGACAATGCGACGCTCGCCATCGTCAACCGGAACCTCCCGGTCCCGGCTTTCAAGAAGTCAGAAAAAGACGGTGTCCTGAGTCTGAAAACTGACAAGCTCAGCCTTACTTACAAAGGCGGACGCTTCAGCGCCGACAATCTTTCCGTAAAGTTCAAGATGAACGGAAAGAATGTAATCTGGACCCCCGGAATGGAAGAAAGCGGCAACCTTCTCGGCACGACTCGCACTCTTGACGGCAGCGACGGCTTCGAAAAGCTGAGCAAGACCGAGACTAAGATGGAAAACGGCATCCTCTCCCGGGACGGCTGGGCCATCGTGGACGAGAGCGCGAGGCATCTTCTGGTCAAGGATGGCTCCGACTGGGGAGAATGGGTGGCAGAGCGGAGCGAATCTGACCGCCTGGACCTCTATATCTTTGCCTATGGCCACGACTACAAGGCAGCCCTCTCCGATTTCTCGAAGGTAGCCGGAAAGATTCCCCTGCCGCCGAAATACACCCTCGGCTACTGGTGGAGCCGCTATTGGATCTATACCGACGACGAGATTATGGAGCTTGCTAAGACTATGAGGGAGAGGCAGATACCTATCGATGTCTTCATCATAGATATGGACTGGCACCTGACCTGGAAGGAACTTGACAAGCGCTGTGGCCACGACGAATTCGGCCAGAGACGAGGCTGGACGGGATATACCTGGAACCGGGATCTTTTCCCGAATCCGGAAGGGACGCTGCACGACCTCCACGCGATGGGTCTGAAGACTTCGCTGAACCTTCACCCGGCTTCCGGAATCCGCCCGCTGGAAGACTGCTATGAGCGTTTCGTGGAAGACTATCTCTCCCGCACCAACGACTATGACGGCCCGAAGGATTATGTCTATGACGGCCTCTGGCAGTTCAAGGGCGTGGACAAGGCGGTCGGAAAAGCAGGCCACCGCGCTCCGGTCCCCTTCCGCCTCTCGCAGCAGGCCTGGGCCGACGCATACTTCAATTCCGTCATCCATCCCCTTGAGCGTCAGGGAGTTGACTTCTGGTGGCTGGACTGGCAGCAATGGAGGGAAGACCGCTACGTGAAGGATCTGTCCAACACCTTCTGGTGCAACTTTACCTTCTTCAACGACAAGGTCCGCCAGAGCAAATCCCTCGGCCTCGACGCTCCCCGTCCGCTTATCTATCACCGCTGGGGCGGCCTCGGAAGCCACCGCTACCAGCTCGGCTTCAGCGGCGACACATACGAGGAATGGAAAGTCCTGGCCTTTCTGCCCTGGTTCACGGCCACGGCCTCCAATGTCGGCTACGGCTACTGGGGCCACGATATCGGCGGGCACCAGCAGCACGGCGGCAACAAGCACCGCTCCGACCCGGAACTCTTCACCCGCTGGATCCAGTACGGAGTCTTTACCCCGATTTTCAAGACCCATTCCACCCAGAACGCCAACCTGGACCGCCGTATCTGGGCCTATCCCGAGCACTATCCTTATATGAAGGCAGCGGTGGAACTTCGCTATGCCCTCACTCCTTATATCTACGATGCGGCGAGGGAGGCTTTCGACAGCGGTATAAGTATCTGCCGCCCGCTCTATTACGAGTATCCGGAGCAGGAGAATGCCTACAGTTGGAAGGAAGAGTTCTTCTTCGGTGACAAGATTCTCGCCACCGCCCTCTGCCAGCCTATGGACAAGGCGAGCGGCAAGACCGAGCGCAAGATGTGGTTCCCAGCCGGAAACGACTGGTACGATATGGCAAAGCACAAGATGCTCAAGGGCGGGTCCATCCAGACTCTCTACTATGGAATCGACGAGAATCCCTGGTACGTCAAGGCCGGAAGCATAATCCCGCTTGCCGCCGAAGGCATCCAGAACCTCCAGGATCCTACCGATGCTTGGCGCATCCTCATCATCCCCGGCAACGGAAAATCCTCCTACGAGCGCTATGAGGACGACGGTCTGACACAGAACTATGTCAACGACTACGCCACTACCCTCATCACCAAAGAGGCCTCCTCCTCCCGGATCCGGGTCCACGTCGCCCCCCGCAAAGGCTCCTATGCCGGCGCCCCCGCCACCCGCAGCCTCAGCCTCGTTTTCGAAGGCGTGACAAAGGCGCCGAAGAAGGTGACAGTCAACGGCGCTGCCGTCAGCTCTTCCCTTGACGGCACAGCCCTGAAAGTCGACCTCGGCAAGCGCAGCGCCTCCGAGGAGCTGGACATCATCGTGCTGCGCTGATCAGCCCGCATCTCACGCGGAGCGTGAAATGCAAGCACCTGACTTGTAGACACTTACTAAAAATCGTCTATGTGATTTTAGGTTCTTCGTCACTTTTGGTGCAATTTAGCCTGTTTTGGAGAGTGACATTTTAAGCATTAGGAGACGGTAGTCGGCCCTTCCGTACATCTG
>CACZDC010000019.1 GCA_902779785.1 uncultured Bacteroidia bacterium
GGGTATTGAGCTTGTCGCCGAAGGCCAGCGTTTCGACGATATCCGACGTTGGAAAGCAGGTAGACTGATGGCGATGGAATACCAGGGAATCTATGTGCCATCGCTGGATCTTCCGCTCGATTTGAACGGAGACGGCGATGAAGATGTGACCTTTGTCAAGAAGACATCCTGGCAGAGCAATACTTACCAGGTCATGATCGGATCCAAATATCTTCTTTCCGGGAAGAATTATGGCCGTCTGATTTATAAGGCCAACACCAATGAACAATATGACCGGCTGTGGGAGGACAAAATGTACCTCTATCCGGTGCCGTATGACGCCATCGTCGTCAACCAAAGAGCAGACAGGGGACAATACGACAGATACGGGAGAAACGCCCTCGGGCCCTCAGAATCCGGGTGAAGCCTCCATCATCAACATCAAGGCCGGAGAAGATCTCCAGGCTGCGCTGGATGGCGCTGCCGCCGGCACCATCGTCCGTGTGCAGGGAGGCGTCACCTTCAAGGGACAGTTTAAAATGCGGGACGGCGTGCAACTCTCCGGCGGCTGGGATGCCGCCTTCACCAAAGCGGATCCCGATGACAACAAAACCGTTCTGGATGGTAACAATGCCGGCCGGGTCCTGGACCAGAACAAAGACTTTGAGAACCTGACTGTCGTTTCCGGATTCGAGATCAAGAACGGGGCGGAAGAGAATGGTGCCGGTGTCTATATCAAGAAGAACGGCGTTATCGAGAAATGCTACATCCATGACAATACGGCGACCTCCGGAGGAGGTGGCATCCGCATCAACGCCGGGGGCATTTGCCGCGACTGTGAAATCTCCCAGAATACTTCCAATAACAACGGTGGAGGAGCCTATGTATACGGCACTTTAGAGAATTGTGAAGTCACTTTTAACAAAGCAGATAATAACTGCGGCGGAGGTGCCCAGCTCCATGATGCCGGGACCATTTCAGGCTGCACCTTTGCCCGTAATTCTGCATCCAACGGTGCCGGGATCCGGGTGTACGGCAACGGCGGTGTTATTGCCAACTGCTTGATTGCGGCCAATACGAAGTCGGACAAGGGTACCGGAAAGCTTGCAGGAACCGGCCTGACGACCAATGGCAACTGCACCATCATCAACTGCACCATCGTGGCCAACCAAGGCAGCGATGAGGCCTCAACTGGCAATGCGCCCGGGTTGTATATAGGTAACGGCGGATCGGATTCACCGGTCTACAACTGCATTGTCTGGGGCAACAAATACCAAGGAAATGCTACCACCGGCCGTCAGGTTAAGGGCACCCGCGTCGGACTGGTAAACAATGCCATCGCAGGCGGTGATGAGACCGATCCGGATGTCATTGTTCTCTCCTATGACGAAACCGATGCGGAAGGAGCTGTCGATCCGATGTTTGTCAGCGTCAAGAACAACGTCTTCCGCCTCAAGGCCGGCTCGCCCCTGGTGGACAAAGGCCTGAGTGATGTGGTGCTGGCTTTCCCGAAGGACTTGGATGGAGAAGCGCGCGTCAGCGGAAATAATGTGGATATCGGTTGTTTTGAATTGCAGCAATAATGAAAGCAATCTTGTGCATGACGGGCTGTGCTCTGGCCCTTGCCATGTTTTTTTCTTGCGGCAAGGTCCCGCAACAGGAGACGCCCGATGAAAGGCCAGAACAGGAAGTCCCGGTTGTTTCCGACAATCCGGCCATCCTCTTCGTCCATGAAGGGGAAGACCTTGCGGAAATCCTTGCGGCGCTTCCGGAGGAAGTCCATGAGGTTCGCATCGGCGCCGGCACATTTAAAGGAAACTTTGTGATGAAAGAAGGCGTCATCGTGTCCGGCAGCTGGAACAATGATTTCACCCAGACCATCGATTACCAGCCGCTGCAGTCAACGGAAGGGCTTACAACCATTCTTGATGCGTCCGGAGACGGCGCCGTCCTGACCCAGGAGGATGTTTTTACGACCGAGACCGTCTGGAAGAATCTCAGTCTCAGAAACGGCTGGGTAACGACTGCGGACACGCATGGTTGCGTTCGGCTCAAGGCGGGCGGTGTCCTGGAAGGCTGTGAGGTGGCGTTCAATATCAATGTGGAACCGGGAAACTGTGGCGGTGGTATTTATGCCGATCAAGGCTCCCGCGTGGTTCGCTGTTGGATACATGACAATGGTGGCAGTCGGGGCGGAGGCTGCTTTACCAAAGGCGACCTCGCATACTCGCTCATAGAAAAGAACATCGCGGAGGGATCCGGGCGGGGTGGCGGCATCTCCGTTTTCGGGGCCAATGACAGGGACCACCGGGCGCGAATTTGGAATTGTATCATCCGTGATAACTCTGGTGGCGAGGGCGGCGGCATCCATCTGGAACGCTATGCGACGGTGTATAATTGCCTTGTAACCGGAAATAAAGCCAGCGTGAACGTTGGTGGCATCCAGACAAACGGCTCCTACGGCTGTAACATCATCAACTGCACGGTGGTCGGCAACGAGGATTCTTCGTCCAGTGCATATGCCTCGGGTATCTGCTGCTCCGAGCACGGCGTTCTGATGAACAACGTGGTCTACGGAAACTTCTCTGCCGCACACCCCTCTGCGGAGGCGACACAGATCATTGTCAACAATAAATATCTGTTCTTCTTCAATAATGCCTTTCCGGAAGGACTTCTTCTTCAGAAGGTCTCGCCATGGAAGGCTGAACGTCACGACGATGCTTCCAACGTAGCCTTGAAAGCAGCGGATGTGTCGGAGAACTACGCTCCTGCTGCTGGATCAGATTTGATTGACAAAGGCTTGGAAGAATTATCTGTCACCGGGCATGAAGATGGTGCCGTCCCTGCCTGGACGGATATGGACCTCGCCGGTGGGAAGCGGCGCATCAGAGCCATCGATATCGGATGCTACGAATATTCTTTATGAAAATGACAAACATTACAATGGCCATTGGGGCCATGATCCTGATTGTATCAGCCTGTGATAGGGTACAACCCGATAATCCCGGGAAGAGAACACCTGCTGAACAGGCTGCTGCAGAGTATCAGGAGCCCATCCGCCCCGGCAATGTGGAAGGAAATCCCTGGTGGAATGGCTACGCCCCCCGCTTTCTCTATGCCCCGGTTTTTAAGTTCAATGAAGTCTCTGGCGCCGCTTCTTACCGAGCGTCGATTACTGTAACGCCAATGGAAGGAGAAGCACAGACCCTGACGATGGATTGTGCGTCTCCCGAAATCTCTCTCGTGCCCGTGTGGGCGGACATAACACCCGGAAAGGTCCGGATGACCGTTACCGGAATCGGCACCGACGGTCAGCCCGCCGGGCTATCCGGTGTCAAAAGTTTTGTACGAGATGTTCCTTTTAAGGGAAATTATCCCGGTCCGGTACGCGGATATCAAGAGGCGGCTCTGCTGGCGGCCCGGTATACGCATACGCTCCCGGCTATCCAGTCCTGGAAAAATTCCCAGGAACCGGATATGAGCTTGGTATTCAACAGTTATCCATGCAAAACCATAGGATCCACCATCAGCATGGAGTGCCTGCTTGCCCAGTTGGATCCTTCCTTGAAGAATGAGGCCATTTCCATCGCCAAGAACGCGGCTTCTTTTCTCATCGCGCAGAGTCGTCCGGCAGGAGAGCCGCTTGCTTTTTTCCCTCCGACCTATTATGGAAGCAACCTGACGGCGGCCCGGCCGGAGAATGTGGGACGGACGATGATGATGGAGGCTGTAACGGCTGCCGATGCGTTCCTGGATCTCTATGAGATTACAGGTGAAATGCAGTACAAGATACGTGCGCTCAGCATTGCGGAAACATATCGCAAATTGCAGGCAACAGACGGCTCCTTTCCAATGAAGGTGGACTTCGCCACCGGCGAGCCTTATACAAGTAGTAAGGCTTTGTTGACTCCGCTGATGCTTTTCTGGCAACGGCTGGACCGGGAGTATGGTTACAGCCAGTTCCGAGAGTGCCTTGCCAAAGCGGAAGAGTGGATGGATGCCGTGCCTGTCAAGACTTTTGACTGGACCGGACAGTTTGAGGATGTAACCGTGGTCGTTGCTCCGTATTCCAACCTGACCGATTGCACGGCCGCGCCGTATGCTTCCTGGATTCTTCATCGGGAGCACCTGACGGAGCAGGCCCTCCGTGATGCACGCGATATGATCCGCCTGTGTGAGGATCAGTTCGTCCATTGGGACGAATACGTTGCGGCCAAATGGAACATCTGCCCGCCTTGCGTGTTTGAGCAATTCCATTACCAGACTCCTGTGGACAACAGCGCCTGCGTCGTGGCGAACGCATGGCTGGACTGGTATCTCGTAACAGGGGATGCTTTGGCGCTTGCCAAAGCCAAAGCACTGATTGATAATATCGTCAATGTGCAGAATATATCTACTTCTGGTGAAATCCCGACCACCTGGGACGAGTATCCTTCACGTGCGGGTCGCAATGGCCCTTGGATCAACTGCACGCTCAATTCAGTGAATACCCTGCTCAGGATGGATCACTTGATGAAACAACAATAAAATTTTAAACTGTATGATTTACACAAAACCACAGACCAAAGTTCAGAGAATGAATTTTGAACGATCGTTCTGCGCCAGTACAACCGCTACGGGCGCGAACACGAACCAGCAATTCCTATTTGATGAAGAGGAGGACATTTTATGAAAAAGTACACCATTCTTCTTGCAACAATCATTCTTGCATTTGCCGCCTGTAACAAGGAAGCCCCGACACCCGAAACGCCCGAATCGCCGGCCGCGCCCCAGAGCGCAGTTCCATTTACTTTCCACGCTACGATGGGTGAACTGACCAAGACGCAAATCTCCGAGAATACGGATGGCAGCGCCGATGTCCTGTGGAAGGAGACGGACAAAGTCAGCGTCTTTGATGCAGCGGGCAACAACTGCGAGTTTTCCGTTTCAGGCGCCGGCAGTACCGCAACGCTTTCCGGCAAACTGGTCCCTTCCTCAAGCGGTAAATACTATGCCGTTTATCCATATGCGCCTTCTTCCGCATTGTCGGGGACGACAGTGACGGCTGAAATCCCTTCCGTCCAAAAGGTGAGCGGCCCCGGCTTTGCCGACGGCGCCGTCATTTCCGGCGCGGTTGTCTCAGAGGGAACTGCGGTTTTCTCCAACCTTGCTTCTCTGGTCCGGTTCACGGTTCCTGACGATGTGACGACCCTCAAATCTGTTACCCTTGTCTCTGAGGCTCCGCTCTCCGGCCCGTTTGTGATGGACTTTGCCGGCGGCACTCCTGCGGTGACAAGCGTTCCAGACCACGCAACCACCGTAACAGTGGAGATGGAAGACGGCTCGGCCCTTCCTTCGGGCAACTACTATGCAGCGGTACTGCCCGGCTCCCACAAGTTGACCGTTACCCTGACCGATCAAGACGGGATGACGGCGGAGCGTGCGATGGGTGAGGCGAAGGCATTTGTGTCTTCCCATATCCGCAGCATTGGCTCTGTCAAGTCCGATACCTTCGACAATGTCGAGTTCGTGCTGGGCGATGCGGCGGTCTCCGGCGAGACCAAGACGTTGGTCATGAGCGCCAAGATTCCTGCCGGAACTTATACGATGGAGCAGCTGCTGGGCGTGACTTCCTATCCGTACAAGGGCGACAAAGCTATTTATGTGATAGACAATTTGTCCTTTACGGTGGGTTCCACTACGGAGAAGCAGACCATCTCTGTTGCGAAGTCAGACCTTACGGCCCGTCACCTGCTGGTCCGCGAAGGCGATGATCTCCAGGCGGTGCTGAATGCAGCCGAGGCAGGCCTCGACGATGTCTATGTGGGGGCAGGGACCTTCACCGGCGGCTTTACGATGGTTGAGGGAATCAATGTTACGGGCAGTTGGGATGCCGATTTTACGGGGACCATCAACTATGAACCGCTCAAGTCTACTTCCGGCATTACCACCATCCTTGACGGCGGCGGCTCCCAACGGGTTGTCAACCAGGCGGCCGCTTTCACAGAGTCCACCGTGACGACCTGGAAAAACCTGAAGATTCAGAATGGCAAGCGATCTTCAGATAACGGGGCAGGTGTTTATTTGATGTCTCGAGGAGTTTTGGATGGGTGTGAGATCTGTAACAACTCTGCTTCAGAAGGATCATCTCAAGGCGGCGGCGTGTGGGCAGCGGAGGGTTCATTTGTCCGTAACTGCTGGATTCATGATAATTTCGCTCAGCATACTGCGGGCGGTATTTATTGCAAAGGACAGTTGACATATTCTCTGATTGAGAATAATAGTGCTCAAGATAATGCCGGTGGAGGTGTACAAATGCACGGTGGCAATGCTGCAGATAATAACAATGGAACGATGTATAATTGTATCGTTCGGCGAAACAGTTCAGCAAATGGGGGAGGAATCCGCTTATACGGGGTGACTCAGGTTGCAAATTGCCTGGTGCTTTCCAATACGGCGACAAGTGGCGGTGTGTCCGGTATTCTGGTTAATGGCCAAACATCCATTCTTAACTGTACGCTGGTGAAAAACTATGACGCCGCAACTTCTGCCGGAAATTCCAGCGCCTTGTATTGCAATCAGAATGGAACGATTAAAAACTGTCTCTTTTTTGGCAATTACAGTTCATCCAAAAATGCTGATTCGGCAGTACAACTGTATATTAATCATAAATATACTTGGCTGATGAATAATGCTATTACGGATGGCGGGTTAAAACTTCATACCCAATATGATCCGAGTGGGAATGGCCGTAACCAGAATACACAAACGATTCCGGCCGCCTCACCAGGAATCTTTAACAATTATGCTGGGGATGATTATACATTGACCAAAAGTGCAACGATGTGTATTGATAAGGGGAATACCAATATCTTTGGCTTCATGACCACGGACTTGGCATATAAGGCACGAAAAGTAAATACGGTAGATATCGGATGTTACGAATACCAGCAGTAGTCTCTTCTTTGGCCCTAGTTGCCTTCCTGCTTCTCCTCCCGGTTTCTTGTGGAAAACCGGGAGGTGGCAGCGGGAATCCTGTGGACCCGCCGGAGCAAGAGACAGGGCCGACGGTGCGCATCGCATCGTTCAACATCCGCTTTGCAACGGATAGCGATACGGGCGTGAGGGCATGGAGTGCCCGCAAGGAAGCCTGCTCGCAGCTGGTGAAACAGTATGCGTTCGGCGTCTGGGGGCTTCAAGAAGTACTCTCTGTCCAGCAGACCGACCTCAAGGCCCTCCTCCCTCAATACGACTTCTACTTCGTCGGCCGCGATGATGGAACGGCGGGAGAGGCGGTTGGCATCGCGTGGCTCAAAAGCAAATACGAATGTCTTGACAAAGGGCGTTTCTGGCTTTCCCCTACGCCCGATGTCCCGTCGGGCTCAGAGGCATGGGGCGGAATCAGCCGTCATCGCGTGGCCGTTTGGGCGAGGTTCCGGGAAATGTCGTCCGGGAAGAATTTCTACATCTTCTCAACACACCTGGAAGTGGGAGAGGACTATACCGATGTCCGGCTCAAGTCGGCGGAACTGATTGTGGCGCGTGAAAACCAATTGAACATTTCCGGGCTTCCCGTCTTCATCGTGGGGGATATGAACCCCATCGCTCCGACCGAGAAGGCGATGCGCAAGTTCCGGGAAACGTATATAGATTCGTGGCAGCAGGCGGATATGGACGGGGTCCGGGAAGGACCTGCCGGATCCTTCAATGGCTTTAATCCCGACGTCAATCTGGAAACGCAGTCCAGAAGAGGAGATTACATTTTCTATAAAGGCGATGTGAAACTCGACCGGTACAAGTGTATTGATGACAAGTTCGATGGACAGTATCCTTCTGACCACCTTCCGGTCATGGTGGATGTACAACTTGTAGAGCGTGCTGATGATGAATAAGCGAAACAAGTTCCGCGCCCTCATTATCCTGTTGGGAATGGTTGCGGCTCAGCCCCTTGGGGCATCAGATGACTGGGTGGTCAGTGCAGAGATAAAGCCGGATACCCCTTATTTTGGCATCACTTCCGCCAACGGGACCATCGGAATGGTCTCGTCCCGGGAGCCGTTCCAGTGTGAAAACGTCATCCTGGCCGATGTGTATGACGTCTTCGGCAGGGGCCGGGTGTCCAACTTCCTTCCGCAGGTCAATCCGGTCCATCTGGAAATTACCCTCGATGGCAGCCGGATCACATCTTCCCGGGTGAAGGATTATGTACAGCGAATGGATCTTTCCGACGGCTCGTTTACCGGAGAAATGGATTTCCGGGGCCACCGGCTTTCCTATACGTACCGTGCGCTCCGGTCCTTGCCGGAGGCTATGATGATGGAAGTCAGCATCACGGCGGCGAAAGCCTGTTCGCTCCGGATTGACAACATCCATGCGCTTCCATCTTCGCTCCGCGACCCATCGATGACCGCCCGGACACTGACGTTTCATCACAAGAAAGGCACGCGGCTCAACTTGCTGACGACATCATCGCTCTCTCCGACAGGAAAAGTGCGCTGTGTGTCGTCTTCTACCATCTTGATGGATGACGATCCGGTCCACATGCAGCCTGATATGGACAAGCACTTGTACCGGATAGAACGAGTACTGGCTGCGGGGGAGACACTCACTTTCCGTCTTTTCGGCACCGTGATTTCGACGGCACAGGTGTCTGATCCGCTCAACCAGGCCGAGCGTATCGTAACCTACGCTGCCTTGCAGAAGCCCGATGAGCTTGTCCGCCGTCACAAAGAGGCTTGGCGTCTATTGTGGAAGGGAGACATCCGGATCGGTGGCGATGAGACCATCCAGCGGGAGGTTCGTACGATGCTCTACCATCTATACGCCTTTAACCGAACCTCGGGCGGTTTTTCACCCTCTCCGATGGGACTCAGCGGCCTGGGTTACAACGGACATGTGTTCTGGGATACGGAAATCTTCATGATGCCCACCCTCCTGGTGCTGAACCCTTCGATGGCCCGGAGTAATCTCCAGTATCGTTTCGACCGCCTGGCTGAGGCCAGACGCAATGCCGCATCCTGGGGCTATCTTGGAGCTATGTTTCCTTGGGAAAGCGCGGAGTCCGGGGCGGAAGAATGTCCCGTGACTTCTCTCTCCGGCACCTTCCAGCATCATGTGACAGCCGATGTCGCCATTGCTGCATGGAATTATTTCCGCGCGACGCAGGACTATGACTGGCTGCGGAACATCGGCTGGCCGATTCTTGAGTCAACCGCCCGGTTCTGGGTGTCCAGGGTGGAGGAACAGGACGGAATCTATCACATCCGGAACGTGATGGCGGCCGATGAGTGGGCGCTGAATGTAGATGATGATGCTTATACCAACGGTGCGGCAAAACGCAATCTGGAATATGCTGCCGAGGCGGCCGGTTTGCTGGGGCTTACAGCGCCTGCAGAGTGGAGAGCCATCGCTGATGCGCTGGCGCTGGAATCATTCGAGGGGGGAGTGATACGGGAACACGCGACGTATGATGGTGCTCAGATCAAACAGGGGGATGTGGTCTTGTTGTATTGGCCGTTGGGCCTGACGGACGGTCCCCAGGCGCTGCGGGATCTTGCGTATTATCAGTCGAAGGTCCCAAAGAAAGGCACGCCGGCGATGACCAAGTGTATCTATTCCATTATCTGCTCGCGTGAGGGCAGGACAGAGGAAGCGTTACGCTGGTTTACCGATGCATACAGACCCAATCTTAAAGGACCCTTCGGAGTGATGGCAGAGTTTGAAGGCGGGACCAATCCCTATTTCCTGACGGGCGCCGGCGGCGTCCTGCAGGCCCTTGTTTTCGGATTCGGTGGATACGACCTGACGGACAAAGGCCTAGTCCGTAGAGGCCAAAACCTGCCCCGGGAATGGACTTCGCTGGAAATCGGAAGCGTAGCGGGAGAATAGTACCGTCCATCCCCACTTGCCGCCTGCGGCAACTGCCCTGCCAGCTGCCGGCCGATATGGAAACGGTGGAGGAGCAGTGCGAAGATGTCCCCTGCGATTTGCGTCCTTATGTGGACAGCGAAGGAAACGCTTATGACTTCGCATTCGGTCTGAACTGGAACGGTGTGATCTGCGATTCCAGAGTCCGGAAGTACGCGCGGCACTGACAGGCAGAAATTTTTGTATCTTTGCAGTCGAGAGAAAGTTTTATATCAATGAAAATCACTATTCCATCCCCCGGCTTCGGAACCTTCAAGATTCCCGACGACGGAACTGCCGAGGCCTCGGTGCGTGAGGCCCTGAAACTTGGATATACCCATATCGATACGGCCGCCGTCTATGCCAATGAGGTCGGCGTCGGCCGGGCCTTAGCCGAATGGCCACGCGAAGAGGTTTTCCTGACTTCCAAGCTCTGGAACACCGACCGTGGCTATGACAGCGCCCTTCGCGCCTTCGACAAAAGCCTGTCACTTCTCGGTACGGACTACCTGGATCTCTACCTTATCCATTGGCCTGCCAACCGCAAGCAGTTCGGCGATAAGGCCGACGAGATCAACGCCGAGTCCTGGAAGGCGCTGGAGAGGCTTTACAAGGACGGGCGTGTGCGCTTGATCGGCTTGAGCAATTTTGAGGAGCATCATATCCGCGCACTTGACTGGACGGCTGAGATTGGCCCTATGGTGGACCAGGTTGAGCTTCATCCCGGCTTTGCCCGTGAGGATCTCCGCTCCTTCTGTGAAGCGCGGGATATCGTCGTTGAGGCGTGGAGTCCGCTTCGCCGCGGGCGTGCCCTTGACGATCCGTCGCTCGCCGCAATGGCTGCGCGCTACGGAAAGACTCCGGCCCAGCTGATCATCCGCTGGTGCATTGAAATCGGCGCTGTGCCTCTTGTGAAGAGCACTCATCCCGAGCGCATCAAAGAAAACCTGGAAGTGTTTGATTTTGACCTTACTGAGGCAGATAGAGCGGCGATTGACGCCTTCGAGGGAGGCCGACTCTTCACTGACCCCGACGAGGCTGAGTTCTGATAATTATGAAAGCAATTATATTTTTAGCCGACGGCTTCGAGGATATGGAAGCCCTTTCGACGAGGGACGTGCTCCTGAGGGGCGGCGTCGAGGTTCTGACTGTTTCATTGATTGAGGACTGGCAGGTGGATTCCTCACACGGAGTGACGGTGATTGCGGATATGTCCTGGCCGGATTTCCGATCGGACATCACCGTTGAGGCCGACGACGTGCTGGTCTTTCCGGGCGGAATGCCGGGCTCGAAGAATCTCGCCGGACATTCCGAGCTGATGGAGCTGATGAAAGCCCATTATACCGCCGGAGGGACTGTCGCAGCCATTTGCGCCGCGCCGGGCCTTGTCCTTTCACAACTGGACCGTCTCGAAGGGAAGCGCTTCACTTGTTTCGACGGTTTCGAAGATGCGCTCATCGCAAAGGGAGCAGTCTTCACTCCTGAGCCGGCAGTCACTGACGGTCAGATGATTACGGGTCGCGGCGCCGGTCACGCCATAGCTTTCGGCCTCGCCATCTTGGAGCATCTCAAAGGCTCCGAGGCGGTCGCCAAAGTCCGGCACGGGCTAATGCTCTAGCGTACGATTATGCGTTCTATCCGGCGCGGAATCGAAGCTAGAATTTCGTAGGGGATGGTGCCGAGGATATCGGCGAGTTCACTGACCGTGGGATCCGAGCCGAAAACAGTTACAGTGTCTCCGACTTCGGCCGGGACTCCCGTCACGTCCAGCATACACATATCCATACAGATGTTCCCGATTGTGGGAACGCGGTGACCGTTCAGGGAAAACGAAGCGGCTCCGCGGCCGAGATGACGGTCGATCCCGTCGGCATATCCCACGGGGATGGTGGCGATACGCGTACCGGCGGCAGCTTTGCCCCAGCGGCCGTAACCGACAGTGTCTCCTTCGCTCAATTCTTTGATTTGCAGAATTTTGCACTTCAAGGAAGCAGCCGGTGAAAGTTTTACGCCAGGCAGGGCACTTATGCCATAGATGCCTATTCCGAGCCTGACCATATCGTACTGATGCTCGGGGAAACGCTCTATGCCGGCGGAATTAAGGATATGTCTCAGCGGAGTATAGCCGATTTCACGGATCAGTCCTGAACTCATCTTTTCGAAAAGATCGAACTGGCCCCGGGTGAACTCGTCTTCCGAAGGGTCCTCGGCAACGCAAAGGTGCGAGAACATAGACTGGACACGGACTTCAGGATGGGCTTTAAGGAAAGAGGTGAGGGCGGGAAGTTCCGAGGCCATAAAACCCAGGCGGTGCATTCCCGTGTCAAGTTTTATATGAACAGGATAGTCGCTTATCCCTTTTTCACGAAGGATGCCGCAGAGCACTTCTAGGGCATAAAGATTAGGGATGCTGGGCTCCAGTCGGCGCTCGATCATCTCCGGGAAGAAATCCGTGCCGCTGGTCAGCACGATTATGGGCAGGGAGATACCGTTCTGCCTCAGTTCCAAGCCTTCGACGGGATAGGCGACTGCGAGATAGTCGGCTCCGGCGCGCTGCATCATAGAGGCGAACTCCACGGCGCCGTGACCATAGGCATTGGCCTTGACCAGGACCAGGAGTTTTGTGGAAGGCTGAAGCAACGAACGGAAATAGCGGTAGTTCCGTTCGCAGGCTCCCAGATTCAATTCAAGCCGTGAAAAATCGTCTTCTCGCATCATCTGTACAAAATCACGGCAAATTTACTTACAATTTTTCAGAAAATCCGTATTTTTGTAATATGATTACATCTCTACTTTCATCTCCAGCATTCATCTGGATTGCAATGATAGTCATTATGCTGCTCAGTATGTTGATTTCCAACAGACTGCAGTCGCGATTCGCAAAGTACAAGGAAGTCCCCCTGAACATTTCCGGTGCGGAGGTCGCCCAGCGAATGCTCGCCTCTCACGGAATACGTGACGTCCAGATTACCTGCATAGAGGGCACTCTGACTGACCATTACAATCCTCAGACCAAGACTGTCAACCTCAGCAAGGATGTCTATTACGGCAAGCACGTCGCCGCCGCCGCTGTTGCAGCTCACGAGTGTGGCCACGTCGTCCAGCATCAGGTCGGCTACCTGCCGCTGAGGATGCGCTCTGCCCTTGTCCCGGTTGTGTCTTTTGCCAACAATATCGTTTCCTGGGTGCTTCTGGCAGGGGTTCTTCTGGTCGAAGCCTTCCCGCAGCTGTTATGGGCCGGAATCATCCTTTTTGCCCTTACGACGCTCTTTTCCTTCGTCACCTTGCCGGTCGAAATCAATGCAAGCGCACGAGCAGTAGGCTGGCTGGAAGATGCCGGGATAGTCTCCTATGAGACCAAGGATATGGCCGTGGATGCCCTGAAATGGGCGGCATACACCTATGTAATCGCGGCGATAGGCTCCCTTGCCAACCTGCTCTATTATATTACGATAGCACGCAACCGCCGATAGTATGGACACTCAGATCGTCATAATGGCAGGCGGAATCGGAAGCCGCCTATGGCCCATTTCCACCCCGGAGATGCCCAAACAGTTTATGGACATACTCGGAGTCGGTAAAAGTCTGATCCAGATGACCGTTGAGCGCTTCCTTCCCGTCGCCTCTGCGGAGAATTTCTGGGTAGTAACCTCCGAAAGATATGTCGATATCGTCCGCAGACAGCTGCCTTTGATCCCTTCGGAGCAGATTCTTGCGGAGCCTGAGCCCCGGAATACCGCCCCTTGCATAGCGTACGCATCCTGGAAAATAGCGCAGAAGCATCCCGAGGCCAACATCGTGGTTACTCCTGCCGATGCCTTGGTACTCCGTACAGATTTTTTTACCAATGTAATTCAGAAGGCCCTCGACTATACCGAGTCGTCCGATTCCATAGTCACCGTAGGCATTACTCCGACCAGGCCTGAGACCGGATATGGCTATATCCATTCCCCGAAAGCCGTCCCCGGTACTGTGGTCAAAGTCTCCGAGTTCAGGGAAAAGCCCAATCTTGAGACTGCCCGGGCCTATCTTGCCGACGGCCATTATTTCTGGAACGCAGGGATTTTCGTCTGGAATGTCAAAACCATAGTGTCGTCTCTCAGGACCAACGCCCCGCAGATTGCTGGAGTAATGGACCGGCTTGCGCCTGCCTTCTACAGCGATGCCGAGCCTGAGGCCCTCAGGAGGCTGTTTCCGCAATGCGAAAAAATTTCCATCGACTATGCCGTGATGGAAAAGTCGCCCGATATATACGTCATAGCCGAAGACCTTGCCTGGAGCGACCTCGGCAGCTGGGGCTCAGTAAAGGCCCATCTCCCCGCAGATGCCAATGGAAACTCGGTTGTCGGAGGCGACGTGAGGCTCTTTAACTGCCACGGCTGCATAGTCCACAGCGCCGAAGCACGGACCGTTGTGCTCGAAGGCCTTGAAAACTGCATTGTTTCAGCCTCAGGAGGCCATCTTCTAGTCTGCCGCCTCTCCGAGGAGCAGCATATCAAAGAATACTCCGCATAGTTTTCGCAATCAAAGAACGATCAGCGGCGAAGGAATTGCACGCTGAAGAACACGAAGATGGATCCTGCCATCAGGGATGCCGAGTTCCCGGAGGGTGTCGGCAGCGTGGTCAAAGGCAAGCTGCGGGGTGTTGTTGTTGCCGCTGAGGTGGCAGAGGAACAGATTCTTCAGGCCGGGATGCATAAAACGCCTTATCGCCTCGCAGCAGGCGTCGTTGGAAAGGTGTCCGGCCCCCTGGCAGATTCTCATCTTGAGATAATGAGGATAGTCCCCGCCCAGGAGCATATCCATATCATAGTTTGACTCTATGACTACGCTGTCGGCCTCACGGGCCAGCTCAATGGCCTCGTCGGTGACGTGTCCAAGATCAGTCATAAGCACGAAAAGCCGGCCTTCCAGACGTATGGCATAACCGACTGTCTCGGTGGCATCGTGAGGCACAATAAAGTACCTTGCCTCGATTCCGGGTGCCACGTGGTTCCACCCCGGGGTAAGCACTTTCCGGCAGGGATTGATGTCGAAGCGTGTGAAGGAATGGCGGGAGAGAGCACCGTGCAAGGTTTCAGTCGCCCAGACAGGCTTCTTGACCCGCTTGCAAAAAGAACCCAGATTACGTATATGGTCCCCGTGGTCGTGGGTTACGAGGATACTTTGGAAACAGTTGAAATCCAACCCATTGGCTTCGAGGATTTTCTTTACGCTGCGAATCCCGACTCCGGCGTCAATCATCACTCCGCCCTCATTCCCTAGGAGCAGACAGCAGTTGCCGCAGCTGCCGGACGAAAAACTCAGAAAACGTATCATTGCTTCTCCTCCGTGCAGTAGCGGGATATAACCGAATAGGCGTCGCTGATTCCAAGTTCTCCGGCCCTGGACAGGTCTATGCAGCCTTTCTCCTTGTCTTTCAGATAGATAAGCACCAGCCCCCGGTTGAAATAGGCGTCTCCCATATATGGATACAGGCTCAGTGCCTTGTCGTATGCGGCTATGGCTTCCACCAGTTTCGACGAGAGGCAATAGAGATTGCCGAGATTGAACTGGATATAAGGCATTCCGGGCTGGATGCGGGCGGCCTCTTCCATATCTGCGAGGGCCTCGCCATAGTCGTACTGGCTGCTGACCCTCTCGCGGACACGGGATCTGGTAGTGCCTTTGTCGTCCATCGAGAGTGTCTGGACATTGGACTCGATCGAGGCGATGAAATCAATCATCTCTGCCCTCAGTACTCCACGGTTCATCCTGTAAAAAGCCCGGTACAGTTCAGCGTAGCGCTCATCTCCTCCCTCTATGGCCTTGTCGTAATGGGCAAGGGCGCTGCTGTACTGCTTCTGTTCAAGCTCATATAAGGCAAGCAGGAATTCCCGCCGAGGCCCTTCCGGCATAGAAGCATAGAGGACCTCGTCGGCAGCCTCCGGTCTGCCCTGTCGCTCCGTATCGTTAGTGATCGCTACAGGAAGCGGAAGCGCATCCGTAAAGCGGTTCAGCAGGGGATTTTCATAACGTCGCACAAGGGCGAGATTTTCGCTTCTCTCCTTGGTCAGCACAAACTTGTAGAGTGGTTTGAGCTGTATATCCACATCCCTGTGCTGAAGCATTTCGTCATCGAAATCTTTCTTTGCGAAATCGGCATCCAGCGCCAGCAGAGCGTTGTATTTCTTGGTCGTATCGGCAAAATCAGCACCGGAAGTCGCCTGATATTCAGCTACCTTCCGCTGGGCGGTCTTGTAGTCCTCTTTCGAGGCGCGTTTCATCCCCAGTTGGAGTTCTACCCAGGAACGGTTCATATAGGCCTTGGCAAAGTCCGGATAGAGTTCTATGGCCTTGTTGTAGTCCGCCAGGGCGTCGTCCCATCTGCCCATATTTACGAAAAATCCCGCCCTGTTGAAATAGGCCAGGACATTCCGGGGATTGATGTTTATCACCCTGTCCATATCCGCCAGGGCGGCGTCGTAGTCCTCCGCCTGGGCATAGAGAAGGCTGCGGTTGTAGAGCGAGAGCGCGTTACCCGGCTCATATTCAAGTACTTTGTTCAGATCCTTGAGGGCATTCCCAAGTTCGGAGCGCTCGCTGAAAAGTATCGCCCTGTTGAAATAGGCCAGAGTATTGGTGCTGTCCAGCTCAATGGCCTTGTCCATATCCACCAAAGCCTTGTCCAGCTCTCCCCGTGCGGCAAACAGGCGGCCCCGGCGGATATAGCCTTCTGGCTCGAAACGGTCCAGTTTTATGGCCTTGTTGTAGTCCTTGAGGGCGGAAAGGGTATCGCCGAGGAAGAGGTAGGATGCGCCTCTGTTGAGGTAGGCCGACGGGTCTTTGGATTCCTGACGGATATAGCGGTCGAAATCCTTCACCGCCGGCTCGAAACGCTGGCTCAGAAAGTAAGTGACACCGCGGGTGAAATACAGTCCCGGAGCGCCGGGGCGTAGCGAAATTGCCTTTTCAAGGTCCTGCAGCGCACTTTCGTAATCTCCGGAGCGGCTCTCGGTTATGGCCCTGTAATGGTAGCCTGAGGTGAAGACAGGGTTGAGGCGGACAGCGGTATTGAAGTCGGAGCGTGCCCCGCGGATGTCCCCGAGATTATATTTTGCGATTCCACGGTAGAAGAAGGTCATATGGTCGGTGGAATCCAGCCTTGCAAGGATGTTGAACTGGGCGAGAGCTTCGGCTAGCTTCCCTTCGGCAAGGGCGCTTCGGCCTCGGAAGGAAAACACGTCCTTGTCGTACTGCGCCCGGGCGGAAAGCGGGAACAGCAGGCTTATGACAAGGATGAGATGTCGCCAAAAATGCATATCTTTGCAAAGATAATCATAATTTGTGCCTCGTCCATTTATGAGCCGTAAATTTTTGCTTCTTGCACTCACTCTCGCGCTTGTTTCCATAGGCGCTGCGGCTCAGCGCAGATATGTCATTTCTCCGAAAAATGCAGAGTATGTCCTGAATGAGGTGGACTTGCGTTATTCCGTATCTTTCCTCACCGATTCGCTGGCGCGGGGACGCGGCACGGGAACCGTCGGCTCGCAGAAGGTCAAGGGCTGGATTGCGTCCAATTTCCGCTCCTGCGGTCTTCAAAAAGCAAGTGACAGCTGGTATTATGGCTTCAGGACGCCTTCCGGGCGCGTAGGACACAATGTCATCGGCTGCCATCCGGGAAGTACAGGCCGCTGGGTGGTGGTAATGGCCCATTTCGACCATCTGGGAATGCTGAACGGAGCTATGTATCCGGGGGCAGACGCCAATGCTTCCGGAGTAGCGGCGATGCTTTCGCTTGCAAAAATGCTAAAAAGAATGGACGAGGTCGGAAGGGATTTCGGCAGGGGAGTGCTTTTCGTCGCGCTGGATGCCAAGGAGCAGGCAATGTCCGGCGCGGGGGCTCTTTGGAAACTGCTTGATTACGGAATGCTTAAAAACCCCGTGGACGGCTCTGCCATCACCGCAGGGGATATTTCCTTGGTGATAAATATCGATCAGGTCGGCGGAACGCTGTCTCCCCTTCATAAAGGCCGGCCGGATTATCTGATGATGCTCTCCGACCCCTCCGACGGGGTACGCAATGCTCTGCTCAATGCCAATAAGAGTTCGGGTCTCGGCCTTGACATTGCCTTCGACTACTACGGGAGCAAGGATTTCACTGAAATTTTCTACCGCAGGATAAGTGAGCAGAGAGTCTTTCTGGAGCACGGGGTCCCTGCGGTGATGTTTACCTCCGGCATCACTTTCAACAACAACAAGACCTCTGATTCGGCCGAGACTCTTGACTATACCATCCTCCGCCGTCGCATAATACTTATATTCCATTATCTTGTGAAGCAATTGTAGCGGTGCGGTAATTGTAATAAAAATGGGTATATTTGTGAAAAATCAGTTTTTGATGAAAAAGTTTATCCTTTCGTCCGTCGCCATCCTTTGTGGAATAATCTTATTCGCACAGGGGAAGGTGTCCACGAGAAAATACATCCTTTCGGATTTTACCGACAAGATTACCAAGGTCGTCCTGCCCGGCAACGGTATAATGGAAAGTGCTCTGCGACAGGAGGTTACTGACCGCTGGGCTGCGTCTCCCTTCGAATTCTGCACTCTTGAAGAGTTTGAAAAACTCAAAACCTCCGCCGATTACTATTTCCTGATTCCGGCGGAGGGAAAGTTCAAGGGCGAAGAGTCTCCGGGCATAGTTTTCCTGACTTTGGTCAAAGGAGGGGCGGAGCAGGAGGGCATAGACCCTATGACGGAGATTATTTCCTTGCCCCTGAGCTCTGCCGGCGCAGGCAGCGGAAGGATGCTGGTGTACCTTTCCTCGCTTGTCGAGGCCATCCAGTCCTATACTCTTGCGGCTATGCAGTCTGAAAAGACTGCCTATCTCGGTTACGCTTTTTTCAATGACAATTACAGCCGCAAGGGACATTTCAAACGCATATATATGCCCCAGGGCGATCTTTCCACCAAAGTGAGCGAGAAGGATAAGGAGAAGTACATTGATGAGGATGATTTCATTCTCTGTGATGAGAATGAGGCGGACGAGATCTTCGACAAGGGCACTTTCGGCACCCTCGTCAGTTTTGTCGTGGCGCCGGAAAACCCCACGGAAGGCTCCTACAGCTATCAGATGCTGATTGAATCCGACACTCACGTCATCTATTACATACGCAAGCACAAGATTACGGACAAGTCCCCTGCAGGCTTCTCCGTAGATGACCTTAAACGCCTTTCTCGGAGAAGATGAGATGCTCTCAAACCAGCCAAGGGCTTCGATATGCCCTGAAGGAAGGCGGAAAAGCTGTCGCCTGGTGTTCGTTGAGCATACGTTGCGGTACGCGTGACGAGGACGGATTTCCCGAAGGTACGGCCCATTTTGTGGAGCATACCCTTTTCCGGGGGACACGGCGCAAGAGTGCCGGGGTGATCTCAAGCTATCTGGACCGTCTTGGGGGTGAACTGAATGCCTATACGACCAAAGAGGAGATAGTCCTCCACGCCACGGTGCTCGCCTCGGACCTCTGGAAAGCTGTCGGCTTGTTGTTTGAGCTTGCCACCGAAGCTACATTCCCGTCAGGGGAAATCGAGACCGAGAGGGGAGTGATACTGGATGAAATAATCTCATACAAGGACAATCCATACGAGGATGTCTACGACCGTTTCGAGGGTATGCTATTCGACGGCCATCCTCTTGGAAGGCCCATCCTGGGAACCGTACGCTCCGTGAGGAAAATCACTCCCCAGATGCTGCGTGACTTTGTAAGAGAGTTTTTCGTGCCAGGCAGGATGGCACTGAGCATCGTTGCCCCTTTTGATGAGAAGTCTTTGGAAGTCAGGCTTCTGAAATATGTGGACAAGGTCTTCGGCAAGGCTGGGGAAGCGGCTCCGGAAAGACTCTGTCTGCCTGTCCCGGAAAGGCCGGTCTTCGACAAGACTGTGGAAAAAAGGCATCACGAAGTGAATGCCGTACTCGGCAGTTTTGCACCCTCACTCTATGAGGAGAAAGAGCGAATAACGGCTGCCCTGCTTTGCAATCTTCTCGGCGGCCCCGCTTCCAATTCTCTTTTGAACCGCAATATACGCGAAAAGCACGGTTGGGTTTACAGCATCGAATGCTCGTACACTCAATACGCCGATACAGGCATCGTTGCAATCAGTTTCGGCTGCGACCGGCCAAATCTGGAGTCCTGCCTCGGGGCCATAGACAAAGTCCTTGCTGAACTGAGGGAGCGTCCGATTTCTCCATCCAGGCTTAAGGCGGCGAAGAAGCAGGCTATCGGGCAGCTGGCCATTTCCAGCGAATCCGGCGAGGCCCAGTGCCTGTCAATGGGTAAAAGCCTGCTCTCGTGGGGAAAGGTCCCTGCGGAAGGCGAGATGCGGAAGGCAATCGAGGCTGTTACGGCGGAGGAGTTGCAGACTATGGCCGGGAGATTGTTTTCTCCGGAGAAGATTTCACGTTTGATATATCTCTGATATGGAAGTATATAGCGATGAACTGAGACGAATCGCCTGGGGAACGGATGCCGGAGAGTACAGGCTTGTCCCCCGGAAAGTAATACGCGTCTTCAATGAAGCGGAGGTCTCCCAAGTCCTGTCCGAAGCCCGTAAAAATGGGGAAGCCGTGACTTTCAGGGCGGCCGGGACGGCTCTCTCCGGGCAGTCCATCTCGGACAACATCCTTCTTGTCGCTTCTTCCGGATGGGACAGGATGCACTATGATGAGGACGGTACGGTAAGCCTTCAGCCCGGGATCATAGGGGCGGAAGTGAACCGCCGTCTGGCAGCATTCGGGCGGAAATTCGGTCCTGATCCGGCCTCTATCGGCAGTTGTATGGTCGGAGGAATCGTCGCGAACAATGCCTCCGGGATGTGCTGCGGCACCCACGCGAATTCGGATAAACTGCTCAGGAGCGTCCGTATGGTTCTTGTCGACGGATCCGTGCTGGATACCGGGGACGAGGCTTCCCGCGAGGCTTTCCGGAAGAGCCATCCCTCTTTCCTTCAGGAACTTACTGCTTTGAAGGACCGGGTTCTTTCAGACCGGGCTCTTTCGGAGCGGATCCATAAGAAATATTCCATCAAGAATGTCACTGGCCTGAACCTTCGCCCACTTGTCGCCTGCGACGACGTTTTTGATATGATGGCCCATCTTCTGGTGGGCTCGGAAGGGACGCTTGCCTTTATCTCGGAAGTAAGGATGGACACACTTCCAATCACTCCGTACAAGGCCAGCGCTATGATTTATTTCCCGGATATAGTGAGCGCGGCAAAGGGAGTAGTGGCCCTGAGACACTGCAAAGTCTCGGCGGCGGAACTTTTGGACAAGCGTTCCCTGCTCTCTGTAGGCGACCCTCATCTTGCAGCGGACGTACCTTCTCTAACCGCTGTCCTGACAGAAAGCCAGGCTGACTCTCCGGAGGCTCTTGCGGCGCAGACGGATGAGATAAAAAAGGCTCTGGAGCCCTTTGAAGTTGAGGTTGAATTCAGTTCCGATCCGGAGGAAACGGGGAAGTACTGGGCCATCCGCGCAGGCATTTTCCCCACGGTGGGCGGCCTGCGCAAAGAAGGCACGACCTGCCTTATCGAGGACATCGCCTTTCCCGTGGAGAGGCTCCCGGAGGCGACGGCGGAGCTTTCGGAGCTTCTTGACCGTCACGGCTACGAGGACTCCTGTATCTATGGACACGCCCTTGAAGGAAACTTCCATTTTATTATAAATCAATCTTTTGACTCCGCTGGGGAGATTGCCCGCTACGATAGGATGATCCGCGACGTAGTGGACCTGGTGGTGGACAAGTACGACGGCTCGCTCAAAGCAGAACACGGCACCGGCAGGAATATGGCCGCTTTCGTGGAAAGGGAATGGGGGAGTGAGGCCTGGGCCGTTATGAAGCGCATAAAGGAGATATTCGATCCGGAGGGAATCTTGAATCCGGGTGTGATTTTCAACGACGACCCTCTCTGTTATCTGAAGGATTTCAAGAGCCTTCCCTTGCTCGTGGCCGGCAATCCGGATGCGGAAGAGTATTACAAACGTATAAACAAGTGCATAGAATGCGGTTTCTGCGAGCATAACTGCGCTTCCTGCGGCTTTACGCTTTCTTCCCGCACCCGTATAGTTATAATGAGGGAAATCGCCAGGCGAAAGGCTGCCGGGGAGCCTTACGAGGAGCTGGAAAAGGCTTTCCGCTATCCAGGGATGGATACTTGCGCCGGTGATGGACTGTGCTCGATGTCCTGTCCTATGGGCATAAATGTGGCCGATATGACCCATCAGCTCAGGCGGGAAGCCATTGGCCAGGCCGGGAAGTGGCTCGGAGAGTGGGTGGCGGAGCATTTCAGAGGGACCAAGATGGCGCTCCGGGGCGTGCTTGGTCTTGCCGGGGCTGGACGCAAGGTCCTGGGAGACAAGGCGATGGGCGCAATGGGCAAGGGACTGCACGCTCTCGGTCTTCCCTTGTGGACTCCTGCGACTCCGTCCGCCTACAGGCCTTCGGTCCAGAAACAGGAAAGCTCGGAGCTGAAAGTGGTCTATTTCCCCTCCTGCATCAACCAGACAATGGGGGCGCTCAAAGGCGACAGGCCGCTTGTCGAGGAAATGCTTTCCCTCCTGAAAAAGGCTGGATATGAGGTCATTTTCCCTAAGCGGATGGACTCGCTATGCTGTGGCACTATCTGGGAGAGCAAGGGTATGCCGGAGATTGCCGACAGGAAACTGCGTGAGTTGGAGGAGGCCCTTTGGAAAGCAACCGGGGAGGGGCGGTATCCTGTCCTCTGCGACCAAAGTCCTTGCCTGCACAGAATGAGGGAGAAGATCGGCCGGATGCATCTCTACGAGCCCGTGGAATTTATATGGACCTTCCTTAAGGACCGTCTTGAATTTCATCCCCAGGAAGAGCCGGTCGCTGTCCATATCACCTGTTCGATGCGCCGAATGGGCCTCGGAAAGATGCTTGAGGACCTTGCCGGGCTTTGCAGCGCGCAGGTCATAGTCCCGGAAGGCGTGGGCTGCTGCGCCTTTGCCGGGGACAAGGGCCTGACCCATCCTGAACTAAATGCCTATGCTCTCCGCAATCTCCGCCCTGCACTTGAGGAAAAGTCTGTTGCTGAGGGCTATTCCAACAGCCGGACCTGTGAAATAGGTCTTATGACAAATGGCGGAGTTCCTTACCGTTCTATAGTGTATCTTGTAAATAAAAATACTACATCCAGATGAAACTCCGTAAACTTCTGATTGTCTTTGCTTTAAGCTTTGCCCTTCTTGGCTGCAAAAGCAAGGAACAGCGTTTTTTCGACGAAGCTTTTGTGCCCGTCACCACCGCTGTCCCTGATGCCATCCTGGAGATCCGCTACCATTCGACTTACAATTTCGTAGGGACCCGTGTGGACGGATATACCCATCCAACGGCTTTCCTGACCAGGGAGGCCGCCGCAGCCCTCAAGGAGGTAAGCGACGAAGTGCTTGCGATGGGCTATCGTCTGAAAATCTATGACGCCTACCGTCCCCAGTGTGCAGTGGATCATTTCGTCCGTTGGGCGGCCGATATCCCGGACACGCTGATGAAGCCTTATTTCTATCCGGATCTTGACAAGAGCGTGCTTTTCGATCAGGAATATATAATGGCGAAAAGCGGCCATACGAGGGGGTCCACGGTGGATTTGACCCTCTTTGATATGGCCACGGAAAAGGAAGTCGATATGGGCGGGACCTTTGACTGGTTCGGTCCTGAAAGCCATCCTGATTTCTGCGGAAATCCAGAGACAGGCGAGTATACGGGGGACTCTTCCGCCTCTCCCTCAGGCCGAAGCATAAGCGCCGAGCAGTTCGCCAACCGTATGATACTTCGCCGTGCAATGCTGAATCACGGATTCAAAGCCCTGGACTCCGAGTGGTGGCATTTTACACTCCGGGACGAGCCTTATCCCGACACTTATTTCAACCACCCTATACAATATTGATATGTCACAGGACAGTTTGAAGGCTCTGTATGAGCGCTTTACAGGTTATTTGCCGGATGTGGTCGAGGAACTTCCGTCTTCAGGAAGCCACCGGCGTTATTTCCGTCTCGGAAGAAGCGGCAAGACGCTGATAGGAGTCATCGGGACTTCCTTGGAGGAAAACCGGGCCTTCATTACCATATCCCGCCATTTCCGCCGTAAGGGCCTGAATGTTCCAATGGTCCTTTGCGAAAGCGAGGACGGGTATTCCTATCTTCAGGAGGACCTCGGGAATGATATCCTTTTCGATATGGTTTCGAAGGGGAGGGAGAGCGGATACTATTCCGAAGACGAGAAGGCTCTTCTGAAGCGTACCGTCGCTGAACTGCCTCGTATCCAGTTTCTTGGCGGAGACGGTCTGGACTGGAGCGTATGCTTTCCCCAGGAGGCTTTCGACGCCCGTATGGTGGACTTTGACCTGAACTATTTCAAGTACTGCTTCCTTAAGGCTACCGGGCTGGAATTCAATGAGGTACAGCTTCAGGACGACTTCGAAAAGTTCAAGGCCGACCTTCTTCAGGAGGACGAAAATACCTTCCTCTACCGGGATTTCCAGGCCAGAAATGTGATGATCCGTGACGGAAAGCCCTGGTTCATTGATTATCAGGGAGGAAGACGTGGTCCCATCTACTATGACGTGGCCTCATTCATCTGGCAGGCCCGTTCCCGCTTCCCTGAAGATTTGAAGCAGGAACTAATAGACAGCTATCTCGAGTCGCTTCAGCAGTTCAGGAGCGTTGACGCGGAATCTTTTCGCTCCCGGCTTCGCCTGTTTGTGCTTTTCCGCACTCTTCAGGTACTGGGAGCCTATGGTTTCCGGGGCTATTTCGAAAAGAAGCCGCATTTTATTGCGAGCGTTCCCTATGCCCTCCAGAATCTGCGTGCCCTGCTTCAGATTCCTTTTGACCGCTATCCTTATCTGAATTCCGTGCTGCAGGAACTTTCTGTGAAGCCGGAACTGAATGTCATTCAGGAAGATCACCGTCTGGAGGTCCAGGTGTACAGTTTTGCCTACAAAAAAGGCATTCCGGCAGATACCAGCGGCAACGGCGGAGGTTATGTCTTCGACTGCCGCAGCATCAACAATCCCGGCAAGTATGAGTACTACCGCCAGTTCAACGGGACCGATCCGGAGGTTATCAAATTCCTGGAGGATGACGGTGAGATAAATCGTTTTCTGGAGAGTGTCTATGCCCTTGTGGACGCCCACGTGGAGCGCTTTATCGAGCGTAAGTTCACTCACCTGCAGGTCAGTTTCGGCTGTACCGGAGGCCAGCACCGTTCGGTTTACTGCGCAGAACATCTTGCCCGCCATCTCGCCGACAAGTTCAATATCAAGCTGAAGCTGACGCACCGGGAAATGAATATTGAAAAGATGCTATGAAAGCTATGGTTTTCGCTGCGGGCCTGGGTACCCGGCTCCGCCCGATCACAGACTCCCTGCCGAAGGCGCTTGTCCCGGTCTGTGGCGAGCCCCTGCTCTCGCACGTGCTGAAAAAGCTCAAGGCCTCCGGCTATACTCAGGTCGTAGTCAATGTCCATCATTTTGCGGACAAAATACGGAAGTATCTGTCGGATAATGATTTCGGCCTTGATATGAAGATTTCCGACGAGTCCTCCGAACTGCTCGAAACCGGCGGCGGGATTGCATACGCCCGGGAACTGATCCTTCCTTCCGAGGAGCCTTTCCTGGTCCATAATGTGGACATCCTTTCCAACCTCGATATCCCTTGGTTCCGCACTTGTATGCGCCCGGATGCCCTGGCGACCCTGCTTGTCAGCGAGCGGCAGACTCAGCGATACCTGCTTTTCCGCCCGGAAGATATGCGTCTGGTCGGATGGACAAACATCTCGACGGGGGAGGTGAAGAGTCCTTACAAGGATTTGGACCCCTCGGCCTGCCTTCGTTTTGCTTTTTCCGGGATTCACAATATTTCTCCGTCTATTTTCGGAGTTTTCGACGAAATGGGGCTTTCCGGCCGCTTCCCGATTATGGATTTTTACCTCTCTGTCTGCGAGCGATATCCAATCTTCGGAGTTGCCGTCCCGGAGCTGAAAATAGTGGATGTCGGAAAACTTGACAGTCTGGCCCAGGCGGAGGAGTTTGTCACTATGCTTCCGGGCTGGACAGGTTAAACGGCAAGTCGGTATGATGGAGTTTAGCATAGGATTCTTCAAGCTGCTGTATTTGATAAGTTTGGTCTTTGTCATAGCCTTGACCATATCTTATTTCAATCAGGTGTTCCATATGGTCACGAGTATTTTCCTCAGGAAAAAAACGTGGCCGGACGCTGCTAGGCAGCACTCTTACGCCTGTATCATTGCCGCCCACAATGAGGAGGCCGTAATAGGCGACCTGATTGACAGTATACTGCGCCAGGACTATCCGCAGGAACTGCTGCATATATTCGTCGTGGCAGACAACTGCTCCGACCGGACAGCGGAGATAGCAAGGAGCAGGGGAGTCCACGTCCTTGTGCGCGACAATCCTCTCGAGAGAGGAAAGAGTTATGCCCTGGACTATGCTTTCAAGACGATTCTTTCAATGAGTCCAGCACTTGGGGCTGAGGGTTATTTCATTTTCGACGCGGACAATTACCTTACTCCGGACTATATCGCCCAGATGAACAAGGCCTTCGACAGTGGGGAGGAAATAGTGGCCGGATACCGCGATTCCAAGAATTTTTCGGTCAACTGGGTGTCCGGGGTCAACAGCTATATGTTCCTGAGGGAGTCCAGGCAGATTCACTTCAGCCGCTCCGCGCTGGGCATAGGAACTTTCGTCTCAGGAACAGGTTTCCTCATTGCCGAACACTTTATACGGGAGGCCGGAGGCTGGCCATATCGTACTCTGACTGAGGACATTGAACTCTCCACTGACTATACAATCCGGGGAGGGAAAGTAGCCTACTGTGCGGATGCTGTCTTCTATGATGAGCAGCCTTGCTCTCTCAGGGACTCTTTCCGTCAGCGTCTTCGCTGGTGCAAGGGAATCCATCAGATTTTCGCACGTCGGGGAATGGATATGATCATCAGTTTCCTCCGCCGTCCAAGCCTCACCAAATGGGGAATTCTGGTCCATATTATCCCGCTTCCCGCCATCGCCTTCCTCTGGTTCATCATTTCTCCCTTGATTGGTGCCGTATATGCTGCGATCTGTTCTGTCCCGATGGATGTCTATACCTCGGAGTGTCTCAATATCGGGGTGGGCAGCTTTGTATATCCTTATGCGGCGGGCCTGATTGATGGATTCATACTGATGCTCCAATGCTATGGGCGGCTCAATGCAGACAGGTGGAAGAAATGGTGGTATATGTTCCTTTTCCCCTTAGGAATGTATCTTTTCGTCCCGGCCACCATCGCAGCCCTCTTCCTCCGTGTGGAATGGAAGCCTATCCGCCACTACAGGTACATCGTTCCCATACTTCTCTTCGGTCTTTTTTCTCTGCCGCTCCGTGCTCAGAGTGATTCGCTGCTGTTGAAGGAGGCCGTGCTCGTCTCGAGCAGGAATGAGTCCATCCTGGTCCCCTCTGACGATAATTCACTGCAGCTCGATGCGTCCGGGCTGAAGAAAATGCCCGCAATTCTCGGCAGTACGGATCCGCTGCGGCTGACCCGTTTCCTGCCTTCTATGCAGGCCTCGACCGAAATAGATGCCGGCATTCATATCCAGGGGAATGACCATAACCACAACCTGGTCTCTTCCGGAGGAGTCCCCATCTATGGAGCAAACCACCTCTTCGGCCTTTTTTCCACCTTCAATCCTTCCCATTTCTCCGGGATGGACTATGCTACCTCCGTGCCGGAGGCCAACCGCCTTGGAGGCAAGCTGGACATTCTGCTTCCTGAAGCTGCGGAGAGGAAATTCAGCGGAGAGTTCTCCATCGGCTTGCTTTCCGCGGCCGGCAGTGTCTGCCTTCCGGCTTTCGGGAATGGCTCGGTGAGGGCGTCGGTACGCCGCTCATTCGTCAATTTGCTGTATGGCAGCTTCTTACGCTTCGAATCTTCTTCTCTCAAATATGGTTTTACGGATGCGAATATCACAGGAATCTGGCAGTTGTCGGGAAAAGACCGCCTGTGGACGGACATCTATTTCGGGAATGACGCTGTCGGAGTGAAGTCCGGGAACGGAGTCATAGGAGTGGACCTTCCGTGGTACAACGCGATGGCCGCAGTGCACCATCAAAGGGTTATTTCTCCTTCTTTGAGTTTCCATCAGAAGCTTTATGCCACCCGTTTCGCCCTTTCTCCCACTATTTCCTATGCTTCCGTCAGAATCCGTCTGCCATCTGATCTGAGCAGCGCCGGTTATGATATGTTCTGGAGAATCTCCGATTTTCAGGCCGGAGCTTCCTTTATCTACCATATAGCTACACCCCAGCAACTGAATCTCGAAGGCAGCTATTTCGGCAAGGTGGACAATCCTGCGCCCCATCACGGGCAGGAGACCTTTTTGTTCGCCCGTTATTCCCGGCGTTTCGACCATCTTGACCTGGACGGAAGCCTGAAAGGGACTCTATGGCACGGGCCTGACGGGAAATGGAAGCCGGAGGCTGGAGGAGAGCTTTCTCTGGGCTGGAATTTCGGCAGGGCCGGAAGAGTGCAGTTGCGGGGAGATGTCTGCTGTCAGCATCTTATCCAGTGCGGCTTTACGGGGATAGGGCTTCCTTTCGAGTTCTGGATGCTGCCAGGGCTGGTCTGCGGCCCGCAGGGCAGCGTCGGGGCCTCACTTCAGCACCGTGTCTCCTTCCTGAATGACTCATTTACTCTGACCTCGGAGCTTTATTACAAGAAACTTACAAATCAGGTGGAGTACCTTGGCGGCATAATGGATTTGATCAGCCGCCCTTATTCTCTGAAAGAGAGCTTGAGCAGCGGTGACGGGCGGACTTTCGGTCTTAATCTTATGCTCCACCGGACTAAAGGGCCCCTGACAGGCTGGCTCTCTTTTTCGTGGGGCCGTTCCCTGAGGACATTCGACAAGGAGGAGGGCGAGATTCCCTCGTCACACGAGAGGATTTTCGAGATAGACCTTCTGGCTGCATATAAGCTGGGGAAATGGGATTTTACCCTGACTTCGCAGATAGCGGGCGGCACTCCCTATACCCCCGCCAACGACCTCTACCTTATGTCAGGATATGTTATGGTGGAGTATGGGCCTCGCAACAGCGCACGTCTCCCGGTATATCACCGCACTGATATCGGCGTGAATTATACTTTGTCCAAATCGCCTTTCCTGGAACACGTATTCAATTTCTCCATTTATAATTTATTTATGGCCGAGAATCCCCTGTACAAGACCCTTAAGTTTTCCCAGACAGGCTTCCGCTACGCTTTCGAGAGTCTGGGGATAATCCTGATGCCTTCGATCGGCTATACCCTCCATTTCAAGTAAGATGAAACGACTGCTTACCCATATTCTGACAATAGTTGTTCTGGCGGGCTGCCAGAGAGTCGAGCCGGCGGAGTATGAGCCGCGGCTGGTGGTTGAGGCGTGGATTTGCTCGTCCCAGAGTCCTGTGGTAATGCTGACTTCTTCTATTTCACCGGATGCGGTGCTGAGAAGCGTAGATGACCTGGAAGAGCATATTCTGAAGCAGGCGACGGTGCGGCTGAGCGACGGCAGCAGGGAAGTGATGCTGAAGGGAGAGACCCGGGAAGGCGCTCTTCCTCCCTATGTCTATACCAGCGATGAGATGAAAGGAGAAGAGGGGAAAACCTACAGTCTGAGTATAGAGGCCGCTGGATTCCGGAAGGCTAAGGCTACGGCGCGTATTCCTTCTGCAGTGCCTCTGAGCGGCATTTCAGCGGAAAAATATGGAGACACGGACACTACCTGGCTTCTTCGCGCCCGTTTCCTGGACCCTGAAGGTCAGCACAACTATTATAAGTTTTTCTCTTGTATCGAGGGAGTCGACAAGGACTTCAATCCCACCCGCCTGGACCTTATCGATGACGATGTCCTCTCTCCCGGAAAGGAAGCGGAGGTGCTTCTCCTTCCAGGCTCGGCCCTTTTCACAGGAAAGGAGCAACGCTCCTGCTACTATAGTTCCGACCTTGTCCACGTCCGTTTCTGCACAATGACGGAGGAAGTCGCGAATCTGTGGAGGGTTTACGACACCGAGGCTGTACGTGCCAGCCTCCCGATACTCTCTTCTGTCAGCAATCTTCCCGGCAATGTCGAAGGAGCGCTGGGCTATTTTGCCGGCTACGGCTGCTATGAACAGGATGTGGTCCCCTCTGAACTATAACTTTCAGGGGATGTCGATTTTATAAGTTTTCCCGTTTTTGTTTGTAAGGGCCTCGGAGCGCAGCCAGGGGTTGGCCTGACGCAGCAGGAAATAGCTTGTTCCGTTATTTTTCGCAAACTCGGCAAGGTTGGGGATGGGCTCCTTTACCTCTATGGCCTTTTTCGGAGCCTTGTATTTGTAGCAGTCGGCCGGGTCTATCCTGTAGCCGAAGTTTTCCGGATGTTCGAAAAAAAGTTTGGCCGCGAGAATGCGGAACATATAGCGCGAGGTCTCTTCCGGAAGCAGCAGGTCCATAGCCAAGTCCTGGCCCTGGGCCTCTATCCTTCCTGATATTCCGCCCTGTCCGGCATTGTAGCTCGCGGCTACGGTCATCCAGTCGCTGTATTTAGCATAGGACAGCTTCAGGTACTTGCAGGCGGCTTCGGTGGCCTTTACAATATGAAAGCGTTCGTCAACTTCGTCGTTGACTTCCAGTCCATACCCCCGTCCCGTGGCCTTCATAAACTGCCAGAGTCCGCCTGCACCGGCCGGAGAGATGGCGGTGGGGTTGAGGTTGCTCTCTATGGCCATAAGGTATTTCAGGTCTTCCGGGACTCCGTTTTTCTTGAGTATGGGCACGACTTGCGAAAAGATGCGTTCGGCACGCTTGAGCATAAGGGTGGAGAGGGTATGGCTGTAGGTGAAGGCGATAAGTTCCCTGTCCATTCTCTCATAGAGGTCCGGCCGGTCGAAGCGGTAGGTCGTCCCTGCAAATGTAATGCTTTCAGGCACTTTGGGAGGCTGTCCCTGGGTGGCTCCGGGTTCATACAGTATCTGGGCCTGTGCCGAGGCGGCAAGTAGCACGGCGGCCGCTAAGAGGTAAAGAGATTTTTTCGATAACATAAGCATTATTGGCTGATTGCGCAGTAGTCCTGATAGACATCCCGCACGACGTCGTCCCAGCTCAGATATAGCTCTTTCTTCGCGGCGGAGGCGATGCGATGGTAGCCTTCCGGGTCGGAGAGGATATCCAGGATCATCCGGGCATAATTGTATTCTCCTGGGGCTGAGACATAGGCGTTGACGCCGGCTGTTACGCTCG
>CACZDC010000020.1 GCA_902779785.1 uncultured Bacteroidia bacterium
AAAGCTCAAGTTTGCAGCGATATTTGGAATCTGCTGGTTCGCGCTCCTGGTCCTGCTGGTTGATGGGATTCTGAAATTTAAGACACTGGTCGATTATTTTGGGTCCTACGCTTTGGTGGAGATTTCGCTGATCCTATTGGTCGTTCTACCTACATTGGCGGTTTATATCTTCACTAAAGAATAACAAACAGATAAATCTGAATTTGACGAAACCATGGAATACATCAAAGTAACGAAAGAGAATCTGGAGAAGGAGCACATCTGTTGCGCCATTTCCAATAATAATGATGTGCAGGTCGCTTCCAAGAAGGCCTGGCTTGCCGGTCGATTTGATGATGGCCTTGTGTTCCTCAAGAGCGTGGAACGCGGCAAGTGCTTCATTGAGTACATCCCTGCCGAGAATGCTTGGAATCCCATCCTGGCCGACGGATATATGTACATCGACTGCCTCTGGGTGTCCGGTTCTTTCAAGGGACACGGGTATTCCAGTGATTTGCTGGACGCCTGCATTCAGGACAGCAAGGCAAAAGGGAAGAAAGGCCTGTGCGTCCTGTCATCCGCTAAGAAGAAGCCTTTCCTGTCTGACCCTCAGTTCCTGAAACATAAAGGATTTTCCGTCTGTGACGAGGCTGATAACGGCATTCAGCTGTGGTTTCTGCTCTTTACCAAAGAAGCTCAGGCGCCCAAGTTCAAGGAATGCGCCAGGCATCCGCATACCGATGAGCCGGGATACGTACTATATTACACCAGCCAGTGCCCGTTCAACGGAAAGTATGTTCCCATTATCGAAGCAGTTGCCAAAGACAATGGCGTCCCTTTCAAAGCCATACATCTGCAGAGCAAGGAAGAGGCCCAGAATGCACCCACGCCAATTACCACTTATGCAGTCTTCCATGATGGCGAGTACATCACCAATGAGCAAATGAACGACAAGCGTTTCCTGAAGCTGATTGGCAAGTAAATTCCTGTTTATCGTTCTCTTTGGTTCTTTGGTCTGAAAGAACAAAGTGACCAGATGCGACCAAATTTGGGGGATACAAAAAAAAGACTTTGTAAGGTGTCTGAAAATCAGCAACTTACAAAGTCTTGTTGTGCCTCGGGCGGGAATCGAACCCGCACGGCCGTTTCGGGCCAAGGGATTTTCATGCCACTATGGCTTTCGCCACCATCGCTGTTTGTGGTCTGGACTATTCCTTCACCATGGGGTATTCCCCTTTAGGTGTGCCGTGTCTAGTCTCTGCACCTTCCTCCTTATAGAGGCTTGGCTCAAGATTGCCTTCGGCATAATCCGCTAAGGTTTCCTTGAATTTACGGCATTCTACATCCCTCTTTTCAGAGAGTGCACTCAATTGTGCTCTTCCTCGATAATTATTTGTAAGTGCATGGCAATTGGGACAAAGTAATTGAAGATTTGAGATCCTATTGTCGGTATTAATACCGTTTATGTGATGAATCTCAAGAGGGATATCTTGTCCAAGCCAGGTCGAAAGACGGCATTGTTCGCAGTAATGTATTCCAGTATGTTTTTTGTAACGTTCTCGTAAGCGCCAAGAGCATTTGTATATGGAGTCTTTCGTAAACACCATTTCATCTGAAATAGGTACTTTCGGTTTGAATTTCAATCCAACGTTCCAACCTTGACCGGTGAAATGTGTCGTGTCCAAATTATACTCCTTGATCATTCGATGAATCGTCCTGTAATTGCCGCCAAGCGGTCTTAACCCCAATTGACGCAATACCCCGGCTACGGAAACATTATCTGCCACGGCCTGTTTAAAATCCTCTACTGAATAATTCTTTTTCATAGTAGAGGCAAATTTAAGCCTTACTTTTGTGTTTTACAAATAATTATGTCAAAGAACGATCTAAGTCCCTCGTGTCTACCATTCCACCACCAAGGCGTCGGACGGAAGCGGCAGGACCGCTGAATCCGGCTTGCAAAGATACGGATTTTTTCGGAACTTTGCCTTATGATTTGTTATCCGAAGGTTAAAATCAATCTGGGGCTCAATGTGCTGCGGCGCCGTGAGGATGGATTTCACGACCTGGAGACACTGTTCGTGCCTTGTGACCAGTTCCAGGACACTCTTGAAATCATCCCCGGGGACGATTACAGCCGGACAGTGAAGGGCCTTGAAGAGCGTTACCGCGCTCCGGAAAGTCTGCGTCAGGCTATCTCTCCCGACGGTAAACTTATGATCACAATAGCTCGTGCCGAGGGCGTGGACTGGGAGCCGCTGGAAGACCTGACGGCAAAGGCCTATCGCCTTCTGGACAAGGACTATAAGCTCCCGCCCGTCAAGATCTATCTCGAAAAGACTTCGCCGGTCGGGGCAGGTCTCGGCGGAGGCTCTGCCGATGCCGCTCAGGCCCTGAAGGCCATCAGCAGCCTTTTTGAACTGAATCTCTCCCAGCGTGAACTTGCCGCCCGTGCCTCCCGCCTTGGCAGCGACTGTGCCTTTTTCATCTATGACCATCCTATGTTCGGTAGCGGCCGCGGCGAGATCCTGACCCCTATGGACATAGACCTGAGTCCATTCCGGATCGAGGTCGTCGTCCCCGAGGGAATCTCGGTAAGTACGGCCGACGCTTACCGCGGAATCAGCCCCCGGACACCTTCCAAGGAGCTGAAAGAGATACTGAGGCAGTCGCCTGAGACCTGGCGGGACGAACTTGTCAACGACTTTGAACTCACTGTTTTCCAAAAGTATCCGGCCCTCGCCCGTTTCAAGGCAGAGTTATATGACAGAGGCGCCGTCTATGCCTCTATGTCCGGCAGCGGTTCAGCCCTCTTCGGCCTCTTCCCCGCCTGATTGCCCTGCCTGATTGCCCCGCTCCTCCGCACTATGCTTGAGAAGCATATTTTTATTATCTTTGCAAGATAATACGACCTCGGAGTGTGAAAAGGCTGATCTTGCGGATATACGACTACCTGTCACAGCACAAAGCTGTGGCCGCTCTCATCGTGGCCCTTCTTCTCGGCGCCGCGTCACTGAGCCTTACACGCCTGAATTTCGAAGAGAATATCTCCGCCTTCCTTCCGGAAACGCCTGAGGTTAAGCGCTACAACGAGGTGTACTCGAAAATGGGCATAGACAAGATGGCCGTTTTCTTCGAGGGCGGGACCTTGGACGAGCGCATCGAGGCGATGGCCGATTTCGAGGCGGTATGGGCACAGAAGGACAGCACGGGAATAGTCCCGGACTTTCGAAGCAGCACCAATGACGCTTCCGATATACTTGACGTGCTCAGTTTCATCGGAGCCAACGAAGCCTACTTCCTCAAAGACGAGGACTACGAAAGGATGGATTCGCTGCTCAGCGACAAGAACTATCCGGACGAAAAACTTAAGGCGCAGCGGGAGGCAATGTACACGGCCGTCAGTTCCCGCTACCTCCGGACAGACCCCCTTGGCCTTTTCACCCCTGTGCTCGGCAGACTGGCAAAACTGAACCCCGGAGGGCGGAGCCAGGTAATAGACGGCTATCTCTTCACGGAAGATGCCGGAACGGGCATAGTCTTTTTCGATTCTCCTTTCGGCGGCAGCGAGTCCGGCAGGAACGCCGCCCTAGTCGCCCTTATGGACAGCGTCAAGGCCGGGACAGGGCGTCTCCATCCTGAGGTCACAATCTCTTCGACCGGCGGTCCGGAAGTCGCCGTAAGCAACGCCACTACGATCAAAAGGGACAGTTTCCTTGCCCTCGGCATCGCTGCACTGCTGATTTTTCTCATACTCTGGCTGAGTTACAAGCGCTTCTCGGACGTGCTCTGGATGCTGATAAGCATCAGTGCCGGAGCCATAATCGCCCTAGGAGTCATCTCCCTTTGGAAAAGCAGCATTTCGATAATTATCCTCGGGATAGGCTCCACGATTATCGGCATAGCGGTCAATTATCCGCTCCATTATGTGGACCATCTCAAGTACCAGAGTGACAAGCGCAAAGCCCTCGCCGACCAGGTCAACCCCCTGCTTGTCGGCAACATAACGACCGTCGGAGCCTTCCTTTCCCTGATGCTTCTGAAGGCCGAGGCGCTCCGTGACTTCGGCTTCATAGGGGCCGTGATGCTTCTCGGGACCATACTTTTCTCCCTGGTCTTCCTGCCGGTTTTCGTCCCTGAGGCCCGAAAGCCGAGAAAGACCATCAAACTGGACCTGGACCGTCATATAAACCTGCCTCCGAAGGCCCGCAAGGCCATATTCGGAGCCTTCATTGTACTAACGGCCGTCCTCTGGCTGCTAGGCCGCGGTGTCGCCTTCGACGCCGATATGCACCATATCAACTATATGACGCCGTCCCAGGAAAGGGGCTTCGAACTGCTGTCGAGCCTTTCCGCCACCGCCGAGGGCAATGTCTATCTGGTCTCGGAGGCCGGGGATGCCGACGGAGCCCTGGCGGCGGCCGCGGCCCTGCCGATGCGGGACAGCCTGGTGTCCATAGTCGATTTCATCCCGTCCCTTGAAATGCAGCGGGAACGCCTTGAAAGGTGGAATTCTTTTCTCGCCGCCCATCCATCCCTGAAAACGGATCTCGCCGCGGCCGCCGCCAGGAACGGCTTCACAGAAACGGCCTTCCAGCCTTTCTTCGAACTCCTTGACAGGCAGTGGACGCTTCAGGAAGCCTCGTACTTCGCTCCGCTCTCGGAAAGCGTCGGAAAGAATATGTTCCTCCCCGGAGAAGACAAGGTCCAGGTGGTCAGCATCCTCAGGAGTACGCCAGAGAGCGCCCAGGACAGGGCGGCGAGCCTCAGGGCGGGCCTTCCGGACGGGACATTCTGCTTCTGCCCCTCCGAACTTTCCGGCTCTATGGTCCGCAACCTTTCCGAGGACTTCGATACGATAGGCCTGCTTTGTAGCCTGATAGTCTTTTTCTTCCTGCTTCTCAGCTTCAGGAGCCTGGATGTCAGCCTGATAAGCTTCCTTCCGCTGGCGGCCGGATGGATATGGATTCTTGGGTTTATGAGGCTTTTCTCTATGGAATTCAATATCGTGAACATTATCCTTGCGACCTTCATCTTCGGCCAGGGGGATGACTATTCCATCTTCATCACCGAGGGGCTGATGTATGAATACGCCACCGGCAAGAAGATACTCCACTCCTTCAAGAACGCCGTGATGTTGAGCGCACTGATAATGTTCATAGGCATAGGCGCCCTGATAGTTTCGCGCCATCCGGCGATGCGTTCCCTCGCCGAGGTGATTTTCATAGGAATGGTCACAGTTGTCCTGATGGCCTGGTACCTGCCGCCGCTCATCTTCCGTTTCCTTACTGAGAAAAAGGGGAAATACCGCCGTACTCCGCTTACCCTCAAGCAGTTCCTTCTTACGGTCTATATCTTTACGGTCTTCCTCATCGCGATGTTCTGCCTCAGCATAAGGGCCTTCACCCTCAATTTCGGTAAGATGACCGACGAGCGCAGGCTCCGCTACCACCGAAGACTGCAGAGCGTTGCGAAAATGGCATTCAAACTGCTCCCCGGCTGTCCGTACAGCCGTTCCAACCCCCACGGAGAGGACTTTGAGAAGCCGGCAATATTTATCTGCAACCATCAGTCCCATCTCGACGTCCTCGCCCTTATAGCCCTGACGCCGAAACTGGTCCTTCTGACCAACGACTGGGTATGGAACAGTCCTTTCTACGGCTATCTGATCCGCAAGGCCGAGTATTTTCCGGCCTCCGACGGCTATGAGAAAAACAGCGACAGGCTCAGGGAAATGGTTTCCAAGGGTTATTCCATAGCCATTTTCCCCGAAGGCACCCGCAGCGAAGACTGCCATATCCAGCGCTTCCACAGAGGAGCCTTCCTCCTGGCAAAAGAACTGAAGTTGGATATCCTTCCGATGATGATCCACGGCTTCGGCTATGCGCTGCCGAAGCACGACTTCCTGCTTCGCAAGGCAGCCCTCCATTTGAGAATAGGCCAGCGGATCCCCTGGCAGGAGATTCCCGAGGATGTGAGCTCCTACACCAAGGAAATGCGCCATCGCTACCAGTCTGAATACGCGAAACTTTGCTCCGAAATCGAGACTCCGGAGTACCAGGCAGCCTTTGTCCGCTACCGCTACCTGTACAAGGGACACGACGCTTCCGAGGAGTGCCGCCGCTATCTGACAAAGGACTGGTTCGAAACAATTTCTGGCCTCGAGGCCGGGGAAGCGGTCGTCGCTAACGCCGGCTGCGGAGTGCTCCCTATGCTTCTGGCCCTCTCCCGCAGGGACATCGAGGTCAGGGCCTACGAAGAGGATGAGGAAAAGTACCTTACCGCAGTCCGCTGCAGGGATATCCCGGCCAATCTGAAATACATAAATGCTCCCGCCCCCGACGGCGCAACTCTCACGCTATGAGAAAGTTCCTCCTGGTCATATCGCTGCTTGTCCTGACCCTGCCTCTTTTCTCAAGGGAAAAGATATGGGAAGGGACCGCCTGCCGCAACAGACGTGTCAGCCTCGAAGCCTTCCTCCCGGAAGGGACTCCGAAGGCGGCTGTAATCGTCTGCCCCGGCGGAAGTTACCACTGGCTGGACGAGTATTCGGAAGGGGAGTGCGTGGCCAAGTGGCTGCAGCAGAACGGTTTCGCGGCCTATCTCCTGCGCTATCGCGTGGCCGGGAAATTTGAATTCGTCGCCAAGTACAGGGCCGTTTTCCGCGGCCGCCGTCATCCGGATATGATCTGCGACCTGCAGAGGTCCATCCAGCTTGTCCGGGAGCGCCACGACTGTCCTCTCGGCGTAATGGGATTCTCCGCGGGGGGACATCTCGTAATGTCCGGCGGGGAATTTTTCGGCACCAATTTCCTGGAGCGCTACAGCATCGTCCCCGAGGTTTCATTGAAACCGGATTTTGTGGTCCCTGTCTATCCCGTGGTCACCTTCACCGACTCCAGATACATCCACCGCCGCTCCTGCCTCGGACTTCTCGGAGAGCCTCGCTACCGTAACAAAGCCCTTCGCGACTCCCTCTCCCTGGAGCATCACGTCCGTCCCGACACCCCGCCGGTTTTCCTTGTCAACTGCAAGGATGACCCCATAGTGGAGTGGCACAATTCCGTACTCCTCGACTCCGCCCTGACACTCAAAGGCGTAGCCCATAAATACTTGCAGTTCTCCAGCGGAGGCCACGGCTTCGGCGCCGACCCTTCCCGTCAGAATGCCGAAACCTCCACCTGGCAGAACGCTTTTTTACAATGGTTTGAATTAGTTATTAATGAAAGGTAGTTGGTACCATAAAAAAACCGTAGCCGCCCGCGGCTTCGTGAGCGGGAGGGGCCCGCGGCCGAAGGCCGTGGGAGGGATAGGGCCGAAGGCCCGTAGTTTTTGATGGTACCAACTACCTTCAAGGAATTTATATGGACATTGAATATCGTACTCCGGAAGAAATAAAAACCTATCAGGAAGGTCTGCTGAAAACGGCCCTGGAATATCTCCAGGGGCATTCCCGCTACTATCGGCGGATGTTTGAAAAATACCATATCGACATCCGGAAGATAAAGACCATCGAAGACCTCCAGAAGATCCCCTTCACCGAAAAGAAGGACCTCCAGCTCTTCAACGAAGAATTTCTCTGCTGCCCCAAAGAGGCGATAGTCGACTACGTGACGACCTCCGGCACCCTCGGCGACCCCGTCACCTTCGGCTGCACTGAAAAGGACCTCCAGAGACTTGCCTACAACGAGAAAAAGTCCTTCGAATGTGCCGGCGTCAAGAAAGGAAACATAGTCCAGCTGATGACGACCATAGACAAGCGCTTTATGGCCGGACTGGCCTATTTCCTCGGCATCAGGGAGCTCGGGGCCAGCATCATCCGCGTCGGCAACGGCATCCCCGAACTGCAGTGGGACACCATCCAGCGCCTAAAACCGGACACCATAATGTGCGTCCCTTCCTTCATCCTCCGCCTCATCCAGTACGCCGAGGACCACGGAATCGACTACCGTAACTCCTCCGTCAAGCGCATCATCGGAATCGGCGAAGGCCTCCGCGACCAGAACTTCGAACTGAACCTCCTGGGCCGTCGAATCAAGGAAAAATGGGACGTGGAACTCTTCGCGACCTATAGCTCCACCGAGATGGGCGCGACCTTCTCAGAGTGCCCGTACGGCTGCGGCGGCCACGTCCATCCCGAACTTATCATAGTCGAGATAATAGGCGAGGACAACCTTCCCGTCCCTGACGGTGAGGTCGGCGAAGTCGTGGTGACAACCCTCGGCGTAGAGGGTATGCCGCTGCTCCGTTTCCGCACCGGCGATATGGCCGCAAAGATAGTGGACCAGTGCCGCTGCGGCCGCTGGTCCTACAGGCTGACTCCTCTTGTCGGCCGCAAGAACAATATGATCAAACTCAAGGGTACGACCCTCTATCCGCCGGCTGTGAACGATGTCCTTGACAATACGGAATACGTTGAAAACTACGTAGTTGTGGTCGAGGACAGCGACGCCGGGACCGACGATGTGGTGGTCAAGCTGGGACTCAAGTACACTCCGGATTTCGATGTGGTCAAGGACCTCAAGGACCGTTTCCGTTCGCGTATCCGCGTTGCGCCGAGAATCGAGATCCTGCCCGTCCCGGAGGTCGCCGCGATCAACTATCCGGCCAAGAGCCGCAAACCCGTGAAATTCATTGATAAACGAGCAAAGAATGTTTGACAGAATACGCCCATACAGGGACGACGAGATTCCCGCCGCAATGGAGCGGATGGCAAGCGACAAGTTCCTTCCGACAGTCTGCAGCTACCTTTTCCCGGACAAGACGCTCGAGGAGGTTGCGGCAGGACTGCGCTCCTGCAGGACCGTGCGTGATTTCCAGAGCAGTTTCGGCTACGATGTGGTATGGGCAATCGTGCTAAAGACCATAGATAAGCTGACTATCAGCGGCCTGGAAGAACTTCCTGACGACAGGAAATACCTTTTTGTGGCCAATCACAGGGACATAGTCCTGGACGCCGCCATACTCCAGGACCTGCTGATGAACATAGGCCGGGACACTACGGAGATAACCTTCGGCGCCAACCTTATGGAAGGCCAGTTTGTGATAGATTTCGGCAAGTCCAACAAGATGTTCCGCGTCGAAAGACCTGATACCGTCGCTTCCCCGAGGGAGTTCCTGGAAAAGTCGATGGAACTGTCCTCATATATCCGCTACTGCATTCTGGAAAAGGGCGAGTCAGTCTGGATAGCCCAGAGGAACGGGCGTACCAAGGACGGACACGATATGACGGATCCTGGAATCATCAAGATGTTCGGAATGGCCGGGGACATCGCCGAGCTGAATATCGTGCCCATCACGGTGTCCTACGAATGGGAGCCCTGCGACTCCCTGAAGGCCGCAGAACTTGCTGCGCGCCGCTCCGGAGGCACTTACGTCAAGAAGCCCGGCGAGGATTTCAACAGTATACTGACAGGCCTTACCCAGCCCAAGGGCCGTGTCCATTTCGAAGTCGGCAAGCCCCTGTCAGAGAAGGACTTCGCCCCTCTGAGGAGCCTGCCCCGCAATGCCTTCCACCGCGAGGTGGCCGCACTTATCGACCGCAAGGTCCACGCTGCCTACCGCCTCTGGCCGAACAATTATGTGGCCGCCTCCCTTATGGGCGCCACGGTCCCGGACGGCTCCTACAGCGAGGCCGAGAAGGAGGCCTTCCTTGCCCACATCGGGAAGTGTGCGGAGTCCCTCCGACAAGATATGATAAGTATGTACGCCGCTCCGTACTTCGACAAAAAGTAGATGTCCCGTCTTTTCCTGACCATTGCCGGACTGCTTGCAGGCAGTATTCTCTGCGCACAGACCACCAAGGTCCGCGGGCTGGTCAGTGACAGCGAGTCGGGGGAGCCGCTGCCCTTCGTGGCGGTATTTTTCGAAGGGACTACGATCGGTGTGTCCACGGGGGAGGACGGACGTTTCTATCTTGAAACCAACGACCCTGCGGCAAAAGTCCTCAGCGCCCAACTCCTTGGCTATGAGTCGTTTTCCAAGCCTGTGGCCAAGGGTTTCACCTCGCTTGACATACGCCTCAAGGAGGATCCTTCGAGCATCACGGCATCTGTGGTCAAGCCCGATGAGCGCTATATCAAGCGCCTCCTGGACCGCATAGCCGACGCCCGCCGCCGCAACGACCACACCCTCTATGAGAGATGGTCCACGGATGTCTATTCCAAGATGGAACTTGACGCGACCCACGCCGAAGACCTGGTAAAGTCCGCCCTTTTCAGGAACACCCTGAAGGATGTGCTGGAGTATCGCGACACCTCGGCTGTGACAGGCGTGAGCTATGTCCCCTTCCTCCTCTCTGAAACCAGTTCACGCAGATACCACAGTCTTGAACGCGGTGAAAAGGAAATCATCCACGCCAACAGGATTACGGGCATTCCGCCGGACAATTTCATTACCCAGTATTCCGGATCCTATCTGCTCCCGATCAACCTTTACAAGGGCACGATTACTCTTTTCAACCTGAATGTCCCCTCTCCGCTGAGCCGCAGCGGAAGGGCCCTGTACAATTATTATCTCGTTGATAGCCTTTATGTCGACGGGCGCAAGACCTTCTGCCTGCGCTTCCATCCCAAGCCTGCCGTGACCTCGCCTGTCCTGGACGGCCAGGTCTATGTGGACTCGCTGGACCTCGGCCTGAGTTCTGTCCACGTCTCCCTGTCCCCGAAGTCCCAGGTCAACTGGATAAGGCATCTGAACCTGGATGCAAGATATTCCAGGACCCCTTCCGGGAAGTATTATCCCTCCGAAGAGAGGCTTTTCGCCGACTTTTCCATCGCGGCGAGCGACTCTTCCAAGCTCATATCTTTCCTCGGCCACAGGCATATTGTCTATGGGGAATATACGGAAGATCCCATTCCGGAGCAGGTCTGGCGCTCACGGGACGAGGTGGATATGAGTTCTGTCACGGAGGACGCTCCCTGGGAAGAACTTCGTCCCGTACCGCTGTCCCCGAGGGAGGAAGGCATAGTGAAAATGGTCGATGAGATCAAGCAAAAACCCAGCTACAACCGCCTGCACTGGCTTTTCCGAAGTCTTATCACCGGCTATGTGGAAGGGGAAGAGAGCAAGATCGGGCCGGGTCCCTGGACTAAACTCGTCACGTACAATACTCACGAGGGCGTCCATATCGGCACGGGCCTGAGGACTACGAAAAAACTCCATCCTTCCATCAGGCTGAAACTCGGCCTGGGCTATGGCTTCGGCGACAAGAAAGTGAAATGGTTCGCCTCCGGGGAGTATATGATCCGACGGGACATTACCCATAAACTCACTCTGACCGCCCTCTACGATTATATGCAGCTCGGCTCAGGGACAGGGGTGATGAGCGGCAACAATATGCTGACCTCAGTAGCCTCTTCCGGCTTCGGAGACAAACAGACCCTCTGCCTGCGCTTTTCCGGGCTGTATGAGTGGGAGGTGTCGCCAAGTGCAACGCTTTTTGCCTCAGGTGGTTACAGTAGGATTTTCGGCAATTCTTCGGTGCCTTTCATCCCTTCCGGCGGAGGCGAAGTGCTTCCGTACATAAGCTGCGCCGAAGCGGGATTGTCGCTCCGCCTGGCCTGGGATGAAAGAATCCACCGTGGGCATTTTGACAAAAAACATCTCTACACCCGTTATCCGGTCCTGACTTTCTCGGCGACGGGAGGTGAGAGCAAGTGCCCGTCTGAACTGTGGTACCTTAAGACGGAGGCCGCCTTCGAGTGGAAGACTCCGTCCTGGGTAATGGGCTTTTCCAATATCCGTCTCTACGGCGGAGCAATCTGGGGGCGGGTTCCTTATCCCCTGCTGAAACTGCACGAGGGAAACCAGACCTATTTCCGTGACAAGACGGCCTTCTCCTGTATGAATTACTACGAATTCGCCTCCGACCGCTGGGCTTCATTTATGTTCGAGCACAATCTGGACGGGCTGATCCTTGGGCATATCCCTTTGATTAAGAAACTGGACCTCAGGGAGATAATCTCTTTCAATGCGGTTTACGGGGTGATTTCTCCGCAGAATCTGGACGCTGCGCCGCTTCAATACATCGACGGCCTCCAGAGTTTGCGCACGCCCTATCTCGAAGCCGGGATAGGCATATCGAACATACTACGGGTACTGCGAGTGGATTACTCCCACCGCATAACTCACCTGCTTCCTTCAGGCAACTACCGCTGGACCATAGGTTTCGACGTCCAGTTCTAGTCGTAATATTTATAGAACAGTGTAAGGCTTTCCATCCCAGCGAAAAGCTGGCGGAGGAGGTAACTCTCGTTGGGTGAATGGATTGTGTCTCTCTCGAGGCCGAAGCCCATCAGCAGAGGGTCGGCGCCGAGAAGGCGCTGCATCACCGCAAGTATGGCTATGGAGCCGCCGCCGCGTGAGGGTACCGGCTCGATGCCATAGACTTCGCCCATAGCCTTTGCCGCGGCCTTGTACGCCGGCGAGGTGATAGGAATCAAGAAGCCGTCGCCGCCCTCGCAGGCTTTGACGTCTACCTTAATATATGGAGGAGCAATGGCTTTGAAATGCTCAGTGAACTTCCGTGTGATGTCCTCGGAAATCTGGTTCGGGACCAGTCTCATAGATACTTTGGCGTGGGCGGTGGAGGGGAGGACGGTTTTGGCACCCACTCCGGTATAGCCGCCCCAGATGCCGCAGACGTCCAGACAGGGCCGGATTCCGGTGCGCTCCAGGGTGCTGTAGCCCTCTTCGCCCTTGACTTCGCCGATTTTCAGGAAGGCCTTGTATTCGTCCATATCGAAGGGAGCGCGTGCCAGCATAGCCCTGTCCTCGGCGGAAAGTTCGACCACATCGTCGTAGAAACCGGGTATGGTAACGCGGCCCTTTTCGTCGTGCAGGGAAGCTATCAGGGCGCAGAGTTCGTTGATCGGATTGGCCACGGCGCCGCCGTAATGGCCGGAATGAAGGTCCTTGTCGGGACCGGTCACCGTGACCTCGAGATAGGCCAGGCCGCGCATTCCGCAGTTGATCGACGGCACTTTCTCGGAGATCATAGTCGTGTCCGAAACCAGTATGACATCGGCCTTCAGCAGTTCTGTATGGTCTTTTATCCACTCCGGGAGCGAGGGGGAGCCGATTTCTTCCTCTCCTTCGAAGATGAATTTGACATTGTGCCTTAGCAGGCCCTTGCGGACGAGATATTCGAAGGCTTTGAGGTGCATAAACAGCTGGCCCTTGTCGTCGTTGGCGCCGCGGGCGTAGATGGCTTCCTCTCCGGTGGCGGGGTCCCTGGCGATCACCGGGTCGAAGGGGTCGGTCCGCCATTTTTCTATCGGCTCAGGGGGCTGGACGTCATAATGGCCATAGACAAGTACGGTCTTCGGCGCGCCGATATTCTTTTCGGCGAATACGACAGGGTTGCCCGCAGTCTCGCAGACCTCGGCCAGATCGGCGCCGGCCTCCTTGAGAAGCTCCGTCAGGCGTCGGGCGCAACTGTACATATCGACCTTGTGCTCGGGTTTGGCGCTGATGGAGGGTATCCTCAGCAGGGAGAATAATTCTTCGAAAAAGCGTTCTTTGTTCTCTTGGATGTAATTTTTCATTCTTCAGGCGTTTCAGTCCGTACAAAAATACAAAGAATATTCGTATCTTCGTCTTGCAAAACTAAGTAAAATGAAAGACATTCTCAAGGTATTAGGAACTTGGAAATTCTGGAAGGAACTGATAATTATGACCCTTGGTATGGCCGTCGCGGCCGCCGCCGTCTATTATTTCCTTATGCCGTCCAAACTTGTGGTCGGGTCCATCACAGGTCTGTCCATAGTCATAGGCAATCTCCTGCAGAGCGCTGGCCTCGCCATCAAAGTCTCGCAGGTAATTGTCATAATAAATGCCATCCTGCTCGTCCTGGCGTGGATACTGATAGGGAAGGAATTCGGCGCCAAGACGGTCTATACGGCTCTCATCCTCGGCCCCCTCGTGGACCTTTGGGAAAAGATCCTTCCGGTCGAGTCGCTGCTCGAGGCCGGCCAGACCTCCCTTATGAACGACCCCTGGTTCGACCTCCTCTGCTTCGTCCTCATCCTGAGCGCCTCCCAGACCATCCTTTTCCATATCAACGCCTCCACCGGAGGACTGGATATCCTCGCGAAGATAGTTAACAAGTATCTCCATATGGACATAGGTACCTCGGTTTCCCTCGCCGGAGCCCTGATCTGCCTTACTGCCTTCGCCATCAACCCCTTCCGCCTCGTGGTGATCGGCCTCATCGGCACTTGGATCAACGGCATCGCCCTGGACTATTTCACCGCCAGTCTCAACCGCAAAAAGCGGGTTTGCATCATTTCCAAGGACTATGAAATAATCCGGAAACATATCATCGAAGACCTCCACCGAGGCTGCACCCTCTATCCCATCAAGCGCGGCTTCTCCCTCAACGACTCCTTCGAAATCCAGACCCTGCTCACCCAGAATGAGTTTTCGGAGCTTCTCGCCTTTATGAAGTCCCAGCAGATCGACTCCTTCATCACCGCCGGGAACGTCTCCGAAGTATACGGAAAGTGGAACACCGCAAAGAAGAAATTGTAAATTGCCGATTTTTCACTAACTTTGCAGTCCCCTTTTGCGGGAATGGTTCCGTAGCTCAGCTGGATAGAGCAACAGCCTTCTAAGCTGTGGGTCTTGGGTTCGAGTCCCAACGGAATCACAATAATCGGCTTCTGGAGTTATCAGGGGCCGTTTTTTGTTACTCTTGTATCCCTTCTTGTAGCCCCTAGGCATCCAGACCTTCTACCCACATAATCGCGCCGGGATCACGTATTAATGGCCGCTGGAGAGACACAGGGGCCATTATTGTATAACGTTGTAACCCCTATTGTAGCCCCTTCCACCCTCTGAGTAAGTCATTAAATCACAGTATGTCAAAGCCCCACCAAGGTTGTTTAGGTGGGGCTACAAATATACTACTTTTTCATTGATTTCAGTTTTCTGCCACCAAGATACGTCCACGTACTTTTGGACGAGCGAAGCAGCTCCAAAACCTTTTGTGCATCGAATACAATCGTTCTGTTTATTTGGGACGTTGCAGGATCAAGAATCCCAGAGGACTTTATCCGTTTTGCGGTGGATTCACTACAATTAAGGAACTCCTGCAATCCCGTTATACCATATATTATCTGTCTTTCTGAGGGGGAATGCTCTATGGCATCCGCTAATCTACATGTTACTCGTATTAATTCATCTAATTTCTCCTCTATTTTTTGGTTTTGTTCATAAATCGCTTTGAAATACAAAAGAACAGACTCTCGCTTTCTGGACTCAGCCACGGAGTTTTTCCGCCGACGCCACTATGAGCGACGCCTATTTATTTTCGTTCATTTCAAAGCCTCTACCTTCATTGTTTGCTGCTACAACGCCGACGGCTACCGCCTGCGGAGCAATTGTGATAACATTGTTTTGTATTACCATAGGCAAATCCTATTGTTTATCTATTGTATGCTGATTGTACTGTTCTTTTGATCTCCGCCGCCGTGAAGCCACCAGCGGGGTCAGAATAGTAAGCGACGAGATAATCGGTTGCAACATCTTCTGGGATACCATCGAGCCGGAAGAAGAAGGCCAGGGTGAAGAGATTGACGTTGCGGACACCCTGGAACATCGGATGGGTTGCCTCAAAAAGAGAATGAGACTCCTTGATGGCATTCCGTATCTGTCCTGCATCCTTAAGTGGTGCAGGGAAATCAATGTCGTCAAGGGCAATGTCCGTCTTTATCCGGGGCACTACTGTCGACGTCTTTGCTGGAGGTGTATATATTGGTAGTGTCGCAAGATCCACGTGATAAGGCTCTGCATCTGCGTTTATATACATCTTGGGATCGACGGAAAAGAAGCAAGCACGAGAAGGATTACTACAGGACGGGTCGAATTTAAGGTCAATACGGCTCTTAAATCCCATGATGCTGCCGAGATGATGGTAGAGATCAGAGTGGCGTGCCGGATCCTGGAGGTCAGTGAGGACAAATACCTTTACGCCTGTTCCCGTGGGCGAAACCATGGCAGCAAGAGTGTAGGGGAAAGTCTTCGATAGAGCCTTCATGCCGGGAATATCTAGCGTATCATCCAGGTCCAAGCAGATAATCCCGGAATAATCGATAAGGGCAGTGTCGGTTCTACTGGAGAAAGTACCTGAAGGACAGATCACCGGAAGAAGCTGAACCTTCAGTTTCGCTTGCTCCCCGGGCGTCGCCGCTTTCCGAATCATTTCAAGATTCTTCTTCAGGATAGGTCCAGGATTCCTCATCTCGGATAGTACCTCCAAGATGGGCCTGTGAGTGGGTGTGGTGGTTTCGAAGATATTGTCAAAGGTCGAAACCAGGGTAAGATTCAATGACATTATTTTCGTAATTAATTGATAGCCATTTTTATATCACATTTTATATCACTATATAGAGGACTGGAAAAAAATGGCTTTTTTATGTGATGGTCATAGTAATACCAAATGCTTTCATGAACTGTATCAATCTGGTATAACGGGCCTTTGATTTTCTATCCTTTGGCACCAATCCAAAAAGGGTACTATGTGGAATCGAGAATGCATACGTAGTACCTGATTCGACGGCACGGCGAATCAGAGGGTCATAAGTGTAAAGCCTGGTAACGTCGTAGAGATTCCCTTTGTCTGGCTTGCTTAATATCCGACAAGGTTTGATGAGTCCGCCGATGTTGCAGGAGGAAGCAGAATTGGCCTTGAAGTATTCCTGAACCGCATAGGCCATATTATAGTTGATATCCGACGAGAAATACACCTTTATTGGCAAACCCTGATGCATCCTTATTCTCGAACGGCAGACAGTTTGAACAAGGAGGGAAACACGGTAATCGAAGTAATCCATCTTGAAGCCGAACATTCCCGATATCTGGTCGGTTATGGGCTTTTCCGGGAGCCCCCATTCGCCAAGGAAGATTACCGCAGAACAGTCACGGAATTCATTACTGCCACGGTCTTGTCCACTGCCGCGATATGTGATGAAAATATTGTCCATCTTGGCGCCAGCGGATGCAAGAGATTGTTTCAAGATGTCGGGAAAGCCATACACTGCGTCTTCCTGCCCCTCATAGTGTTCAGTCCTGCCATCTAACGTTTTCCAAGCCTTTCCATCGACCGTTTTCCATGAGATAATGAGCACTTTTTCGGACTGTGAGAGCATCGTTGCCAGATTAACGAATTCAGGGGCGAGGCGTTGGATGTCATTAGCCTGACAGTATTCGAGGTTATGTCGCTTCATCCGGAAGGGAAATACTGCAAACTGGATATCGCTGCTATACCTGTCTCCAGTAATTGCAACGACCCTTGAATCCCTCTTCTGGAAAAGTATGTCGGCCGTCCCATCGAAAAGACAGGTTACACTCCCTCCCGCCACGTCTTGTATCCTCTGGTCGATAGGAGTGAAGCCGTGGTCGATTATATGCCGGAAAATCATGTTTCGTTTAATCCGGTCGAGGGGCGTCTTATCCGGGAGCAGGGCCTTACCTACCTTCCCGGACAACTTATACGCAGCCTCCATTGCCTTCTCATTGTCGTAAATATGCCGGAACCAGGTAATCCCATCGACAGTAAACTCATCGATCGCCTTCCTTCCATTGTGGGTCTTATGCTGATCCAGATAGGAAACAATCTCATAAAGGCCGTTGGGGATTTGGAAGGGGTCAGGATAGAAGTTGATCAGCTCGTCGATGAAGATGTATCCCCGTGTGCCGCCCTTATAATTCAGGAAGAGAGGGAAGGGGTCAATCTGTATTCTGACTGACGTGACGATGAGGATGGGAATATCTGACAGGGCGCTAGGTGTTGTCCGGTACTTATCCAAAGCGGCGATATTCTGGCAGTGGAGGACAAAGATATTGGACACAGGGACGCCAAGACTCGCAATCCTGTTTCCCATCTCGTCCGCATCCTTCTTCGTCGGAACCACTATCAGTGCGCCTAAATCCTTTTTCTCCTTCCCGACCGCAGCAATACAGGTACTCTTCCCAGACCCACAGGATGGTGACAGGAAGTATAGGCCTGGTTTATCAGGAAGCATGGCGGAACAGGTGAGGAATTGCATCTCCACCTGCCCCGCTGGATCAATATTAACGCCGATTTTAGCCATCAGTGTGTTTCAAAACCATCCCGAAATTTCTTATCAAAGGCCGTCCGGTTGTATTCATCACGATACGCAAACCAGTTATCTCCCTGATCATCCAACGATTCAGCATCAATGTATCCACGCAGCGTATCCTTTGTAAAATCCCAGCCATCCTTAATACCGACACCCGCTCTTGCAAAGTTGTGGGCAAAGAATTCCGGGTCAGATTTCCCTTTGTCCCTGAACCCCTGATATCCCTTCGTCTCATTCTTCCACCATGATCTAACGGTATTCTTAATCTTCATGTTCAGCTCTTCCCTGGTGGGTACTTTCTGCCCTGCCACTACCGCAGCATGGGTCTTTTTCATAAAATCCTTAGGATCCATAATCTCTTTTTTCTAATAGCTCCGTTACTGTCCCCGGAGCAGTGATAAACAATTCAACAAAAATGAACAGTAGTAATGACAGATGCTTCCCGTTATCTTTTTCAATTACTCGTCTCCGATGTCAAAGATCCCGCCTATGTACAAGACCGGGATTTCCCCCTTCTGACGAATCATATAGAGAAGAAACTCATTCAGAGTCATTACCATCTCGATATCCCGAAAATAAATCATAGTGCCCGTAGCCGCGTCTACAAAATTTACCCACCATGATTGAGGATCCCAGCCTCCGTTGACAGGATCAATTTCTGCCGCTTCTTTTGCTAAAGAATCCAGCTTTGTCATGACATCTTTCCAATAATGCTCTGGATCGTAGACGATTATTCTCGTTGTCCCGGACTCAACTCTGAGATCATATCCTTCAGGTAATTCCTCCCGAAGATTGTTTATTTCCATATTACGTAATTCAAAGTCATAATCCTCGGCATCCTCTATTGACTGGACAGCCTTTATTAACCAAGGTCGGCGTAGCGGAAAGAAAAAATCTTCCAAATAACCAACTGATTCCCAGTCCTCTTTCCTAAGAGGACAGGAAGATAATTCGTACATAGTTGCAGTTTTCGTCATATTAATACATTGTTTTGTGGGAGCGGCCGCAGGAGCAGGTACGGCCGCATCCCTGGTTTAACATTATTTCGATCCGGTCAGTGCCTTCTGGAACATTTCGTCCAACTTGGCGGACAGTGACGACCGATTATGCTTGATGTTATACCTGGAACGTCCACGGTCTAACTCTTCCAAATAAGACTCAAGGTCGTAGAAGACATCGCCATCCTCATGGAGGTCGAAGAATAGTCGGGTGTGTTCCATACCCCGGCGATGTTTGGGGAACGTGATATACCGGTTAGAGAACGGATCCTCCTTGTTGACAAACTTGACTTCCATATGGGAGGTCACGCCATGAACCAAGGTGTTCGAGCCGCGGACAGTCCCGGATTTAGTCTCCATCTGAAGGACAAGGAATGACGTTGAGACACCCCTGTCATTATGCCCTTCGGCATGAAAATGCAGAAGATCCATGATGAACTGGTCGGCTTCGGCCGAGGACATCTTCTCATAGAAACGGAGGACGTGTTTTAGTGCCTCATACGAATCAAGGCCTACAACATCCCAGCCCCTTTTCAGGACAGACATGAGAAGATTCGATGTTTTGACTGGACCTCCGCCAGTGGGGACAAATAGGACAGGGAGTTCTTTGGTCTTTTCAAAGCGGTCAGCAATAGGTTTCATCTCACCCGGATTCATTTCCACGCTGATATAGAGGAACTTGCCATCGGGACACCCCGCCAGCATATTCGCCTCCGCCGTAAGGACAATTGTGGATTTTCCGACTCCAGCCGGACCGGAAACAAGATAGACTGTTCCTTTAGGCAAACCTCCTTCTCGACTAAGAGTTAAGTCCAGCGGAGTGCCTGTAAGAAAATTGTTGGATAGTGCCGGATCGGGAACAAACTCCTTCATCCGCATAAGTTGCTCATAGGGAAGCATATTCAAAAGGATTAAAGGCCCCAGCGCTCCCGGGCACTGGGGCTGTGGTTAAACATTACTTCTCAAGGGTTGCAAGATAGTCCTTGTAATCAGCACCAAGCTGTTGGCGGATTGCCGTATCCTTGGCGATGAAGGGTTGAGCAGATGTGGCCTTCTGACCTTTGATACTCATGTAGGTGGTTGCCTTCCCTTGCTCCTTCAACCACTTGAAGAAAGCCGCCAGCGTATTGGCCATATCCACTGCTGAGACCTTTGGGTTGTTGATGATTGTTTCGACCGCCCAGTCCGAGAAAGGTGTGGTTCCTGCCAGAGTGGCTCCGAAGGCGTCCTCTGCGGCAGAAAAGGCTTTCTTCCCCGCACTGAGCCTGTCAGAATCGACATCGTTGATCTCCGTCAGCACTTTATCATCCAGCATGGCCGCCACGATATTTCTGGAATAGAGAGTACGGCTGGTATCCAAGGTGAGCCAGTGAAGGGCTGCCTTTGTCGTCGCCTGGGGATGTTCCTGGAGTTCGTTGAGAAGTTCCAGCTTTTTCTCAGGCTTTAACATCAGAAGATTACTGAGGTACTGCCGATCCTTCCACGGGAAGGTAGCCGTGTTGGTCTCGCGGAGGAGGCAACTTACATTATACTTGTCTACGAGCGGGATATTGAAGTAATCTTCATACTTCTGTGGGAGTCCTGCTGCGTCTTTCTCGGGGTAGTTGTTCAGTCTTCGCACTGCTTCATCCCGATGCTGGCCGTCGACGAGAACGTAGATGTTATCAAGGCCTGGTGTCTCCATGGTTACCTCCTCGCCGTTCAGCTCAACTTTGTGCCCTTGCTCTAGACATATCCTGGCAGGGACTAATAGAGAGGAAGAGATGACGCCACCAGCAGCCTTGATGGACACCATCTTCTTCTTTACGGCACCGTCGTTTATATCCCTGTTGTCTGCTAGGCGCGCAAAACGCACACCCATCGAGATCAGCTCAGAAGTAGAGTATATACGGTGTTTCTCCAGAGTAACGGGCTCCAGGGAGATGTGCTCAGTAGTACCATCCACCTTCTCTTCGGTGGACTCGGGGGTGTCAGCCTCAGCGGTAGCGGGCGCGTCCGCCGGAGTCTCGGGAGTGGGCACTTTGGTAGCCTCTTCACCTGCCAGCTGCTGACCAAGTGTGGCAACAGGGGCAATTTGTTCTGTACTTTCCATGCTTTCGCTGGTTTCTTTCTGTTCTACTCCAGTCTGGGGAGCGGGAGTGAGGTTCTGATCCTGGACCATGGCCTCGGTGTTCTGAATTTGATCCATTGTATTACTTTTTAAAAGTTTTGTTTGTTGTTTCTGGGTGCAAAGTTTTTAATAACAATCACAACGCTTCACAACATCTCGTTATTTTTGTTTTTTTTTACACCTCCGTATTTGCATATAAATAATCCCCAACTTGTCCAATCCGGCTGCAAGGTTGGGAATAACATTGATAACGCTTCACAACACATTATTATTTCCGTTATTTCTGGAGTGAGGATGCAAAAAAGAAAGACCGCACTCCTTTCGGAATGCGGCCCTCCATATATTATTAAGGTGTAGAACTACTCGCTGTGCTCCTCTTGATATTTTTCAATAAATCTATTCAGTTCTTTTTCGAAACGTCCCCTTGTCTTTTCTTGACGACCAGCATTAGCCCAGGCATGACCACCCTCGGCAACAGGCTTTCGTTCAAATTGTGTTTTCTCCCCATTCCTACCCAGATAATAGAAAAATTTGATGCCAGTTGCAAATTTACCGGCCCCGGTAGTTTTAATAAGGTATCCAAGTGCCTTATCTCCATCATTAAGAACTTTCCATTCAAGTTGTCTGAGCTCAAGATGGGGGATCTTTTTCCCGGTATACCTTGATAGGAAGATAAGCTTCGTTTCCAGATTATCCTCTAACACTTTGAGTTTAGGCTGCGTCAAACAGTTGTACAATTGTTCAACATCAGACGCTTTAATATTAGGAGCAACACCAAAAATACTCTCCGCGAAATATTCAGAACTATTATAGTTATTTTCATACCCCTCCAACTCCTCGTCCGTCGGCCAATGTAATCCTTCATTCTCGGACTGCTCTTCTGCAATTGTCGACTGGGTAGAACCTTCAGGGAGAATAGCATCTTTCCGTGAAGTGTGGGTGGCTCCAGCGTTTGACTTCTTTTCCCCGTCATTAACCCCCGATTGCTTTACATCATCAACTATTGTCTCCTCTTCTGGTTCCGAATAGGTATCAACAGTATCTGGCAGTTGTTCAAAATATGGTTGCAGTTCCGGATTATTGACGATTGAATCAACATACGCCTTTTCAAATGGGAACAGTTCCGACACCCTCTCCATTTCGATAATCACTTGTTTTGCAGATGATAATGTCGTTAGAATAGAGCCATCCATGCTTTGTAAAGCGTTTTGTTCCAGAACTTGAAGTTCTTCTTTTGAAGATGGTCTCTTATTCTCATCCACATTGTCATCTCCCTTATATGATTTAATATATGACTCAATCTGTTCCTTAAAGCCCGGTACAGAATTCCTTATTATGGCTGGGATTCCGTTCGGGATTGTACAATATAGATAATTGTAAACATCTTGCGGCTCCACGAACGCTTTCATAATAAATTCAAACGCAGTCCCCAAACAGCCGGCAACGAAGTAAAGGGATGATTTATCGCATTTTATTCTATTGAAGGTTTCAACGAATAAATCTTTGTTCCTATCAGCGAGACTTGTTCTTAGGAGCTCAACTTCAGTCAGAGGGCAGTCAAGGTCTCGGAATAATACATATGACGCGTCACTGTTGAAATGAATAAAAAAGCTATAGAGTTCTTCAGCCGGAATCTTAGTCAAAAGCCCCTTTTCTTTTGCAAGTCTTATATCCTCCTCTCTAGCATAAGTATTTCCAAACAGAACTGAACGGACAAAGAAGTCATAATTCACCACCAGCAACTTCTGAAAAACCAGTTTAAGCAAATGGTACTTCCTTCTAAATGCAGCGAAAAAGACATCACCGTCCTCAGGCAAATCATCCAGATCTTCTCCTAAGCACTGCAATAATAGATTGTCAACCAACTTGCCATACTCGATGTCTTTTCCTGCCAAGTCTTTTTCCAGATTGGCGGCAAATAATGTTGTTTCCTTTATAAAGCCCATATTTTTTCATCTATTTTCCGAACAATACATCACTTACGCACTAGTTCCTCGAAGATGTACCGCTCCATATCAACTCACTATATCCCCCTTGCTCTCCCCAATATCTTCTCCATGTCCTCCAGCAAATCATACAGCCCATCCTCACTCAGTACACCCCTTTCAATGTCGGCCGGAATCTCACCCCTCTCGTCAGCCTCGAAATCCGCCTTCCACTGACCGCTTTCCATATAGTCCTTCAAGTCGCCGATATAGCTCTTGATGTCAGTGTATTCATCCAGTGCCATATCAAGAGCAGCCATTACCCGTGAGACCTCATTGAACTTGTACTCGAAATCTTTTATGCGTTGTATGTCTGTTTGTGTCATAGGTCTATCTTGTTAATTCAATTTTTACGTGTTGCGGCGTTATTCTCGTTTCCCTTTATCAATAAACCAGATGATCGGCCACACCAGCAGCAGGAAACCAAGAAGGAGCAATAATCCGCCACCGATGAAAGAGTCAGTCTTGTTCCCGGCAATAAGGAGACCTACGGAAACTGCCAGCCAGACCACTATTCCGAAAAAGAATAATGCCTTGCCCTTTGCCACTGCTTTCTTCTTCTCGACCATCTCCGCACTCGTGTATGTCCGCTTGATACGCCTGCATACTATCGGGTCAATACCATGAATCTTGAGGAATGTATCTGTCAGGTCTATGCTCTCCTGCCCGCTACCGTCGCCATAGCTGAGATTATACTTGTAGCAATAACTCTTGAACCACCTCTCCACCTGTGATAATACGGTCTCTCCCTCCGGCGGGTTCTGACTAAGACGACTCAACACCGCCTGCTCATCCTCAAGGCTCATATTACAAACGAATCCTGCCGCCGGAATTGTCAGACCGTCTTCCTTATCTCCATAGGCAGGCACGTCAGATAGCTCAATCTTGTTGCAATCTTCTGCCGGGTGTGTGAGCTTAAAGACTTCCTGGAACTTCTGGATATCGAGCGGAGTGATGCCAGGGATGTTGAGCTGAAGGAGTTGGGAGAATTCGGAGACACTCGGATTGGCGTAGGTGTAAAATACAAGAAGCCGCTCAATGCCATCACCCAGCGACTGAACCTGTCCTCCGATAATAGGCTCATAGGTTCCATCCCTTGATTCGAGCGTGACCCTCTTTCTCTGTTCGTAAAGGTATATGTGGTGGCGGTCAATCATACTTTAACAAAACATAGATATAATGAGGAGCGACGCCTAACCTGCCTTGAGCGCCACTTTGGATGTTCTTCAGCTTCTTCTTATGGGGACTCTCTCGATAATACTGAATGAGGTCCTGTTCGAAAAGCCCTTCCTTTACCAGTGATGATGTCGTATATAGCAACACCATCTTGTCCCACTCAATCCCATCGTTCCGGTTATGCTCACAGAATCTATCCCACGGCCGGTTAGTGAGTCCGATATAGAACCAGCGGCAGTGGCGGACAAGATTGCTGACCCTGTTCTTGATTCGATGCAGGGCTGGAGCCGTCGGACCGGTGAGGATATATGAGTCGTCGAGGAGCATTCTACATAAGATACGTCGTTAGAACAATATTGTCTTGAACACTTTTGATGATGGTTTCTGTCAGTGCCGGTATGCCGTCGATGCAGCGTTGGATATAGTCTTGCATAACATCAATCAAAACAGCCCTCCGTAGTTGGCAACATATCCCTTGTCTTCAAAGATTCTGGTGAGGTCATCATCGTTGTTGGCAAGCATAATCTTCTCCTGAACCTCAAAATCTGAAAGATCAAGCCGTCGGAGAGTCGGTTTACCTGTAGTTTTATCAGGCAACTGCCGGATTAACTGGATGCTATTTACTTGAATATTTTCCTTGGCATACTCAACAAAACCTTTTGCCTTGGGGAGATTATCGGTCTTGGAACTGTCATGGGGCTCCAAAATGTCCACGGATATGCCGGTGTCGTTATTCTTCTTGATAATCAAAAAGTCCGGATAGGCAGTCTTCTTCACACCGTTCATGGTATAGGGAATAGCCAATGACCAATCTTTTCTGGGAGGATTACGTAACCAGCAGAGGAAATATGGATCCTTCCGTTCTTCCTCCAGTAGTTTTTCCTCCCAGCTGGAACCAAGCTTAATTTTGATGGACCCCGTAGCACTATTCACGTACAGATGATCCTGACACTCTTTTCCATTGGGATCGGACACATAGCTATAGTCCAGCGGCAAGTGGTAAGCGTGGGACGTCACCTCGTCAGAATTGGACACAATCTTTTTATATTCATTCACCACGGCCTCTGTTCCCTTGTTGGCAACAATGATACGGTATTTTTTATGGAGCTCCAGGAAACGTTTCTTAGCAAACACATTCAGCTGTTCGATTGCCGCATCATCGTTGGCGAAGAGAATAATGTCAATCATATATGACGTATCGTCGTCCTCGTCAGCATAGAGATGTCCATACATATCGCCAATGCCTTTCTTCCCGAGAGTGGCATCTGCGGCTCTGAACTGCATATCCAAGTTGCTATCATCATTTAAGAGCGAAACGGTGTCGGCAGCGTCGATATACTTTCCAAAAGCATCGTAGTAGCGGGAATGGAGTTTAAAGGAACGAATCTTCTTGGATAAATCCTCGTAGTTTCCATTCTTCTTGAGGTCTTCTGCATATTTATGAATTATATCAGCGACCTCTTTCTGAATATCATATTTTGCGTTGGGGTATAGCCCTACGCGGGTAAGTAATGCTGACAGGTTCATCAAGCAGGCAAAATAGGTCTCCATCTTGATTTCACGGACCTTGCAGGTCGTGAGATCCATTTGATTAATAGCCCGGATAATTGATTCCCTGTTGTATTTTTTTGCTTTTGGCTGCTTACCAAGAGCCATTGTGGGGGTAAGGTGAGGGCCCTTGCTGGCAGGCTTCTTTTCCTCTGGCACCTTCCAAGTGACGGTATAGATTTCGTCGTCCGTTTCGGATCCATAGTTAGCATTAACAGGATTAGAATGCAGAGAATGGTCATCCAAATCCTGATTGGAGAATAAGCTGTCTTCGGGTTCCGGCAGTTGGGGCTTTACAACCAGAGGAATTATTCTACCGCTGTCATCAGGCCGCACCGTCGCCACTTTGATATCACCACCACTAAGAGCCTCTTCGTAGACTTCTGGAATAACGCCTGTTTCAGACGAATTTAGAGCATTAACGATATCATCTACAGTTCCCTCGTCAAAGAAAGGAAGGAACAGATAAACATCGTTAAGTGTGGGGTCTGTGTTTACCCTGGCGTGTATGGGGGTGCGAATTACACGGCCTAACAGCTGGGCGATATAGGTGGAGTCCTGGGCATGTTTAAAGGATACCATCGTTTCAGCACGAGGGCAATCCCAACCGGTCGAAAGGTTTTCCTTGAAAAATACCACTCGCACCTTCATGTCTTCTGATATCTTGGATGGCTCCAAATAAGGGATCTCCAAGCCGTTCGCCGTCAGAGTTTCATTTGTTTGGCCGAAGGTATGGATGACCTCACCTTTCTCAAACGTAATTCCGGTAGCCTCTTCAATCTTCTGGATGCAGTCATCAAGATTAGTGGTAGTGAGCACTTCCTTAGTACCGTTTTCCACCTGGACTATAAAGATTGGCTTGACGTAGGCATGGTGCTGCTCCTGGCAGAAGAGAGTCCAGTGGTCCACCTTGTTTTTCCATTCCGTCGCTGCCGCTTGCAAGACTGCTATCTTTCTGTTGGAACCGTCATCGTCTGGATACTTTATGATAATCCTGTCTTTCAGCAAACCGGAAGCCCGAACCTCATCGGGAGACACCCTAATCGGTAAAATAGTGGAATCTGTCATGCCAGCCAGGGTGTTAAACCTTTCGATGGTGGCAGACATACCTATCACTACAGGCATCTTCGGAAGGCCATCATCGGGAGAGCCCTTAATAAACTTCTGCATTATAGTCTGAGCCCTGGAGGCATCCCGGCCCTGGGCGCCGCGGTGGGCCTCATCAATAATGACGATAAAACGCTCTGCTTTTTCAGAAACAGTATTTTGTAGAACCTCCCAAATAGTGTATTGCCGGGTGTCCGTGTGTTTTGTGAGATTGCTATTTACGCCAAGTTTCTGGGTGTTTAGAAAATATATATGCCCATCTTCGAGGCGCTCGCCCTTAAAGCTATCGTCTATAATCACACACTGGCCTAAGCGAAGCCGGTCTGCCTTTAGGTCGAATTTGGCCTTGGACTGCTCATTGAGTTCCGGCGAATCTGACAGCCAGAGGAATACACAGTCTGGCATTTCTGGAAAGATTGCCGTCTTGCCTTGAGAATGGATAAACAACTCGTCTCCATTGAAGACACTTTCCACAAGTGCGGCCATGATTATGGTCTTACCAGAACCGGTTGGGGCAGTAAATGAAAGGATTTGGGGGATACTCTCGCTGCGGTAACTGGATATAGCACTATTAAGACGCAGACGCAGCTGTCCGAGTGCTTTCTGCTGGAAGGATAAAAGGTCTACTCTCATTATGCTCTATCTGCTTTGGTTGATTCTAAAGTTATCAAGGTAGTCACGGTATAGCTGGAAGGTATTGGGAATGCCCAACTCGTCGGCCATGATGGCGTATTCGCGTTCAAAGTCAGTAATGATAAAGAGGGTCTCTATGCCGGTGGCCTTTTCGATCTCCTGCTTGAAAGCATAATACTGGTTGTCATCGATAAGGACGGCCACCTTATTCTCCGGCAGGATTAACCAGGTCGGAAGGTCTTCTGTCTCCAACTTAGGGCACGGGCCGACGGCGCCTGCCTTCATCCAGAGAACAGGAAGTAACTCACGGAACTGACGGCCAAGAGCAACGGAATTCTTATCCAGAAAGCCGAGTTTGAAGAAAGCTGCGTTGCTCTTGAACCCTGAAGACATAGGAATTTCTTTGTCGCTAATATAATTTCCCTTAAGAGGATTGCCTTTAATGTCCACACCCTTAATACTACACAGGGTTCTTGGCCAGGTGACGTAACGGGCTATGCCGAGCTTCTCCCAGTCTTCGTCGCCAGGCTGGATGCCTCTGGTTGTAAGAGATTTCGCTTCGTCTACGGAAACCTCATTGTTTGTGACCATAATGCAGCGACGGTGGCCACCGTCCTCAGCGTTAAGAAGATTGACGGCATGGAGAGTTGTGCCAGAACCGGCGAAAAAGTCAAGGATGAGGGCGTTAGGCTTGTTGGCAACAAAAAAACGTAGTGCATCATGGACGGCATATAAAGATTTTGGGAAATGGAATCGCTTCGTACCAAAGATGTTCAAAAGCATCGCGCTTCCATATGTTCCAGCATTGTGAGATGCGATTCGCCATTGTGTACCACAGACTCGTTTTTGTTTCTCCTCTGCTTCACTGGTAATTATTGATCCATCCTCTCTGCGGCCAATTACCTGAAAAATGCCACTTTCTACCTTATTCTGCTCATTTCTTTTCAGATAAGAGATAGACATCCCACCGACAGAATCAAATTTCCCCAAACGAACATATCCATTCTTCATTTTTTCAGACAATTGCTCTTGTGATATCTGCCAGCGCCCCTCTTCGCCATTACTTCTTAAAGGCCATATAGTGATACACCCTGGCAAAGATGCAACGGAAGAACGAGGCATGTCTTCGGATAGAGATTCTCCAATTCTAACAATATGAGTTCCGTCTTCGGAAACATATATTGGGTAAAAGAGGCCTGGTCTATCAGCCCTTGAAGCTCCACTTCCACGACGTTTTAATGAGTCCCAAACAATTGATGTAGAACCAGCTAATGTCGAAGCTCCTGCCGACCATTCTTCACTAAGTGCAAGTGGTTGTGGCGCCCCGCTTCCGAAGCCCACAAAGAATATGTACTCATCCGTCCTACTGAACTGTTTTTCTCTGGTGGCGCCCTGGGGACTAATAACACTACTTATCATCTGAATGTGTGCCTCCGGAAACATCTGCTCCAGAAGGCAACCCAGATGCAGGTACTCTTTCTCATCAATGGTAACGATAAGTACAGAGTCCTTCGGATTCAGCAGTTTCTTGGCCATGGCCAGCCGCCGTTGCATAAAGGAGAGCCATTTGCTATGTCTGTATTCGTCGGCGCCGTCCACGTAGTCATTATTGTACTTCCAGTCACGAGCCCCAGTGTTGTACGGAGGATCAATGTAGATGCAGTCCACCTTTCCGGCGTACATATATTCCAGCAACTGAAGTGCATGATAGTTGTCCGCTTCAATCAGGGTGTGCCAGAGGTCGCTATCAGGGGCGTTGCAGATGGAATCAATCGGTTTCAAGTAAGGGTAGATGGGGGTCCCGAATTGAGCGATGGACACCAACTCGGCCAAATTGAATGTCTTTGCCTCCTGAGTGCCTGTATCTATACATTCAGCAATCCCGTCTTCTACAGAGATGACTTTGTATACATTTTTCCCGCCTGCTTTCTCCATCACGATAGAATTCTTCTTGACGGGGACATCATATAATTTAACGGACTCCGGTAGGTGCTCCTCGAAAACAAGCCCGAACTTCTTCTGCTTATTCATTCGGTCCAATTCAGCCTCAATCCTCGCTCGGAGTTCTGAATCCTTGATTTGAGCAATAAGGTCATTTATTGCAGCCATACGTATCGGGTGTTATTTAATTGCTGTATAATCGTGTAAATATAGCAAAAATCCCCCGCATTTGGATGGATTCGGCTTATAAACTGCAATTTGACCGGGAATTACGCTTCCCAAAAACACTCCGTTCCGAAAGATTCCGTTGCCTTACTAATAGAATGAATTAACCAATCAGAAAAAGCTCAATGGTACGGCCCTGAGGAAGGATAGCCGATGAATACTAAAGCCGACACAACCTACACCTTTCCACTCAAGCTTGGGAATTTGGTGTGGATGCGTCTCTGGTTGATGAAAGAGTACCCGTTATTGGAAGGCCTGCTATGGAGAGTGGGCTGCGGGACTCTTTTTTTCTCGCTGCCAATTATTTCCGGATTTTTTACTGCCAATTTTTATCTCATAATTTTATCATATATAGAGAGGCAGAAAAAAATGGCTTAAATTCTTGGTGGCAGTGATGTTGAATAATCCCATAATCCGCCAAGAGTGTAAAGATTTAGTTTACAATGTCAAGAAATTCTGTGTTGTTATTATGGCGTCGATTTCGGATTATTTGCGGATAACCCTTAAATACTAAACGCCATGAAAATTACTCTTGAACAGGACCACTACATTCACACCGCAGATATGTCACAGACGCTAGAACCCGGAACCAATTCAGACATTCTCCCGGAGCTTCGTATTGTCGTCGATTCTGCCCTTTACATGATCTCTCTATACTATGACTGGAGAAAGGTGCAGGAGTGGGCAAGGAAGTGGGAGCTATGATGTGAAATGGAATGAAATGACACAGGGCCGCCTTTGATTGGGTGGCCCTGGATGAGAGTGATAATCTGGTGGTTTTGTTATTCTGTGACGGGACGAACAGATAGCCCGTAGCAACGATTGTAGTCGCCCCTGTAGACATTGCCAGAATTTAAGTAGACGCTCAACGCGCTATTGTAGGAGACCTTCTGGTTGGTCATAAAAGTAGTATTGTCGGCAGCGCTGACGCCTTTGTACCAGGCATAGGCACCGAAGGGGACAGAGAGATAGTTGTCCTTATAGTCGGCGGGGTCGGCCTTGGTGGCATAACGGGCAACCTGGAAGGAAATTTTAGGGCCGTTGGCTATTTCGTTCTTTGAGCAGGCTGCAAGCATAAGCAGTGCAGAGACTGCAAGAAGGAATTCCTTCATTTTAGAGCTGGATTGTTGCTGTTCCGATAACATCCTCCCACTCGGCGACGGCCGGGTCGAAGGTGACCGTCTTGTTCGGCTTCACGGTGAGGGTGTAGACATACTTGTAATTCATATTCCAGGCGCTGACGGCGTTGTTGAAGGCG
>CACZDC010000021.1 GCA_902779785.1 uncultured Bacteroidia bacterium
AACAGCGTAACGGGACTCAGGGACTGGAAGGCGTGGATTCTTTACATGCTCGAAGCCGTTTCACAAACATCGGAATATACTATTGACAAGATAAACCGTATCCGTTCTTTGATGGAAAAGACGGAAAGAATCATCCTGGAGAACAAACTCTCTCTGGCCAGACTCAACCTTTCCAAGCTGTTCGAACAGCCCTACATCCGTCCCAAGAATCTGCTCTCGAATACAATTAAGAGCGTAAATACGGCCAAGAAGTACCTCAGTCAGCTGGAGGGCCTGGGTCTTCTCGCAAAAGAGCGAATCGGCAAGGAGTATATCTGGTTCAACACCGAACTGATGGCTATTTTGTCAGATTAATGATTAACCTGCAATCCCAACAAATACACAGCTCTCAGCTCTTCAAAAATGGTTCGATAATTGTCCCATTGCCCGCACAGGCCGCTTCGGAAAGAGGCGGTACTTTTTTATCGGCTCCAGCCTTCCAGACAATAAATTTTGCTCGTAAGTAATCGCCTTTCGGAAGAACCTTTAGGAGTGAATATCAAATCTATTCTCACAGCATAGGGCTCTCCCCAACTGCCATCATACAAGGTGGCTTTAGATGATGCCACCTCCCCAAATGCAGTATGTCCTGAGATAGGATAAATAATGGGTTTATGATTGACATAAAAATCCAATTTGTAATTGGACGTAACCTCATATGACTCCAGAGCAATTTCACCATCTGGCAATTGAGGTGCTGACAATCGGTAATAATAGACACCAGGTTGTCCTTCTTCATCCTCAAGCAGAATCCAAGTAGTGGAATCTGACGGATTGGCGGGGAACCCTTTCTCCTTAGGAAGTGAATACTCCAACCCTTCAGGGATAGGATGCCTTGCCCCAAAATGGTCATGCATTCCCGAAGTATATATAGAAAAGAAGCTAAAAAGTAAGAAGAAAATGACAGCAAAGACAGTTGCAGCTAATGAACGCCAGAAAAGTTTTCGCTCCTTCATTATCAAAACAACGAAGGGCAGAATGAGTATTAGCATCAACGACAGTCCAAATAGTATATAAATTATATTAGGGAACCAATATTCCTGAAACGGGTTGCCGTTGAGATAGACTATAATAATCAAGAAACAAAAGTAGGCTATATAGAAAGCCTTCCAATACCTGAACGTATTCTCTTTGATTCTCATGAGTGCAAATGTACTCATTTATTTTTGAGCGGAAAACCATCGACATCTCCAAATTGTTGCAATTTTTCTATTATTCGTATTCGGGCATGGGAATCCAACGGTCAGCATTACTTCGACACCCCATCAGGGGCGCGATATGTCGCGTACTTTCTGGATTTGTCTTCGTTTGCAGTGAACCTATACACTTTCAATTGTTTGATAATCCTCCAGATTTGGAGATAATCCTGCAAATGATTATCTTTTCCATAATGGAATTATTCGGGAATTCCTAATAGTTCAGTTGTCCATCATCAGTGTTTTGTATCAATGAATCTTTTTTATAATTATTCAACTTTTAGGTTGATTTTTAAGAGAATCTTTGTATCTTTGCAAAAATGAACGTTGTATGAAGTTTGAACGGATACTGGATAACGGGCGGCTGTGGGCTGTGATGTACGATGAAAACAATGTAAACATCTTGGAAAAGGTGTTTGAGCAATGGAATGATTATGAGTGGTTAAGGGCGTTCTTTACCAGGCACGTAGAGGATTTATCCTCATTCTTTCATATCACTGACATTGACCGGGCCGTATTTGACACAGTTGATGACGCGAACGAGTTGGAATGCCTTATTTTGGATTTAGACCCTGATGCAAATCTGGATGATCTGTTTAGGCCGCTGGAGAATACCCGGCTGTCTGAAGTGTTACTCGGAAGAGAAAAGGCAAAAGGGCAATACCATACTCATACCTCCTGGTTGCGGCTATATGCCATTAGACTTGAGTCTGGCCGATACATCATCACCGGCGGAGCAATTAAACTAACGGCCACTATGCAGGAGCGAGAACATACTCTTGAGGAGCTCAATAAACTGAACAGAGTTCGCGACCACCTAATCGCGCTCGGCATATTTGATTATGATGGCTTCGAAGATTATAATGAAGAAAGTGATTGATAAAGAACTCTCCGTGCTGGAAAAGCACGAAGTTAGAACCGAATGGAGAGAAAAAGCCGAATGGCGGCGTGAGAACGGCCGTTGGCTTCGCTATTCTGGTTTCATAGCTTTAACAGTTATGCGCCGCCTGGAGGAACTCAAGATGAGCCAGAAAGAACTGGCGAAGAAAATGAATTGTTCCCCTCAGTACGTATCAAAACTCCTCAAAGGGTCAGAGAATCTTACTCTGGATACCATATCCAAGTTGGAAGAATGTCTTGATTTGGATTTGGTAAGAACTGCCTTAACCCACGTAGATGGTTATGAGTATCGTGAGCGCAAATATGGCTATGTTGCTGAACCTGATTCTCCGTATTACGGCAGCAATAAAGATTGAGAGCAAATCATTTGTCTCCCAAACAGATAAACCGCCTCGAAGTGCTCGAAAATGGTTCGATAATTGTCCCATTGCCCGCACTCCACTCAAAGGCATAGCCGAGATCTCCGGGAAATGCTTATATTTGCTATGGTAATAAGTTTGTATATATGGAATTCAAAGAAGGACCCGGATGGAAATGTTGCTATGATCCTCAGAGAGGATTGTACACGGCTCAAACAGGCGGCGGGGTCAACTGCACCTTGTATGAGATTACGAAGGAAATCTATGACCATATTGACGACCCGGACGTGAAATGGCCTGCAAGACTGCTAGGCGACGGTCGCAAGTTGTTTATGTCCGTAAATGACCGCTGCGGCCCTCCTTATACGATTGTCTTTGATTCGGATTACAAAGAATTATGCCCGTGGTCGGATGCCGCTTTTTCGGGGAGGACGTGGTCTGACGAGATGACGGATGCCGTAGTGGAAGTGCTTGAGTCAGAGGTGGCTAACCGCGAACAGCGAAGACGGAAACGGAAGCAGCGTGAGGAAGGGAAATAAGGGAGCCGGGTCAGATCAGTAGGCTTTCCGCTTGTAATTTAGGAACATAGTGGTTGCCGTCCTTGCGATAGTAAGAGAGGCTTTCGTCGGGACTGGAAACGGGCAGGAGGAAGATTCGCTCCGCGGGTTTTCCGATGGCTATGACTGCGAGCGGCGGCAGCGGAAGTTCCAGCGCCTCCTGCAGCGCCTCTTTCCTGAAATTGAGGATGAAGACACCGCCAAGGCCGCTCTCCACGGCCTTCAGGAGGATGCTCTGAGCCGCAAAACCCAGGTCTATGTCCACCACTTTATCCTCCGCGACGGCGCTGCAGACAATGATAAAGGCGCGGGGCTCCGTTCCGGCTTTGGGCAGATGCTCCTCCTCAAGCGCAGCGCCCAGGCTTATGTGGGGCCATACCAGAGGGGCCTTCTCTGCAGTGACGAGGCGGAAGCGCAGGGGCTGTCGGTTCATCCCGGAAGCCGTCAGCGGGATGACGGAAAGGAGTGACATCAGTTCGGCCTCGGTGACCTCTCGCGAGGGGTCGAAGCCACGGTAACTGCGATTGCGGTGAAGCAGCGTATCCAGAGAGGGATTGCTGCGATGGATTACTTTCTTTTTATAATGGGCAAGTTCTTCCTGCCGCTTTTCCAAGTAATTGTCTGCCATTGCAAGTGCGAAGTTACGCAATTTTTGCCGCGCCAAAACCGTATAAGCGGCTGACGCAAGTAACTGTAGCTAGTCCAGCTCCACGACCTTATAGCTGGTGGAACCCAGGCCGTTTTCTTCGGCGCGGTAGAGGATGCGGATGCCGTGGCGGTTTTGGATGCGCTCGATGAGCGCCTTGGTGTCGTTGTCCTTGTCGGCCGGGATGGCAAATACCTTGTCTATGCAGAATTTGTCCAGGGCGACGGGGTCCAGCGAGGCGGCGATGCCGATGTCCTTGATGGTGGGGGCGTGCGGGTTGCCGTCGCAGTCGCAATCGATTGAGAGATTGTTCATTACGTCGATATAGACCACTCTCCCTTTGAAGTAGTCGTGGACAGCCTGCGCCGCGGCGGCCATAGACTCGATGAAGGGAGTGTTCTTTTCGGGGGAGAGGAACCATCCCGCCGGTGCGTGGAGGTCGCCGCTCGCCTCGGCCTGCTCGTGCGTTCCGGCCGAATGGATATTGACCTTGCCGTTGGAGGAGGCCACGCCGATGGAGGCATTTTTCAGCACTCCGCCGAAGCCGCCCATCGCGTGTCCTTTGAAATGGGCCAGGTTGATCATACAGTCATAGTTCTGGATATGGGAGCCGACGATGTCGTACTGGATCCATTTGGTATCCTTGACGGGGATTTTTATCTCGCCTTCTTCGTCCATTATGTCCACGGTGGCGACTTCGTTGTAGCCGCGCTGGGCAATTTCAGCACGGTGCGAGGCGGTGTTCGAGCGGCTGCCGCCATAGGCCGTGTTGCATTCCACGAGGGTCCCGCCCACTTTTTTCACCAGGGGCGCGATAAGTTCCGGCGAGAGATTGTTGGACTTGGCCGATTCTCCCGTGGAAATCTTCACGGCGACGCGTCCCTCCTGTTTGACGCCGAGGGCTTCATAGACCTTGACAAGGCTTTCCGGGCTGATTTCTTTGGTGAAATAGACTATGGACGAGGCGTCGTCGGATTCGGTCGAAACGACCTTGCTGTTTTTCGACGGGCTGCTGCAGGCGAGCGCCAGGACTGCGGTCAAGGCGACGGTCAGGGCTGCGCTCAGGGCGGCAAGAAGTATTGCGGGAATTGTGCGAGAGTATGTTTTCATAAGTGCAAATCTAATGATTTTTTTAATAACTTTGCCGTATGAGAAGTATTGCAATTGTTTTTCTGCTGCTTGTCACGGCGTGGACGGCTGCAGCACAGAAAGTTGGCGGCAATGACGACACCCTGGTCCTGAAAAACGGGACTCTGGTCCTTAATGGAGTCAAATTGAAGACGAGTGAGTCCATAATCGCGGTCCTCGGCGAGGATGTTTACCGGGAAAGATGGAAACCGGCGGTGTCGATGAGGTCGGCCGGCATTCCCCTGATGGCCGTGGGCTCGGGGCTGCTGGCTTGGGGGATGTATGGATACATTACTGCCTTGACTTCCGAGTGGCCGCAGGCTGAACTGGAACCGGAGAGGTGGGAGAAGATGAATATAGCGTACAACATTACAAAGATAATGTCTGGGGCCGGAGTGTTGTGCCTGGGTGCCGGCATCCCCTTGTTCTGCATCGGCAATGGCCGTATGAAGAGCATCCGGGACAATTACAACCAAGGCCTCGCTGTTTCTTTGGCCCCCGCCGGCCTGGGGCTGTGCTACAGGTTCTGAGGATTGTCGGCTCATGGGCTTCCTGCCTTCCAGCTTTCCTGCGGGCAGGAAAACGCCCGGAATCGTGCCCGCGCGGGAGAATAGCCTTCCGTTTCTGGCGCTGCATTTTTTGCAAATAAGAAATAAGATGCTTAACTTGCAGAGGATTAAATCTCCTAAAGCTTTTTACTATGAATGAGGAAACAATCAATCTGTTGATTATCTTAGCGGCAGGGGTTCTTGTTGCACTTATTATTGCCGCCGCCCGTGTTATTAAGCATATTTCAAATAACAGGAAACAGCTGTACATTCTGGAAAGTAAAAATAAGTCCATCGTCGCGCTTTCGGGATATTGGGGTAATTTGATAGAAAAAGTCCCTTGTAAGAATGCTTCTGAACTTAAATCCGTCATAGAAGCCTGCACCGAGAAGCTACTTTCGATTTTTTCTCCGACCGAATCCGGAAAATAAACTTGTTCCGAAATGCTTTCAATGAAAAGAGGGCGTGACATTTATGTCCTGGTAAGGGTATTTGACGCTTACCTTTCGGATTCTCAGAAGCAGTCCGTTTTTTTTGACCGCCTCCGCGGGGCCTTGCATTCGGTGAGAAAAAACATTGCGTCCTATGCGGGGAGGGGAAGTGTCTTTTTGCTGATTAACGACGATACCCCTAATTCGAAGGAGGGGTATCCGGAGCATAGAAATAAACTGGATTCACTCCTGAGGGAAGAGGGCTTCCTACAGGGATACGATTTGTTTTTTACGGATTCCCCAGGCGGAGAGGGCTCGTCTGCAGCGACATTGAGAATCAGACGCTGCTTTGTGAAGTTGGCTTCTGCCCATAGTGTCAGAGTGCAAAATGCCATCGCCGTATCTCTTGACCAGGATGATGTTTTGCTTGACGGTGCCTTGAAGAGCATTGCCGGCAGTTTGAAGCCCAATGGCATAGTATTGTCCCAATACGATGCTGAAGGCAACAAGCATCTTGACGACGGCGGAAGGGTCCATAACAGATTTTCCAGATTCCTCTGCCTCCCGTCGTGGATTCAGCGGGTCTTCCTCTTCAGACGCAAACTCCCTGTCCGGGATATTTGTTATGCCAGCACGATCGGATGGACGAAATCATACTCCGGGGAAATCCTCGAAAGGTATCTTCGGGACTTGGAGGAGTTTTTCAATACTAAACGTAAAGGCGGCGGAGATGTCGCGCTGGAATACTTCAAGGCCCATCGTTCATACGAAGATTTTCTGGATTTTTATGCCTTGCTTTACAAGGATGTCAATTTGTCCGGAACGCGTAGAAAAACGCACTCTTACATAAAAAGGAGCGACTCTATCACCAGCACTCCTACTTTGGAAGCCTTCCGTGACCATAGGACGGCGTCTTTAATAAATCTGGTAGACTTGTGCTATTATCACGGAGAAAAAAATGGGCACGCTAAGTTGAGGGCGGACTTTAAAACAGAATTGCTCCGTCACCTTTCCGTGAAAATTCTTCAGATTGAGCAGATCCTTTCCAATTACAGAGATGCTTTTACCGGCGGAAGTGAGTCACACTCGGATGCGCTGTTTGCCAAGAATACTCACGACGGATATTTCTTCAGTAAACTTTCCCGCTTAGTGAGAAATGATAATAGGGGAACGGAGGATGAAAAATTATTCGGTGCGGCCGTCTTGACGATCAATGAGGACACAAAAAGCAATTTTGAGAATCTGTACTCGAGAATCAACGAGGTGTACGGCCTGAAGCTGAAGAGTTTTTTCATCAAATACACGATGATGAAGGCTTGCGAGAAGGAGAATTCTGTCCATAAGATAAGGATTGTAAAAAAGGAAGAGTCCGTAGAGCATAAGTATGACAAGTCCTTGACTCCGAAGCAAATACAGTTTCGTGTGATGATAGTTGTCGACATCGTCATCTTTGCGGTCGGAGTAGCAGGATTCTTCATTTTCAGAGAGGGGACGGGCTCTGACAGATTGGTTGCCGGTTTCTGTACCGTGATGGCGGCAATCTTGACTTTTTCCTTGAACGAGAGCAGCAAACTTCGAACTTCGGCAAGGGAAGAGCTTAGCCAAAAACGCCTGTATTATTCTGAATTCGAGGACCTTATAAGGCATTTGGAGGCCAATGTGAAAGTTATGATACAAATGAAGGCAGAGCTGGAAGATGGAACTATTGCGAGGCCTTCTTCTGTTCATTTGATGAATCTTAAGTGGCCGTCGAATTCCTGTCTTTTCTCGGACGCTATGGCTAGAATTATAGACAAGGAAAAAGTCGATGATTTCGCAAGGCTCAAGGTCAACCTTCGCAATATCAACAATAGCTCTGAGTGGTTGTTAAAGTATTCGGAAGGAGCCTCTTACTCAAAGTTCAAGATGATTGAGATGATAGACTGGGAGCTTACGCGTAACTTTGGCTATTATATCAACTTCCTCTACGTCAGGAGCCACAAGTTCAGTTTTCCCACCCAGTTCCAGCTGGATACTTATGTCGCCGATGCCGGAGTCCGTAATCAGCTCAGCCTGTTCTTTTTGGGAAAGGATCAGGAAACAGCCCGGGAAGAAGTCACACGCTTAATCAGCCAGTATTATAACGACCGCCGCGAACGCCGGAGCATACTGGATGTGTAGATGCTGCTGCCCGGCGGCCTTGGGCTGTGCTACAGGATTGACGGCTCGATGGGCTTCCTGCCTTCCTGCGGGCAGGAAAACGCCCGGAATCGTGCCCGCGCGGGGGAATAGCACTAGCAGGGATGTCTGGTGGAGGACGTGGATTACTTTTGGAAAAGGTCTTCCATTGTTACGACTTTGTCGAAGCGTGAGGCATACTCGTTTCTCTTTAGGCCATACGTCGTGACCAGCACCGACATTACTGTCTTCTTATTCCCGATGATTTCTTGTACTTTATTCATTCGCTCCATAAGTGTCTGGTTATAGGCCTTTTGCACTTCAAACAATCCGAGTGAAAAATTCATTTCGCACAGGCATATGAAGCGGTCGTCGCGGTTTATGATCAAGTCTATCCTTGGTCCTTCATTTTTCTTTTCAGAAGCAATGTTCCAAGGAGATTCCCGGGTAATGACTCCGTCTATTCCCAAAGCCCGCTTTATCTGTCTTACGTGGTTCCAGCACAAATCTTCGAAAGCCAGCCCCATCCAGGATATGATAGAAGGGGCTTTTTCATTCGTTTGCCAGTAAGATGGATTATCTGTATTCCCCTTGACGTGCTTGAGATAGAACAAACAAAAAGGGTCGATCAGTTTATACTTTGCAACAGAGTCTCCAAAAGAAGTATACTGCCTGATAAGTTTGCTTTTCTCAAGTGCTGAAAGGTTCCCGGAAAGGGTACCGCCGGACGAAAAGCCGTATTTTGTTGTCAACTCTTCGCGAGTCAGGCCAATCCTTTTGCCAGCAAGGGCAACGACAATTCGTTTGAGTTCTTCCGGATTTGCAAACTGAGAGGTAAACAGCCTGTCGAACTCGTCTTTAAGGGGTGCATTCTCTTCATATAGGATGGCATCTATATTTTGTGCGAGAGAAAGACACTTTTGGAACTGATCCAGGTAAAAGGGAATACCGCCGAATGCAATGTATGCCCTGCAGATATCGTATTCGTCAAGGCTTATGCCGTCGGCCGTAAAGAATTCCTTACACTCATATAAGGTAAAGGGGGAAAGATAAAGCGGCATAGTCACCCTTCCATACAGCCCGCCTTTATTGTTGATCAGTTTGTCCAGAATCCACGAGGTCGCGCTTCCGCACACGATCAACTTGCAGTTCTTCCGTGCAAGGCACCAGTCGTTGCAAAAGTGCTCAAAAGCCGTAAGGAAGTTGGATTTCGAGCTGTCCATCCAAGGGAGTTCGTCAATGAATATCACCATACGTTTCCCGTCATCCTTTTTCTCAAGAAGACGCTCCAGCATATGAAATGCCTCCTGCCAGCTTTCCGGCACACTCTCTCCGCTCTCAAGCCCGTAGGAACGCATAGAGTAAAAGAACTCTTGAAGCTGGAGCTTCATCAGATTCTTTTTTCTCTTTTGAGTCTCATCCTCCACAGGAGATACCGCTGTGTGCTTAAAGGCGAACTTGCCCTCAAAGAACTCGTTGACTAGAAAAGTTTTACCCACTCTCCTTCTGCCATAGACGGCAACAATTTGCGCTCTGTCTTTATCCATAGCAGCCTGCAGCTTCTCAAATTCGGTTTTACGGCCAATCATAGCAGTTAGTGTTTATTTTCAGCCACAAAGATAGTAAAAAGACCCTGTTTGGCCAAATATAAATTTATAATCAGCCAATTTGCCCTGTTATTAGGGTTGTTTGGCTGATTACTATCCGTTTCTGGCGCTGCATTTTTTGCAGGGCGTAATGGACCTTTACTGTCGGTACCCGACACTCCACGAAGCGGATCTTTCCAAAGCTGTCCGCTTCGCTCAAGGCAGACTTTCAAAGGATAATCCGCTGAAAAGAATCCGCGAGAATTCCGGCCTGACCCAGCTGCAGTTGGCGACCCTGTCCGGGAATACACTCCGCTCCATAAGAGGATATGAACAGGGCCAGCGCGCTCTGAAGAATGCTTCCGCGGCCAGCGTCCTGGGTTTATGCAGGGTATTAGGCTGCCGAGCAGAAGACCTTCTTGTTTAGTTACCTCTTGTAGCTATGCTTAAGAATGATTGATAGTTCCTCGTTCCTGCATCCGGACAGGAATTCGAGGTCTTTGTCGATACTTGTTTCCATAACACTTTGTTTTGGTTTCTGGGGCAAAAGTAGCGGCCCTGTCGGCCAAATGCTGTCCGAGGAGGAGGGAATATGGAAAATTTTGTAGTAGGGTGCCTGGCCGCGTTGACAGCCGGAACGCACTCAGCACGCGATTTGACGTCACGCGGACGGAGCATACGTATCATTCGGGCCGGGATACCCGTGACCGGACTCTGAACATCGCGAGGCAACGGCCGCCGCGAGGAGGGCCATTGCACAGAGCCCACCGCAGCGGCGTGCCGTAGCCGCCGACCATGACAGCCGGTCGGCGGCGGTGCCGGGAAACAGGCATTTGGCGGCACGGAGAACGCCAAAACGGGAATCCGTGCCGGAGAAACGGCATTTGGCGACACAAAAAGCGGCCGCCCTCCCGGCAGCCGCTTTTCGTGTGTGCTATCTGGAAATGCCGGAGGCTATTCCCAGGAGTAGTATTGGTAGGAAACGGTGAATCCGGTCACTCTCAGGCTTTGGTTGTTCCTGGTCAGTGCAAACACGGTTTCGTTGGCAGTGTCTTCACCTGTCCAGCTTGTTGCGGTAGTACTTGTCGTAGTGGCTGACGTTCCCTGGACAGTTACGCTTGTTGAAGTGTAATTGTTGGCGGTGAATGTCAGCGAGAGGCCGGTCAGGGCTTTTCTGTTGGGGATAGCCGCTGTGTTGATGGTGAGTGTAACACCCGTCCGGTTGAGTTGGGTGTAGTCCCGACCTCCAATCCCCCAAGTACCATCGGAAGCATATTGGTTGATAGCGCTGAATGTGGCCGTCACATTACCGCTCGTCGCGCTGGTGCTGTTCATAAACTGGCCGCTTGATCCGTTTCCGGTATCAAAGGTCACGGAACCATTGTTCACCTTTGCCTTCCGGTGGGTAATTACAACGCTTTCATCGGCATAGCCGCTTCTGGAGACCTTGACGGTATAGTTCACGTCGCTGGTCGAGTAGTTGACCGGCATAGTGAGCGTGATGGTGGTTCCGGAAACATCGGTCGAGACTCCGCTGGTGCCGAGAGGCGTGGAAACACTGGCGCCAGTGCCTTCGACGCTGATGTCGCAAGCTATTTCCGATGCCAGCGTGAGCGTGGTGGTGGTTGCGTTACCGATGACCGAAGCCGCAGATGCAGTCAGCGAGATCGAAGGAGTTCCGGACTGCGTCAGGCTGGTGGTAGCCACGACTACGCCGTCAGTGTTACAGAGATCAACTCTGATGCTGCGGTCGGAGCCCGTGGTGTTGGTCGTAAAGGAGACCGTCTCATCGTGAGCCGCAGCTGCTGCCACATTCTTGGTTGAAACAGGCTCGGAACTGCCCGGGAGGTAGACCTTCAGGACTGCGTCGAAGCTGGAAGCAACGTTCACGCTGGCAGAGGTGGAGCTCATCCAGATCTTGTCGCCCGCAGCGCTGAGCGATGCGGTACCTGCAGCCTGGGTGATGGTGACGGAACTTGTGTAATATCCGTTGTCGCCCGTGACGGTATAGGTCTGGGCCTGGAGAGTGTTGTTCACGGGAACGCTGAGGGTAACCGCATTGCTTGCACCGGCGGAGCCGCTTGCAGGAGAGAGGCTGGCGCCGCTCAGACCGCCGCTCAAAGACACTGTCCAGGAAGCCTCGGAATTCACGTTGATAGTGGCTGAAGCTGCGGTGTTGCCGACATTGCTGTCAGAGGTTGTGAGCTTGATGTCGGGTGAGCCAAGCTGCGTCAGCGTCTTGGAGGCAAGGACTTCTCCGGTAGTAGTGTCGCACAGGTTCACGATGATATGACGGTTGGCGCCTGTAGTATTTGCAGGAATGCCGGTAATCGTTTCATCGCGCCCGGTCGTCGCGGCAACAGACGCTGTGTAAACCGGAGTGTCATTACCCTGTACGTAAGCCTTCAGTACCAAGTCGAAGCTGCAAGCCACGTTGACGGTAGCACTCGTCTCCGTCATACGGATGTCATTATTCGCCGCAGTGACTCTTGCTACACCTGCTTCCTGGGTGATGATGACATCTTCCCAAACGGTGCTGCCGAGGTTGCGGGCACGAATTGTGAACTTACGCTCGCGTGTCGTTGTGTTCTGCGGGATGTTCACCTGGCGATCCGTAGGTGTGGTCGTGGCCGGATACTCTTCGGAGGTGTAGATGATATTTCCGCTGGGATCGAAGAGTTCGATAACATAAGTCGTACCGGACTCCACGGAGACAGTCACAGAGTTGGCGTGGTTGTCGATAGTAGTTATCGCCGAGCTCAGTTTCATCATAATGCCTTCCTGGGTGATATAGGCTGTACGGACAAGGTTGGATGTCGTGTTTGTGAGCGTAAGCTTATAGCGTATCGCATTCTCGGTCACGTTCTCAGGGAGGGTGACGGTAACATCCTGTCCGGAGGTGGCGGTGCCATTGGAAGGGCTCAGGGATGAGCCGGTAGCCACGCCGCCGTTGGCCATCGCAATGCTCAGCACCCAGTTTCCGGTGGATTTCACCCTTACGGTAGCGGAGGTGCCGGAGACATTCTGGCGGTTCGGCGTGATATTGTTGTTCGCATCACCGTAGAGGGTCGTCTGGGCGGTAGTTACGCCGTTAGCATCGGTGGCGAAATACTTGTTATAGACGTAAACGGTGGAAGAAGAGAACGCCTTGGTGGTCTCGAAATCGCAAGTGAGGATAATGTAGTCACTGCCGGAAAGCTCTGCGTTGTTCTTCAGACGCTGGTATTCCGACCAGTTGAGGGTTCGGACAAAGCAGTATGAGGACTCACCGTTGCCTGAAAGTGACTCGAAGGGTTCGTCCAGATTCTGGATTCCCGTGGTTTTAACAGGCATATTTTCATTGGAAGCGGGGTTAAGCGCCTTGGCGCTGTCCTCGATGAGGATTTCCATAGGGAACATAGAAGCCTGGAGGTCCCAGGGAAGAGGAATGCTCAGCGTTGTAAGCTGTCCTTCCTCATCAGCAACGGTAACAGGCGAAAGAGAAGGCTGAATCGTCTTGGCGTTGAACACACGGATAGTGACCATACGGACCAGCCTGTAGGTATCTGTACCGTCGTTATACGTCCCTACAACCTGCAGGGTGGAAGAGAGAGTGGACGTGCCGTTGGGCTGGTTCAGCGTGTAGTTTACGGGGCGCTGTCCCTTCGCATCGTCGCTGCCGGTCACAGTGAAGGAAGCAAGGGCATTCCCTTCTTTTTCAGTGACCGTAACGTTTCCGTTAAGATTTCCGCTGGTGGCTCCGTTCAGCAGGAACTTGAACCAGAAACTTTTCGTTTCGCTGCTGTACACCCAGTCGAAGTTCGGCTGCTCTACATAAAGACGGACAACACCGTTGGATACGTCCGGAAGGGTGCGGGTATCAAGCGATACGGAGAAGTTGCTTCCGCTGTTGTGACCAACCGCATCGGATAGATTCTCATATCCGTCCACCGAGACATCGGAGATATTGACGTTATACTGAAAATTCCTGTAAATGGGGAAATAGCCGCTTTCCAGGGTAAGGTCCAAGCGGTAGTAGTGGATTGGCGTGGATGAGTCCGGGGTGCCGCTCTCGACATAACGTGCCGCCATCAGGATGAATGGAGGATTGTCCGTGGTGACGGCCCTTTCATATACATATATGGGTTCACCGGGACCGACAGATACGCCGGGAGCGTTCAGCGCATCCACTGTAGTGGGGATATTGGTGTCGATGTCAGGCTCCGCGGGGAAGCCGAGATAGGTTTTTCCGTCATAGCTGTAGAGATGGTTGGACAGCGTGACAGAAGAATCTGAATAGCCGGGCACCCAGTCGCCGTGGTTGGTACTGTACATTGCGATGGCGCCGCTGCGGGGCATATTGCAGAGGGTGTAGGAAACAATCTCGAAATTGGACGCATTTTCGCTGACGGTAACGCTGGCGAAGTTGCGGATAAGCGAGAGGTTGCTGAGGGCCGCCACAGTCTCGGAGGCGGGTATATATTCTCCGTCGGGGGTCTGCTCCGGGGTTCCGTCAGTTGTTTCTACAATTTTGATTCCATTCAGAACGATGCGCTGCCAATAGGCTCCGTTTCCGTCGGAAACCGTCATACTCTGCATAATGTCGTTCTCATAGGCATTGAACGGCAGGGAGGACGGACCGTTGGCGATGACGTGGAGCACGCGCTGTTTGGAGGAAATGGGAAGACGCGCAAGGAAATAGGCCGAGGTGGCATTCCGGGACGCAAAGCCTCCGGGCAGGGGATTGCCCTGTGCATCGCAGGGATAAGCGCTCACATAGTCTTTCAGGTAGCGGTCCGTACCGAAGATAGCGATGTGGATGCTGCTGATGGCGGGCTGCTCACCCATTTCCGAACCGATATCGGCTTTGGTATGGGCCTGTAGGACGACAGGGTTCTGGAAAGAGAGGACGACGGGAACTGTCGCGCCCTCTTTTCCCTCCACGCCTATGGCCAGGGGCTCCTCCCGTACGCAGGATGCGAAGGCTAGCGCAAGCAAGACTGATAATATGGAATATATTTTTTTCATACCTCTTTAAATCTCGTCAAGCAATTCGTTAAAGACTGGTTTGGTATCCAAGCCAACCGGTTCCTGAAACAGGGTCCTCTCCCCAATACCAGGTGTCATAGACGCAGCGGACATATCCGCTATGGCCGTTGTAGGTGATGGCATTTGTACCACCTGAAGCATCGGCATCATCGATTGTCTCGAACGTATCATTGCCGCTGTTATCCTGAATGAACATAAGATGCCCTGCGGCCCAATAACCGGCAGTCTGTGATGTGCCGTAAAGCTTTGGAATCTTATTATCTGTGTTAAGTTTCTGGAGGAAAAGGATTTCCGCCTTGGTAGGAAGGCGCCAGCGGCCTGCGGGATACCCGTGCTCCTGATAGGCGGCGCATCTCTTTCTTGCTCCCTCATAGGAAACCGCATAAGTTTTTCCGTAGGAGGAAGCAGAGATGAATTTAGGAGAAATCACATTCTGCTTATCCGGGTCGGTAGGACGGTAATTGGTAAGAGGATTAGCGGTATTTCCCCCGTTCAAAAGGGAACTGTATTCATCGGTAGCGTCTGCGCGGGGATCTCCAAGAACCGTCTCGAACGGGCCGCCATTAATCACAGGCGTAAATTTAAGGATGGTTGTAGTAACAGAATAGATGTTCGGATTCTGATTACTGGCATTAGGGTCGAACGACGGAACGGCCGATGTATTCGGTTCAACGGCGCCTAAATAATGAGGCTGGTACGTGTCTGAAATCGTACTGGTGGTACTCTGCCCCGAGTTATCCCAAACCTTAGTTCTGGAAGAAGTTGTTGAAATACCGTTGACAAATACGTTTGCCGGACTGTTGGAGTCGTTATACGTATCTGTGTTAGTAATGTACAGCGGCGGATACTGAGTAACCTTCAAAGTCTTGTCGTACTGCCCGTTATTGTCGTTTGCAAGTTGCAGGACGATTGTGAAGGTATAAGGCGACACGTCATAGTTCGTTCCGGTGAAATCGTAATCCAGCGTATGGTCGATGTGGATATAATCGCCGTCGGCGGCCTTTGCAACCGTTGACGTGTTTGTCTCTGTCTGGTGTATGCCGGTTCGGAAGTTCTCATACTCCATAACTTTGCTGCGGATAGCAACTGTGCCGCTGGCGAAATAGGGGATATCCAGAGTGTTGCCGTAGAACTTGATGTCCAGGGGATCCGGTACGTTCACGTCCAGATAATAACCGGGGGACATCTGGGAAGAAATGTCGCTGCCGCTTCTCCAGTCCAGTACCTGATAGCCGCAGGGAACGTTCACGGCCTCGTCGTCAGCATCGCCGCCGAGCTGGGTGACGTCCAGGACGAGGTGATACCAGTTGTTGCTCGCAAAGGCGTTGGTGGGGAGCATTACCTTATAATAAAACTCCTTTTGGGATTCCTGCACGATGCCTGAAGAGGTACGGGAAAGCTTCCAGGGAACGATGAGCTTGATGTAGGGCTCGGTGGCCGAACCGTAGGCCCAGGTCTCCGGATAGGTATAGAAGGAGGCGGTGGAAAAAGCGGTCGAGAAATCGGTCTTCCCCGGAATTGTCGTATTGTCGATGTTGGGAAAATAATTGAAGAAAGTATGGTTCGGATCGACGCCGCCGATGAGGGCTTCCGCAGTACCGTTGCAAAGATAGGCGCGGATGTTGCTGCCTTCGGAGAGCGGGGTCCAGGTTTCGGTGACGTGGCCCTTGTCGTGATGGACCTCGTCCTTCAGGTAGAAATCCATCGTGACCTTTGCCGGGAGACGCTTGAGGTCCACCTCGGCCGTTCCGACCAGGTTCTGGCCTTCCACCTTGGACACGTGGATATTCTCTGCAAGTCCTGTCATCACGAGGCAGAGGTCTTTATCCGCTGCAGGCATAATGTTGCCGCCGGCTGCTTCGGAGGTGAAAGTACGCTGGCTTCCCTCATTGAGCGCAAGCGCCTGGAGCTGCTCCATCGTAGCGTTCACTCCGCTGATGACGAAGTCAGTTTCAGGGCCTGGATAGTTCGCTATTGAAAATACTTTGTATGTATCGTTCGAGATGACTGCAGCCTGGATAAAGCAGGTGAAATTGGATTCGATCTCGGGGGAGAAGCGCCAGTGGTGCCTGAAATCCTGATAGGTGCTGTTGAATAGGAAAACGTCCAGGGTCTTGATAAGGTTTTCATTGCCGACGCCGGCTTTGTCCACCTTGGTGCCGATGTCCCCGCAGGAGAATGTGAGGTGAAGGCCGTCTTCTCCGTAATGGAACTGTTCCATCTCGGAAATCCTCTCGCACGCGGCGATTGACAGAAGCGCTGCGAAAACTGCTGTTATGAAGATTGACTTTTTCATATCACACTACATACTGGGGATTATAATCGTATAGGCACCGTCCCTCTGGAGTTCGGAATCCAGGGAGAATTCGCGGCCGCCGGTGGCCTGGACAGAGAAAGAGAGGTCTGCCGTAATGGGAGGCTGACCCGCCGCCGGACGGTCTTCGTCACGGGCCGTAAGATAGAAGTCGATGGTGACGCCGGGATGGATATCGCCCTCGGAAGTTCCAATCGAGCCCGTACTAGTGTTGACCACACCGTTCCCGAAATCGTGGTTAAACGAGTAGTATGTCACATTCTGCGACAGGTTGATGTGGTAGGTGCAGCGGGTCGGCGAATAAATCTTGAACATACCGTGGATAGGCATCAGTCGGCGCTGAGGGTCTAACTTGAACTTGATCTTGCTGCCGTCGATCTCGCAGGTGGAGGAATCCCAGCCTATCCAGCTGGCCATTGCGGACTGGTCCTCGGCAGAACCCGAGAGCTCGGTATAGTTCCAGGGCAGGACGCTCTCTTCCACTTTGAAGATGCCGCCCATATAAGTGATGGTATAGGAATACTTGTGACCGCCCTTCCAGGAAGTGCCTTTCGGGAAAGAAAGTTTGGAAGTACGGATAATGGATTCGCCTACAAGCTGGTAGACAACGTCTATCACTTCGTCAAGCTCGGCTTCTTCGGCCGGCCAGAAATAATAGAATTCCTTGGAGTTGCTCTGTATCTGGGAGAGCATATCCACGGGAGTGGCTCCCTTGGGAAAAGAAACGGTAGTGCCGGGATTGGAGGGATCTTCGCTGAAATCGTTCCTTGCTGAAAAGGGGACGGGATTCTGGGAATCCGTTGCATCTGTGAAAGCGACATCGGCCGTTCCGTCGTTGTTGAATGTAATTACAGTTGACTTGACGTTTTTGAACTTGTCGTTCAGGTATGCGCCAAAGAGGACGATGGGCTGCTCGTTATTGGGGGTCTCATCGGAAATCTTGAAGGACATAGCCACCTGGGCGAAGAGGTGGTTGAAAACAAGGGGTACATCCGAATAGTCGTTGGCGGAAGTGTTGCGGATCACCGGGTTGGAGTACATAAAGTCGTACTGCTGGGTGGATGTGCTGAGGGCTTTCGCCGGAATGGTGAGCACGTTGCCGCTGGCACTCAGGCCGGTGCCGAAGAAAGCGGAGGTGCTGTAGTTTTCGTTGTGCTCCAGCCAGCTGAAGAACAGGTGGTTTCCGCCGGCCCATTCATATCTGGCAGAGGTGCCGTAGCCCCATTTGGACTCGCTTGAATTGTAGCGCAGGGTGTTGTTGATGTGGTAGCTCGTGCCATTGTACCAGTCGCGAACCTGGAAAACGCTGGTGGTGTTCACGGCATCGGTAGCCTTGGTCTGGATGGGAGCGGCAAAGCGGATCCCAGAAGAAGCCGCCTCCGGAACATTTTCCTTCCTGTCGCAAGAGGAAATAAGCAGGAGTGCCGCAATGGCTGCGAAAAATACTTTATTGTTGCTGATCATCGTCTTGTCCTCCTTTACTCTACGCCGATTTCAATGTCCGCGTGTTCAATCCACTGTTCCTTACGGGGATAATCGAAATTGATGTACCAGACGGCTCCGGGAACCAGAAGCCCGGAAAGATGGATCTTTGCCGCTGCGGGGAAAGTGATCCACTGACCGTTATCTTTCAGTTTCAGGAATTTGCTGGTGCCGTTGCTCAGATTGAAGCGGATGGTCACTCCGGTAATGTCGAGAGGCAGGGCGAATACCTTGAAATTCATCTTTGCCGTGGTGGAAATGATGGGGTTGTAGGGCTGATCTTTGTCGTCGTGGAAGACGGCGCTGATGCTGTTGCTGGTAGCACCGGTGCCCGAGAAAGTGAAGGACATATTGCTGCCCGCGTTGAAGGTCGCAGTCGAAACGCCTGCGAGGGGCACAAATGCGGCAGTCTCCGTCTCATAAGTGGCGGTCTCCATCTCGAAGCTCGTGATGGTGGTGTTGTCGTTGGCGCCCACGGTGATTTCGAAGGCTGTGAAGGCGGGGTAGAAATCCAGGTTGACGCCGCTCTCTTTGGGAACGCTCTGCTGGCCGGCTACCATAAAGGCATCGGACATATCAGCCCTGAAAACTGCCACATCGTTGGTCCTGTTGCTGTATTTTACGACCTGCGAGGCAGGGATGGTGGCCGACATCTTGTGGTCGCCGACAGTAACCTTGGAAGCGGGATAGGCGGCCCAGAAGTCGTGGGTGCCTTCGCCCCAGCTGAGGCCGTTCTCGCTGCCATAGGGCTCCAGGTCGGTCTTGCTGTTCACTCCCGCGACGGAAATGGTGTTCACCGAATACTGCTGGGAGGCCATCGCCGTCTCGTTGTTCTTCATAGCGAGGACTATCCTGTCTCCGTCAACCCAGTCGATGCGTTCATAGACCGAACCTCCGGAATTGAAGTTGGTACCGCTGTACGCCGTCTTGGTGGAAGTGGCCTTGGAACTTGTGCTGGCGCGGAAACGGATCTGCAGGCCGCTCAGGTTTTTGTGACAGCTGGAAAATCCCAGCAGACATACTGCCGCGGCTGCTATGCTGATGATTGCTCTGCTTGTTCTCATAGCTCTTGACCTTATTTGTCCCAATCCTGGTTGAAGGAGGACTGTGAAAAATCCATTGTGACAACTTCCTGTCCCGTAGTTTTCACTTCGGAATTGGTCTGAATCGTGGATGCACCAAGAAGATTGGTTTCAAGTTCGACTGAAACCTGCTTGATCATACGTGGTGCAAGATATCTTTTACAAGACTCCATAAATACACTATCTTTTACTAACGAATTGTCATTCAAACAGTTCTGCCAACCCAGCGGTCTCACCCTCCCTGTCAGGCTCGGGTAAAACCGGCAGAATCAGCAAAATATACTTGCAAATGTATCAAAAAAGCGCCAAAAAACCAAAGCGGCTGCAAGTTCCAGGTTGCATAATTGCAAATTCTGAAACTTATTTTGTAAATTCTGAAAAAGGGGAAAGCTGGGAAAGCTACTCCTTGTTGTCACTTATCCACATCGTGACGGTCTTTCCCATCTTCTGTTTGAAGGCGGCACTGAACGTGCTGTAACTGTGGAATCCACTTTCGGCGGCGAGCTGATTTGCCGTAAAGACGCGCTTTCCGGACGCAGCCTCGTGATACAGACGTATGAAGTGCTCTACGCGCAAGCCGTTGATATAGGCATTATAAGTGAGTCCCTGCCGGGAGAAGTATTGGCTCAGATAGGAGCGGTTCGTGCCGATGGCCTGGGCGAGTTGGGCAAGGGTGAGATCGTATTGCAGGAAGAGAAGTGTGTCTTCGCAGTTTTTCTTCAGCTGCTGGCCAATTACGTCGGGAACGGCCTGGGACGAAGGAGTCTCCTTGACATCTTCCGCAGGCTCCGCCACTTCAGCGACGATGTTGTCCAGACAGCGAAGCGTCTCAACGCGCCACATCAGCACTCCCACAACCAGGATGTTGATCACCTGAATGGTATATTCGTAAACTCTGTTGCTGTCGGTAGCGCTATAAAACAAGAGGGTCAGCAAGAATACGGCCAGCACCAGGATGCTTTGCCAGAACTCCTTGTGCTCCAGGTCGGCATAATTGTCCCTGAGCCAGCGTCCATATTGACGCAGGGTCAATACCATATACACAGAAAGCAGGACAAGCAGAAAAACGATATATATGCGGACCGGGGCTAACAGGCTGACGTCTTCACGGATGATGCCAATGACCGCCAGTACGATAATCGGGACCATTGACAACAGGACCGGCCAGACGTGCCGTTTCCGGTCTTGCAACATACTCAGCATCGTCCCGGACACAGGGATGATAATAAACAGTATGTCCAGCAGGCACGCGGTGATATATATGGCGGGAGTAGGATGGAATGCCGCATACATCCAATACAGGTGACCAAGGGCCATAGAGGCCAGGAAGACCGCAGCCCACCGGCGCAGGCGGACGGGAGGCTCTATGTCATAGACAAATGCATTGCCTTTGCGCAGCAGCAGATACAGGGCTGCCAGCACTTCCAATGCTATCACAGCTCCATAGAGGAGGAGGAAGAATATGTCCTGAATTATCGCCGGGACTTCCATCTTGCCAATGGTCTTAAGTCACAAATTTAATGTTTTTTTGGGAAAAGCCACATTGTTCTAATGCAGATTTCCGCGAAAAAGTTGCGATAAAAGCGGGAGGATTTCGCGTGGTGCATAGCGGAATGAGAACGGCAGGCGCCCTAAAAACAAGCTCGCGGTTTGAAACTTACGTTTCAGAGGCGACTTGTCAGAAATGCTTTCGATGCGTTTCGATTGGAAATGACCGAAATTACCGCCTCTTGCCACAATACGGAAAAGCGCCCCCGGATCCACTGCTTTAGGGACCTCGACGGAGGGGTCGATGTAATCCTTGACAAAAGAGAGCAAAAGGGCGTCCCAGCGGGAAAGGCCGCAGCGGTCAAACAGTTTGTGAAGCTCCTGATAATCACCAGGATAGGCTTTATATGCCAGGGAGAAATCGATAATCTGCCTAAGCCCCACTCCGACCCCGCAGGCGTGCTTGAGGATGTGGGAGGAGAGCATCAGCAGCTCGGCTTCCGGGGTCCCGACGGGAGGAAGCTGCGATTGGGGGAGGTGAAGGTCGAAGTACCTCCGGTGCAGTTCCACTTCGCAGCCCCTGAGGGTGAAATCCACGCTCGAGTCCGGCTTGGGCGAAGATTCAATCCCGTATGCCCGGAGCGCTTCCACAGCCCTGGGGAAATCTATTTCAGGAACGTAGATGTCGATATCCCCTCCGGTGCGGAGCTCGGGCGAAGGATAGCGGGCGGCGCAAGTGCTACCTTTCATCACCAGCGGCTGCAGCCCGCCCGAGCGGAGAATGCCAAGGACCTCCTTCTCCACCTCCGAGAGCTTCAGGTTCCGGTTCACGATCTTGTTCACTTCCGTCATCAGGGTGAACAGTGAGCGTTCGGAAAAGCCGCAGCTCTCCGGGAAGTTCTCCGCCGCCTTGTACAACAGACCTGCGACTGTCTGCCGGCAGGCCGTCGCGATAAGGTCCATCCAGGCGGCCTCGTCCAGGGAAGCGGGAGGGGACTCGCCTCTCAGGATCAGAAGGAGGAGCTTCAGGCTGGAATCATCGCTCATCGGCCGAAGATTCTTTGGAGGAATGAGCGTTTATGGTGATGCCTGTGGTGGTGACGCCTGGCGCCGTTCACTATTTCGTATATTTCACCCCAGTCCGGCAGCCCGCCCAGGTTGCGGTCGTCGATATAGACATCGGCGACAAGCTTGGTGGAGGTGGTCTTGTCCGAGAAGTTGAGGCTTCCAAGGGGAGTGTCGCTGTTTACCGAATAGAACGTGAGCCCGCGCTCCTTGCAGAAGCGTATCGCGTCTTCCAGAAGTTCGCCTTCGCGGGAAGTCCAGAGAATCAATTTATGCCCTTCGGAAGCCAGCCTGCGAAGGGTGTCCACGGCAAAGGGTTTCTCCCTGCCTATCTTCGGGTACTTGTGTTCTACGATAGTCCCGTCAAAATCTACTGCAATAATCATTTGTCGTCTTTTTCTCCATATCCGTAACCATAGCCATAACCGTAGCCATAGCCATATCCGTAACCATAACCATATCCGTAACCATATCCGTATCCCGTGCGTATGTCACCGCCGTTGAGGATGATGCTGGGATGGTTCAGGCGGCCGCTCTGATAGATCGCCTCCAGTTCAGGAAGCGCCCTGCGGTCCACCTTTCCGCTGCGCAGGATGAAGAGGTTCATATCCACCAGCCTCTGGACAACCATCATATCGGCCACTGCGTTCACCGGGACGCCGTCCAGAAGGATGAAGTCGTACTGTCCCCTAAGTTCCTGTATGAGCTGGTCGAAGCGGGCGCGGCCCAGCAGCTCGGCCGGGTTCGGCGGGATATGACCTCCCGGAATGAAGTCAACTCCGGGCAGGACGTCTTTGTGCAGGATCTCCGCCAGGCGCACGGAGTCGTCGAAAATATAGTTCGACAGTCCCGGGACGCCGTGCTTGAGCGAGAAGAAACTCGATGCGGTCCTCTTGCGGAGGTCCATATCCACCAGCACCACCCTTTTCTTGGCGTCGGCAAGGCAGGCGGCCATATTCGTGGTGAGGAAGGTCTTGCCCGCCGAGGACGAGAACGACGTCGTGGCAATCACCGGATGCTCGCAGCCCTCGGGACGCATATAGTCCAGGTTCGTACACATAAGGCGCATAGCCTCGGTGAATACTTTGGATTTGGAATTCTTGTAGGCCGTGGTGAGCGAAGTGTCTCCTTTTTCGCGCTTCTTTTCCCTGGCGAAAGGAACGTCGGCGAGGAAAGGCATAGTGGTTCCTTCCTCGATGTCCTTGCGGGAATGGACGCGGTTGTCGATTATGATTCGGATTATGAGCACCACCGCGGGGATGAGCAGGCCAATCAGGAAGGCCACCAGCAGCATCTTGTTTCGGGAAGGATAGACGGGTCTCCAGCTGGATGTGGCCGAGTCTATCATACGGGCGTTGTTGTCGGCCATAGCCTGGGTCAGGGAGTTCTCTTCGCGCTTGTTCAGCAGGAACATATAGAGGGTTTCCTTGATCTTCTGCTGCCTCTCTATGGACAGGAAGCGGCGGGCCTTGGTAGGCATTGAAGTGAACTTGCGAAGGGAATGCTGCTCCTGCTCGGCAAGGGCCTGCCGCTGGGAAACCAGCATAGATATGCGGCTGTCTATGAAGCCGTTGACATCCGCCTTCAGGTCCTTGAGACTGTCTTCGACGCCGCTTACGGCAAGGCTGTACTCGCCGCCGCTCTTGAGGAGGCTCTCCCTTTTCCGCACGGCGGTGTTGTACTTCTGGATGGCGCCTTCGATATATGTGTCTTCAGTCACCAGGTTGGCCGGAATCACCTCATAGCCCTGGAAGGCCGAGCGGACATAGTCCTTGAGGTAGCGCATAGTGCTGAGCTTGGTCTCAAGTTCCACTATCTGCTTGTTCAGGGCATTGTTCTGGTTCAGGTAATCGGCTGCCGTGGCCTCGACGTCCAGTATGCGCTCGCTGGATTTGAGCCTGGACAGGTCCTCTTCCACCGTGCCCAGTTCGTCCTGGATGATGGCGAGACGCTCGTTGATGAAGGCGGCCGTGTTCACCGCGATGCGGTTTTTCTCCCTCACGGCGTCTTCATTGTACTTCTGGACGAGCATATTCAGCACGTCGTCGGCCCTGGTGAAGGAATAATCCATCAGGGAGAGCTGCAGGATGGAACCGTCGGTTTCGGCCTGGACGACATTGAGGCGGGAGACAAACTGGGATGCCCTGGCGGGGACAGGAATCTTCACCACCTTGATTTCCTTGCCCATATAGGCGCTGAAACTGGAATTGGGGGAAAAGATGACCTTGTGCCCGCCCACCAGGAGAGTGTCGCCCAGCTGGACCGTCTGTTTTTCAAGGCCGGGGCCTTCCACGCTGACCTGCGTTTCTCCGCAGGGAACCAGCTTAAGCTGACATTCGAAATCCCCTTCCTTCCTGACGACGAACATCCTCACCGGTGCGTTCCGGTAGAGTTCGACATAGCGCAGCCTGTCCTTTTCCAGGTAGTCGATGTCGGCGTCCAGGGTGGTGACCACCATCTGCATAAGCTCGCGGGACTGGAGCTGGAGTATCTCGTTGGACATACTCACGTGGTTGATCAGGCTGCTGTATGCGCCCATCTGCACGGTACTCTGGGTGTTGGACGGGTCCTTGATGATGATGGTCGCGTCGCTCTGGAACACGTGCTGCATCTTGGAATAGCGGTAATACGCGAAGCCGACGCAGAGCACTACGCAGATTACGAAGAGGTACCAGTGGCTGAGGAGGTAGAAGAAAAGGTCTACCAGATTGACTGTACTGTTGTTGTTTTTCTCGTTCATAGCTTATCTGTTCGCCCAGATAAGGGCATTTACAATGATAGACATAAGCGAAAGGCCCGCGGTCACGAAACTCATAGTGGTCTGGCCGCTGGCGCTCAGCCGCACTCCCTTGGGCTTGATGTACACCACGTCGTTCTGCTTCAGGTAGTATACCGGCGAGTCGAAGAGGTCCTTGCTCTGCAGGTCCACGGAATAGGAGCGGCGGATACCGTTCTCCGTCCTTATGACCATAACGTCGCGGATGTCGGAGCGGTTGGAGATCTCCCCGCTGGTAGCCAGAACCTGAAGGATATTGATACTGTTGCCTTTGACCGGGACCACGGCGTTTCCGGCGCTGCCTATCACCGTGATGCTGAAATTCTCAAGCGCCACGTTCACTATGGGATCCTTGATGAATCCGTTGGCGCGGATGCCGTCGGCTATGCCGTTGCGTATCTGGGTGAGTGTGGCTCCCCAGACGTTAATGGTGCCGAGAACCGGGAATTCTATGTTCCCGTTACGGTCCACGATGTATTTCAGGCCGCCTTTTGCCTCGGAGAAAAGGTTGAAGGGGGCGGCCAGTTCGGGAGTGGAACTGGTGACGGTAATGCCGAGGCAGTCGTCGGGCTGGATGACAAGCTCCGGTGCCGGCGAAACTGGATAATCCGTGTTGTACGCCATATCCATCAGGTAGCTCATCTGCTTTGCAGTGGTACAGGACAGCATCGCAAGCAGGGCTATCCAAGCCGGGAGGGAATTAAACAAGCGCTTCATATATCTTAAGTATTGAATTAATCATTTTTTCTTCACAGAACAGCTCTTCGAAGCGGGCGCGGGCCCCTTCGGAGAAGTCGCGGTAACGCTCCGACACGTCTTCTATGGCGGCGGCTATCTGCGCGTGGTCCCCCGGAGTCACGTTCCTTCCGGAAACGCCGTCTTCGTTGACCCAGGACACGCCTGAGCCTGGGATTTTCGTGGCCACTACGGGTTTTCCGCAGGACATCGCCTCTGCCTGGACTATCCCGAAGGCCTCCGTCTTCATTATGCTGGAAAGGACGAAGATGTCGCAGGCCCCGTAGTAGGAGGGGATCTTCTCGTCCGGGATATAGCCTTCCAGACAAACCCTCTCGGTAAGCTTCTCAGAGTCAATCAGTTCCTCCAGTTCTTTGCGAAGGGGACCGGTGCCGCCGATTAGAAGCTGATACTTCTCCGGGAGCTGTTTCATTGCGCGGATAAGTACCGGATAACCCTTGTACGGGACAAGGCGCCCGAGCGAAAAGAGTATGCTCTTTCCGGGGAATCGCTCCCTTATGGCCGCAGCGCCGTCGGGATCCGGATCTATGGCTTCTATGCCTATGGGGACGTAGGTACACTTTGACTGGACGTCCTTCAGCCAGGGCGAGGACTTTATGTAGGCCGGGGTAGTGCCGACTATGACATCGGCTCTTCTGACGAGCCAGTTCTGCAGCGGCCGGTAAAGGGCGAGCAGGTATTTCTGCGAGAGGATGTCGCTGTGCCAGTGGAGTACGACCTTCCCCTTGAAGCCGCTCAGGCGCAGGGCCGCTGCGGCCATAGGGTCGGGATGATGGACGTGGATTATATCATAGTCGTCCCTGTAGCGGCGGAGCCAGGAAAGCATAGCGGGCGAAATCATAGTGGCGGCCTTCTTGGAAAGGGCCTTCACGCGGAAAACGCGGCCGTGGTCATTGAAACGCAGGCTGCCGTCCTCCTGACGGAGTGCCTCGTCCTTCGGGTCAGTCTCGCCGGAGAGGCAGGCGCAGAGCATATCGCAGTCCACATCCCGCGCCGAGAGGCCCCGGGTGAGGTCCCACATTACTTTTTCCACGCCTCCGCGGATGGGATAGAACTTACCTAGCTGAAGGATTTTCATATTGCCTGAACAATTGGTCCCATCGTTCCATTATCTTTTCAAAGTCGAAGCGGACGGCGAGCTTCCCGGCCTCGGCTCCCATACGGGAGCGGAGCTCGGGATCCACTATGAGCCTGAGCAGGGCCTTGGCAAGCGCTTCGACATCTCCTTCCGGAACGAGCAGTCCCGTCCGGCCGTCGACAATCACCTCCCGCGGCCCGCACTTGCAGTCGAAACTGACTGCCGGAAGGCCGTAAGCCTGGGCTTCGATAAGGGCCATAGGCAGGCCCTCGTAATGGGAGGAAAGGGCCAGGAGCGCGGCCTCACGGTACTCGGAGGCCATGTCTTTCACGTTTCCGCAGAGTTTCACCGAATCCTCGAGTTCGAGAGAAACTATCTGATTATGAAGGGCTTCCCTCAGCTCCCCATCACCCAGCAGGCGAAGCTGCCAGCCGTGGTCTGGACCAAGCGAGTCGCAGACTATTTTCCAGGCGTCGATAAGCCTGTCCAGCCCTTTCTGGTACATATATCTTCCTACGGCGATGACTCTTTTGCCCTCGTGGGCGCCGGGGACAATCCCGGAGAGGCGGATGCCGTTGGGGATGCAGCAGATGCCGGGGACATCGCCCCAGAGTGAAAGGTCCTCTTCTGTAAGGGTGACGAAGCGCTCGAAGCGCCTTACCTGGCGCAGTTCGTTTGCGCTCCGGAGCCTGTCAACCAGCCCCCACAGCCCCTTCCGTCCATACTGCAGGCGTTTGAGGCGAGAAAAATGAAGCTCCAGCATCTTGACGCTCCCGTCCTTGATGCGGGGCAAGAAACTCTGCTCGTTGCAGAACATTGAAATCGTTATGTCGGGGCGGATTTCCATAAGGGCCTTTGTGAGCCTTTTCCGGTGCCGGTACTGCTTGAGCGGATAATGGACAAGTTTGTTCCAGAGGCTCCCGCCGTTATTGTCTTCGTAGCCGATGCCAAGGTCCAGACGCGAGATCCTTTCGTCCAAAGGAAAGGCGTCCGGGCGGCCTTTCTGCTCGGTTGTTATGATGGTCACCCGGTAGCCGTGGGCGGCGAGCCAGTTAGCCTTCTCGCTGAGGATTTTTTCCATTCCGGAGGGGCGGTAGAGCCCGGCTATGTTATAGACTATGCGCATAGCTTTGACGAAATCAGGCCGCTCAGCTTGTTGACGGCGAAGGCAAGGAGGATGGTCAGCGCATAGACCGCGGCGATGAAAAGCAGCGGCGAACTTATCGGAATAGAGTCCCGGAAGAGTTCCATCGGGATTCCCTGGCAGAGGTATATCTCATAGGAAATGCCTGATATGAAAGTGATTACGGGGCCGTGGAACCGTCCGAGAGGAAGGCGTGCGACAAGCAGCGCGACAATCGTGGGGATAAGGACATAGCACAGCGTCCACAGATATGGATTGCGCGGCAGGTAGAGGGCCACGAAAAGTATGGACATAAGGCCGAGGAGGGCATAGTATCGGTATGGCTTCTCTTCGCAGAAGGCGTAGATTTCCTTTTCTTTGTGTGCGAAAAAGGCGCCGCTCGGGAAGGAGAGGGAACATATCCACCAGCACCAGTCGTAGCCGGCAAGGATTGTGGCCGCCATCCAGGCAAGAGTTCCGGCCAGAAGGCCTGCTGCTTTCCATTTCCCCTTAAGGAAGCGGAACGAGCAGTAGTAGATCAGATAGAAAAAGACTATGGCCTCCGCAAACCAGGAAAAAGGCAGCACCGGAGTGCCGTAGAGCAGCAGATTCTTCCACTCTCCGAGATAGTCCCGCCCTGGATTCCATAGCAGGAGATAATAGGCTGCGAGGGCGAATAGTGCGGGCAGCACGATGCGAAGGAATTTCTTTCTAAGGAAGGAGTTCAGATAGGCGGGGCCCTTGTTCTGCCAGGAGCGGACAAGGCCGAAACCCGAGATGAAGAAGAACATCGACACGATCGGAGCTCCCAGTTCCCGGGCAGGCTTGAGCCACCGGAGGTCCAGGAAGAAATTCAGGTGGTCCGCCACTATCAGCAGAGCCATAAGCGCCTTGACCACTATCAGTTTGTCTTTATCGAAGGACATCTTCATATAGTTTGAGATACTCTTCCAGGGCGAGGCTCTTGTCGAAATGGCTAAGCGCATAGGCACGGCAGCGGCTGCGCCACTCTTCCCTGTCCCCCTTCCGTATTTCCTGAAGTCGGGCGTAAAGGCCTTTCACATCGCCTTGTTCGACGACGAAACCTGTCTCGGGAACGACGGACTCGACGCTTCCGCCTGTGCGGTAAGTTACCACCGGCGTTCCGCAGGAGACAGACTCCAGGTTTACCGTGGGATAGTTGTCCTGCCAGGTCGGGTTCACAAGGGCGGTCGCCCCGCTGTAGAGCCTTGCAAGAGTCTGCACGTCCGCGGTCCTTTCTATGGTTAGGACTCCTTCCGGTAGCGAGCGTTTCTGGCTTTCCGTCATCTTGCCGAGGAGCACCAGCTGCTCGCCCGGGGCAAGCATTCCGGCGAGTTTCGCAAGGTCCGGAAGGCCCTTTTCCGGCAGCCAGATGGAGGCGACTGCGAGATAATATACTCCCGGGATCTCCCCGCCGGGCTGCGGGGAGAAAAGCGAGGTGTCGATACCGTTGTGTATGCAGCGGCAGTGCACTTCGGAGAGGAAGGATTTAGAGAGTTCTCCCTTCATCCATTCGGATACTACGACGAGATTCAGACGCGGAATCGAGGTGAAGAGGCTTTTTTTCAGGCGGAAATTGCGCCTGGAGCGGTCCAGGCCGTAACTTGCTGGGAAGCTCCTCTTGCAGGGGCAGTCGTGGCACTCGCTCTGCCAGCGGCTGCATCCCGCCGAGGAATAGTGGTAGCAATGGCCGGTATAGAGCCAGCAGTCGTGGATGGTCCAGACGACCGGTTTGCCGGAGGCCGAGAGATATTCGCAGAGTTCCGGGTAGTTGAGGAAATAACCGTGGACATTGTGGATATGGATTATGTCCGGGTCGATTTCCTTTACGGTTTCAAGGAACTTTCGGGTGGCCCTTCGCGAGGCCAGGCCGTGGGCGTCGAAAAGGCGGGTCGCGAGGAAGTGCCCCAGCAGGTCCGGCCGGCTGCCGACAGGGATAAGTTTCGAGGAATGCGGCGGAAGGCCGTCACGCGCGCCGCTGTATGCGATATAGCTCTCCCAGCCTGCCGAGATGGCCATTTCGCCAATCTCGCGCATAATTTTTCCGGTCGAGGTGCTCTCGCGGATCACGGGGTTTATCTGCAGGAGCTTTTTCATTCTATCTGTCCTTTTTCCTTGAGGCAGGAGAGCACGAAGAAGGGCGCGAAAATCATTATGATGTCGCTCGACACCTTAACCCATCCCAGCATATTCACCAGCAGTATGAGTATGAAAAGCCAGCTGTCGTCTTCAAGTATCCTGAAGCAAGTCGCCGTAATCCTGGCGAAAACCCCCGTCAGGAGCAGCAGGCCTATACTTCCGAAATAGAAGATATAGCGCAGGTAACCGATGTCCGTGTCCATATAGAAGCCGGTGTCAAGCTGTCCGAAACGGTCCGGAGTGCCCTGGGAATTGAAGAAAAGCCCGTCTCCGATAGCCCAGGTCTTGATGGATTCGGGCCATACGACCATTCCCTTGAGGATGTTGGTGGAGTTGGTCTCCCAGTAACCTTTCTCGGCCAGGGAGAAAAAGCCTTCGAAGCCGAAGCGCAGATTGCTGCGGAAAGCGTAGTCTATATTGTAGAGCAGTATGATTAGGCCCAGGCTGATGACCAGGCAGATGGAAGTGGTCACCCAGAAGCTGCTTACATAACGTTCTTTTTTCTCGATGAACAAGAGAAGAGTCCAATAAAACAGGGCAATTCCGACACCGATGATGGTCGAACGGGAAATCATATTGCCTATGACTCCGATGATTATGAAGGAGAAGAGATGGAAGGCCTCGAGCGCGCGGTCCGACTCGGAATCAGTCTAATGGATAAGATAGGCCAGTATGACCAGTACGGCGGCAAAACGCAGTCGCCCATAAAGTCGGCGGCATTGCCCATCAGGCTGTCCACGAAGCTCTTGAGGCCGGGGAAGATGGTCATCATATAGGCCAGGATGCACTGGGCGACACATACGACGATCAGGTAGCGGCTTATCAGTTCTACGCTGGCTTTGCCGTGAATCGCGTTTATCAGCCACACTATGGTATAGGCCCCGCCCATCCACACCCAGGCGGAAATTATATACTGGGCATAGGAAGTGTCGACCGTATTGTTGAGGGTGATGACAAGATAGCTCCATACGCTCACCAGTATGGCTATCAGGCTGAACATCAGGAAGTCTTTGGAAATGACGAAACTGCGCTTGCGCATTATGTCATAGCCGAAGAGGATAAGGCCGAAAGCGGCTATTATCATCTTCGTGTTGACGTCCGCGCTGACCGGCAGGTTGAAGGGGAAGATGAAGAGGCTTGTCAGTATTCCCGTAAGTATGATAAGAAGGGTTTTTCTCATACGGGCCTAGCTGAATAAGCGGTGAATTCCATAGAATACTTTGTCCACGGCAAAGACGTAGAGCCTTACGAGGAAGAAAAGACCGTGGGCGGCGCAGAGCTGGACAAGGCGGGTTCGAAGCGGAAGGAAGTGATTGTCAGCGATATACTTGTCTGCTTCGGGGAACCATTCCTTCCACAGCCGGAACTGCTCCTTGCTTCCCGACATAAGGAAGGGGAGCTTGACGTTGAGCTTGAAAAAGGCTATGTCCTTTTCGCTGAAAGATTTTTCCGCCAGGCTCTCCAGCGTGCGCTTTACGTTGAAAAGGACATCTTCCAGGTTCTTCTCTGAGAAGCTGTTGGAATATGCTCCGGGGTTTAGTTTGAACCAGTGGTACAGGGCCTCGGGGACGTGTACCACCCGGCCTGCCCTGGCCGTGACGGGAATCATTGTCATATCCTCTCCCATAGCGTGGCCTTCGGGGAAGCTGATGCCATCGAAAAGGCTGGCTCTGACCAGTTTGTTCCATACGTTGAACTTGGCCGTTCCGGCGAAATAGCCTTCCCTGACCATAGTCACGCCGTCCGGGAATGAAGGGTTGTCAAGGCGCCGGCGGGAGCCGCCGAAATCCAGATAATAGTCGCAGTAGGCAAGATCGGCATCGGCCTTTACCGCCGCGCTTAGGAGATGCTCCACCATTGTGGGCTCAAGCCAGTCGTCCGAGTCGACGTTGAGGATCCATTCGCCCGTCGAGGCCTGCAGGCCGGTGTTCCTTGCGGCCGGGAGGCCCTTGTTTTCAGGATGGACAAGGAAACGTACCTCGCGGCTGTATTCCGAACATACGCGCTTTATTATTCCGGCGCTTCCGTCCGGAGAGCCGTCGTCGACGAAGATGAACTCCATATCGGGGAAGCTCTGCTCCATAAGGGAGCGGGCGCAGCGCTCGGCATAGGCCTCTACCTTATATATAGGTATTATGACGGAAACCTTCATAGATTCTCTTCCAGATAGCGGGCGCTGTCCCGGATAAGTTTGTCGAGAGCTTCTTTCTTTCCTTTGAGGCGGAGGAGGGCGTCCCGGTCCAGCTCCGGGGTGTCCCTGTAGTCATAGACGGAATCCCCGGCCGAAACCTCCTCCAGAAGGGAGCGGATGCGGCTGTCCGACCCCGAGCCGGAATCCACCACGCCGATTAGCGGCTTTTCGTAGATCAGGGCGAACGCGGCTCCGTGAAAAGAGGTGGTTATGACGAATTCGGCGTGCTTGAAAAGGAAGGCGAAATCTTCGGGCCCGGCTGACTTTATCAGTTTCGACTCCGGACGGAAAACATCTTTGGCACGGCCCTGAAGGAATATAACTTTCAGCCCCAGGGTCTTCTGAACCTTGTCCACGATCCCATAGATCTGCGGAAAGGGGTCGAACATATAGGAAAGCGCGTAAACTAGGATGTACTTTTCGCCTGTCCTGTATTTGGACCTGTCCGCGAGAACGTCCCAATCCTCCCTTCCGAGAAGAAGCGTGGGGTCGCAGCATACGCGTGCATCCTTTCCCGTAAGTTCCTTTATTATTTTCACTCCGGAGCGTTCCCGGACGGAAATGGCGCTGAAGCGGGAG
>CACZDC010000022.1 GCA_902779785.1 uncultured Bacteroidia bacterium
CTTTTTTTGAAAAATTCTCCGCCGGAGGAAATTCCGACCCTCCGCTCGCGCCTCCAGCACGTCACAACGGCGCAACACAACGAGGGAAGGGCTCCCGCCGACGCGTATCTCGCTGATTATCACTGGAGTACGCCTCAGTCTTTGTCCCGCATGGGACAAAGACTGAGGCGTAAAGAATTGTTGCATAGCCATTTACATTTCACGATCATTCATAATCGTCAGAACACGGTGCTTTTATTCCCGTTGCCAGGTAGCAAGCAGAGGGGCCGGACGCGAGCCCTTGCGGCGAGCTCGCGGGAGGCCCCTCAGGCGGCGGCCATAACAGCCGCCCGCCGCCGGTGCGCTCTAACGGAAGCCTTTGCCCCTGCCATTGGGCAAAGGCGTCGCCGTCCTGCACACTTCCTTCAGCATCCAAGCGTCCGTATCCGTCCAAAGCGTGGGACGATACGGACGAAAACGGCCCAAAACGTCCGTAGGGGTCCATTCTGTGGACCGATACGGACGGCAATCGTGTAAGTTGTCACCTCCGTCTCTCCTTAGCGGCACTGCCAGCTGTTTCGCTTATCTCCGTGCCGCCAGATGCCAGTTTCTCGGCACGGATTGCTGGTTGGGCATCCTCCGTGCCGCAAAATGCCTGTTCCCCGGCACCGCCGCCGACCGGCTGTCATGGTCGGCGGCTACGGCACGCCGCTGCGGTGAGCTCTGGTCGCCCTGGACATAAAACTCTTCGCCAGGGCGGTCATAGACAAGACCATAGGCGTGGAACAGCATCTACGCCCAGCTTGCCCGTGGAAGGGGCGAACGCCAGGTTGCCTTTGCCTACGCTTCCCTTGCCGAAACCATAGGCCGCTTCGCCAGCGACGCCTGCCTTTTCACCAGCCAGAATTTCGGCTTTCTGCAGCTTCCGGACGCCTATACCACCGGCTCAAGCATAATGCCGCAGAAGAAAAACCCCGATGTCTTCGAGCTTATCCGTGCCCATTGCAACCGCATCCAGGGCATCCCCAACGACATCCGCCTGATAACGGGCAACCTTCCCTCCGGCTATTTCCGCGATATGCAGCTGCTCAAGGAACTCTTCCTTCCGATGTTCTCGGAAATGGATTCGGTACTCGACATCCTCATCTTCGCCCTTCCGGGGATACAGGTGCAGGAAGGGCTTATGGACAATCCCCTGTACCACAATGCCTTCTGCGTAGAAGAAGTCAACCGTCTGGTCGGCGAAGGAGTGCCCTTCCGCGATGCGTACAGGCAGGTCGGAAAGGCCGTACAAGAAGGCAGCTTCCACTTTTCAGGGAAGCTGCAGCATAGCCACGAGGGCTCTATAGGAAATCTCTGCAACGACAGGATAGCAGAGCGTTTTCACAGAATACTTTCTACTCTGCAAAAAGGCTGACCAGATTCAGGATCACCTCCGAAGCCTTTTCCATACTCTCCAGAGGTACGAACTCCATCTTCCCGTGGAAATTCAGTCCGCCCGCAAATATGTTCGGGCAGGGCAGGCCCTTGAAGGAGAGGTTGGCGCCGTCGGTGCCTCCGCGTATAGGCTGGATCTTAGGCTTCACGCCGGCCATTTCCATAGCCTTGACGGCCTTCTCGACAATATGGTAGTGAGGTTCCACCTGCTCGCGCATATTATAATAGGAATCCTTCAGTACGAGCACGGCCGTACCGGCGCCGTATTTGGAGTTGATAAAGTCCACGACCTTGACCATCAAGGCCTTGCGATCCTCGAAGCGGGCACGGTCGTGGTCTCGGATTATGTAGGCGAAATCGGCCTGTTCGACCTCTCCCTTGAATGAAATCAGGTGGAAGAAGCCCTCGTAGCCCTCGGTGTATTCGGGGCGTTCGGACACAGGCAGCAGGGCACAGAGCTCCTGGCCGATGAGGATGGCGTTACGCATCTTTCCTTTGGCATAGCCGGGATGGACATTGCAGCCCTGGATATGGATTTTCGCCGAGGCGGCATTGAAATTCTCGAATTCGAGCTCCCCGATCTCACCGCCGTCCATAGTATAGGCATAGTCGGCACCGAAGCGCTTGACGTCGAATTTCACGACTCCACGGCCGATCTCCTCGTCCGGAGTGAAGCCTATCTTTATGGGGCCGTGCTTGAATTCGGGATGGGCCACTATATACTGGACTGCGTCCATAATTTCCGCGACGCCGGCCTTGTCGTCGGCGCCGAGAAGTGTCGTACCGTCGGTCGTAATCAGGGTCTGGCCCTTGTAATGGAGCATTTCAGGGAATTCCGAAGGCTTGAGGGATAGGCCGGGGACACCCTTGAGGGGAATTTCGCCGCCGTCGTAGTTCTTTATTATCTGAGGCTTGATCCCGTCGCCGGGGGCATCCGGGGCGGTGTCCACGTGGGCGATGAAGCCGACTGAGGGGACCTCGTGGTCAAGATTGGAAGGGATGGAGGCCATCACATAGCCGTACTCGTCAAGCGTGGCCTCGACTCCGAAGGCTTCAAGTTCGTCGCGGAGGAGTTTCAGGAGGTTCAGCTGCTTGGCGGTCGAAGGCTGGGAAGTGCTGTCTTCGTTACTTTGCGTGTCTATGGACACATATTTCAGGAAACGGTCAAGGATATTCATTGCTTTGATGATTTCATTGATGCATACACGGTGTAGGCAACTAGCGCGAGGAAGGGAACGATAGCGACCGCCTCGCCCCAGGCGGCATTCCACTCCGTGAGGAAGAGGTCCACGTTGGCGAACTTCAGGATGGCGCTCACAACGCCCATCAGCGCACCGCCGGCGATGAAACCGGAGGCGATGAGGGTGCCTTTTTCCTGACGGGCGGCATTCAGGGCCGCATCCTTGGAACGAGTGGAAACGAACCAGGAAATCGCTCCGCCTACCACCAGGGGCAGGTTCAGGTCGATGGGAATGAACATTCCGAGGGCGAAAGGCAGGGCCGGGACCTTGCAGAAATTCAGTACGATGGCGATGAGCGCTCCAATGCCGTAGAGCAGCCAGGGAGCACCGCCGCCGGAGAACATAGGCTGGATGACCGCGGCCATTGCATTGGCCTGAGGCGCGACCAGGGCCCCGTCTCCGGTAAAGCCATAGGTCTTGTCAAGGACCAGCATCACGGCGCAGACCGTAAGCGCCGAAACTCCGACGCCGAGTATCTTCCATCCCTCCTGCTTCTTGGGCGAAGAACCTATCCAGTAGCCGATCTTAAGGTCGGTAATGAATGAGCCCGCGACTGAAAGGGCCGTACAGACAACTCCGCCTATAACCAGGGCCGCGACCATTCCGGCATTGCCCTTCAGGCCCACAGCGACAAGGATAAGCGAGGCGATAATCAGAGTCATAAGCGTCATCCCGCTGACCGGGTTGGAACCGACGATCGCAATCGCGTTTGCCGCGACGGTCGTGAAGAGGAAGGAAATCACCGCGACTATCAGAAGCCCGACCAGAGCCTGCCAGATATTGTCGACCACCCCGCCGAAAGCGAAGAAGGCAAAAATCAGAAGAAGGGCTATGACTATCCCCCAGACTATGGTCTTCATAGGGACGTCCTCCTCGGTGCGGGCCTCGGCCTTTGCAGCACCGGGAGCGCGGCGGAACTCATTGACCGCCAGCGAAGCGGCACTCTTGATCACCCCGAAACTCTTGATTATGCCAATCACGCCCGCAGTGGCGATGCCGCCGATGCCGATATGGCGTGCATAGTCCTTGAAAATCTGCTCCGGGGACATCTCGGAGATAGTCTGGGCGACACCTGTGCCCATAAGGTCAATCACGCTGCCTCCCCAGATAAGGTTCATAAGCGGGATTATGACCAGCCAGACAAGCAGGGAGCCGCAGCATATAATAAAGGAATACTTCAGGCCCACGATATAGCCAAGGCCAAGGACAGCCGCGCCGGTATTCATCTTAAGGACCAGCTTGGCCTTGTCGGCAATGGCCGCGCCCCAGCCCATAACGGTCGTGGACACAGTCTCCGCCCAGGCACCGAAGGTCGCGATGACAAAGTCGTACAGGCCGCCGATGGCACCCGCCGCGATCAGAGTCTTGGCGCTGTCACCGCCGCCCTCGCCGCTGACGAGGACCTGGGTGGTCGCCGTCGCCTCGGGGAAGGGATACTTCCCGTGCATTTCCTTGACGAAATACTTGCGGAAGGGAATCAGGAAAAGTATGCCCAGGATGCCGCCGAGAAGCGAACTCAGCACCATCTGCCAGTAATTCACCTCGATGCCGAGGATATAGATAGCGGGCAGGGTGAATATGGCTCCGGCGACAACCGAGCCACTGCAGCCTCCGATGGACTGGATAATCACGTTCTGGGCCAGGCCGTCCTTCTTGCGGAGGGCGGAAGTCATCCCCACGGCGATGATAGCAATCGGGATGGCCGCCTCGAAGACCTGCCCGACCTTGAGGCCGAGATAGGCCGCCGCCGCGGAAAAGAGTATGGCCATAAGCACGCCGACCGTGACCGAATATGGCGTCACCTCGGCATAATTCTTCTGGGGCGAAAGGAGAGGCTTGTACTCCTCCCCCTCCTTAAGGGGCCGCTGCGCATTCTCCGGCAGCGAAAGCGGTTTGCGTTGTTCCATAAGGACAAAGATAAGTATTTTCCAACAAAAATCCGCCCCGCGGGGAGGCGGGGCGGAAGAAAAAGGTCAGTATAAAATCTTAAGGATGCTTATTTAGCCTTGACACAATTAGTCTTCGGCTCAGCAAGACGGGAGGGTGCGCTGAAGTTCCTGCTGTTGCCCACAGAGGGAGCAGATGAGGCAGCTTCGGCCTTAGTCAGCACCAAAGCAACGCCATCGGAGCCATAGCAATATCCAAACCATCTCTTAGTATCGGAACCATCGGACGCATTATAGAGCTCAAAGGCGACGAAGAATATATCCTCCAGTGTAAGAGTCTTGGCATCCGGATCATAACGGAAGACAAATTCACCATTGCCGTCTCCGTTCGCATCCTGCATGCCCAGGTGACGAGTATCATCGACTGTGGCAATAGGTGTATCATCGGGGATAGTAAGGGCGCCAGTCGCAGTATTGAAGGACATGTAACCCTTGCCATTGCCAGGATACCCCATGAAATTAGTCACAAGAATATTTCCTTCCAGGAAAGAATCTGACTCTCCCAGTGTAATTGAGAAGGTCTCATCCTGGTGATAAGCATTGTTATAATACCAGACAATTGAACCGGTCCATTCGCCGTACAGAACCGACTCGTCAAGTCCGAGGTCGGCATCAGGATTGTCATAATGGAACGGGGCGGAAGTAATTGTCCTGTTGACAAGTGCCGTCATACCATCAGCAGCGACAACCTTTCCTACTGCATAATAATTACCGGAAGGAGAGTTTGCGGGGAGATGGACTTCTGCCTGACCGGAAGCCGTGACGACCGTTACTCCTTCACCTGCCTCTATGGCAGCCAGCGCTTCTTCGGGAGTAGCAGCCGCGGCAATTGAGATCGAAGCGATATCAGCTCCCATTTCAACAACGAATGTCGCGATAGGATCACTCGCAGAGTCGTCTGCAATTTCAACGAAAGCCAAGCTAGCAGCAATGTCAACTTCAGAAGCTCCCGGGAAAACCACCTGGATCGTATTGGCCCAGATGTAATTGTCCGCCGTAAATGAAGAGGTCGTTACGGAAGTATATACCGGCGACAGAATAATGTTGGCCGGAGTACCGTCGGCCTTGTACTTGGCGACAAAGTTGTTACCCTTTCCATAACTGCCATAGTAGCTGGGATAGTTGGAACTCCAGTAGTAAGGCGCAGAAATAGCATACTCATATGATCCTCCGTAGATTCCGGAAGGAGTCTCGTCATAGTAGATATAACCACCCTCCTGAGGCTTCAAGACAACAGGCACGGGACCGGAAACAGTTCCTTCAGGAGTATAACTAAATGCTTCGGCAGCAGCCTTGTAAGGATTCAAGCGGAATTGGCCCTCCGCATTCTTTTCAATCTCGACATCAACATAACCACCAGAGAAAGAAGCAACACGCCACAGGAAGGAATCAATAAACTTACCAGTGCCCAGGCTCTCCCAATCAAACTTGGCCTTGATTGGAGCAAGCGGGACAATTTTGTTCCTCTCTACGGTCACCGCACTGGCAAACTCTTTAGAGAACAGTTCCTCGCCTTTGGAATCAGCGATGCTTATGGAAGTGCCTGCCGCCATCGTTCCGACGGGAGTGGCAACAAACACAGTCGCTGTACCGTCCGCAGCCGGAGTGAAATAGTAAACTACAGATGGATTACCATAGGTCGAAGTACCACGCGCCAGGACTTTGTCGGCCTTGACATATCCATCGGAATCAACGATGAAGTAATTGGACATACATCCGCCTTCACGCTTGATAGTGAGAGAGCATGTCTCGGCAGGGAGATCGGTGAACTGGAACTTAAGGACACCGACCGCCGACTTGAACGAGAAGGAACCGTCCTCATTCTTGCTGCCGATAAGGGGAAGATGCTTGAGAGGATTGTCAGCAGGGACCTCTTCGTAATAAATCTTCAAGCCTGAAGGGGCAGATACTCCGACATATACAGAGGAGGGAAGACGGCAGGAGAATCCGCTCTGGCCAGACTCATACCAAGGATCCTGGGCAGTGCCCGGATAAAAAGCGATGTGGGCAGAGTTGGGACGGTAGGTGTCCGGGACCTCGCCTTCAAATTCAACAGTTGTTCCGGCTGATTTGGCCGTGAAGAGCACGTATTCATAGTAGTTGGAGTTCAAAGGGTTGGACGCTCCGTTTTTCACGACACCCACCCAAATCTGGTCTCCGGCTTCCCATGCAAATTTTGAATATTCAGAATAAGCGGTCTTCGTCTCCGCAGAAAAAGTCGCGACAATGGTCTCCTTGTGAGTGGGGACGGGGGCCTTTGCAACCTCAATCTGGGCCTCTTTCTCCTTGGCGCAGGCAACCAACGCGGCTGCGGCCAGGATGCTATAGAATAACTTCTTCATAATCGTAATACATTTTCGGTTAAACATTAAGACCACGGGTCCACGGTGTCTCCAGTTTCCAGGTCTTCACCCGTGGAGCCTCCGATGCCGATGTTGGAGGTCAGAAAATTGACCTCATACTTGATGCCCGCCTCGCGGACAACAGGGGACAAATAGAGTTTCTTCATAACTATTGATTTAATGATACACTAAAATACAACTAACCGTTCGAAAAAAACGAACTTTCCGCCAAAGGTATGGCAAATATTTGAAAAAAACAAAGATTTTTTAAAATTATTCAACGTCACAACTTGCTCATTGACAATTAAATTGAACAGAACAACGCACATTTTGCTTTAGACTTGAAAGAAAACGGCCCGTAATATTTAACATTTGTAAGCCATTATTTTGTTTTCACTTGAAAAACAACAAATCTTAATAGCCTCACAAGTGCTTGCAGGGCAGTTTGAACGGCAAATTATTTTTGGAAAAAAGGAAATAATTTATTTACTTTGCACCCCTATAGCCCCCGTTGGCCAGACAACTTGAAGTTGAAGTATCATTATTTAGTGTATAGAAAGCCTATGAAGCAAAGGTTAATTCTGCTTTTCGCGCTCCTGCTATGCAACGTATCCATCGCCCTCGCGCAGACCTCGAAGGTCGCCGGCGTGGTCGTCGATTCCCAGGGAGAACCTGTGGTGGGAGCGGCAGTGTATGTTGAGGGCAGCCAGAATGTCGGTACGATGACCGACCTCGACGGCAAATTCAGCCTGAACAACGTCCCGGCCAAGGCGAAGTACATCATCGCCTCCAGCCTCGGATACAAAGACAAGGCCCTGCCCGTAAATGCGAATATTAAATTTGTCCTCGAAGACGATTCCACCGTTCTTGAAGCCGCAGTCGCGACCGGTATGCAGCAGGTGGACCGCCGTCTGATGACGGGTTCCACCTCGAAAGTGGACGCCGAAAGCGCCAAGCTTGCCGGTATCGCCGATATCTCCCGTTCCCTTGAGGGACAGGTCGCCGGCGTCTCGGTCCAGAACGTTTCCGGAACCTTCGGAACGGCGCCTAAGATCCGTGTCCGCGGCGCCACCTCCATCTATGGCTCCTCCAAGCCTCTGTGGGTCGTGGACGGCGTCATTATGGAGGACGTTGTCGATGTCAGCGCCGACGATCTCTCATCGGGAGACGCCTCCACGCTGATCTCCTCGGCCATCGCCGGACTGAACTCGGACGACATCGAGAGCTTCGACATCCTGAAGGACGGCTCAGCTACCTCTATATATGGCGCGCGCGCGATGGCTGGCGTTATCGTCGTCACGACCAAGAAGGGTAAGTCCGGACAGAGCCATATCAGCTACACCGGTGAATACACCGTCCGCCTAAAGCCGAGCTACTCGACCTTCAACATTATGAACTCCCAGGACCAGATGTCCATCTACCAGGAGCTCCAGCAGAAAGGTTACCTGAACTACGCCGAGACGGCCAACCGGATGAACAGCGGTATCTATGGAAAGATGTATCAGCTCATCAGCCAGTACGACACCACTACCGGTCTCTTCGGTCTCCAGAACACGCCGGAAGCCATCGCTTCCTACCTTCGCGCCGCCGAGTACCGCAACACCGACTGGTTCGACCTGCTGTTCACCAACTCTATCCAGCACAACCATTCCGTGTCGACCTCCGGAGGTACAGAGAAGTCCAACTACTACGCTTCCCTCTCCGTGATGGAAGATCCGGGCTGGACTCTCCAGAGCTCGGTCAAGCGTTACACCGCCAATCTGAACACGACCTACAAGATTTTCCCGAACCTTTCGTTCAATATGATTTCCAACGCCTCCTACCGTAAACAGAGGGCGCCGGGAACCCTGTCGAGCGAAATCGACCCTGTGTACGGCGAGGTGAAGCGCGACTTCGACATCAACCCGTATTCCTATGCACTGAACACCTCCCGCGCCCTTGACCCGGAAGTGCACTACGTTAGAAACTATGCTCCTTTCAATATTATGGACGAGCTCCAGAACAACTATCTGGACCTCAACGTCACGGATTTCCGTATCCAGGGAGAACTGAAATTCAAGCCCATCCCGGAACTTGAACTCAGTGCGATCGCCGCGGCCAAATACACCGCCACGTCCCAGGAGCACAACATTATGGACGGATCGAACCAGGCCCAGGCCTACCGTGCAATGGGGACTTCCACGATCAGGTACTCCAACCCCTTCCTTTACACGGATCCTGACAACCCCTATGCCTTCCCTATCTCCGTCCTCCCCAACGGCGGTATCTACAACCGTACGGACAACAATATGCTCGGCTACGACTTCCGCGCCACGGCTAACTTCTCCAAGACTTTCGCCGACAAGCATATCGTGAACCTCTTCGGCGGTACTGAGATCAACGACATCACCCGTCACAACACCTGGTTCCGCGGCTGGGGCCTGCAGTACTCTATGGGTGAAATCGCGAACTACGCCTACCAGGTGTTCAAGCAGGGCAGCGAGCAGAACGCGAACTACTTCACCTACACCTACAGGTACGACCGCAGCGCAGCGTTCTTTGCCAACGGGACCTATTCATACGACGGCAAGTACGTCATCAACGGAACCTACCGTTACGAGGGCACCAACAAACTCGGAAAGTCCCGCTCCTCACGCTGGCTTCCTACCTGGAACATCTCCGGCGCCTGGAATATCAGCGACGAGAAGTTCTGGAGGCCGCTACAGGATGCCATCTCCCACCTCAGCCTCAAGGGATCCTATTCCCTTACCGCGGACCGCGGACCGTCCTACGTGACCAACTCTACCGTAGTCATCCGCAGCAACACTCCTTGGAGAAACAAGGCTGACCTGAGGGAAACCGCGCTCGACATCGAGCAGCTTGCCAACGAGGAGCTCACCTACGAGAAGAAACACGAGCTCAACCTCGGCCTGGAAGCCGGTTTTATCAACAACCGCATCAACCTGACCTTCGACTGGTACACCCGTAACAACTTCGACCTCATCGGTATAGTGAACACTCCGGGCGTGGGCGGTGAAGTTTCCAAGTACGGCAACGTCGCCTCTATGAAATCCGACGGCTTCGAGGTCTCCCTGACCACCAACAACATCAAGGCCAAGGATTTCTCCTGGACAACCAACTTCATCTACTCCCATTCCCACAACGTGGTTACCCAGCTGAAGACCACCACTAGGGTTATCAACCTGATCACCGGCAACGGTTTCGCCCAGGAGGGCTATCCTGTCCGCGGTATCTTCTCGATTCCTTTTATGGGCTTGAATGAAGAAGGTCTCCCGACTTTCCGTGACCAGGAAGCCGTCTATGACCTTGTATCCGGCGAGCTGAAAGAAGACCACGTGTCCGTCAGTGACATTTACTTCCAGACCTCGGATCCCGACAAGCTTCATTTCCTCGAGTACTCCGGCAACGCCGATCCGACCGATGTCGGTTCCCTCGGCAACGTGTTTACCTGGAAAGGCTTCCGCCTGAACGTATTCATCACCTATTCCTTCGGTAACGTGATCCGTCTGGACCCTGTGTTCAGCAACAGCTACAACGACCTGGATTCAATGCCCAAGGAGTTCAACAACCGCTGGACCGTCCCTGGAGACGAAAAGATTACGGACGTTCCCGTCATCGCCAGTACCATCCAGAACAAGAATGACCCGCAGCTGGCCTATGCCTACAACGCGTATAACTACTCTACCGCACGTATCGCGAGAGGTGACTTCATCCGTATGAAGGAAATTTCCCTTGGCTATGACTTCCCGAGAAAGGTTACTCAGGCCCTCAAGCTCAGCAACCTCTCCCTCAAACTTCAGGCTACCAACCTTTTCCTGATCTATGCAGACAAGAAACTGAACGGCCAGGATCCTGAATTCTTCAACACCGGCGGCGTGGCCGTCCCTGTTCCGAAGCAGTTTACTATGACTCTGAAAGTAGGGTTTTAATTGAAGGAGGACTAAAGATGAAAAAGATACATATCATACTTACAGCAGCCATTGCCCTTCTGTCCGTTTCCTGCGACAAGTTCCTGGACAAGATGCCTGACAACCGTACCGAGATCGACAGTCCGGAGAAAATCCAGGCCATCCTGACTTCGGCCTATCCCAGCACTGACTATATGCTCGTGACCGAGTTTATGTCGGACAATGTCGACGACTACGGCAAGAACAATCCCAACACCGACCGCTTCATCGACGAAGTCTATGCCTGGGCCGACGTGACCGAGACGGACAACGAAGATCCCGAGTCCATCTGGGAAGCATCCTATCACGCCATCGCCTGCGCCAACGAGGCCTTGAAGGCAATCGACAAACTGCAGGAAGAAGATCCCACAGCCGATTTCTCCGCAGAGAGGGCCGAAGCCCTGCTTTGCCGCGCATACAACCACTTCATTCTGGTGAACGTATTCTGTATGGCATACAACAAGGAAACCAGCGACAAGGATCTCGGCGTCCCGTATATGACCAAGCCCGAGACCACGCTGAAACCCCCTTACGAAAGAGGCAACGTCGCTCAGGTCTATGAACTGATCGAGAAGGACCTCAAAGAAGCTCTTCCTTATGTTTCCGAGCGCTACTACACGGTCCCGAAATATCATTTCAACACCAAGGCCGCCTATGCTTTCGCCGCTCGTTTCTACCTCTACTACGAGAAGTGGGACGAGAGCGTCAAGTATGCGACCGAATGCCTTGGCTCCGAGCCTGAGTCTCTCCTTCGCGACTGGGCCTACCAGTCTACTATGACCCAGAAGTACTCTCCTATCGTAGAGCACTATATAGACGCGGCGCTCAACAGCAACCTGCTCCTTATGACCGCCTATTCCAAGATGGGACTGGCCTTCGGACCATACTATGTGTACAGCCGCTATTCCCACGGCAACTACCTTGCACAGACCGAGACCGGAGAGGCTCTGCCCAACCTTTGGAACGGCAGCAACCAGACCTACTATATGGGTATGAAAGAGTACGAAGCGACCAATCTTGACAAGACCATTTTCTGGAAACTTCCCTACCTCTTCGAATACACCGACCCGGTCGCCCGTATCGGTTACTACCGCACGGTCTATCCGGCTTTCGCCTCCGACCAGGTTCTGCTGGAAAGGGCCGAAGCAAACATCCTCCGGGGACCGGACCACTATCAGGAAGCGCTTGACGACATGAACCTTTGGGTGAAGAATATCGCCAGCGGAGACCCTGAGAGGCTTCCCCGCGTACTTGACCAGGCCAGAATCAACTCCTGGTTCGGCGACGAAAATATGCGTTACGCAGTGTGGGACACCTCCCGCGTGAAAAAGCACCTGAACCCTCACTTCAAGACCGCCCAGGGTGAAACCATCAAGGACGGCACAGATGCCGAGCGTATGCTTCAGTGCGTGCTCGCGATGAAGAGGGTTGAGCAGCTCGGCCAAGGCCTGCGCTGGTTCGACATCAAGCGCTATGGCATCCAGATCGACCGCCGTATCATCAACGCCGCCGGCCGTCCCTACAGGAAAACCGGCACGCTGGAAGCACACGACCCCCGTCAGGCCGTACAGATACCGAAGAAGGTCTCTGACGCCGGAATTGAAAAGAATCCCCGCTAACGATTAAAGCTTGAAAAATATGAAAAAGATTCTGCTTTTCACGCTTGCAGCATTGAGCCTCACAGGACTCTGGAGCTGCGTTGAGGACAAGATGGACCCTGAAAGCGTAATCAAGGTTACAAACTCTCCTCAGAACGATTTTGACCGCTGGCTGGAAGCCAACTTCCTGCTTCCGTACAATATTGACTTCAAGTACCGTTTCGAACTCAACGAATCGGACGTGAACTATTTCACCATCCCGGCCGCCGAGGAATACGCCATCGTAATGGCCCACCTCGTCAAGTATCTCTGCGTCGAGACTTACGATGAGGTCGCCGGAATCAGCTTTACCCGCTCCTACTTCCCTAAGATGTTCTTCCTCACGGGAGAATGGGAGTACCGCAACAACGGCACCATCATCCTCGGTACAGCCGAGGGCGGCAAGAAGATATTCCTTGCCGGCGTAAATCTGCTTCCCCAGTATATGAAGACAGCCGAGGACCTGAACCACTACTATATCAAGACCATCCACCACGAGTTCACCCACATCTTGAATCAGCAGAAGGAATATCCTGTTGAATTCCAGATGGTTACCGGCAATGCTTACGTGGCTGACGAATGGAGTGACTCTCCCTACGACAAGGAATTCCTCCAGAACGGATTCATCACGGCCTATGCCCAGAATTCCGACACCGAGGACTTCGCCGAAATGCAGTCAGAGTATATCACCCACGACCAGGCCTGGTGGGACGAGCAGATCACGAAGGCCGGAGAAAAGGGCGCACTCATCAATGCGAAGCTCGACATCGTGAGAAAGTATCTCAAGGATTCTTTCAATATCGACATCGATGAACTCCGTGCCACTATCCTGCGCCGCCAGGACGATGTCCTCACCGGTCAGGTGGACCTTCATTCAATCAAAGTCGAATAAGAAGGAGGAAAGAGAATGAAAAAGATCAGCATACTTTCGATAATAGCGCTCTCGCTTGCTTCGAGTTCCTGCCTGAAAAGTTATCAGGAGCAGTTTGACAAATCTTCCGCGGAAAGGGCTACCGAGTTTCTGGACAGCATCCAGGAAATGCTCGGAAATTCCGAATACGGCTGGAGGATGGAATATTTCTTCGGCAACGAGGACGGCGACCACGGCGGAATAAACATTACGCTTGAGTTTGCCAAGCCCGTCAAGAACGACGATGGAACCGTCACCTACCCGGACGACGTCATCATCCGCAGCGAAGAGGATAAGGATCTTGCCGAAAAGAGCCGCTATGTGCTTCGCCGCGACAGCGGTCCCGTACTTTGCTTCGACACCTTCAATCCGATTATGCACAAGTACGGCACGGCCAGCTCCGAGTATTACGAGGGTCAGGGCGGCGACTATGAGTTCTTCATCGTTTCCAACCCGGCCGAAGTCAAGGACAGAATCGTACTGAAGGGAAAACGCAGCGGCAAGCTCAGTTATTTGTATCCCCTCACCGAGTCTGCGGAGGAATATAACAAGAAGATGTACAAAATCAACAAGAGTTTCTACATCAGTAGTTTTACGGGATTCATCGGAGACAAGTACGTGACTGGCGAAGTGGATGTAACCAATCATCAGTTCACGGCTAACGAAATGGAACCTTACTACCGCAAGGAGAAACAGAAGGATGACAATGGGCAAGAAATTGAGGTCGAAGTCCTTGATTACGATATCGCAAATACCATTACCAAGCCTTATATCCTAACTCCAGACGGAATCCGCCTTTATGAGACCCTCGAGGTGTTCGGAAAGAAATTCGATGATTTCGATTTCAACTTCGACATGGAGAAATCCGACACTACCCTGGTTTCCAAGGCGAACAATCTGTCATTCAAGGCATTTATTCCTGAAGACTGGCTGCCATATGAATTCTATGAAGGCAAATGGACCCTGTCCTACAGCGGCACATCCATCACCATGACTCTGGAACCGGAGGGAGACAACCAGAATTACCGCGTCAAGGGAATTAGCCCACAGTTCGAATTGCTCATGTATTACGACATCAAACGCGGACGTCTTAATCTCCTTGCCCAGGCATGCCGTAAGCCCGGAACCAATGAAATAATTTGGTCAGACGAGACGGAGCGGTATTATGTACGTATGTGCGCTTGGGAAAATGGCAGTTACCTGACATTCTCGACTGAGGTCGGCATGCAGGCCGTTTTGAAAACGACCAAGACCGCTGAGGGCAAAGTAGATATGGAAGCTTCCCTGAAGCGGCCGACATTTAACTGGACGGACAATAACGCATCCAAGAGCGTTCATACCGACTCTTTCATCCTGTATCTATATGATACTGATGATTCTGCAGAGTCAGTGTATGGAGGCGAAGCCAAGAAATTCCAGTTTACAAACGGTAACAGCAGGCTTGCAACTTTGAAAACATTTGTCAAGAGTTAGGAGGCTTTATTATTATGAGATATCGTTACTTATTTTTTTTGATCGGTGCACTTTCCTTACTGGCTGTTTCTTGTCACGAGGAAAATTTGTACGACACCGCTGTCCCTGAACTTGTCAAAGTTACTTCCGGAGCAGACCTTGCGTTCAAAGCATGCGGAGGAGAAGGAGACATTGAAATCGCTCCCTCAGACGAGAAACTGGAGGTTATTACGGCACAGGAGTCATGGTGCCATATCACAGTCAACGGCAATAAAATCCATGTCGTTGCGGACGAGCACATTGGACTGGAAAGCCGTTATGCTGTCCTTGATCTGAAATGCGGCAACAAAAGCGGAAAGACGATTGTACACCAGTTCGGAATTATTGTAAAATCATTCGATGCCAGCGATATCACCCTGACCAACGGGGCTAAGGAATTTGTCATCGAATACGATGCCAACGAAACCACGATTGTCGCCGAAAGCGATGCCGACTGGGTCCATGTCGACATTTCTCCCGAGGCTCTTACTATAAGTGTTGATGAAAACACTGAAGTCACAGAGAGCCGTGAAGGGCACGTCAGTTGGAAATTCGGCCAGATGAAAGGTGTCATCACCGTTTTCCAGTTTGATCCCGAGGAGGCCGGAATGATTGGGGACTGGACGCTGAAGTTCTATCAGAACAAAACTGCTAAAATCACGGTCACAAGCACTTTGGCAGTTAATGAGGATGGCACTTACACTTTGAGCGTCAACGACACAAAAACAGGGCTCAACCTATCATTCCCTGTCTATTTTGACAAAATGGACCTGTGCCTCCCTGTTGGGGAGAAATGGGGAACATACACAACCAAGACGGCAACCTATTCCATGTTCTGCCTGCTTGCTCCCAGTACAGGCAATCTGGCCTATGGAACAGCAGTCAACACCGGAGCGTTCCCCCTGTCGATGGAGAAGAACGGCTCAGGAGTTTGGGTTGGAACAGGCACTGCTGGTGGCGAGAATGGCTATTTCCACCTTGAAGGATGGTCTAACGATGACCACGAAGGAGTGTCAAGCGTTTCCCTGTACTACACTTCTCTCGTGATGCAAAAGAAATAATTGGTGCCCAACCGATTGTTTTCCAGAAATTTTTCACTATCTTTGCAGTCCGGTTTTCCTGAAAGGGGATTTCCGGACTGTATTGGAGAGATGCTCGAGTGGCTTAAGAGGCACGCCTGGAAAGCGTGTATACTCCAAAAGGGTATCCCGAGTTCGAATCTCGGTCTCTCCGCAATAATATTTACAAAACCCCTTCTGAACGCATCAGAAGGGGTTTTTCTTGTACTTAGGCCGATAAAAATGCACCGAAAATACCCGTGCCTTTTCTTTACCTTTGACAAATCGATAATAATATGGAAGTTAGAAAAAAGTCAATTCCCAAAATCGTGTCTTATGGACCCTGGCCGGGGAACCGAGTTCGGACGCAGAATTGGACCGCTCCGGTTACGGCAGCGCCGAGAGTTCCGTAAAGTTACAAGTTTTTCTCCAATGATAACTCACAAAAAATTTGTAACTTGCAACCGTAAATGACAACAGTGCCATGGAGAACACTTATCAGGTTCGCGATAGAATAGAATACATAATAGCTTTTATCAACGAGTTCGGAAAGAGGTTTGGACTCACCGACTCTCAGGCATATCGTTATCTGAAGACATACGATGCCATAAGCAACATCGACAAACACTACGGGGCTCTTCACACACAAGATTTCCGTGGTAACATAGAGGACGTGGCAACATACTGCAGAAGGATGGGAGGACAACTAATATGATACTTTATCATGGATCAAACGTCGCCATTGACGTAATAGACCTATCCAAATCCCGGCCTGGGAAGGATTTCGGCAAGGGGTTTTATCTTTCGGCCGACCAACAACAAGCTATAGAGATGGCAGAGAGTAAGGTTGCCTTTCTTGGAGGCACTCCTATCGTAACCAGATTTGAGTTCGATATCAGTATCATTGACTCCGGGCTCTTTAAAGTTAAGACATTTGATTCTTATACTGAAGAATGGGCAAGATTTGTTTATGAGAATAGAGAGAACTTCTCAGATTCTCCAATACACGACTTTGACATAATCTATGGCCCTATTGCCAACGACAGGATTGGTGCCCAGATTAGAAATTTCAAGAATGGGAGCATAGACCTGGAGGAACTCTTGAAGCGCATCAAATTTCTCAAAGGAATTACCTTCCAATACTACTTTGGCACAGAAGCAGCCATTAAAACACTGCACAAATTATGAGTGAGCACTTCCAATACCTTAAAGAAGGACTTGTTGCAGACCTTGTAAATCAAGTGATGGCAGACTACAATCTGGACCTTGAAAAGGCTCTTGATATAGTTTACTCTTCAGATGTTTTCCAGAAACTCTCAGACCCTGCCACTGCACTTTATAAGGAAGGCCCAGCTTATATTTTCTCTTTTCTCAAGGAAGAGCTTGAAAAAGGTAAAATTAACAGTTTTTAACAAAAAACCCGCAAATAGCCCGCAAATAAAAAACAACAAGGGTATCCCGAGTTCGAATCTCGGTCTCTCCGCAAACAGCCTTGTAATCGACTGATTACAAGGCTGTTTATTTTTTAGCATACAAAGCTACATACAAAGACCTATTCGTCCTTCTCACAACGAATGGCATTTAGCTGTGCCTTGGGAGAGGCGTGATTGGCCAGAGGGAAACCAGGTGTTTCTTGGCTGGCTAAAGCCTGGAAATCAACTCGTCAGGGTTCTGATCCTTCATTTCAAGAATGGCGAACCACTTCTTGCCCAAATCCTTGAGAGATGCTCCTACATGATATACCCGATCGTCGATGATAAGGAACCTGTCATGAGATTTGCTGAATAGTTGTACCGGGATGGGTGGGTACTGCGCATCGTGCTTGGCAATATCCAAGGATAGTTGCTGGGATATTTTATGGGTAAAGATGGACGCGCTCACTCCGGCATGACGCTTATCCAGCATTGTGAGTACACTTTCATCGACATAGTTGTCTATGAGAACGATTCTGTCTTTGGCAGATTTGATTAAGCTACAGACAAACTCGTATGCGTCAAAGATTTGTCCATCAAAAAAGATCCCCTCCGCAGGAGGCAAAGCTGTCTTTACAAAAAAATCAATCTTTTCTTCAGTCTTCGCAACGCGCTGTTCCAGCTGCTCCAATCTAGGATTGATAGCGTAACCGCGTAATAGATAATCTTTTAATATGGCACTTGCCCATTTACGGAAGTAGGTTGCATTGCGAGAATTCACCCGATAACCTACGGAGAGTATCATGTCCAGATTATAATACTTGCTCGTTCTTTTTACTTTCCTCCCGCCTTCATAACGAACTTGTGCAATTTTTGCACAGGTTGCCGCCTCGTCCAATTCATCGCTGTTGTATATATTGCTGACATGCTTCACGATAACTGTCCTGTCAACGCCAAAGAGAAGACCCATCTGGGTATGAGTCAACCATACTGTTTCCTGTTCCAATTGAACCTCTAGACGAATAGTATCGTCGGGGCTATATATAGCCACTTCTCCCACTTCAACAGAGGGCTGTAATTGCAACTGTCGCATTTTTTGCGCCGGCTGTTCTTCGATATTCTTCTTTCTTGCCATACTGTTCTTCAATCAACGCCGGGCTATTCCGGCGTTCAAAGATAATCAAAGGAATCCATTCTGCCTACACCTCATCAAACTTTTTATGGATTCCGTATTGTGTTTTTATGAGGTATTATAAACGACTGATTTAAAGCGCTTATTTGCAACACATTAGACAAAAATTGTAACCGCTTTTTATTTCCGTTCGAATCTCGGTCTCTCCGCAAACAGCCTTGTAATCGACTGATTACAAGGCTGTTTATTTTTTGGCAAAGGTAAATGGACATTTTTTGATTGCACAGTTTTGATAAAAATGATTATTTTTGCAGTATGAGCCAGAACGATCAAGACATACTCTATTTTGTTGCTTTCTGCCTGGAATCCTTCAAGAACAAGCATGGGATTCGCGGAGAAGAGGCTTCAGAAATGTTTGACAAATTTGGAGTGAAGCAGTACCTTGTCAAAAACTACGATATACTCCACACTCAGGGTATGCCATGGTTATTGGAAGAAATTGATGAAATGATGGGCTTATGATACTCTTTCACGGAAGTTTGCAAATTGTAAGAGAGCCAAGAATCTTGGTTCCCACCCGAACGTTGGACTATGGTTCCGGTTTTTATACTACTACTTCCGAGCAGCAAGCACGTGAATGGGTTCTAAGGAAACTTTCCAATTCAGACATCGGGTATATTAACGTCTATGTTTTTGATGAACAAAAAGCGTTGGCCCTGGATAGGCTTTCATTTGACAACCCGCCCGGAGAAGACTGGGTGGACTTTGTGTATGCAAACCGTACGCAACGAGGCTTCACGCACAATCACGATTTGGTTTATGGACCTGTAGCCAACGATCGCGTTTATGCCGCTTTCGCGCTTTATGAACAAGGTCTTCTAAGCAAGCAAGAACTGATTGCCGAACTTAAAACGTACAAGCTTATAGACCAGATGCTTTTCCATACAGAAAAAGCGCTGCAAACATTGACATTTTCACAAGTGAAGGAGGTGCGCGTATGAGAGCCGAAATCACCCAGCAAAATCTTTATTTGATTATTGCGGGCAAAGTGGCTGCCGTAGCCGCTTTTATAGCAGAAGACGAACATATAAGTCTTGTCGATGCTTTGACCAAGTTCTACGCCTCCAGCACCTACAAACGCTTGGAGCAAGAAAGCACCAAACTGTGGCATTATGGTCCTGTGGCTCTGTACCAAGAATACCTGGCAGCATAATGGCGAGTTCGAATCTCGGTCTCTCCGCCCCGCCGACCTCATTTTTCAAACACTCGGACCAGAGTACCGCTCGCATCGATGAATTCATAGATGGGGAAGAAGCGCCGGCTCAGGAAGAAGGCAAGGATGAAGCCCACCACCATAATGACGGACTCCGCGAAGAAACTGATGATGCCGACAATCAGAAGCACAACCATCGCCAGCACGCCTATGGTCCAGACGAGAATGAACAGCGAAAACAGCATTCCGCCGATGGGCCTAAGCACCTTGACGTTTTTGATAAAGGTGAACAGCAGGCTCAACACCACCGCCACCGCAAAGATGATGAAGCCGATATTCACCATTGTACTGCCGTCACCCTTGCTGACGCCGCCGATGATGATGCAGATAAGAGCCGCGATGAAGCCGAAGACAGTAGCGATCAGGGGAGCAAGATAAGACAGGCCGCTATCTTCCGAGGACCCGGCCATAACCGGCATGCTTACAAACTGCAGGATGGTCACGACAAACATCAGCAGGCAGGACCAGAATGCCGGTCCGAAACCATATACCTTCATATCCATCCACCAGAGGACATCTGTCCCCAGCGCATAGATACCCAGACATTCCAAGCCCACAGCCAAAGCCAGGAAGGGCACCGTAAGCCACGCCAGGAAGCGTGAGCCAAAATCCATCTTCGAGCCTAGTATGGCACAGAGGAAAGAAAGGAGCACAAAGAGCACTATGAGCCAATAGGGCATAGAAGTGGAATACCAATGACCCAGCGGGGTATGATGGTTCACTTTTTCATTGATCCAGTCCTTGCTACCATCGGCAAACATCAGGTTCTCGTTTGCGACGAAATACTTTTTCCCTTTAACTGTAACGGTGGCAAACCACTTCCCACGGGTTTTCCCCTCGCGGATCATTTCGGCCAGGTGCGTGCGGCCCGAATCTGCCGGAGCGATGGTGAGCGTGTCCCCGTTGGCCAGGGTAAAAGCGACGTCACCCAATTGATACGGGACTTTCTTGCTGTCTGTGCCGTTATTCTTCACTCGGGAATACACTTTTGTGCTGTCCGAGTGAAGATTGTCAACTACATAACGCCACTGAGCCTTAGCACTGACACCGAAGCAGAGAAGGGCTGACAGAATGAAAAAAAGGAGAGAAGTTCGTTTCATAATCGTAAGTATTTGCTGAAGACAAAGATAATATTTTTCTCGGAAAAACTTAACTATTAAGAGATTAAGATGGTCTTATAAGCTTTTTCACGGCAGTTTGCACTTAGTATTAGAGCCGAAACGAGGATAGCGGACGGAGGCGGGAGCGGAGGAGGCTGAGGAGGTGGCGTCGAGGTGCGAAGGCCGGCGGAGAAGGAGGGCAGCAAGTCTATGAAGAAGTTCTGGACAGTGCGGGAGAGGCTGCTCACGCCCTGGTCTATACGGGCCTGGACCAGGAAAAATCCGTACCGATAAGCGCGTTGATGGCATCCACGGTGCGATCCAGCACTATGGCGTTCACCTGCTGCATCATTGACCCCACCAAGGTCAGGACAAGGGTAACGAACACCAGCAGGCGGTATGGCCTCACGAAGGGCCGTATGCTCCGAAAAAGCTGCAAAAGGTTCATATTCGCAAATTTAAGTAAAAACAAGCTATTTTGCGTATATTTGCAACTATGAAGATCATACTTATCACAGGAGCGTCGAGCGGCATAGGATTTTCCACCGCGAAGACTCTCGCAAAACAGGGGCATCGCGTTTACGCAGCGGCCCGCAGAGTGGAACTTATGGAGCCGCTGAAAGAGGACGGCGCCATCCCCGTACGTATGGATGTAACTGATTCCCAGTCCATAAAAGACGGCGTCGGGCTGATTCTGGAGAAGGAAGGCAGGATTGACGTCCTAATAAACAACGCGGGCTACGGCTACTTCGGCCCGGTCGAGACCGTTCCCGACTCGGACGCCCGCCGGCAGCTGGAAGTCAATCTCTTCGGCCTCGCGGCCCTGTGCCGCCTGGTCCTTCCCGCAATGCGCGAGCAAGGCTCCGGACGTATCATCAACGTCGCTTCGGTCGCAGGCAGCGTCGTGATGTATTACGGCGGATGGTACAATGTCACCAAATTCGCCGTCGAGGCCCTTACGGACGCCCTGCGCGTCGAAATGAAGCCTTTCGGCGTTGACGTCATCGCAGTCTCCCCCGGCGCAATAGGCACAGCCTGGGGCAACATCGCGGCCGACCACCTTGCCGAATCCACCGCCGGGACGCCCTACGAAAAGACAGGCGGAATAATGGCGGACAATATGCACTGGCTCTACGGCAAGAACATCCTCTCAAAACCGGAGACCGTCACCCGAGCCATCTCAAAGGCAGTCAACAGCCACCGCCCCAGGGCACGCTACAGACCAGGCCTCGGAGCCCGCGCCCTTATCTTCTTCAAACGTATCCTTCCCACCCCTTGGTTCGACGCGATGCTGCGTCAGATGGGCAAGATCCAGGTAGTTAAAAAGTAGCGGAAACGCTGCCCAAAACATTGATCCCAGGCATAGGATAGCCTTTTACAAGCTGATAGCGGGCATTGAAGACATTGCCTATGCGGACAGAAGCCGTCAAAAAGCCAAAGTCCTTTCCCAGACTCAGATCGCTGACCGACCAGGGCGGCAGATAATAGTCCTGCGAGCGGGAGGCCGCCGACCAGCGATGGGCCGTCAGGGATGTTTCCCAGCCGGCGGTCCATCCCCGCCACTCGCCCTTCAGCGAAAGGCTTCCGCTATGGACGGGAGCGTATGGAATCTGGCAGCCATAAGTGGCCTTATCAGGGTCAGTATGGTCCAGGGCCAGTTGGAAAGAATAACGGAGAGCCCCGTCCAGACGGAAGTCCCCCCAGCCGGCCTCCCCCTCAAGCCTCGTATCCAGGCCCCAGATGTCCACTTTACCCACATTCAGCATACTCCATCGGAACTGAGACGCCGTCGGAAGGGCTATAATCTTGTCAGTCACCCTGTTATAATAAGGAGAAAGGCGAAAGACAAGCTGCCGGCCGTTGAGCCGGAGGTCTAGCCCGGCCTGGCTGGCATACTCCGGACGAAGCCTGACGTTCCCGACCGCTATATAATACAGATCATTGAAAGATGGAAAGCGGCAACTTCGTTTTGCAAACGCCTCTATATCAATCCATCCGGTCGGACTCCAATGCAGACAAGCCGATGGCATCCATACCCCTCGGAAGGACTCCGCATCCCAGACCCCCATCCAAAGGAGATGTGCCGAAGAGCGGAAACTTCCCGACTCGTACCGTCCTGCAAGGACTGCTGTCAGGGCGGTGCGCTCCGGCTTCCGCTCATAACCCCGGTCGGCGTCGAGCACGTTCCTCTGGATGTCGGAAGAAAAGTCGGCCGACCAGTGGGAGTCAAATGAAAATGACTGGGCCAGAGAGAGATAGGCGCTCCGCTGACGGAAACGGAGATCATAGGGCAGAGCCTGAGGATTCTTCTCTGGATGAGCGTCGTAATGGGTATAACTGTCAGAGAGCTTGAAACGGACGGCGGCAGAATAATGAGGACTGACATCCCCTTTCCATCCGCCCTGGAGAAAGGCATCCTGGTCAGCCTGGCGCTCGGCACTGAGAGGGAAGCCCATAGCCCGGCGGATAACAGGCCCCGGGAAGCCTCTTTCCGAACCGAAAGCATACAGCATCACATTCCAGTCTCCCCCCAGGACTTTCCCCTCAAGGCGGCTTTCCAGACGCAGATAACGGATATCTGAATTCTCCCTGACAAGGGTTGTGTCAAAGAACTGATATCTGTAGCGGCCGCCGCTGTAAAGGAACTCCCCTCCCGCGCTGAGGCGAAGATTCTTAAAACTTTTTTTCCTCCGGAGGGCGGCGGAGGCCGTGAGGAAAGAACCGCCCCTCACACGGACACGCCAGGCATCTCCCGACACCTCGGCAGGATCGAGATACAGCGCCGCCCCCGCGGCATACTCCTTAGCCGTCTGCAGGCGACGGCTTTTCTGCCCATTGTACAGGGCCACCGAGCCGAAACTCTCCGTAGAGAAACGCCCGAGGTCCACCTGCATATTCTGGGCATTGTCCACCTGGATACCGTCTATGAAAACGCCCACGTGCTCGCTGCCGAGACTCCTGACATTCACAGTCTTAAGCCCCCCGACACCGCCGTAGTCCTTGAGCTGGACACCGGTGAAGCGGCGTACCGCGTCAGACAGAAGAGGCAGGCGCTGATCCATCAGGGCCTCCTCGGCGGCAAGCGTCACAGGGATGCTCCGTACCGAACGGACACGGGAGGCCGTAAGAGTATCCGCCTCCTGGGCCATCACAGCCCGGGAGGCAGTCAGCAAAAGGAGAATAAGGACCTTACGCAACTAATAAAGAGCGAAATGCCTGGGATTTACGCCTGTCGTCACGCTCCAGAGCCTGGCTCCGTCGTGGAAGAAATTAAGCGTGCCGGGATTCGAGTAGTCGGACTCGGTGACAAGGAAATTCCCACCTGGAAGGGCAGCCAGGCCATAGGGCTTGATATCTCCGAGACTGATCGTCCACTCTGACTTCACCCCGTCCTTGCACTTCCACAGGACAGGTTTCACGGGAGCGGTATAATCGAATTCATTCTCATTGCCGTAGCAATAGACCGTCCCGTCCAGGAAAGCGACCTCGTAAGCATAGTCAGAGACTTTCGAGACCTTCTTGCTCGCAATCTCGATGCGCCAGAGGGCGGAATGGACAGAAGAATAATTGCCGAAAGTATTCACGTAAAGATTGCCTTTGCCGTCGGAAAAGAGCTTCTGGAGATTGATTTCCACCTCGATTTCATCCACCAGCTTGAATGTAGAGAGGTCTATTACGCTGACGCTCTTGTCGTAGGCATAATCCGGCGGCAGGGAGTGCGAAACTCCGCCGGAATTGGCCACATAGAGTTTCCCGTCATAGACGGCAAGCCCCTCCGGCTGCCAGCCTGTCGTAACAGAGCCCGAAAGCTGCTTTGACGCCCGGTCGACCCTGTACACCGCACCCTTCACATTATTGGATTTCTCCACATCCACGGACCAGTCTGGGCCATAGACCGTGGCAGCCCCGTTCCACGAACTCACATAGACATACTTCTCATCGAAGGCTATACTGCGCGGCATAGGCAGCGTGATTGCTGCGATTTCCCTTTCGTTCTCTGCCGAAAGGACTTCGAGGATACCTGAATTGTTCACCGTAAGCCAGATTTCATCGCCGATCACCGCGATATCGTTGCCTACATCCCCGAGGCCGGCCGGCTCCTCCGGATTCATCTTTTTGAACACTCCGTTGATGTAGTTCCCGTCGGAAATGCGCAGCATATCCAGGGAGGCGTCGTTGCTGCCCATATTCCCTTCGTTCAAGACAAAGAGCTTAGTGATGCCGGAAAGCTTGCTTACATCCACTTTTTCGCCGCTCAGTGAAGCATCGGATGCAGCGGCCGGGGCTTGAGGATCCTTGTGGCAGGCAACAAACGTCAATGCTGCCACAGACAAAAGCAGAAATGCTTTTTTCATAGATAATAATTATTACGTTACTGCCGTGGCTTGTCCCCGAGCCCGTGCAAAACTTGATACCGGCCGGCATTCTGACTTTTCCCCGAAAGGAATCTACAGTTGCGGGCACAGCGCCGGAATTTCACCGGATTCCCCCGCCGGTATCTCCAATATATCAAGCCAGGGCCATTTCAAGGCCCTGGTTTACAATCTAAACAACGCTCAAAGATACGATTCTTTCTTCAAGCGACAAGCGTTTTTGGGAAAAACTAATTACTTTTCGATTTTGAAGCTAAGCGGGGTCTTCTGGAAATTGGAAGCGCTCTTGTTCCCCCAAGTATGGATCTTGACGGTTTTACCGGTCACAATCTTCATATCTTCGCGGTTGGCACGCACTTCAATTTCAATAGTCTCCTGGGCGACGCTGACCTTGCCTGCACTCTCGACTTTGCTAATAAAATCCTCAGGATATGAACCACCGCTCAGGCGGACATCACTTGTGGTCTGCTTGACTTTCTGACCCTCTGCATACAGAAAGGCGTAGAACCAGGAATCAATGCCGTATTCAGGCACCAGCCACTGGCCATTGACTTTATTCTCTTCTCCGGTTCCCGCCAGGATGCCAGTCGCCGGATTCTCATCGGTTTCCATACAGAAATAGAAATAACCATTCCCAACCGTCGGGAACAGTTCCTCGACGAGATTCCTCTTGATGTAGAAATAGACATATTTCTCATCATAGGTGGCTTTGAACACATAGACCGGGCCGCCTTCAAGCTCCAGCTTGTTGGAGACCTCCTTCCAATCGTCAAATTCTCCGTCGATATTTACCGCCGCGACGAATTCAGGTGTTCCGCCGTTACCGCCGTTGTCACCACCATTGCCGCCGTCAGCAGGCTTGTTTTCATCACCTTTCTTGCAGGCTGCGAGCGCAAAAACCGTAAGCGCCGCAAGGAAAAAATACTTAAGTGTTTTCATAGTGTATAAGATTTAAAAAGTTTTACTCCAGCATCAGGTTGCGGAACTCATTTATTTCATCCTGAGTGATTCCGATTGAAAGAAGATAGTTCTGCATTCCGTCGGCAAAACTGCCGCCTTTGGCCAGACCCCAGATATAAGTAGCGGCCCTCCAATAGTCGGCATCAGTCTTACGGGTCATCTTGGTCGTTTCTCCAGTACAGACAGAATAACCGTGAGGCGCAAACTGGGTAATCTCATATTCTTTGGAAATCTCGCCTTCATCAACTCCAAGAAGGCCAAGGACCATCATAGCGACAGTACCGGTGCGGTCACGCCCAAGCGAGCAGTGGAAATAGACCGGCTTGTTCTCCTTGACGCATTTCATAATGAATTGCATGCACTGCTTTGCCTTTTCCTGGTCATCCTGCATCAGCCAGATATATCCTTCTTCGATTACGGGAGCACAGAAAGCCCAGCCCTCGACACCGAGATTCTTCAGGGTGCAGTTGTCCTCGGTGAGTACATCGTCCTTGCCGCGAAGGTCCAGCTGGGCCTTGATGCCTTCCGCCAGCAAGTCGCGTTTACCTCTGGAGAGGAGTCCCTCATTGAGACGCCCGCCGCGATAGATCTTGCGGTATTTCACTTTCTTCTTTCCGTCCTTGGTCTTCCATCCGCCAAGGTCGCGGCTGTTGTGGACAGCAGAGAAATAGACCTGACGGCAATGTCCCTCGGTCCTGAACGAGCCGGATTTAATAATCTTTTCGCCGGCTTTGACCTCAAAATCATACTTGAGATTGGGGACCATATTATAGATGATCAGATATCTGACTTTCTGGCCTTTGACTTCTTCCTCAGCCACGTCGGGAAAAGCGAACTCGTGGCTCCATCCGCCCGTAATGTCTTCCTGGAGAAGGACTTTTGTGTCTTCCAGTTTGACCGAAGGATCAGCTTCCCAGCGAATGGTATATTTCGAAGGGATGTCATCCTTCCCGGGAGCCGTTGGCTGATAGTCAGCATCCAGGATATGGGTGGATGTGTAGTTGTTTTCGGGATAAGTGACACTGGTCACGAATTTCTCGACATTGGCATTGGTGGTAAGAATGACCTCTCCATTCGTGACCTCAGGAGGAAGTACGTCAGCGAAAGGATCAGTGTTGACCTGCTCCTGATTGTTGCCCTTATCTTCGTCCTGAGCGTTATCTGCTTTTTTACAGCAGAACAGCATAGGGATGAGGAGCATCATTGTGATAAAGCGTAATTTCATAGCGCAATAAGATTATAATATAAATGATTATTCAAGCATAAGCGAACGGAAATCGTCGATGTCCTTCTGACTCACACCGATCTCCAGCAGATAGTTCTCTACACACTTGTCAAAGCGTGCATAGCTGTTGGTATTCTTATCGTAACCTTTCATCCAGAAATAACCTGCGAGGCTCTTGTATTCCGACTGACGGGTATTCCTGAACAGCTTGCTCGTCTCCGAATATGCTATGCTCCAGCCTCTGGGAGCAAAATAAGAAAGCTCGTATTCCTTGGAAATGTCGCCTTCCCTGACGCCCAGAACGCCCAGCAGAAGCGCTGCAAGGGTACCGGTACGGTCACGTCCGAGAGAGCAGTGGAAATAGACAGGCTTGTCTTCGCGGACACACTTGACCACGAATTCGAAGCACTGCTTTGTCTTCTCCTTATAGGTACCGAGCATCGAGGTGCCGCCGTTTTCTATGCAGGGATTGCAGAAGTCATATTCCTCGCCGAGAGCGCACCACTTCAGCATATCGCTCTTGCCGCGAAGTTCCAGCTGGGCCTTGATGCCTTCGGCAAGAATAGCCTTCCTGCCTTCGCGAGACATCGTACTGCCTTCCATACGGCCTCCGCGATATATCTTGCGGTATTTTACAGTCTTGCCGTCATAGGTCTTCCAGCCACCGAGATCACGCGCATTTCTTACATTCCAGTCGAAGAAAACCTGGTGCAGACTGCCCTTGGTCTTGAAACTGCCGCTTGTCATAATCTTGCCGGAAGAAGCCTTGACCTCATAGGTATAATTGGCGTTTGGCCTGAGGTTGGAGATGATCTGATACTCACTGCCCGCCGGCGCTGTAATTGTCTGAGTCCAGTTTCCGTCCTTGAGCGTGAGCGCAAGCTCCCCTGCGGAAGCATCTGCCTCCCAACGGATGGAGTACATAGCCGGTTTGTCGGCATTATAGACAGGATAGTCAGTCGCATTCTGGTCGTTATAGCCGCCTGCGTAATCCAGGATCCTGGTCTCGGAATAGTCGTGGTCGGGATAAGAGACCTCGCTCAGGAATTTTTCCACATACTGACGTGTGACCTGAACCTCGTCCCCGCTTTTTATCTGGGGCGGGATTTCAGAGATGACCTCGTCGGCAGGATCATCTCCGTTGCGTGCAAAAACCGGTTCCTGGTAAGGTTCAACCTGGGTTTGCGGTTTTTCTTCCTCCTGCAGTGGTTCTTCCGGATCCTTCTTGCCGCAGAAAACAAGTGCCGGAATCAAGAGGGCTAATAAGAGATAACGCTTATTCATAAGTATAACGGTTAATTCTTTTCAATAATGTCGTCGTCCAGGCCTGTAAATTCATACTTATACAGATAGGAAGTGGAACCATAGTCATCTCCCACCCATACACAGCTGTGCACGTGGTCTACGCATACGGATTCCGGGTTGGAGATTCCCTTTACGGAATAGGCTCCCAGCATATTCCCGGCATCCCCGGTAAGTACAAAAATCTTTCTGGCTTCGGAATCTATGACCCATAGCCAGTCAGTAAGCGGATCATAACAGAGGTCGGCGATCTCGGTTATGGACGGGAAACGGGCCCGCAAGCCGATTCTTTCTCCGACAAGCTGTCCGGTGGAGAGATCCAGACAGAAAAGATAGGATCCCGTCTGCGTGCCGGCATAGACCATACCGTCTTTATAATAGGTAAGTCCCTCGACACCTGCATTTCCGAACGAACTTGTGCCCGGAATGGTAAAGAGATGACTCGCCTTGTTGAAATCAGGGGAAGGAATGCGATATACCGCACAGGGTTCTTCATTCCCGACAAGAAGGTCTCCTGTCTTCGGATCGAGAGTGATGGCTTCCGGGTCAAAACTGAAACTCTTACTCCACAACACTTCGCCGGTGAAAGAGAGCTTGCCTATCTTCCCATTATCATCTACGGCCCAGAGAAAATCTCCGTCGGAACTGAGGCACAGGCCCGACAGTTCATTGAATTTTACGTCATATTTCGTCTTTGTGCCCATCACCGGCATCTTTGGGCCGGGACCGACATAAGTCTTA
>CACZDC010000023.1 GCA_902779785.1 uncultured Bacteroidia bacterium
GGTAACCTCTACGGCGTCAAGGAGTTCCTGAAATGCGCAGGCAAGTCCAACGGGGTGAAGCCCATCATCGGCTGCGAGATCTATGTCTCCGTCGGCGACCACCGTGTCAAGGAGAAGGGCTACTATCACCTCATCCTCCTGGCGAAGAACTACACGGGCTACCTGAACCTAGTGAAGATAGTCTCAGAGGCCCATATCAACGGTATGTACTACCGCCCCCGCGTCAGCCACGAGGTCATAGAGAAGTACCACGAGGGGCTTATCTGCTCCTCCGCCTGCATAGCCGGGGAACTGCCCCGGGCCATCCTTTCCGGCGACAGCGAGAGGGTGGAGAAGGTCATCGCCTGGCACAAGAAGGTCTTCGGCGACGACTATTATATGGAGGTGATGAAGCACTACACCGAGGTGCCCGGAATGGACAACGATCTCTATGAGAGGCAGTGTCTCTACTGTGATGAAATCTTCCGCCTGGCCGAGAAGCACGGTGTCAAGGTCATAGCCACGAACGACGCCCATTTCGTCCGCAAGGAGGACGGCCCGGTCCACGACAAACTCCTCTGCCTGAGCACCCAGACCAAGGTGGACGATCCGGGCCGCCTGCGCTATACCCAGCAGGAGTACATCAAGACCGAGGACGAGATGCTCGCCCTTTTCCCTGACCATCCCGAGGCCATTACCAACACCCTCGAGGTCGCCGGGAAGATCCAGGCCTACTCCATCGACCGCGACCCCGTCCTGCCGGTGTACGAGATAGATCCGGCGTTTATGGCCGAGATAGACAAGCATCTCGAGCAGTACAAGGATATCATAGACGCGGGCCGTCTGGACAAGCGGGGCAATCCGCGCGACGAGGGTTTCTGCCGTTCGGTCGCCTATCTCTGCCACCTGACCTACCAGGGTGCGCATATGCGCTACGGCGAGACTCTGAACGAAGAGCAGAAGAGCCGCATAGAATTCGAGCTGAAGACCATATCCAGGATGGGCTTCCCGGACTACTTCCTGATTGTCCAGGACTATATCGCGGCCTCCAGGGCAATGGGCTATATGGTCGGTCCCGGACGAGGCAGCGCCGCCGGTTCGGTAGTGGCTTACTGTCTGAAAATCACCAATCTGGACCCTATCAAGTACAATCTCCTGTTCGAGCGTTTCCTGAATCCGGACCGTATCTCGATGCCGGATATCGACGTGGACTTCGAAAACCTTCCCAAGGCCCACGAGTACGTCGAGAACAAGTACGGCGCCTCGCACGTGTCGCGCGTGATCACCTTCGGCACGATGGGCGCGAAAGGCGCCATCAAGGACGTCGCCCGCATATTCAACCTCAGCATCGACGAGTCCAACAGACTCTCTAAGATGGTCCCGGACCGCCTGAAGGACAAGGCGGAGCAGGTCTATCCCTACAATCCCGCGATTGAAAAGCTCAAGCCCGGTTTCCAGGAATTCGAGCAGGAAGTCGACGGGGTCGTGAAAAAGTTCCAGAAAGGTCTCGAAGACGTGGACGTGGAGGTCAACCTGACCAACTGCTACCACCTCTCGCCCGAATTCAAGGACGAACTGGAGAAGGGCCCGGAGATCAACCGGATAGTCCTGAGATACGCCGAAGCCCTGGAAGGCACCATCCGCCAGGTCGGCGTCCACGCCTGTGCGACCATCATCGGCCGCGGCGACCTTACCGACTACCTGCCCATCACCCTGTCCAAGGACAAGGAGAGCGGCGAGGAGGATGTCCGCACCTCCCAGTACGACGGCCATTATATCGAGGACGTGGGGATGCTGAAGATGGACTTCCTCGGCCTGGCTACCCTCCAGATTATCCACAAATGTCTGGACCTGATCAAACAGAACCACGGGGAAGACATTGACATTGAGGCGATTCCGATCGACGACCCCGAGACCTTCAAGCTATATGGCCGGGGAGACACCACCTCTGTGTTCCAGTTCGAATCCGAGGGGATGAAGAAGTACCTCCAGCAGCTCCAGCCGGAACGTTTCGAGGACCTGATCGCTATGAACGCCCTCTACAGGCCGGGTCCTATGGACTATATCCCTGATTTTGTCGACCGCAAGCAGGGGCGCAAGAAGATAGAGTACGACCTTCCCGAGATGGAAAAGTTCCTCAAGGACACCTATGGCGTCACGGTCTATCAGGAGCAGGTTATGCAGCTTTCCCAGGAACTCGCCGGCTTTACCAAGGGCGAGGCTGACAAGCTCCGCAAGGCGATGGGAAAGAAGCAGCGTGACGTGCTGAACTCGCTGAAAGACAAGTTTATGGAAGGCGGCGCGGCGAACGGTCATCCGGAGAAGGTGCTGGACAAGATCTGGAAGGACTGGGAAAAATTCGCCCAGTACGCCTTCAACAAGTCCCATTCAACCTGCTATGCCTGGGTAAGTTACCAGACAGGCTGGCTCAAGTGCCACTATCCTTCGGAATTCTTCGCTGCCTGCCTGACTTCGGCCAAGAATATGGACGAAATCAAGAAGATAATGGACGATGCCCGCAACCATGGCATACAGGTGCTTATCCCGGATGTCAACGAGAGCCTTAAGGAGTTCACTGCCAACAAGAAAGGCGATGTCCGCTATGCTCTCGGCAGCATCAAGGGCTTCGGAAACAACGTGGTTGAGGCTATCATCCGCGAAAGGAAAGAGAATGGCCTTTTCAGCGACATCTTCGACTTCGTGGAAAGGATGGGCGGAGTGCTGAACCGCAAATCCCTGGAGAGCCTGGTTTACTCCGGCGCCCTCGACAGCTTCGGGATCAGGCGCTCGCAGTATCTGAGCGCTGTCAAGGAAGGATGCGCCGTTTTCCTCGATGAACTGATCCGCTATGCCGAGCATTACCGCAACGACAGCGTCGACGCCTCGGCCTCGCTCTTCGGAGGAATGGAGGAACTGCGTCCGGTGCGTCCAGCCGTGCCCGCCGCCCCTGCGGAGGAAAACCAGATGGAGTGGCTCCAGAGGGAGAAAGAACTGGTCGGAATGTACCTCAGTTCTCATCCTCTTGACAAGTACAGGTTTGAGATTCAGAACTTTACCAATTGTACGCTGGCCGATTTGCCGGGCAAGATAGATGAGTGTGACAAGTCGAAGAACAGTATGAAAGTGGTCATCGCCGGTATAGTCACCGATGTCCAGAACCTTACTTCCCGCACCGGAAAGCCTTACTGCAAGTCCAAGATAGAGGACTACAGCGGCTCTTACGACCTTGCACTTACAGGGAAAGACTATGAAGCTTTCCTGAAATATCTCAAGCCCAGGGAAAGCCTTCTGATTGAGGGGGAAATCGTAGAGAAATTCTTCCTCAAAGCGGAGGAGAGGGCTCAGGGTAAGACGGTTCCTTATACCTTCAAACCCAAGCAGTTCACCCTTCTGGGAAATGTTGCGGAAACCAAGATGTCAGGATTCAGCATAGAGGTCAACACGCCTATGCTGACGCCCTCTTTCCGCAAGCAGCTGCTCGGAGTGGTCAAGAGCCACCCCGGAGAGCAGCAGCTTATCATTTATTTCTTCGATCCAGAGACCCGTTACCGCATACAGTTCATCTCCCGCAAGTTCCAGGTCTCGGTCTCGACCGAGCTGATTGCGGATCTGTACCGTATAGGCGTGGAGCGTTACGAAGTGACGCGGAGATAGGCGCTTATTCTTCCCTCCAGCCCTGCGCCTTGACAGGGAATTCCACCCCCTCGGGGGTTACCAGGACCGCCCCGGCTTCCGGCCTGGCCATATGGCCTATCACGCTGAAGGTCGGGAATTCGCGGTGGAATTTTTCATAGCTCAGGGCGGGGATGACCAGCAGGACAACATTGTCGTCCCCTCCTCCGAAGGCTGCGCTTACCGGGTCTATGTCCATTTCCTTGCCGGCCTGGAAGGAATTCCCCTCGAAGGGGAGTTTGTCGGCATAGACCTTCACTCCGAGGCCGCTGTCGCGCTGCAGGCGTTTCAGGCAGTCTCCCAGGCCCTCGTTGACAAAGGCGGCGTAGGCGGGATAGATTTCGGCGTCCTCGATCCGGGACACTATGCCTGAATCGAGTTCCGGACGCAGATAGGCGGCCACCAGCATCCTGTAGGCCTTCATATCTGGCTGCTGCGAGGTCTTTTCGAAGTCCCGGCGGCCTTTTTCCAGCACCTGCATCCCCAGGTAGGCGGCTCCGAGCGGTCCGCTGACGCAGACAAGGTCTTTGGACTTGAGGGCGGGAAGGCGTTTCTGAGTAAGCTGTAGGCTTTCTCCGCTTGCCGCGAGGCTTATGTACAGGCCGTTGGGAGAAGGCTTCAAGTCGAGGTCGACGGCCTTGTAGCCGTGTTCTTTCGCAGCCACGGCGATGCCGGTCCACAGCTGTGTAATCTCCTCGAAATCAAGTTTCGAGGACACTCCGATGGTGACGGAAAGCAGTTTCGGATGGGCGAGGGCTGCATAGAGGGGGCCTGTCGCTCCCACCACGCACTTGTAGCCCAGGTGCTTGAGCGGGAAATAGACAAGATTGAAATCCACGCCTTCCACATAAAGCCTGCTGACGGTCGAGACGCTGCTGCCGCGTTCAGGAGTGAAAGAGAAGCCGTCCTCTCTCTTGTATGCACTAAGGCGGTAGAGTTCTTCAATGGCCTGGACTTTTCCGATGTCTGCGAAACTTTTTCCCATAATCTGAGGTTTTTGTAGCGCAAAGATACGCTTTTTGGAAGAAAATACTTAACTTTAACGGCTGAAAGAGAAATTTTACAAACAACACTGATATGAAAAAAATCTTCACCACCCTCGCCATCGCGGCGGCAATGACTTTCTCACTTCAGGCCCAGAGCGCCCTTGGAAGCCTCCTCGGCGGACTCACCGGCGGCAGCGGTTCCGGCCTCACCGGCGTCATCAACTCCCTCGCCGGAGTCGTCTATTCCGCTCCCATCAGCCTTGACGGCACCTATGCCTACAACGGCGTCGCCGTCTCCGTCACTTCTTCCGAAGGCGGACTGGTCTCCAACCTCGCTGGCTCGGCCGTTACTTCCGGCATCGAGGCAAAGGTTGACGAAAAGCTCGCCAAGTGGGGTATCAAGCCCGGAATGATGACCATCACCTTCAACAATGCCGACGGCAGTTTCGTATGGAACATCGGCAAAATCGCCCTTCCGGGCACCTACAAGGTCGGCGACGCGGAAAAGACCGTCACCCTGACCTTCGGAAAGACAATGCAGTTCTTCTCTATGACCGGCACTCTCGAGAGCGGCCTGACCGAGGCGAAGATGCTCTTCACCGCCAACAAGACCGTCGGTTTCCTCAAGAAGGTTATGAAGCAGATGGGCCAGAGCTCTTCCGAGGCTTCCACCATCGCCAAACTTGCCGAGGGCTACGACAATTACAAGATTGGCTTCAAACTCGCTAAATAGCAGGGCTATACTTTTCGGGGCCCTCGTCCTGCTTTGCTGCAGCCTGAGGGCTCAGGAAATCCGCTGCAACTACCGCAGCGGCAGTATCAGCCATATCTCCACGGAATACGAGGCCCTTCGGATTGGGGCCGACAGCGCCTGGGTCCGCCTTGAAAAAGCCGGATTCCAGGAAGGTTGTATCTATCTGCTGTACATCAACCTGGAGCAGGCGGCGCCCGTAGTGGCTCCTAAAGGCGTCAAGATGGCTCTCAATCTCAATAAGGGAGGGATAATCCGGACGGAACAGATAGGCGAGGATTCGCCTACCAAGCCGAAGCTCGAGAACGGGCTGTACTGCAACCGGCTCAAGTACGCCCTCGACCCCAGGGATATGGACAAGATTCTCGGCGGGGTCAGGAGTGTGGACATAGTGACCGGATGGAACCCTGACGACTACCTCCAGGCCACGTTCAAGGACAACGAGTTCTCCGCCCTTTTGGGCCGCCATTTCGCCGCCATAGAGGCCGGAGAGGGCGGAACCATAGCCCTGAGCGCGGAACTCGCCGCCTATTCCGACAACCTCGAGAGCATCCTCGCCACCACCAAGCCCATAGTGGCCCGCGGCGAAAAACGCATCTACAACGTCATCCTCTCGTACCTTTACTACAAGAACAGCAATACCGACGACATAGACCTTGCCTTTCAGATAGGGACGGAGGACTCATACCGCATCCCCCTGGACGCCGAGGTCGTCTTCGTTCTCGGCGACGGCAGCCTCCTGACCCTGCCTCAGACCCGGGACGAAACCAATCTGGTCTATGTCTATCCGTCTATGTCCGACATCCGTCGTATCATCAAGGGAGTGAAGGAGATACGTATCCCTTACAGCAAGGGCGCGGAAGGCGGACAGGGCGTCCTGGGCGACACTTTCCTCCCCGGCGAAGGCTTTGCCGAGGCGGTCAACGCCCAGTATCAGACTCTGATATCAGTCTCTCCCCGATGAAATAACACTATGACTTTTTTAATGATTATCCAGCTGCTGATCGTCCTGGCAGCTCTCTATGTGGGTTCCCGTTACGGATCCCTCGCTCTCGGGGCCATTTCAGGCATAGGCCTTGCCATCCTAGTTTTCGGTTTCGGCCTTGAGCCCGGTACGCCCCCGACGGACGTCATCTACATCATCATCGCGGCTGTCACCTGCGCCGGCACGCTCCAGGCTTCCGGCGGTATGGACTGGATGATTCAGATCGCAGAAAAGCTGCTCCGCAAGCACCCCGGGCATATCACCTTCCTCGGCCCCCTCGTGACCTTTTTCCTGACGGTCCTTGTGGGTACAGGCCACGTGGTCTATACCATTATGCCCATCATCTGTGACATCGCGCTCAAGAAGAACATCCGTCCGGAGCGTCCCTGCGGCGTCGCTTCCGTGGCCTCGCAGGTCGGTATCACCTGTTCTCCCATCGCTGCGGCGGTCGTCGCCTTCGTGACCATATCCAACGCCAACGGCTATATGGTCTCCATCCCCCAGGTCCTGATGGTCACCATCCCGGCCTGTGTCATCGGCCTGATGTGCGCTGCGGCGGCCTCCTACAAGAGGGGCAAGGACCTTGACAAGGACCCCGAGTTCCTTGCACGCAAGGCTGATCCCAAGATTTACAAGTATATGTATGTGAACAAGACCAGCCTGCTGGACAAGGAAATACCGCGTTCGGCGAAGGTCTCTGTGTTCATTTTCCTTGCAGCTATCCTGGTGATCGTGGGCTTTGCCTTCTGCCAGATGATCAAGGTCGGCGGCGAGCCTCTCTCCAAGCTCATCAATCTTCCCAAGATGAATATCTGCATCCAGATCATAATGCTGGTCGCGGCGGCGCTCAACATAATGCTCTGCAAGGTGGACCTCAAGAACTGCGTCTCCGGCTCGGTCTGGAAATCCGGTATGGTCGCGGTCATCGCAATCTATGGAATCGCCTGGCTTGCAGATACTTACTTCGGCAATTATATGGATCAGATGAAGGCTATGCTGACAGATCTCGTGACGGCCTACCCCTGGTCCATAGCCTTCGTGTTCTTCTTGGTTTCGGTGCTGATCAACTCCCAGGGGGCGGTCGTCGTTGCTATGCTGCCCCTGGCCTATGAGCTCGGTATCGCCGGGCCGGTTCTTCTCGGCGTCCTTCCGAGTGTCTATGGATACTTCTTCATTCCGAACTATCCCTCCGACATCGCCACGGTCAATTTCGACCGTTCCGGAACGACCGTCATCGGAAAATATCTGCTGAACCATTCCTTTATGATGCCGGGACTCATAAGCGTATGGGTCTCGACCATAGTCGGTTACCTCATTGCAAATGTAATTTTCGCGGACTATTTCGCATCTTTCATCCAGTAGTATGAAACTCCGGAACATCCCGCTTGTAGTCAAGGTCCTGATTGCCATTGCCTTAGGCATTTTGTTCGGACAGTTCGCCCCTGTCTGGGCTGTGAGGACCGGAAATACTTTCACTGGCCTTTTCGACCAGCTCCTGAAGTTTTTCATCCCGCTGATAATAGTCGGCCTCGTCACTCCGGCGATTGCCGAAGTCGGCAGGGGCGCCGGGAAGATGCTGCTGATCACCGTGGGACTGGCCTATGGATTTACCGTCCTCTCGGGACTTTTTGCCTATCTGTTCAGCGTTCAGCTGTTTCCGAAGATGCTGGACACCTCGGCCCTGGGGGCTCTTGAGGCTGCCGGAAAGGAGTTCAAGCCCTATTTCACCCTCAGCATTCCGCCCCTTCTGGACGTGATGACCGCCCTTGTGCTTTCTTTCGTGCTCGGGCTCGGAATAGCTTTTTCCGCGGCATCCAAGCTTCAGGGCGCGTTCCGGGAGCTTAGAGTCATCATTGTGCGCTGCATAGAAAAAGTGATAATCCCCTTGCTGCCGTTCTATATTTTCGGCCTGTTCCTGGATATGACGGCCGCCGGCAAGGTCGGTCCGGTGCTGGGCTCTTTCCTCGCCGTAGTCGCCGTGATTTTCGTGATGACACTGGTGCTGCTGCTTCTGCAGTACTGCATAGCCGGCGCCGTGACTCACCGCAATCCCTTCAAGCTGCTTGCAGCGATGCTTCCGGCCTATGTGACCGCGCTCGGCACCTCCTCTTCCGCCGCTACTATCCCGGTCACGCTCAAGAGCGCCGTGAAAAACGGAGTCAGCGAGGAAGTGGCCGGCTTCACTGTGCCGCTCTGCGCGACCATCCATCTGTCGGGCAGTACCCTGAAGATAACTTCCTGTGCCATAGCGCTTATGTTGATGCTGGGGATGCCCTTCGACTTCCTTATGATCTTCGGATTCATACTGATGCTCGGCGTGACTATGGTCGCGGCTCCCGGAGTCCCCGGCGGAGCCATAATGGCGGCCCTCGGCGTGCTCGGCAGCATCCTTGGCTTCGACGCCACCCAGCAGGCCCTTATGATCACACTTTATATCGCGATGGACAGTTTCGGCACGGCCTGCAATGTGACCGGTGACGGCGCCATCGCCTTGATTGTAGACAGAATCAAAAGAAAATGAGAAAGTTAGTTCTGGTCCTGGCGGTCATTTTCGGGATGACCCCGGTCTTTGCCCAGCAGAGGGACACTCTGCGCATCCTCGCCATCGGAAACAGTTTTTCCGTGGACGGGGTGGAGCATTATCTTTGGGAACTCTTTGACGCTGCGGGGATTCCCGTCGTCATCGGAAATATGTATATCGGCGGCTGCACCCTTGAGAAGCACTGGAACAATGCCCTTTCCGACGCCCCGGCCTATTCCTACCGCAAGATACGGGGCGGTGTGAGGACCGTGACCAAGGATTTCAGCCTCGAAAGGGCCTTTGCCGACGAGGACTGGGACATAGTCACTTTCCAGCAGCAGAGCGGCCGTAGCGGCAAGTATGAGACCTACCAGCCCTGGCTGCATTCACTCGTGGAATATGCCCGGCAGCGCACGAGGCCGGACGCCAAGTTCCTATGGTACCAGACCTGGGCCTATGCCCAGGATTCGGGCCACAAGGAGTTTCCGAATTATGGTTGCAGCCAGAAGAAGATGTACAAGGCCATCCTCGCCGCTTCGCGCCGTGCCGTCCGTGCCGAGAAGTTCAAGGGCGTCATCCCTGCCGGAACGGCCATCCAGAACGGCCGTCGCAGCTCTCTCGGCGACAGTTTCAACCGCGACGGCTTCCACCTTGAGAAGACCTTCGGCCGCTACACGGCTGCCTGCACCTGGTTCGAGGCGATTAGCGGAGTGTCCGTTGACGGAAATCCGTATTATCCGGACAGCATCTCGGCCGAAGTCGCCTCCATCTGTCAGAAAGCCGCCCACTCCGCCTGCCTCCACCCCTGGCGCAGCAAGTAGCATCGGCTCAGCCGCCCCGCCGGAATTACGGCTGGTCGAAGTTGCGGGAGGCGAAGGGGAGCGAGAGGCGGAGGGCGTTGTGCCAGTACTCCCAGAAGTGCCAGCCGTCACGGATGCGCAGTTCGGACTTGACGCCGTGGTCCCGCATCTGGCGGTACATATCTATGGTCAGGTCCAGGATGAAGTCGTCGTCGCCGCAGTCGAAGAACCATTTCACCGTGCGCAGCTTCTCAAGCGTCGCTTCATCGGCCTTGGCGACGAAGTCGATGGCTGAATTTTCGGCGACGGATTCGCCTGTCAGATAGAGCCAGTCCTTGTTTTTACTGGTGATGATGTCTTTCTCCTGCTTCTTGTTGTCCAGCCAGCCGCTCATAGAGTAGCAGCTTGAGAAGAGTTCCGGGTGGTGCTGGCAGTAGACCGTGCTGCCGCCTCCGCCCATAGACAGGCCCATTATGGCGCGGTGTCCTTTGTCGGAAATGATATGGTAGCGTTCTTCTACGGTCGGAAGGAATTCCTGGAAGAAGAAGTCTTCGTAGTTGTGGCCCGGCATATTGAAGTAGCCGTTCGGGATGTTGTGGGTGTCGGGGTCGCCGGCATTGGGCGTTATTATGACCACCGGACGCAGTTCTCCGCTGCCGATAAGTTCATCGGCGACATCTTTCAGCCGCCCCTTTTTGTCCCAGCAGGTGTAGGTGTCGGAGAGCCCGTGGAGAAGATAGATGATGGGATAAGATTTGGACTCGTCATATCCGGAAGGCAGATAGACATTGTACGGGACGTCCTGTCCCAGGATCTTGCTGGTGACTTTGTCAGCCTTGATGATACTTCTTTTCAGGGGCTGGGCGGCGGTGGACAGGCAAACCGATGCGCCAATCAGCAGCAGCGCCAGCGCCAATAAATTTCTTCTCATAATCTATTCTTTATTACTGTTCTTCTCGTCCTCGGCCGCCATCTTGCGCCAGGGGGCGAAGAAATTCTCTATCATACGATAGGCGCTCCAGGCTTCCTTCTTGATTTTGTTCCCATACCAAAAGGCGCTGACCTTGTCGCCCGAAGAATAGGCAATGTCCAAATTGTGGGAATGCCCGCCGCAGATAGGCTCATTGACGTTGTAACCATTTAGCTTGTAGACCTTTGCGTCCATCAGGATTTTTGCCAGGGAGTCCACGACGCTTTTGTCCACGTTGTAGCTGCGCCTGGTGACCGGATCCCCGAAACGGTTGTTCTCGTTCAGGACCACGACGACCCTGGGGAGGCTGTCCGCTTCGGCGATCAGCTGGCAATAGTCAGTGCCCAGCCCTGCAGCACCGTTGGAGCGGTAGCTGCAATATGTAAGTTCGCCTTTGGGCTTATGCGAAAACAATCCGCAACTTAAAAGACAGATAGCCATAGTGATAATGACAGATATTCTTTTCATACTCGCAAATTTCGTAAAAATAATCCGCCTTGCCAAATCTGCGGGGAATCCGGCTCCAATGCCTTGTAATCAGCCGCAAAATAATTAAATTTGCGCTTCGGTATCATTAGTATGTAGTATATGAAAAAAAGCATTATCATTGTCGTCGCGGCCCTTGTCGGCCTTTCTGCAAACGCCCAGGGCGTATTAGACCGTTTTACCGACCCGGAGAAGGGCAGGACTGTGTTCATTGAAAAAGGCAATCACGCCTGGGGCATAAGCGGCGGCTATCGCAGTTTCAAAGCCAGCGGAGACGAGGACGTAAATGCGGGCTATTCATTCCTTACTCTGCTCAATATCGGAGACGGGCGTCTTCAGACCTGGGGAGTGACCCCGAGTTTCTCTGTCTTCGTGGCCGATGACGTTTCTCTCGGCCTCTCGCTGGACTATGACGGCTATCTCCTGGACACGGATCTGAACCTGGACTTCCGCGACATTTTTTCTTCGGTCAATCCCGCTATGAACGTCAAGATCTCCAACCGTCATTATCTGAGCCATTCCGTGGGGGCTTCTTTCGTCGCACGCCGCTATCTCTCTTTCTTCGGAAGCAAGACTTTCGGAGTATTCGGCGAGGGTCGTCTGCTTGCCAATTACACTTATACTACCTCCTCCCCGAGAGAGACTAAGGTGGCCAACAGGGAGCGCCTGTCACAGGGTCTCGGCATAGGAGTCAAGCTTGCCGGCGGTCTTGCCGTAAAACTGCGCGACGGCAGCGCCATTACGCTCAGCGTTCCTATCGTCGGTGTGGGCTGGAACGTATCCACACAGGCCAAAAATACGCTGATTATCAAGGATCAGGCTGCCTACGAGGCAGATCCTAACGATCCGGCGGCTACGGAAGTCATCGAGAGCTCTGCGCGTCTGAGCCGTTTCAACGCCTCCCGCGACCTTGACTTTCTCGGCATCAAGTTCGGCTATGTCCGCTACATAGAGCCGAAGAGAAAGAAAATCTAGCTTGATTCACCGTGCACGCCTGCGCTCTGTTCGCTCTGATCGCACTGCTCCTTTTTCCTGCATTCGAGGCAAAGGCCGATAATGACTTCAGGCAGGACTCCCTGCTGCTTCGCTACGGCGCCTATTCCGCCTGGTTCGCCCCGGAAAAAGTCTATCTCCACTTTGACCGCAGCTGCTACGTGGCCGGCGAAACGATATGGTTCAAGGGCTGGGTGCAGGAGGCTTCCGCCGTTTCGCAGCTTTCGCCGAGCAATTATATGTATGCGGAAGTGCTTGACTCCCACGGAGATGCGAGGGTGAGGGTAAAGATCAAGCGGCAAGAGGGCGGCTTCCCGGGCTGTATGGACCTTCCGGACAATCTCGAGACGGGGGACTATACGATACGCGCCTATACTCTGTGGCAGCTCAATTATGACGATGAGTTCCATTTCCACGACAAGATACGCATAATCGGCGGCAGCCCAAGCCCCCAGGCGCCTCTGGAGGAAAAGTCCGAGGTGCAGCTGAGCTTCTATCCCGAAGGCGGGCGCTACTTTGCAGGCCATAAGTCCGTAATAGGCTTCAAGGCCGTGGACAATATGGGCAGAAGCGTGGATTTCAGCGGAGTCCTGGTCGGCGGCGGCCAGGAAAGGATGGTCTCTACGGTCCACGACGGGATGGGGTCGTTTGAATTCCTGCCCGAAGCGGGGGAGAGCTATGGCATACGGGACGCTTCAGGAAAGCTCCATCCCCTGCCGGCCCCTGCCGAGGAGGGCGCTGCCATCAATCTATGGTCCGCTGCCGGCAGGTATTATATCAACACCATAGGTTTCGGCGGGGGCGAGGCATCTCTTCTAGTGCGGGACAACAGCCGCCTGAGGCCTCTCGCGCAGCTTACAATGGACGGAGAGATGAGCCTGATGATGGTTCGGATGAGCTCTTTCAGCCCAGGTATAAATCATCTGCTGATAGTAAATTCCCACGGACAGATTCTAGCTGAGAGGCTCTTCTATGTCCGCGACAAGGCGGAGCCGCTCTGCCTTTATTACGGAAGGGGCGTATCCCTGACGGCCCCTGACGGGACTCCATTGGACGGTACCTGCTCTGTATCAATCGTTTCCGGCTTTCTTGAGAAATGGCAGCAGAGTGAGGGCATCAGCTCATATCTGGGCCTGAGCAGCGAACTCAAAGGCAGGATCAACAATCCGGACTATTATTACGACCCGGAAGTTCCCGTGGACGAAAGGGATGCCGCTATGGACCTTCTGATGATGATCCAGGGATGGCGCTACTACCATATCGAGGAAATCCTCGACCCCGGCAGGGGCAGGATACAGTTCCGGCATAACAGGGAATATATGCAGGAAATCCGAGGCCATATTTCCCGCTGGATCTCTTCCCGTGTGCCGAAGAATTTCACCTTCACCTTCATCATCCCGAAGTACAAATACTTCCAGTCCGTCAAGGTGGCCAAGGCCAAGGAGTTCCTGATAGACAGCCTGGATTTCCCCGAGAATACGGAATTTATGATCAATATCGGCACCTCGAGGCTGGGGGCCATCTATCTTCCCAAATGGGACGGCGACCAGGCCGCGAAGTCCTATATCTACAAGGCTGCGCCGGGCACGTCGAAGGACAGTTGGAGTATGCCTCCGCTTGTGAACGAATTCGCTATGGCAGACACCCTGCAGGCGGCGGTGGTCAGCGCCTCATACGAGCCGCACGAGCCCCTGGTCTTCGGACGAAGCTACCGCGACGACCTCGAAATGTTCAAGGAACAGACTCTGGTGGAGTACCTCAGTATGAAGCACGCCGTGTTCGAATATGACGGCGAAAATATGTACAACCGCAGCCGGATGAGGGTTTCATCTTCCTCCTCCTCGATGGAGGACGAGTCCCTGCCTGATTTCGACGACGAGGATCAGGCCGGGAAGGTGAAACTCATCGTGGACGACACGGAGGAGGCCTGGTGGAGTTTCGATATGCTCAGGCTGGAGGACTTGCGCTCGCTGAGCATTTCGACCCGTCCCGACCCCTTCTATGGCGGCGACGGCGGGGTGGTCCATATAACCCTGAAGCCCATAGGCATCCGCCGGAGTGTTAGCCGGAACCCCTCGCTGCTTTATTTCGTGCCGCTGGGCTACCAGAAGCCGCGCTGCTTCGAGCCGGTAAAGACATATTTTGGGCAAATAGTCCGTAGAAACACCCTCTTGTGGTCGCCGGAGGTCAAAATATCGGATGGACACGCGTCCCTGAAGCTTCCGGCCACCAGCGAGGCGGAAGTCCCCTATGTCGTCCGCATAGAAGGCCTCAGCGCCGACGGCCGCCCGTTTTCCTGCCATCAGGTGCTCACGCCCAGCTCTTGAAAAACGCCTTAAGTTTTTCGTTTTTAGTCGTTTTCGGGGGAATAATCAAGTGGGAGGGGAAAAATGCAACCCGGTTGCATTTTTGAGTCCTTATCTTTGCGTCGGTAAAGACACTATTATGACTCGTAAGGAGACACTCATCGCCACCATTCTGCTGATTCTGTTGGGCACCAGTATGCACTTCGTGCACCACGTGCCCTTCTTCAATCATTTTCTGGGATATATTTTCCCGGTGACGGAAAGTGTGATGGCCCATATGAAAATGGTCTTCTATCCGATGCTGCTTCTGAGTTTTTTCTTCATCCTGAGCCGGCGTGACATCCGTGAGTTGGGAGCGCCCATCCTGGGAGGACTGGCCGTTATGCCTCTGATAGTCGCGGCCTTCTTCGCATATTGGATTTTTGTCCGCCACGAACTGATGTTTCTTGACATCATTATCTATGTCGTGGCGATGGTGGGGGCGATACATCTGGCAAAACGCTGGAGCCGGAACCATATCATAAGAGAATGGTGGCCGCTCTGGATTGCCATCACCTTTGTCATTGTCGTGCTGACCGGCTTCCTGACATACAATCCTCCGGAGTGCATAGTCTTCGCGGACTTGGGATAGATTTTTTTCTTATCTTTGTGCTTGACAGAAATCTTGCACTATGAAACGTATCTTATTTATTGCCCTGGCGATAGTCTTTTCCCTGGCGGGAAGCCGGGCGCCTAAAAACAAGGTCAAGCCGCAGGAAAGTTTCCGGCTCCTTTACTGGAACATTCAGAATGGGATGTGGGACGGGCAGGAGGACAATTACACCCGCTTCGTTGACTGGGTGAAAGGCAAGACTCCGGACATCTGCGTCTGGTGCGAGGCCCAGCCCATCTACAAGACCGGCACCGCCGACAAGCTGACGGATATCGAATCCTGGCAGAGGGATTCCGCGCTGCTTGCCTTCTGGAACGAAATGGCGCCCCGCTATGGTCACAACTATGTCTTTCTCGGCGGCCACAGGGACAATTATCCCCAGGTCATAACTTCCCGTTTCCCCATAGACCCCGTCGCCAGGATTACCGGCAATGCCGCCGACACCCTGGTCGCACACGGCGCAGGATGGGCCCGGATCAGCCTGGAAGGGCAGAGCATAAACTTTGTAACGGTCCATACCTGGCCCCATAAATATGGCCATAATATCCCCAAAGAGCAGCGTGAAAAGAGCGCCAAGGCCCACGGGGGAGACTTCTTCAGGGCCGATGAGATGGAATATATCTGTCGCCATACCATCCTTGGGGCCGACCCGGAGGGCAAGGATCTGTGGATGATGATGGGCGATTTCAATTCCATAACCCGGCGGGAGAACTGGGTCTATCATCTCGACAACGACTCTCCCGCATTCCTCGTCCACGATTTTATCGCTGCTCAGACCCCCTACATCGACGTCATCGCCGAAAGGGAGCCGAACAATTTCCACAGCACCACTCCCGGCCGCCGCAGGATTGATTTTGTCTATGCCACGGCGCCGATGTTCGCGAAAATCAAGTCTGCCGAGGTCATCTTCGATGATTACACCAGACAGCAAAAAGCAATGAAGGATGGCAAGAGAGTATCCATATTCTTCCGTCCCTCGGACCATCTGCCGATAATTGTGGACTTCAGTAAATGATTGTAAAACACGAACTTATGAGAAAAATATTCCTTGTCTGCGCGGCTGTGCTGGCCGTGGCCTCCTGCTCCTTATACGATTCCGGAGAGCATAGAAATACTTCTTCCCAGTCCGAGACCCCGGGCGGGAATGGCGGCAACGGCTCCGGTAATGGTTCCGGCACGGGCACGGATGGCTCCGTCAACCCCTATACCGCCGCACTCAAGGGCTGGAGGTGCGTGTCCTATTCTCTTGGCAAGAAGACCTTCGACCAGACCCTCGAGTTCCATTATAATGAGCGCGGATACCTCGATTATTACCTGGAGCATACGCTCTCTTATGAGAACGACGGCGTAAAGGTCTGGTCCGACGACAATTACAAGCGGATATACAACTACACCTCCCCGACCCACGCCGATTACTATGATGATAAAGTCAGGGAAGGCGGCCGGACGAACTGGTACGATTTCGATGCCCAGGGGCGTATCATACGGAAGTACCAAAATGGCGACGATCCATACGTCTACCACTATAACGACAAGGGGCAACTGATTGAGATTGAGAACGCCTACCGCTACGATGACTCGGAAGACGAGAAAAAGTACGGCTCCTGGAAGAAATCCCGCATCGTCGAGTGGTATGAAGACTGTCCACATTATTTCTGCCAGAAGTGGACCTCAGGCTCCCAGACCGTCTACCGGGACGAGATGACCGTCATCCGTAATACCCAGTATACAAATCCTTTCCGGAATATGGCCATAGACCCGACCGTTATGGGTATGACCATCGATCTGGCCACCGGAGGAATAGGTCTATTCGACCTTGAAGGCTGGTGGGGGACCCGCAGCAAATACCTCGTTACAGGCTGGTACAGCAAGGACAACACTTATATCCGTATCGACGTGACTCTTGTTACTGACAAGGATGACCGCATCACCGGTATGAAGACAGAGACCCATAACGGCGGTCTCGACTCCAGCAGAGAGTACACTTTCGTTTGGAATGGCGAAGCCCCCCTGCTCAAGAAAGACGGTATCCCGGTGATCAACTAGGTGTTTTGTACGGCTTCCGGCCCCCGAATAATAGCTAACTTGCAGTCGCAAAAAATCTTTCGCCCTATGAAACAGGTTCCTGACAACATAGAGATTGGATGGTACCACAACGAGGAGTATATGATGAACACCAAATTGACTCTGTGCTTCCTCTCCGACGGAAAAGCCTATCTGGAATACGACGACTATTGCCCTGGGATTTCCGCCGGCAATTCGATGGGCGGGACATACCGGAGGCCGGTGCCGGAGGGTTTCCCGAAAGGATGGACTCTTGAAGAATTCGCCGAAAGCCTCCCGCGTTACCACGATGTCATCCTCAAAAACGAAAAACTGAAGAAGTTTTTCGAAAAGTGGGCTTGAGGACCGTATGGGAGGATGTTGGTTATTTATTCTGAGGCCGGCCTGAGAGTCCGTTTGTAAGCATTAAGGCAAACTATCGTTTCAGGGGCGGGTATAGAATTTCAGGCCGTCTAGCCGGTCCCATTCGCCGCGGGTGAAGTCGGGCATTACGACTGGCTTGGAGCCGTGGGTGATGGAAACCTCCGTGAGTTCTACGAGCGAACTCCACTCCGCCGCATCGTAAACGTCCTGGTCGAGCGGCAGGCCGTTGTGGAGGCAGTAGATCAGGCGGTAGTCCATAATGAAGTCCATCCCGCCGTGGCCGCCGACTTTACGGGCGAGTCCCTCTATCTCCCTGGCTATTGGGTGCTTGAATAAGGCGAGGAGGGAGTCCCGCTTCTCGTCGCTCATATATTTTTCGGCGTCGAGGTCGTCTGAAGAGAGTATCTCCGCGGCATCGCTCCCGAGGGCGAGGCCCGGGGATGGATATTTGTTGGCATAGCCCTTCGTCCCGACAATCTGGTACATCCTGTTGTAGGGACGCGGGGTCACGACGTCGTGCTCTACGAGGATGGTCTTGCCGTTGTGGGTACGGATCATCGTCGAAGTAAGATCGCCGTTTTCATATTTCACGGCGCCCGCTCCATAGCGCTCGTCGGCCTTGGCTTGGCCGGCAAAGGCTCCGGTGTCCATAGACACCAGCTCTTCCATACGGTCGCCGCGGTGGATGCCAAGCACCTGGCAGACGGGGCCGATGCCGTGGGTCGGGTACACATCACCGTGGTGATCCTTGTTGTAGGTCATACGCCAGTCGCCCTGGTAGTTGTCCCACCAAGGGTCGAGGTTGTGGTGATAGGAGCCTTCCACGTGGACCACATCCCCGAAAAGTCCCTGCTGGGCCATATTCAGGCAGGTACGCTCAAAAAAGTCGTAGCAGCAGTTCTCTAGCATCATACAGTGCTTCCTGCTCCTCTCGGAGGTGTTCACTAGCGCCCAGCACTCTTCAATGCTGGTCGCGGCGGGTACTTCGACGGCAACGTGCTTGCCGTGTTCCATAGCATAGACCGCCATCGTCGTGTGCAGCTGCCACGGAACGGCAAGATAGACAAGGTCAATGTCGTCCAGTTCGCAAAGCTCCTTCCAGCCGTCCTCGCCGGTGAACTCGTGGATGGCCCTCGGAGCTCCGCGCTTGACAAGACTCTTCTGGGCCCGTTCAATCCTCTCGGGAATCAGGTCGCAGAGTGCCCGGATTGAGGCGTGCTCGATATAGGCCATACGCTTCGGGACATCCTTGCCACGGTCTCCGAGGCCGATAACGCCGATGCGGACGGTGTCGATAGGGTCGCAGGCGAAGCCGAGCATACTCTGCTGTCCGGCTGGCCTCGGCGGAGTATTGTACACTATCCTGCCGTCCCGTATTTTGTAGCCGTATTCGTTTGTGCAGGCGCAAATGCCAAGTGCGAGCGCCGCCATCAGGAGGATTTTCTTTATCATACTTTGAGGAATACTTTGTTCTTGTACATTAGGGCGAGGATGCCGAAGAGGATGGCTGCGTCGGCGAAAGCGATGATGACAGGGTAGCATCCAAGGCCGCTGAGGCCGTGGAGCAGGGACTCAGAGACGGAGGTGAAACTGACTCCTTTGCCGACGCAGTAGGCCGTGATGGCGTTCATTCCGTATATCTTAAGCCAGTCGGCGCCCTTGTGATGTCCGCGGACGTCCACTATATAATATGTAAATGCCGTCAGCAGGAAGCATATCCCGCCGGAAAACAGCGTCATACTGCTGCTCCATATCTTCTTGATAATAGGGAAGATGGGAGATATGGCAAGGCCGATGGCGACAAGGACTGCGCCCACCAGCGCGACCAGCAGCGCCCGCCGCCCCGGAGTATGCCGTCCGCTCTTCAGCAACTGCCCGGCAAGGCAGCCAAGAAGCACCGTCACGGCGAAGTTGAGGCTGGAAAGTATCCAGGTATACTGGTAGCTTTTGCCGAAACGCCAGCTTCCGTCGAGGGCCCAGCGGACTCCGTCGCGGTGGGAGCCCAGCACGGCTTTATCCACCACCATAGCAATATTCTCCTGCGGGTCGAGATTCATCCCCGTGCAGGCGAAGGCGATCCAGTAGGCGGCAAAAAGAGCGACTCCGGCCACTATCTGCCACCGTGGCTTGAGGTACACGAAAAGCAGCGCCGTGACCACGTAGCCGACGGCTATGGCCTGCAGCGTATTGGCGTAGGGGTGGAAATCCTTCCAGCTGAATTCCAGCAGGTTACCTTGCACAATCCATCCGAGGAGGAACAGCAGGAAGAAACGCCTGAGCAGTTTAAGGTAAAACTTCCGGTCCGGTCTGGCGCGTCCGTCCTTGTAGGCAGCCATCGAAAACGGAATCGTGATTCCGGACATAAAGAGGAACAGAGGCATAATGATATCCCAAAGCACGAAGCCCTCCCAGCTCACGTGCTCGATCTGGTGGGCAAGCCAGGCCGTGCTGTCCGGGTATAGTCTGCAGATGCTTTTCATCACAGGCCCCAAGGCAAGCAGCAGGAACATATCTGCCCCGCGCAAGATGTCAAGTGATGCCAGTCTTTCTTTCATACAGTGCAAATATAAATAAAAACTGTCGTGCTGCAAAGCGGGGCAGAGTCTTATTCCGATACTATTATACTGACGGATTTAAGCTGCTGCCAGCCGCTGCGGTCTGTAAGGCGGATCATAAAATGGTACTCGCCGGGATCTACGTCCGCAGGGACGGGAATGGTCTGCTTTGCTTCGAAGGAGGTGCTGCCGGCGGGGATGGGATAGTCCTTGTTGAAGATCCACGGGTTCACAGGCTCGTTCTCCGGCTCTTCCTCCCCCTCGTGATGGCACTCGCCCGCTTCCGTACTGTGGGTGTGATGGTCGAAATTATTGTGAATCTCGATATTGTAGGCCCCCAGTTCCTTGTCATCCTTGAGCAGATAATCGAAGAAGATGGCCCCGCCGCGAGGGTACACCTGGCAGTTGAGCGGTGCCGTGGACTCACCGACGGGAAGGATTTCAGGCAGGCTTGTGTCTTTATCGGAGCTGCAGGCACCAAGGGCGCACAGCAGCGGAATGAGCAAATATTTGGTTTTCATATTGAATGGTTTAAAACTCGAGTCCCAACATCAGGGAGGCCCCGATGCCCGGCTCCGGGACTCCGATGAGCCGGTAATAACTGGTATGGTCATAATAGCGGCGGTTCAGCAGGTTATCCACCTGCAGCGCCACTTTAAGGGTCATCCCACCCAGGCGGAAGTCCTTGCCGGCCCGCGCATTCAGCGTCCACCAGCCTTCCGTCGCTTTCTCGGGGGGAACGATGTCTTCCTGGCGGCCCGCAAAGCGGGTGCCCAGGGAGAAATAGCCGTCTTCGAGGAAAGTATATTTCAGGGAGAATTCTCCACCCCACGGCGGAGAAAAGGGAAGGCCGTAGCCCTTCTTGTCTCCGGACATCTGCCTGGCGAAGAGGTATTCGCCCTTGGCTTCCGCCTCTAGGAAGCGGGAAATCTGCCAGTTGACCTGCACTTCTGCCCCTGCGCGAAGTACCTTCGCCTGCGTATATCCATAGCGCTGCAGGCCTTCGTAATAATCGGCCGAGGGATTCAGGTAGATGTAGTTGGGGAACCAGTTCAGGAACGGATCCAGCCGCAGCGTTATGCGCTCGCCCAAGTAATTGAGTCCCAGGTCCAGTTGGTAGGACTCCTCCGGAGACAAGTCGGAATTTCCTTTCTCGTAGCGGAAAATGTGGTAATTCACGCCGTCGGCTCCCAGTTCCTTTGGAATGGGGACGCGGAAACTCTTGCCGGCATTGGCCTTGAGTACCCATCGGCCCGGAGTCCAGGATAGCCCGGCGCTCCAGCTGAGGCTGCTGAAGTGGCGGAGGATATCGGCCGAGCGTTGCTTGCAGGTCCCTTCCGTCGGATACCAGTCCTGATAGCTGTGGATGGACGTCCGCGCATAGTCGTACCGCACGCCGGCATTGAGGCTCAGTCTGTCCGAGACTGTCCATTTGTCCACGGCGTATAAGCCTGTGGATAAGATTTCGAAGTCCGGAATGATGAATCCCCAGCCGTCCCGGCGGTTATGCTGAAATTCCACGTCCAGGCCGGTCTGGAGCTGGTTTTTCTCCGAAAGGAATATCCGCCCCGCCAGCTTTCCCGTGAAGGTATGCTTGCGGAATGCGCGTTCCAGTTCATCCGCAGGTTTGGGCATATATCCGTGGGATACCGGCTCCGAGCATTCCTGCCTATGGTTGTACTGCCAGGCAAGGTCGGCATCCAGGGTGAATCCTTCGCCGTGGAAATGGCTGTGGTTCTGCACCGTCGTGTGACTGACGCTCTGCCAGGGCAGGTCGATGTCCCGGCGAGAGGCGTCGTAGTCGATATCCGACAGGCGGACCTCCAGCCCGTGCGCATTGGCGAAGAAACCGCTCTTGGCATAGGTCAGGGAGGCCTTCAGGTCGTTTCTGAAGCGAGCCCCCACATACCCCAGCGTCAGCGAGGCGTCCCGCTCGTGTCCGGCCGTGTTGCGCAGGCGTCCGTTCAGAAGCGGAATCTGGTAGGAGTAGTACTCCACGTGGTCCGTGGGGACGACGTAATCGGCATAGTCAGTGCTACTTACGTGGGCTCGCCAGTAGAAATGCCGTCGGCGTCCTTCCAGGCGTGCCGAAACTCCGGCCGACTCATTGTTTGTCCGCCCGAACAGGTGGACACAGCCCGCCAGGGGTTTCGTGGGCAGATAATTGGTATATAGCGCCAGCACGCCTCCGATGGCATCGGAGCCATAGAGCAGCGCTCCTGGGCCCTTTATGATCTCAATCCGGTCTATGGAGAATTGGTCGATCTCCAGCCCGTGGTCGTCGCCCCACTGCTGTCCTTCGTGCTTGATGCCGTCCACCGCTACGACGATACGGTTGAAACCCATACCGCGGATGGCCGGTTTGGACTGGCCGGAGCCGATGCTCCGCGCCTGTACTCCGGGAATGGACCGGAGGCTGCCGGCCAGTGTCCCTGAAAAATGGTTTTCTATGTAAGTTCGGCCCACTTCCACACTCCCCAGCGTGGTGTGCAGCAGCTCCTGCCGGCTGGATTCGCCATAGACAGTAGCCTCGCTGAGCACCTCGACAGTGTCCGTTTGCGGGGGTAGCAAGAGAAGTGCAGCCACTGTGACTGCTATCATACTTTCCTGATTTACAATAATGTAGTACGCTTATGCAAAGGAAAGTACGGGAGGAGCACGGGATTGGGTAAGATGAGTGTGGAAAGATAATATCCGTGAATGGACAATGGTCAAGAGAGTTGCATCGACCTGCTTGAAGCAGGGCAGTGACACGGCCGAAGCGGGTACGATTGGCAGCGTCAGGAGCTGGCACAGGAGACAAATGGAGAATTCGCCGCTTCCGCTGGAGAAATGTCCTTGATGCGGAAGATGATGGACACATTCGGCGCATTCGATCTCAAGATGGTCCGCCGGGGTGTGCCTGTGCAGCGCAGCCTGGAGCCAGGCTGGCAGAAAAACTGCCAGCAGAACGATTGCGTATAATGAGCTCCTCCGTTTTCTCACGTCTGCAAAGATATGGATTTATTTTCGTTTTCTTCTTTTTTATTGTCGTTGTCGGAAGGTCAAGGAGAACAGTCTGAACAATACGCTGTCAACAAAAATAGGGATAGCGTAAAGACTTTTAGAGATAAAAAACACCGACTGTAAACCCAGTCAGTGATAGTGTAAACAATATTAGTTATTCCTCTCTAAAAGTGTCAACCTAAATCAGGGAAGGTCACAATAATCAATTTGTTTGGGAGCAAAGATAGTATTTTTATAGTTCAAACCATAAGAATTTTGGAAAATTTATGGTTCCAACCGAAAACAATAAGAAACCACATTGTCCCTGAGGCCGATCATAAATAACACATTTATGGAGAATCCGCAGTAAAATGACCCGGGTTGTCCGCAGCTGATTGACCCACCCTGATTCTTCTTTTCATTAAAACGAGAAATGCAGGCTGAGAAGAAAAAACCGCTCTAGCCTGCATTCTGTTTAGGATTTCCCTTTCAAGACCGGCGGATCACTTTCCGTCGGAATTTCCATCATATCACTGTATTTTTTATTATATTTGCCCTCATACAGTGTCAACTTATTTTAGGTTAATACACATACGCCCCATGAAACGCACGGTTACACTTATAATTCTGTTGCTTGTCTTTAGCGGCATCGAGGCCGGGGCGCAGAGCGCCTACGACCAGATGATGCAGATTGCCGGGTATTCTACCCAGAATGTGCCGCCGCCGAGCGAACCGGTATGCGCCTACTGCCGCGTCCCGTCCCGGGGCGCCCAGCCCTGGGACCACCAGCCGGGGTGTCTGTACTACCGTCCCAGGCCGGAAACGCAGGTACAGACGCAGCAGCAAAGCACGCCGGATCCATATGCCGACGAAAGGGGCAATTACGCCCGGGTCACCTACCCGGATAACAAGGTTGAGGTCTATATTCCCCCGACACCCATCCGCGATACCCCGGAAGGCCAGGCCATCCTGTCGGCCATCGACGACCTGACGGATGCCGTGGGCTCGCTGCTGATGGCGGGTATGAGGGATCTGATATCCTGGGGGTTCGACAAGATTTACGAATCCACGCACAGGGAGTATCATTCCTCCGATCATAACAAGGGCTGGGGAGCCCTGCAGGTAGTGGAAAAGAAGGGGAAGGAAGGCGTCTGGGACAATGCCCTTCACAAATGGTACCTGAAGCCGGGTAAGTATGACAAATACCTTATCCTGGATCCCGACAACTGCGCCGCGCAGAAGGATGGGAAGTGGGGTATCGTGGAGGTGACGGACAAGGGCCGCGTATTGGTTCCCTGCCAATATGATGAAATTAAGTTCTTTACACGTGGCGGCGCCGGCTCGCCCGTCGCCCTCGGCGTCAAGGACCTGGGGGGCAATATGCACTGGCTGATCGGCCGTTGCAAACTTGAGGACGGAAAGTATGTCTTTGTCCCATACGAGGGCGAATGGTGCAGTTTGGAGTATTCCGGAAAGCCGATTCCCGGAAAAGATGACGATGAAATGCCGGTCATAGTTGCCAAGGATGCCAAGACCGGAAAAACAAAGATTCTGAACTGGAATACCAAGGTGATTTTCGGCCGTCCTTGGCATGAGGAAAACTACGACAATGTTTTCCTGACCGGAATGGTGGAAATGTCCAAGCCGGTGAACGGCCGCGATTTCTGGTATGACTTCTACCGAGTGGAGAACGGCGGCAAGATGGGATTCGTGATTTCCGAGAATTCGGCTGATTACAAAACTCACGGATTCTCCTACGAATACCTTCCCTGTGAATACGATGAGATTACGCCGATATCCAATGTAATCGGCTGGAAGGAGACCAAGCGCTGGGCCTCACGCATCGATGATTATGGCGGGAAGGATTTGCTGGTGGTGGAGAAGGATGGCAGTTTCGGGGTTGGTTCGCCTTCCTGGATAAAGACTCGCGTTACAGAGGACGGAAAACTCCCTTTCAAAGAGGTTACTCTTATGAAAATTCCTTTCAACGGGAAGGACAAGCTTCCCGTTATGATGGGTATCGAGCCGGATGGCCGCTATGTCCCACTGCATCCTGACGGAAACGGGCTGTGGTGGTATAAGCCCGACGGATACACCGAAGACGGAAGAAAGAAATTCCTGTACACCACCGTAGAGGGTTATATGCTATCGGAAGTGATGGACGAAATCCAGCAGCAAATCCGTGCCAACCCCAAAGACTGGCGGCTCACCGAGGAGGAAATCCGCCTCCTTCAGTGAGGATGCCGGATTATCGTTGTCCGGTTTATTGTCTTTTTTGCACGACACAGCCAGCAACACCATCAGCACCGCCAATGAGAGGCAAATCAGCTTTTTCATAACCGTAATATCTTGAAATTAACGTTGCAAGTTAACGATTATCGGTGGATCGGTTATTTCCACCACCAATTATTATTCTGAGGATTTTCTGTCTTGACGGCGGTGGCTTTCTCTTCGCCGATGGCGTTGTCAAGATTGACAAAGAGCCTGTATCCGAGTGCATCTTCAAGAGCTTTTACGGATATGCTCATATTCTTGTTGACCTTAAGACTGCTCTTGCCGCTCTCGCTATACTCTTCGTGGTCGAAGAGAAAGGCGATGGAGCAGAATCCGTCCGTCCCGATGGTTGTAGCCTGGCTATAGCAGAGAACCGCTTTGAAGAAAGCTGTGGGAACGGTCACTTTTTCGCTGGACCGGTCGATGACATAGTATTGGGCTCCCTTGGTGATGCAGCCGGAGACGACATAACAGGTATCTGACTGGCCTGCCCATGAACGGACTTTACCCTCCAGATCCATCCAAAGGCCACCGCTGAAGTCCGAGTTCTGTGGTACTATGTTCGTGCTGAAGAACGTCGTTGAGTTCAGCTCAAAACCGGCACGGTCAGCAGAGGGAAGCTGCTGCCCCCTCATATACCATCCATTGTTGCCTTCTTTGTAGCCGCCACTGACATTCTGCTGCCTTGCGCCCGGAAGAAGTGGATCGTAGCCCCATTCATCGGTACGTGATGCGCCTGCGAAAATGGACTTATAAAGCGGATAGGCCACCCATTTGGATACTCGGTTGTCATAATCCCAATAGAACGACCAGTTGCGGATCTTCTTTCCGTTCAAGGTGCCATCGTGGCAGAAAAACTCGAATCCGTCAACTTTGAAAACTTCCGGAAGTTCAAGCCAGCCAGGGGCGGATGTGACGAGCGGAAGCTTTGTCGTAAAGTGCAGGATTTCCCCGATGTAAGGCTGGCCGTCGATCTCCATATACGCTTTGAACCAATACTCCGTCTCCGGAATGAGGCCCGTTATCTCGGCCCAATAAGCGCCACTCTCTGTAAAGATGCCCTTCCCTTCGACATAGGTACCCTCTGTATCTTCGGCCGTCCCCCAGATAAAACCGTAATTAAGACCGCCCCAATTAACGTCCGCGAAGTCAAGCCAGGCGTTAAGACAGGCACTGTTGGCTTCTATTTCCGTCGGCTCCAAAGTCTTCACGGAAGGAATGCCGGGTTTCTTCTCTTTCTTGCAGGAAATAGCAACCAGCGCCAGCAAGGCGGCCATCGAGAAGTAAATCAGTCGTTTCATACGCTTGGGGATTTTGGATTAACGTTGCAAGTTAGCGATTTTCCGTGATATCCCCAAACAGGAGAACCCCTTGCGGAACGGCCCCTGGTTGGTTCACTTTCCGTCGGAATTTCCGATATATGCCAGATAGAGACTCGTTCCGACATTCGCTGAGCCGGGGGGAGGTGGCTCAGCGAATTTCATCTTCCGCCAAGTGTGGACAACTTGTTTTCTGCATCATTACCTCATTACCCGATTTTACCGTTCTCCAACTCGTCTTTCAAGTAAGAATAAATGTACACCGGTCCCTCCTTGAATAGTGCAGTCGCCGGATCCGAGAGTTTCTGGAAGATCTCAGAGGAATACACAACATCCAGGGCCTTTTCAAGGTCCAGATGATAGTCGGCCATTACGCGGTCTATCAAATCCGCCACAAGGCCTTCTTTGAGATATTGGAAGTGTTCGCTCATAGCCTGTGGAGGAATTTGACGGCGGCTTCCGTACCAAAATAATACTGGAAGGTAATGCCTTTAAGATATTTGATACGACGCATCAGTTCATCCAGGTCGATACTGCCGTTCTTGAAGTTGCGGATCTGTGCTCCGACCTTATCATTAGCAATAGGCCCGTATATGATGTCATAGTTATGGATCGGTGTATCGGAGAAGTTCTCGCGGTTGTCATAGACAAACTTGGCCCACTCTTCGGAATAAGATTCAAATGTCTTGAATTTCAGCTGACCGGAGCTAAGGATACTATCATCGAATTCAAATTCCGTCACAATGGGTTCACCTCCGAGGAATGCGACTTTGCTCTCGGCCATTTCTATAGCCTGCAGTTTGTCGGCAGAGAGATAGAAACCTCTGCCAAAGTCTTTCCCAGGGCGGGATTTGGAGAGGTCGATTACGTCTATGTCGACGTTGGATCCGTGATATAGCCTCATATCAGTTGTCCTCCCTTTCTTCTACAGAAGATTGCAACGTCCTCTACATTACCACGAAAGTCCTGAATGTGAAGCGCTCCGTAGTGTTTGTCAATATTGGTAATTGCTCCATAGGTCTTCAGATAACGATAGGCCTGAGAGTCGGTGAGACCGAATCGCTGCCCGAATTCATTGATGAATGCAATAATATATTCAATTTTGTCGCGGATGGGATAAGTGTTTTCCATGGCGATATCTTCTTATTTCGTGTGCAAGTTACGAATTTTTTGGGGACAAAAGAAAAATGACAACCTCTTTTTGGAGATTGCCATTTTATTGGAGCGGAAAACGAGACTCGAACGCGCTTTATTATATCATTATTAATCAATGATTTACAAAATAGAAAGAGTAGTTAGGTGTAAAATAGGAGTAAAATAAAGGTGCATTCAATTCCCTTTGAGAAAAGGAATTCAAGGGTAGTTTGCGGGGGAAAGGGAAAGAAAGGGTAGGCTCATAATAAGGTGTAAACGGCGGCGGCACGGGAAACATCACAAATCTTTACTCCGCCCTCAAACCTCCCATACCCTTATAAGAGAAGAATGAATTATTGCCAGCCAGAAAAAGCTCTGATAGCCGGACCGAAGAGGATTACCGGAAGCACTGTCATAGCCGATCTGATTCCCCCGCTTCACTCAAGACAATTGGAGCGGCGGTGGATTGGATCTCTGTTGCTGAAGAAAGATGCCCGCTTTATGGATCAGACCGCCGAAGAGGGAATGGTGGTCAGCGGGGATCTTTATTTTTTATTCCTCCCAGACAGGACGGACTGAATATCCGAGGTAACGATCGGCGCCGTACTCGTTGACAGTGTCGGATTCGAAGTAGACGCACCACGCGACGTACGGGTACTCCGTATTAAGAGACGAAGACCAGTAGTCGCCGTTGGAACCGGCATCGAGAAGATCCGCGTCGAGCCGGTAACCGGCAGCGGGAAGGAAGATGCTTTTTCCATTGGTTTTACTCTTTACCAAGCAACCGTTTACTCCGTTCTGCGTTGTCCTGTCCCACGTGCATTTAGTCCTTAACTCCGTCCACTCCGCATCCGTGGGCATACGCCATTGCCCGCCGAGCTTAACGTAGGCAACATCATCCTCCGGTCCAACACGGTCTTATTCACATTCTCGTCAGAACTGCCCGGTTCGTACTTTGAGAACGGGCCGGATGAATTTGTGCCGAACTTATACGTTGACCAAGAGTAATTTGACTTCGGCTCTGTCTCGCCCCAAGCGTAGTAATCGCCGTAATCCTCCGGATTGGCGCAGAGGCCGTTCTCGCTAAGATTGCTCTTGGCCCAGTAGAGTCTGTAGGTAGTGCCGTCTTCCCGGGTCATAACGATGCCAAGATCGACAGCCTCCTCGGGTACCTTCGGAGCGGGATCGGGCTTATTGTTTTTGTTGCACGACACGGCCAGCACCAACAGCGCGGCCAGTAAGAGGTAGAGAAACCTTTTCATGATCGGAAAGGGTTGATTTAACGTTGCAAGTTAGCGATTTCCCCGGATTTCTCAAAAGCTTTTGATCCCGGGAGAATTAGTTTTTGGGAAATAACGGAGGAAGGACGGCTAGCGGATATTGATGTCCGCGTAATTCGGGTAGTGGTCGGTCAGTTCGACGGTGAAGTAAGCATAAATGCGCTGGAAGACAAGGATTTCCGTGGCGCTTTTGCC
>CACZDC010000024.1 GCA_902779785.1 uncultured Bacteroidia bacterium
CTGGGTCAGGCTGCGGAGTTTCTCGAACTCGTTCACGACCTCCTCGAATTGTTGCATTTGTTCTTGTGTCATCTTTGTACTGTTTTAAAGTTAAACATCAAATAACGATGATCGCAAAGATTACACAACTTATTCGTTTTATTCGAAAATTAAACGTTTAATTGAAATAGATGCCCCTGAGTACCGTCAGAGGCCGTTTTCTGTCGCGCGCGATATGAAAAAACTGTCGATTTTACACAGTTTTTGATTTCAGAAGGTGGTCAAATCCGCCACACGGTATACTGAGAGGCCGATTTTAAATTATTTGCTTTTTGTGGAATTATTGTAAACACATAGTGTTGTATGCTGTGACTTTAGTAAGCATTATTTGGCCAAACGGGCCTTGTTTTATGTTGTTTTGGCCAAATAGCGACATCTTATTTGGCCAATCGTTGATAATCAATACAGAAATTGCTATATTCGTCCTTTATGAAAACCCTCAGATTCCTTGTCCTTCTGGCCTTTATGGCCCTCGCCGCTTCTGCGCTGCAGGCGCAGTCCCTTTCTGTCACCATACTCCCCGGGGAAAAGTGGTGGGGCGCTTTTGACAACCCTGCCGCCTGGAAGATTACCCACTCCGGCGGGCGCTACGCCTTCCCTTTCGATGCGTCGATGGCTTTTACCATAGATTTCCGGAGCGAGACTTACAGCAACAACTGCGTGCCGCTGCTTGTTTCTAGCAAGGGGCGCTACATCTGGAGCGATGGCCCTTTCAAGGCCAGTTTCCACAGCGGGGTCATAATCTTTGAGGGGACGGCGCCGATAGAGTCCGTTCAGGCGGGGAGTACGCTACGCGAGGCCTATATGGCGGCCTCCAAGGCCCATTTCCCGCCGTCCGGCGTGATTCCTCCCGAGGAGTTTATAGCATCCCCGCAGTATAATACCTGGATAGAACTGACCTATAATCAGAACCAGGCTGACATCCTGCGCTATGCGGAGGACATAGTCGCCAACGGCTTCCCGACAGACGCTGTGTTTATGGTCGATGACAACTGGCAGAAATACTACGGCAATTTCGAGTTCAAGCCCGATCGTTTCCCGGATCCGAAAGGGATGGTGGACGAGCTCCACAAGATGGGCTTCAAACTGATGTTCTGGCTCAGCCCCTATGTGTCTCCGGACTCTCCGGAATATCGGGACCTGGCGAAGAAGGGGGCTTTTGTGCTGGACCCGGTGGAAAACCATCCGGCCATCGTGCCGTGGTGGAACGGCTACAGCGCGATGCTGGATATGTCGAACCCTGTCGCCTGCCAATGGCTTTCCGGAAAGCTGAAGGAAATGCAGGAGAAGTACGGTGTGGACGGTTTCAAGTTCGATGCCGGCGATGCCGCCAACTATACTCCCGAGCGGATCAGGGTGTTCGACGGCAAGTCCTATGGCCCCAGGCATACCGAACTGTGGTGCAAGTTCGCGGGCTCGTTCCCATACAACGAGCTCCGGGCCAGCTGGAAACTCGCCGGCCAGCCGGTGGTGATGCGCCTCTGCGACAAGAAATACGCTTGGGAGGCCGTCCAGACCCTGGTCCCGGCTATGATCAATGCCTCGATGGAGGGCCATATCTATGTCTGCCCGGATATGATCGGCGGGGGAGAGTTTACGAGTTTCCTTGACCTGGACCCGTCAGAAATCGATCAGGAGCAGATTGTCCGCAGTTGCCAGATCCACGCTGTGATGCCGATGATGCAGTTCAGCGTAGCTCCCTGGAGAATCCTCTCGAAGGAGAATCTGGAGATTTGCCGCAAGGCTGCCTGGCTCCACGCGGAGCTGGGGCCCTATCTGGTCGAGCAGGCCCGGAAGGGTTCCGTGAGCGGCGAGCCGATTGTCCGGCCGATGGATTACGCTTTCCCGGGTGAGGGCTTTGAGGGCTGCGCCGACCAGTATATGCTGGGTGAAAAGTATCTGGTGGCCCCGATGCAGACTCCGGGGACGCAACGTACGGTCAAGCTCCCCAAGGGCCGCTGGCAGGACGAGGCCGGCCGCAAATACAAGGGCGGGAAGGTCTATACGCTGGAGGTGCCGTTGGAGCGGATTCCTGTTTTTACCAAAGTCAAATAGCCGGTTCCGTGCCGGGAAACGGCACTTTGGCGGCACCGAGGTGGCTGAAACGGCGGTCCGTGCCGGGAAACGGCCCTTTGCGGGCACCGATGGGCCAAAACTACCGACGGGTCAAACCCACGGATGGGCCAAAACCACGGTTCGGCAAAGCCATTTGCTCCGCTGGAGCTCTCCTTCGCGTCCTCCGCAAAAAAAAACTTCAAAAAAATTTGCAGAATAAAAATTTCTTCATACCTTTGCAGTGTACTAATAAACTAATGCACTCGCAAGGATATGATTGAAATCAAAAATCTCGGCTTCAGTTATGGCCCCAAAGAGGTCCTGAGCCACATCTCGATGAACATCGAGCCCGGAAACATCTATGGGCTGCTCGGAGAGAACGGGGTGGGGAAGACCACTCTGCTGACTCTTCTGTGCGGTCTGAAAAAGCCCTTGAAGGGCAGTATCACCGTCGATGGCCGCGATCCTTTCGACCGCGAACCTTCCCTCCTCGAGGAGCAGTTCTATCTTCCCGATGAGGTCGAGGCGGTCAATGCTGCGGCGAAGTCCTTTGCCAAGGAAAACGGCGTCTTCTGGCCGAACTTCTCCCTGGAAAAGTTCCAGACCATTCTCTCTGAATTTGAGGTTGACGCTGAGCAGAAGATGGACACTATGTCTGCCGGCCAGCTCAAGAAGACCTGGATCGCCTTCGCCCTCGCGTGCGGCGCGCGCTATTATTATATGGATGAGCCCACCAACGGCCTGGACATCCCCTCCAAGGCCCAGTTCCGCAAGGCCCTGACCCGCTACACCTCCGAAGACTCAGCCATTGTCATCTCCACCCATCAGGTCCGCGACCTGGAAGATGTCATCGACCCGGTCATCATCCTGGACAAGCAGGATGTGCTGGTGAGCGCGTCGCTGGAGAAAATCGCGCGGAAGTTCTTCTTCGACTATGGGAGCGAAATCCACCCCGGCGCCCTCTATCTGGAACAGACGCCCGGCGGCTGCATCCAGGTCTATCCCAACACGACGGGCGAAGAGTCCAAGGTCCATATCGAGGCCTTTTTCAACACTGTCCACGCCCATAAGGAACTTGTCAAATCCATCTTGAACCAGTAAAATGCCGACGCTATGAAAAACGAAGTATTCTCTTTCAAACGTTTCTGGACCTATTTCAAATATGACCTTGTCCAGCTTTACCGCCGGCACGCCAAGGCGGCCCTCCTCTTCGCCGGCAGCGGCCTGATCCTCTATGTCGCCTGGATCGCCGGTTCCCTGGTCTTCGACCACTGCTGGAGCGCTCCGAACATCGGTGCCAGAGTTGTCGTCGCGATGCTTTCTGCCGCCGCGCTGGAATTCTATTATGCCTATCTCTACGGTTTCGTGACCGACCGCCGGAAGGGCTCTTCCTACCTGATGATTCCCGCCTCAAAGACCGAGAAGTTCGTCTCCATCCTGCTGAATGCCCTCGTCGTGGTCCCCGTGGCTTTCATAGCCGTACAGCTCGGCGTGGATGCACTGCTTTGCCTGCTGGATCCCACTATGGAAGGAACAATGGCGGGAGGCGGCTACGATGTGGTCGCCGGCCTGATGGAACGCCTGGCCGATGAGGAGGACTTGCTGCTGCTCAGAAGTTCTATGTCTACTGCCTTCATCCTGAGCCTTCTGAGTTTCGCCTTCAATTATCTGTATTTCCTCCTCTGCGGAATGTGCTTCCGCAAGAGCAAGATAGTGGGGGCTGTCGCCATCGTCATAGGCGTGACTTTCGTCCTGAGCCTCTGCTCCGGCCTTTTCATCGGACCTCTGACCGAATGGGCTATGAATTTCGACTTTGACGATGTATACGAGGCTCAGACCTTTGCCCGCGGCTTCCTGAGAGGATTGACCATAGTGGAAGCCTTTATGGTCCTCGGAATCGGCTGGGGAATCTTCCACCGCCTGAAAACCCTTAAACACTAGACGATTATGAATTTCAATGCAGATAAACCAATCTACCTCCAGATTGCCGATTCCATCTCCGACAGGATACTCTCCGGCGAACTGAAGGGAGAGGACAGGCTCCCTTCCGTGAGGGATTACGGGGCCGACATAGGGGTGAATCCCAATACTGTGATGCGTGTCTATGAGCGCCTCACCGACGACGAGGTGATCTACAACAAGCGCGGAATAGGCTATTTCGTGGCTCCCGAGGCTAGGGATAAGATTCTGTCTTCTAAGAGGGAAGAGTTCCTTTCCAAGGATGTCCCCGCCATAAAGCGCAGAATGGAACTTTTAGGACTTGATTCAAAAATATTTGACTGATATGAAAAAGATATTTGCTATGCTCGGCGCAGCCGTACTTTGCGCCTCCTGTGTTTTTTCCGGAGACGGATTAAAGAATTTGAAAATCAATAATGGGAAAGGCGTCGAATGCAAAGGGCCGGTTGTCGTCAGGACCCTGGACCTGAGCGGCTTTGACAAGATTGTCGTCAACGGGATGTCCGATATGGAACTCGTTCAGGGTGAGAACTTCCAGGTCTCGGTGAAGGCCAACGAAGAGGTCTTCGACCACATCGACTACAAGGTCGAAGACGGAGCCCTGATCCTGGAAACAAAAGAGCAAGTAGTCATCAAGGCGGAGGAATTCGATGTCCGGATTACGCTTCCCCTGCTGAAATCCCTGACCGTGAACGGTGCTGCGGACGTGGACCTGAAAGGCGGCTACAGCGCCTCCGACAGTCTCCGTGTCGAGATCAACGGCGCCGGCGATTTTGACCTTTCAGGAATCAAGGTCCCCGCCCTCGCTTTCCAGCTTAACGGTGCTGGCGACATTGAGGCCAGTGGCCTGGATGTCGGAGATCTCTCGATGGAGGTCAACGGTGCCGGAGACATAGACGTCAGCGGCAAGGCCGTAAATGCTTCCTTCTCTGTGAGCGGAGTCGGTGACATCGATGCCCGCGGCCTGCAGGCAGAGCACGTCACGACCCAAAAGGATGGCATCGGGCGGATCAGGCTGAAGAAATAAGCGTAATTGCAGATTTTATCAGGTTTTGGCTTTCCTCCACTCGGTCGGGGTCTGGCCGGTGAGGGAACGGAACTGGCGCAGGAAATTGCTCCTGTCGGAAAAACCGACTTTGGAGGCTATGCTGCTTGCGGATTCTTCGGGATTTTCCAGGAGAATCCGTTTTGCGTCTTCAACGCGGAGGCCGGTGCGCCAGCTGCGGAAATCCACCTTGAGTCTTTCGTGGCAGTAGCGCTGGAGGATGACAGGGTCCGTGCCGATCTGCGCGGCTACCTCGCTGATGGTCCTTGCGGGGGTGCGGTAGCCTTTGTCCTCCAGCCATTTGGGAATCAGGCTGTCAAGACGCTCGAATTCGGCTTCCACTCTGTGGCTGAGGCGTTTAAAAGAAGGAGCCTGCTTCTTCTTTTTTTGCAGCAGGCTCCTCAGTTTGCCGATAAGCTTGTTTTTACCAGCCGAGAACATAGGAGAAGATCAGCGGAGCGACGATGGTCGCGTCGGACTCTACTATGAACTTCGGCGTGTCGGGTGCAAGTTTGCCCCAGGTGATTTTCTCGTTCGGTACGGCGCCGGAATAGGAACCGTAGGAAGTCGTGGAGTCGGAAATCTGGCAGAAATAGGCCCAGAGCGGGGTTCCTGTCCATCCCAGATCCTGTTCCATCATAGGGACGCAGCAGATCGGGAAGTCGCCCGCCGTGCCGCCGCCGATCTGGAAGAAGCCGACGCCGGCTCCCTCGGAGTTCTTCTTGTACCAGTCCACGAGGAACATCATTACTTCCACGCCCTGGATGACCATATGCGGGTCATATTCGCCGCGGATGACGTGGGCGGTGAAGATATTGCCGGTCGTGCAGTCTTCCCAGGCGGGGCAGATGATAGGGATGTTCTTTTCGCAGGCGGCCACGACCCAGCTGTCTTTCGGGTCGATCTCATAGTACTGCTTCAGCACGCCGCTGCGGATCATCTGATAGATGAATTCGTAAGGGAGATATCTCTTGCCTTCGGCCTTGGCCTTGTCCCAGACCTCCACGAGGTGCTTCTCCAGACGGCGGAAAGCCTCTTCTTCCGGGATGCAGGTGTCGGTGACGCGGTTGTAGTGATTGTCCAGGAGTTCCTGCTCCTGCTTCGGGGTAAGGTCGCGGTAGCCGGGTACGCGGTAATAGTGCGAATGGGCGACAAGATTCATAATGTCCTCCTCCAGGTTGTTTGCGGAGCAGCATACGAAGGAAATCTTGTCCTGACGGATCATTTCAGCCAGGGAAAGTCCAAGTTCGGCGGTACTCATTGCACCGGCCATCGCGAGGAACATCTTGCCACCCTTGTTAAGCAGGTCTTCATAGGCCTTTGCGGCATCGACCAGGGCGGCGGCATTGAAATGACGGTAATGATGGGTGATGAATTGAGAAATAGGTCCCTTTTCCATTTTAAATTAAAAACGGCCTCCGGCGAAACCAGTCCTTGGTCTCCAGCCGCGACCTGTCTCGCAAAGTTAGCAAATAGTAGTCTATTTGCAAAATAATGTTTATATTTGCACGCTCCCCGCAAAAAAAAAGAGTTTGAGTATGAGTTTTTTCCGGCGGATATTTTCATCGAAGGTTTTGCCTTCCTGGACTATCCTTTTAATAGATTCGCTGATCGTAGTAGTGTCAGTCGTGATAGCCTATGCCCTGCGCTATTCCCTTGGACTGCTCCCTTCTATGGCTCTGAAGATGTTCTATACCAGCCTTCTGTCGCTGCTTGTATCGGTCGTCTGTTTCAGGGCTTTCCATACCTATTCGAATGTCCTCAGGCTTTCGTCGTTCATCGACGTGATGCACATTTTCGTCGCCCTGACGATTTCCTATGCCGTCAGCATAGTCATAGCGCTTACTGTGAACCTGACGACCGGCTTCCAGATCTCCGAAGTGTCGGTACTGATGATAGCCTACGTCGTCACCTTCCTTCTGATGGCGACTATGAGGATGGCGATCAAGATGATATACGATCTGTTCAACGAGCAGCCCAAACAGGCCGTGAACACCTTTGTCTACGGCACTAAGCTCGGCGGAATCAATATAGCCAAGTCCATCCGAATGTATACCGCCCGCCAGTTCCACCTGAAGGGGTTCATCGCCGACGACCGCGCTATGAAGGGGAAGGTGATGATGGGCGTGAATGTCTATCTGAACGACGACAATCTGATCGACGCCATCCGCGAAAACCAGGTCGAGGCCGTGATCGTATCCCAGGTCAAGGCTGAAAAGCTGCGTTCCACGGATATCGCGGACCGCCTGCTGAAGGAGAATGTCAGCATCTTTATGGTGCCGGAAATCTCCGACGACTGGCAGGGTACGAACAAGCCCGCGACTATCAAACCCGTTGAAATCGAGGACCTTCTGGGCCGTGATCCCATCAAGATCAACCTTCAGAAGATCGCATCCCATCTGGAAGGCCGCCGGGTGCTCATAACCGGAGCTGCCGGCAGTATCGGCAGCGAGATAATGCGCCAGGTCGCCATCTTCAATCCCTACCAGCTGATCCTTATCGACCAGGCCGAGACTCCGCTGCACGACATCCGTCTGGAACTGAAGAACCGCTGGTCTGAAATGGACGCCCCGACAATCGTTGCGGACATCTCCAACGAGCAGAGGATGGAAAGCATCTTCAGGCAGTACCGTCCCGAATATGTCTTCCACGCCGCGGCCTATAAGCACGTGCCTATGATGGAGGACAATGTTTCCGAGGCCATCCAGAACAATGTCAAGGGGACCAAGGTCCTCGCCGACCTCTCAGTCAAGTACGGCGTGCAGCGCTTTGTGATGGTCTCCACGGACAAGGCCGTGAATCCGTCCAACGTGATGGGCTGCAGCAAGCGTATCTGCGAGATCTATGTCCAGGCCCTTGCCAAGAAAATCCAGAAAGACGGCTCGGCTCCCACCCAGTTTATCACCACCCGTTTCGGCAATGTGCTGGGTTCCAACGGCTCTGTCATCCCTCTCTTCCGCCGCCAGATAGAGGCCGGAGGCCCCGTCACCGTGACCCATCCCGAGATCATACGTTATTTTATGACCATACCTGAGGCCTGCCAGCTGGTCCTCGAGGCCGGCAGTATGGGCCAGGGCGGGGAAATCTATATCTTCGATATGGGCAAACCGGTCAAGATCCTGGACCTTGCCAAGAAGATGATTCGCCTCAGCGGCCGCGAGGACGTGAAGATTGAATTCACCGGCCTGCGCCACGGAGAGAAACTCTACGAGGAACTTCTGGCCACCAAAGAGAACACCAAGCCGACTTCGCACGACAAGATTATGATCGCGAACGTGCGGGAGTATGACTTCGACGATATCCGCGAAGACATCGATAGCCTCATAGATAGCAGCTATCTCTTCGAGCCGATGCGTACGGTGGCGAAGATGAAGGACCTGGTTCCGGAATTCAGGTCCCTCAATTCTCCCTATTCGGTATTGGACGAGAAATAATCAGCGCCTCGAATAGGCCTTCAAGGCCGAGCGCAGTATATAGAGGGCCCTCTGAAGGTCCTCTTTTTTAAGCACATAGGCGAGCCGGACCTGGTTCTGGCCAAGGTCGGGATTGCGGTAGAAGCCTGCGGCCGGAGCCATCATTATGGTCTCTCCCTCGAGGCGGAAATCCGTCAGGCACCAGCGGCAGAAGTCTTCCGCGTCGGCCACGGGGAGCGAGGCCACGGTGTAGAAGGCCCCGTGCGGCATAGGGGAATGGACCCCGGGGATGCTGTTCAGGCCCTTTATGAAAAAGTCGCGGCGCTCCTTGTACTCCCTGAAACAGGCCTCGGTATATTCCTCGGTCCCCTCTATGGAGGCTTCTGCGACTATCTGGCCGAGAAGGGGAGGAGAGAGCCGGGCCTGGCAATACTTCATTATGGTGTCGCGGACGAGACGGTTATGCGTTACAATCATTCCTATGCGTATTCCGCATTCGGAGTAACGTTTTGATACTGAGTCGATAAGGATTACATTGTCGTCTATCCCCAGATTCATTGCCGAGAGGTAAGGTTCGTCGGTATAGACAAACTCCCTGTAAACCTCGTCCGAGAAAAGATAGAGGTCGTGCTTGGCGACTATTTCCTTGATCTTGGCAAGTTCCTGCTGGGAATAGACATAGCCTGTAGGATTGGAAGGGTTGCAGAGCAGGATGGCCTTGGTCCTCGGGGTTATGGCCTCTTCCCAGGCTTCCATCGGAGGCAGGGCGAAACCGTCCTCGATGGTGGAGGTCACCGTCTTTACGACGATTCCGGCCGTCACGGCGAAGGAGATGTAGTTGGCGTAGCCGGGCTCGGTCATAAGCATCTCTTCGCCCGGGTTCATACAGGCGAGGAAACTCAGTAGAATGGCCTCTGAACCGCCTGCAGTCACGATTATCTCGTCCGGAGTGACTTCGATTCCGAACTTGTGATAGTAGCGGACAAGCTTTTCACGGAGTGAGAGGTAGCCCTCGGAGGGGCTGTACTCCAGCGTGGTCCGCGTTATGGACTTCAAGGCATCCAGACCTTGCTTCGGGGTGGGCAGGTCGGGCTGGCCGATGTTCAGGTGGTATATCTTTACTCCTTCGCGTTTTGCGGCCTCGGCGAGAGGCGCAAGTTTCCGGATAGGGGAGGACGGCATCTGGTTGCCGCGAACTGAAATATCTGGCATCTTACAGAACTCCTAGGAGGTGACTTCTTGACAGCAGGCAGTCTCCTCTCGAGGCGGCTTCCCCGCGCAGACTGCTGAATTTGATATTGGTGTCCTGAATGGCGATATTCTGGGCGAACTTTTTCATAGTCGTCTTCACGGGCAGCATAAGGTAGTCTCCCGCTACGACCATCTTTCCGCCTATTACCACCAGTTCCGGATTGAATACGTTTATCAGTCCGGCGAGCCCTCGTCCGAGATTGTTCCCGATTTCGCCGATGGTGTCGATGGCGAGCACGTCTTCCTCTGAAATGGCCTTGAAGATGTCGCGGATGTTTATGGACCCTTCCTTGCGGTAGATTTTCGACAAGGACGAGGCCCTTCCGGCCTTCAGCTGTTCCGTGACTATCCTGACGAGTGCACTTCCGGAGGCTCCTGTTTCCAGGCAGCCGACCTTGCCGCAGCGGCAGATGATGTCATTGTCAAGGAGCGGGAAATGGCCGAATTCCCCGGAATAACCCGAAGTGCCGTAGAAGAGCTGTCCGTTCATTATGAGGCCCATTCCGAGTCCCCAGCTGACATTGACGAAGATCACGTTCTTCTCACCCTCCACGACGCCGGCGAGATATTCGCCGTAAGTCATTGCACGGGAGTCGTTTTCGATGATGACGGGAATCATCAGGTCCTCTTCCAGGATCTTGTTGATCGGGCGGTCCGGATCGAAGGAAAACTTGTTGGAATAGCCAGTCTTGCAATTGACGCGTCCGGCAAGGCTGATGCCCATTCCGAGGATTCTGTCCCAGTCTATGCCTTTCATTTCGGCATAGTCCCTGACGGCCTTGCTGATACGGTGGACCGATTCTTCCTTGCGCTCCATCACGAAGGGGATATTGTCATCGAAGGCCAGGGGATTGCCTTTGAAATCAGTGAACGAAATGGAGGCGTGGGAGTTGCGTATGTCCACTCCTACGAACACTCCAGCGTCCGGATTCAGACCATAGATCGAAGGCCGGCGTCCGCCGGAAGTGCCCCATTTGCCAAGTTCGACTATGAAACCCTCGTCCATCAGTTCCCCGATCAGTTTGGTGACCGTGGGGACACTGGCGTTGAGTTCCTCGCTGAAGGAGGCTATAGACTGCTCACCCTGCTCGATGCAGATCCTGAGTATGGTCTTTTTCAGCAAATTGTTCTTGCTGTCTTTCTTTCCAAGGAAGGTTTCTCGCATTTTTTAAAGTTTTATGCAAATATAATAAATATTTTTAAGAAAGCAATCTTTTTTGTGCGGTAAATTTAATTTACGGGCATTCAGGAAAAAAGTGTAACTTTGTCCCTGTTATGTTCAGAAGATTCAAACAGTGGTGGAGAAGCCACAGCCTCTCCCTCAGGAAGAAGCTGACGCTTGCCTTGAGCGCCATTGCGGTGGTGCTTCTTGTGTCCAGCGTCATTACTCTGCTGGAATACCGCAGGATGTCGACTTATGTGTCGGGGATAATTTCGGACGATATCCGCAATATAGAGGTCGCCCAGAGCCTGCTCGATGCGGTGGATTCATACAATCTCCGCATCCTTGCGGTGATCGGGGATGACAACCTGAACACTCTTCCCGATTTCGACCAGCAGAAGTTCGTCTTCTACTGCGATTCCCTGAAGTCTTCCTTCACGCAAGAAAATATGATTCCGCTCGCGGATTCTGTCCTGTCCTCATACTCCAGGTATATGACAGTGTCGATGGACCTTGAAAAGGTGCTTTTCTCGGAGGATGACACCAGGGTTTGGTATTTCGACACCCTGCAGCCTTCTTTCAACGCTCTCCGTTCCGATATAGAGAAGCTGAACGGACTGATGTTCGACGAGCTCCGGACCAATTCGGCGGACTACGACAGGGGATTCTACAGGAGTATGGTCCCGAGTGCCGTGGCAGTGGCCGTGGGAGTCCTGCTGATCTTCCTGCTGATGTTCTTCATCCTGGTCTATTATGTGGATCCTCTGTGCAAGATGCTGTCCTCTCTGGAGAATTACAAGAGCATAGGGAAGAAATATACCTGCAACTTCGAAGGAGATGACGAACTGTCCCGCCTGAACGGCGGCATTATGGATCTTACTGAGGAAAACCGCCAGCTTCGCCGGAGGATCAAGGATCTGAAAGAAAAGTCGGGACTGGAATGAACCTGAAAGTCATATCGAGAAATGTGGGCGTCGCCCTGCTGGTGTGTTCCCTTTTTATGCTCCTGTCGGTCTTCGTGTCGATTGCGGAAGGGAATGACAGCGGCCTTGCCCCGCTTCTGATAAGTTTTACCCTGACTTTCATCTTCGGAGCCTTCCCCTTGATCTTCGTCCGCCGGACGGACAGGATTTCGCTTACGGACGGATACCTTATAATCTTTCTCTCCTGGCTGCTCTCATTTGTCTTCGGCGCCTTGCCTTATGTGCTGTGGGGCGGGCCGTTCACCTGGGCAAACGCCTGGTTTGAAAGTGTTTCCGGCCTGACTACTACCGGCGCCACCATACTTGAAGACATAGAGGTGCTCCCGAAGAGCCTGCTTTTCTGGCGCTCCGCCACGCACTTTATCGGAGGCTTGGGAGTAGTCGTCTTCCTTCTGCTGATCATCCCCAACTCCTCTCCCGTAAGGCTGCGTCTTACCCATATGGAGCTTTCCTCCCTGTCCAGGGACGACTACAGCAGCAGGGCGAACAAGACTGTGTTCATCTTCGCTTCGGTCTTTGTGGCCATCTGGGCCCTTGCCTTCGTGAGTTATCTGCTCGCGGGAATGCCGCTTTTCGATGCCATAACCCACGCTTTCAGCGTATGCGCCACAGGCGGTTTTTCCCCGCGCAATCTGTCGATAGGATACTTTGACTCGGAGCTTATCGACATCCTGACGATTGTCTTTATGCTGCTCTCCTCGATACATTTCGGCATAATATATATGGTCGTCGTCGGCAGAAGCCTCCGTCCGCTGAAGAATCCCGTGCTGCGTTTTTATCTCGCCGCCCTTGCCGTCGCGGCCATAATAACTTCCGTAGCCCTGAAACTCGACGGTACGGTGGACAGCTGGGGACGCTCCTTCCTCGACGGAACCTTCCAGATAGTCAGTTATGCCTCCACCAGCGGCTTTGCGATCTGCGACAACTCTTCCTGGGGGCCTCTGCCTTGCTTTATGCTGATGATAGTCAGCCTGGTCTGCGGCTGTGCCGGCTCCACCACCGGCGGCATCAAGTCAGACCGTGTGCTGGTGCTCCTGAAGGCGGTCCGGATGCAGATCCAGAAGACGCTTTCGCCTTCCTCCCTCTTTGAGGTCAGGATGGGACGCCGTGTCCTGCACGATGAGGAAATCTATCCTCACGTCCTGTATATCGCGCTTTATTTCCTTCTCATCGGCTTTTCCGTGGTGAGCTGTATGATACTCGGCGACCCGCACAACCACGCCCTGACAGGGGCCGTGTCGATGCTGAGCAATGTCGGCCCTTCCATCGGAGACATCGGCTCTCTCGGCAATTACAATATGGAGCCTCCGCACATCAAGTTCATTTTCTCTCTGGAGATGTTCCTCGGCCGTGTCGAAATTTTCCCCCTTCTGGCGGTCATAGCTGCCATATTCAAACGGAAGTAGGGATGGACAGGGGCCAGTTCCTATACGAGTCCTTCCTTCGCCGCTTTCCGTATGAGCCGACAAGCTGCCAGGACGCTCTTCTTCGCCGCATAGGTTCATTTATGAGCTCTGACGACGGGGACATCCTGGTTGTAAACGGCTATGCCGGCACGGGCAAGACCACGGCCGTCAGTGCGGTGATAGGGGCGATGAAGGAATTCAAGATTCCCTGTGTGCTGCTCGCTCCGACCGGCCGTTCCGCCAAGGTCCTGAGCGGCTATGCCCATCACCCCGCTTTCACCATCCACAAACACATCTACCGGGAAAAGTCCCACGGGGATGACGGCTTCGGCCAGTTCTCGCTGATGCCGAACAAGGCCAAGTCCACCCTTTACATCGTCGATGAGGTCTCTCTGATAGGCATAGAAGGCGGAGATTCGACGGCCTCCTTCGGCTCTGGCAATCTGCTCGAAGACCTGATACAGTTTGTGCGCGGCGGTGCGGACAACCGTCTTATAATGATAGGAGACGCCGCCCAGCTTCCGCCTGTCGGCCTGGACCTTTCTCCGGCTCTGTCCGAGGACTATATGTCCTTTGCGGGCGGGGTCAGTTTCGCCACACTTACCACCGTAGTCCGCCAGCAGCACGGCTCGGCAATCCTGAAAAACGCCACGGCGCTGCGCGAGCTCATTGTAAGGGGAGAGGATGTCACTATGGGGGACCTGCACCTGGACGCTTCAGGTGAAGTCAAAAGTATCACTGGCGGAGAGCTTCTGGAAGCGCTTGCGGACGAATACTCCCGGAGCGGAGAAGATGAGACCGTAGTGCTGTGCCGCTCCAACAAGAGGGCCATCCGCTACAATGCCGGAATACGCGCGCAGGTACTGTTCCGCGAGGAAAGACTGGTGAAGGGCGACAGGCTGATGATAGTCAAGAACTGCTATCAGGGCGTGGACGAGCTGGAAGGGACGGACTATATCGCCAACGGAGATATCGCCACGCTTGTCAGGATTCGCTCCCACGAGGAGCGCTATGGCTTCCATTTCGCCGAAGCCAGGCTCTGTTTCCCGGACTATGACGAGCAGGAACTGGTGACCAAGGTCCTGCTGGACACCCTGGACTCCGAATCGCCCTCCCTGACCTACGAGCAGTCTAACCGGCTGTATCAGGGCGTCAATGAGGATTATGCCCATATCACTTCCAAGAAAAAGCGCTATGACGCAGTCCGCGAAGACCCTTATTACAATGCCCTCCAGCTGAAATATGCCCACGCCATTACTTGCCACAAGTCCCAGGGAGGGCAGTGGAGCTGTGTTTTCATAGACAATCCCTTCTGGCAGGACACGCTCCAGAGGGAGGATCTCAAGTGGCTGTACACTGCGCTCACCCGTGCGGTGGACAGAGTATATCTCGTCAATTTCCCAAGCGCCTGTTTCCTATGATAAGTCTTGTAGTATCTCTCCTCCTGTCATTTCAATCGCCGGCCCTTTCTTCCCTCCAGCCTGAGGGCGCCGAGAATCTGACTTTCTCGCCGGATTCCACGATGCTTGCCTTTACCCGTGGCGGCAATCTCTGGTCGGTGCCGGCCGCTGGCGGAGAGGAGCGTCAACTGACCTTCGACGGGAGCAAAACGGTATATAACGGCTATGCGTCCTGGGTATATTATGAGGAGATTTTCGGCCGCCCGTCAAAGTACAAGGCCTTCTGGTGGTCGCCTGACAGCAAAACCCTGGCTTTCTACCGCTTCGACGACACTCTGGTCCCTATGTTCCCTATTTATTCTCCTTTCGGCCAGGACGGCAGTCTCCGGGAGACGCACTATCCGAAGGCCGGGGAGAAAAATCCTGAAGTCCGGATAGGTTTTGTCAGCCCTCAGGGCGGCGGCATCGTATGGGCGGATTTCGATTCGACGCAGGACCAGTATTTCGGGACTCCTTTCTGGGGGAAGGACTCGAAATCTTTCTTCGTGCCGAGAGAGCCGCGCAAACAAAATACTCTTGACCTCTACGCCGTGTCGCCTGTGGACGGCAGCAAGGCCGGCATCTATCACGAGCAGGTCCCGACCTGGCTGGACTGGCCGGACGATATGCTCTTCGACAGTCAGGGGCTCTATATGGTCAGAAGTTTCGAAAGTGGATGGCAACAGATTTATTTCCTCTCCTACGACGGAAAGACGCTTCGCCGCCTCACTGACGGAAGCAATTGGAACATAAGGCTCCGCTATCTCGACAAAAAGGGGAATGTCTATTTCACCGCCCGCCGCGATTCCGATCTGAGGCACTGCCTTTACAAACTCTCCAAAAAAGGCGTAATCAGCGCATTGACAGATACTTCCCTTGATGTGAGTGAAGTTTCGTTCTCTCCGGACGGGTCGCATTTCACGGTCAAGCTTTCTTCCCTTTCCCGGCCTCCGCAGACTTGGGAAATGGAGACGGCAAAGCCTTCCCGCAAACCTCGCCTGATCGCGGATTCGAGCACTTCCGGGAAAGGTCCGGGCCGCGGACAGATAATTCGCCTGGAGCACGACGGCTTCTCCCTCCCCGGAATAATCTTCTATCCCGACGATTTCGACCCGTCGAAGAAGTATCCCGTCCACGTGGACATCTATGGCGGTCCGGACTCTCCTCAGACTCGGGACCGCTGGATCGATCCTTCCAAATACAGCTGGTACTCCGAGAACGGGATAATCGAGCTTATAGCGGACTGCAGGGCAGGCGGACACGGGGGAAGAAGGGCTCTGGACACGGTATATAAGCGTCTCGGGCAGAAGGAGAGCGAGGATTTCGTGGCCTGGGCCAAATGGCTCCAGAGCCTGCCTTACGTCATCCCGGAGAAGATCGGGGTGGAGGGCTTCTCTTTCGGAGGCACTATGACCGCCCTCCTTGTGATGACCCATCCCGAGGCCTTCCATTACGGAATCGCCGGCGGCGGGGTCTATGACTGGATGCTCTACGACACTCATTACACCGAGCGTTTTATGTCCACTCCCGAGGACAATCCGGAGGGCTATGCGGCTGCCCGCGTGGCTTCCCGGGCCGGGGAATACAAGGTCCGTCCGGATTCCGACGGCTCCGTAATGCTTCGCCTTACCCACGGAACGGGCGATGACAATGTGCATTTCCAGCAGACGCTGCAGCTGATCGACGCGCTCCAGAAGGAGGGTGCGGCTTTCGACTTTATGATCTATCCCGACGGGATGCACGGCTACCGTGGCTATCAGGGCCGGCATTTCCTGGCGGAGAATCGCGCATTCTGGCTTAAATACTTGAAGGATGGACAATAATTATATGTTTCCGACCTCGGTGAAGGAGGTGCAGGCTCTGGGATGGGATTACATAGACGTGATCCTTTTCTCGGGCGATGCCTTCATAGACCATCCTTCCTTCGGGACGGCGGTGATTGCCCGCTGGCTGCAGAAATGGGGCTACAGGGTGGCTGTGGTGCCGCAGCCGAACTGGAGGGATGACCTGAGGGATTTCCGCAAGCTGGGCGCTCCGAGGCTGTATTTCGGCCTGAATTCCGGGGCTATGGACTCGATGGTCAACCACTATACCGCGTCCAAGCGGCTCAGGCACGACGATGCCTATACTCCTGAGGGCAAGGCCGGAGCGCGTCCCGACTATGCGGTCACGGTCTATACCAAGATTCTCAAGGAGCTGTTCCCCGATGTGCCGGTGATCATCGGCGGCATCGAGGCTTCGTTGAGGCGTCTTACGCATTATGATTACTGGCAGGACCGCCTCCTGCCTTCGGTGCTGGTCTCTTCCGGTGCCGACTGGCTCTGTTATGGGATGGGGGAGAGGCCTATGCTGGAGTTTACCCGCGGCATAGAAAAAGGCTGGTCCCGGCATCGCCTGCAGCAGATTCCGCAGCTGGCGTTTTATGTGGACGGCGGCCTTCCGGCAGGTACACTGGTAGAAACCTGTGGCCACCCTCGGCCACATAAGAGGGAGGGGCCCGCCGACGAAGTCGGTGGGAGGGGCCGGAGCGAAGCGGAGGCGGTTTCAGCCAGTGTACCTGCCGGAAGGCTGGTCCTGCATAGCTACGAGGAGTGTCTCAGGAGCAAGCGGGCCTTTGCCGAGAACTTCCAACAGATTGAGACAAACGCCAACCTGATGCATCCCGGGACCATAATCGAGCCGGTCGGCAAAGGCTATGTCCAGGTCAATCCGCCCTTCCCGACGGCGACACAGGAGGAAATGGACTCATTCTGGGACCTGCCCTTCACCAAGCTGCCCCATCCCCGCTACAAAGGGAAACGCATACCTGCCTACGATATGATCAAGTTCTCGGTCAACACTCACCGGGGCTGCTTCGGAGGCTGTAATTTCTGCACCATCGCGGCCCATCAGGGCAAATTCATATCCTCGCGCAGCGAAGAGTCCATACTGAAGGAAGTCAGGGCCCTGAACTCGCTTCCTGGCTTCGCCGGAAATATCTCCGACGTGGGCGCGCCTACGGCCAATATGTACGGGATGCACGGAAAAAAGCAGGAGGCCTGCGCCAAATGCCGCCGTCCCTCCTGCCTCTTCCCTTCGAAATGCCCCAATCTCGACTGCGACCACAGCCGGCTGATGGAACTATACCGTCGCATCGATTCGGTCAAGGGCATCCGCCATTCCTATATCGGCAGCGGAATACGCTATGACCTTTTCCTGACGGAGGACGGCTTCGTGGACGCATCTTCGAAGCCATACCTGAAGGCCCTGGTGCTGGACCATACTTCCGGCCGCCTCAAGGTAGCCCCAGAACACACCGAAGACCACGTCCTGCAGAAGATGGGGAAACCCACTTTCCGTCTTTTCGAGAGGCTGCGCAGGGAATTCGACAGCGTCAACCGCGAGGCCGGGACCCACGTCGGCCTGGTCCCTTACTTTATCTCCTCCCATCCGGGATGCACTATGAGAGATATGCAGGCTCTGGCCGCGCACCCCGCGCTGAAGGGAATATGGATGGAACAGGTCCAGGATTTCACCCCTACTCCGATGACCACTTCCTCGGTTATGTTCTATACCGGACTTGACCCCAGAGATATGAAACCAGTGTTTTCAGAGCACGATTTGGCCCGCAAACAGCAGCAAAAGTCATTTTTCTTCAAAAAAAGCACGAAAAAATAAAGCTCTCTCTTGATTTATCAAAAACAAAGCCTTAATATTGCACCGTAATTCAAGACCGAAAACCTGAACAGATATGGCAGATACGAGGAAAAGAAGCGTAGTCAGCTTTGAAAAGATGGATCAGAAACCCGAATTGAAGGCGGCGTTTGAAGCCAGATACCCCAACGGGTTCAGCGATTATCTAAACGATTTGATGCAGTATCCCAAGCCGGACGGTACCTCTTTCTATGCAGTGACCGTCGAACTCCCGGATGCGATCTATCTTGTCAAGATCAATGTCAAGACGGATGACCTCGAGGATGTGGAACATTGGCTCGAGGGAGAAGAGGAGGCTGAAAACGAAGCGGTGGCCGGGGGCAGCGTGGACTCTTCCGATTCCTCCGGAGAGACGCTTCCGGACGACAACATCGCCCAGTACGGCTCCGGTTCGGATGACGAATGATGGCTTCTCGCAGCACCATACAGTTTATCTGGGGGCCCGTCAGGGCCCTTTTGCGTAAACTTCCGGAGAGGGAGACACTGCTCCTCCTCTCAGTGGTGACCGGCGTTTTGTGCGGCGGAGCGGCGGTTCTGCTGAAATGGTCCATTCATTCCATCCAGACCGGGCTCGGCAGCCTTTTCCCCGACCGGAGATGGCCCTATCTGGTCTTCCCCGGAGTCGGTATGCTCCTGAGCCTTCTGATAGTCAGATACCTGGTCAAGGACAATATCGGCCACGGAGTGACCAAGGTGCTCCAGGCCGTCTCCAAGAACGAATCCAAGATCAAGAAGCACAATCTATGGTCGTCGATGCTCACCAGCGCCCTGACCATAGGTTTCGGAGGCAGCGTGGGCGCCGAAGCTCCGATTGTCTATACCGGCGCGGCGATAGGCTCCAACCTGGCCCGATACTGCGGACTCTCGTATCGCGGGATGACGCTGCTTCTGGGCTGTGGTGCCGCTGGTGCTGTGGCGGGCATATTCAATGCCCCTCTTGCCGGGGTGCTGTTCACCCTCGAGGTGCTGCTGTTCAATATTTCGATGACCTCGATACTGCCTCTGCTGCTCTCTTCGCTCTCGGCGACCCTGGTCTCTTACGCCTTTTTCGGAAGGGGAGCCCAGTTCGAGGCGTCGCTGGTTGAGTTCAGTATGAGAAACATCCCCTGGTACGTGCTGCTGGGCGTTTTCAGCGGTTTTGTGTCGCTGTATTTCCTGAGGACGACGCTATGGATGGAGGATATGGTCTCGCGCCTTCGTTCTCCCTGGATCAGATGGGCGCTTTCGGCCGTCGGCCTGGGGCTTCTGATATATTTCCTGCCTCCGCTCTACGGCGAGGGCTATGACTCCCTGAGACCTATGCTGAGCGGTTCCGCCGGCAGCGGGGCGCTCTGGCTTTTCGTCCTTGTACTTGTGTTCAAGGTCTTTTCGATGAGCCTGACCAATGCCGGAGGGGGAGTGGGCGGGACCTTCGGCCCGACTCTTTTCGTGGGGGCCGTCGCCGGCTTCGTGATGGCCACGGCGGTCAATTCTTTCCTGCCGTATCAGATCCCCGTGTCCAATTTCGTCCTGGTCGGTATGGCCGGGACTATGGCCGGAGTTATGCAGGCCCCGCTGACCGCCATCTTCCTTATCGCGGAAATCAGCGGCGGCTACATACTTCTGGTGCCGCTGATCCTTACCGCGGCAGTCTCCTACGGAGTGATGCGCATCTTTGAAAAGTATTCGATCTATACCAAGCGTATCGCCGCTTCCGGGGAACTGCTGACCCACGATTCCGACCAGGCCGTGCTGACCCTGCTGAAGACGGATGCCCTGCTGGAGACGGATTTTACCCCTGTGAGGATAGACGATTCGCTCGGACAGCTCGTTGAGGCCGTGGCAGTGAGCCAGCGCAATATATTCCCCGTAGTTGACGCCCACGGCCGTTTCCAGGGCTATGTCCAGCTCGCCGACATACGTCGTGATATGTTCCGCACCGACCTCTACGATACGGCCTATGTCTATAATTATATGCACTCCGCCCCGGAATACATCTACCGGGACGAGCCTATGGAATCCGTGATGCGTAAATTCGAAAAGACCGGGGCCTGGAACCTGCCTGTGGTCACTTCGGACAGGACCTATCTAGGTTTCCTTTCCAAATCCAAGATTTTCAACGCTTACAGGCAGTCCCTCCGCGACTTTTCTCAGGACTGACTCTTCTCTCCGCTCTTACGCTTCCCTCCGACCTGGGTAAGGATCAGGCCGCAGATGGCTATCCCGAGCCCAGCCCATTGCCAGGCAAGCAGTTTTTCATCACCTAGAATCCATCCCCATAGGGCCGTGGCGACAGGAATCATAGCCAGGAAAATGCTGGAACGGCCGACTCCGAGATGTTTTATGGCTATGGCCCAGAGCGAGAATGCGGCGCAGGAGCAGAGGATGGATAGGTTCAGCAGAGGCACGAAGAAATCGTGCGAGAGGTACAGTTCAGGCTCGTAATTCTCCAATCCCCGGGTAAGCAGCATAGGCAGGAAATAGACCGAGCCTATCAGGAACTGGTACATTACTATTACCGTCGGCTGGTAGGATGCTTCGGCCAGGGCTTTGGTGCAGGAGGCGTGTCCGACTTCCGCGAAAACGGCAATCAGCAGCACCAGGATGCCGAAAATGAAAAGCCGTCCAGAGGTATCGGGACGAGCCTTGGAGACCAGTACGAGGCCGGCGAGGCAGATAAGTATGCCCACTATGCTCTGCCAGGACACGCTTTCCTTGAAGAAGAGAAAACCCGCCCCCATTGCCACAATCGGCGTAGTGGCGATCACCAGAGCGCTTATCGTCGGTGATTCGGTGAACTGGATGCCGTAGGTCTCGCAGAAAAAGTAGATGAAGGGCTCGCAGAGGGCCAGCAGCAGGAAGGTGACCCAGTCCGATTTCCTGACTTTGATGCTGATGCGGAAAACCAGATTGACGGCAAGCAGCAGCACCCCTGCGATGAAAATCCTGAACGGCAGGAAATACTCAACGGGAATGCCGAGGGCGAGGATACGGTCACACCATATATACGAAAGTCCCCACAGGGCGATGGAGGTCAGGGCGGTCAGATAGACAAGAAACTTCGATTTCATACTACAAATTTAGTCTATTTTCACTAAAACTGCCGCTTATTTTCAAGTTTTTGAGTATTTTTGTATTGCTATGAAAGAAATCTATATCAAGCATATCGCCGGAATCCTCGGAGTCGCCCCCTGGCAGGTGGAGAACTGTGCGGAACTCTTTGAAGAGGGCTGTACAGTCCCTTTTATAAGCCGCTACCGCAAGGAGCGCACCGGCGGACTTAGCGATATCGACGTCGCCGAAATAAAGCACTGGACGGAAGTCTTCTCGGAGATGGAGAAGCGCAAAGTCTCCATCCTGGGGACCATAGCCGAGCAGGATAAACTTACAGCCGAACTTAAACTCAAGATAGAGAACTGCCTGAGCGGCACCGAGTTGGAGGATCTGTATCTGCCCTATCGCCCCAAGCGCAAGACGCGTTCTACAGTGGCCGTCGCCAAGGGGCTGGAGCCTCTGGCGGACTTGCTTTGGAACGGCAAAAGTTCCCATCCTTCGAAGGATGCCGAAAAGTATGTCAAGGGCGAAGTCAGCTCGGTGGAAGACGCTCTTGCAGGGGCAAGGGACATAATCGCCGAGAGGCTCAGCGAAACTGCAGTCATAAGGGAAAACCTCCGTGGTATTTTCCGGACTCGCCGCATCTGTTCCAAGGTCACCAAAGCCGGGAAGGAAAGCCCTGAAGGGGCCAGGTACCGCACTTATTTCAATTACAGCTCCCCGCTCGCAAAGATCCCGTCATACAATTTGCTGGCTATCCTGAGAGCAGAGAACGAGGGCTTCCTAAAGCTGGACATAGACGCGGATGCTGAAAAATGCGGCAACAAGATCTACTACGACTATTGTCAGGAAAAGGGTTATCCCGGAGCGGAGAACGGCCGAGAGATCCGCCTTGCGGTGGACGATGCCTACAAGCGCCTGCTGGAGCCCTCGATCAGCAATGAAGTCCTTAAGGAAGCCAAGCAGAAGGCTGATATTGATTCTATCCGTGTTTTCGGGGAAAATCTGAGGCAACTGCTTCTGGCTCCTCCCGTCGGGGAGAAAAGGACCCTTGCGATTGACCCGGGCTTCCGCACGGGCTGCAAAGTAGTCTGCCTGGATGAGCACGGAAATCTGCTGCATCATACGGTGATTTTCCCTCATCCTCCGGCTGCGCGGAAGATAGAGGCCATTACGACTGTAGCGGAGCTGGTTGAGAAATACAGGATCGAGGTCATAGCGATAGGCAGCGGAACCGCCGGCCGTGAGACCGAGGATTTTGTCCGCAGGGTAGGACTCGGCGATGATGTCCGCATCTTTTCCGTCAGCGAGGACGGCGCCTCGGTCTATTCGGCTTCCGAAGTCGGCCGGGAGGAGTTTCCTTCTGAGGATGTGACTGTCCGCGGCGCGGTGTCCATAGGCCGCCGCCTTATGGACCCTCTTGCAGAACTTGTGAAAATAGATCCGAGGTCCCTGGGAGTCGGTCAGTACCAGCACGATGTGGACCAGACCCTGCTGGCCGAGAAACTGGACAATACGGTGGAGAGCTGTGTCAATGCCGTCGGAGTCCAGCTGAATACAGCCAGCCCTTACCTGCTTCAGTATGTGTCAGGAATAGGCCCGGCCCTTTCCCAGGCCATAGTGGATTACCGCAGCGCCCACGGCGCTTTCAAGGACCGTCGGGAGCTGCTGAAGGTGCCCAGGCTCGGAGAAAAGGCCTTCCAGCAGTGTGCGGGCTTCCTCAGGATCCACGGTGCGGCCAACCCGCTGGACGATTCTGCGGTCCATCCGGAGTCCTACCCGATTGTGGACAGGATGGCTGGGGACCTCGGCGTGCCGGTCAAGGAGCTTGTAGGCAATGCGGAACTTTGCCGAAAAATCAAGGCTCAGGACTATGTGGGCGGTTCAGTGGGCCTTCCTACGGTCAATGACATACTCCAGGAACTCGCCAAGCCCGGCCGCGACCCTCGCGCCGAGGTCGAGGAGTTCTCCTTTGCCGAGCATATCCACGAAATCGACGACCTGAAAGTCGGGGAGGAAGTGCCCGTCATAGTCACCAACCTGACCTCCTTCGGCGCCTTCGTGGACATAGGCCTGCACGAGAATGGCCTTATCCACGCCTCGCAGATGGGCGTCCGGGGGATGGCGGACCCTTCGAAGGTACTGAAGCTCCATCAGAAAATACTTGTCCGGGTCATTTCCGTGGACCTGGAGCGCGGCCGTATAGGCCTAAGGCTTGTATCTTAGTTTATATCAATAGTTTATGAAACGATTCATCGCTTTTCTCGCCGCACTGCTTCTGGCGGCAAATCTTCTTCCGGCCAGGGAGCCGCTGAAGCTCGCATCCGTTATTTCCGACCATATGGTCCTGCAGAGGGAGACCGAAACTCCTCTCTGGGGCTGGGGAAATCCCGGCGCCAAGGTTACCGTAGCCCCTTCGTGGGAGGAAAAGTCCAATTACAGCGCAAAGGTCCAGAAGGACGGCAGCTGGAGACTGTCCATAAAGACTCCTGAGGCGGGCGGTCCTTATACTCTTACAGTGACTTGCGGCAAGGAGAGCATTACTCTGAAGGACGTACTGATAGGCGAGGTCTGGATCATTTCCGGGCAGTCAAATATGGATATGCCGCTGAGGGGCTATAATGTCCAGATGGTCGAGGGGATGATGGAGGAGATTCTTTCCTCGCCCCGCTATGCCGGAAAAGTACATCATTTTCGCGTCAAAACTCCCGCCAGCGAAGATCCTCAGAAGGATATCCCCGAGGTCTCTTGGGAAGCGAGCTCCGGCGAGGGGGCCGCGCGTATGAGTGCCATCGGCTGGTTCTTTGCGACTCGGCTGAGCGATGCCCTGGGCGTTCCGGTCGGAATTATCGACAACAGCTGGGGCGGAGCCAAGATTGAGCCTTATATGACTGCGGAAGCAGTACGCAGGGCTTTGGACGGCAGTGTGCCGGAGTCCCGAATCAACGAGATCTTCGGCCGTAAGAATCAGCCGAAAAAGGCTCCGAAGGAGGTGGCCACGACCTGGAACAGCCGTATGCTTCCGCTTGTCGGATACGCTGCCCGAGGCTTCCTCTGGTATCAGGGCGAGGCCAACCGCAATGACCGCTATTATGACCTTCTACAGGCCTCTATGGTCGATCTCTGGCGTACGGCCTGGGGAGACAGCGAGAAGAAGATGCCCTTTATGTTCACTACCATAGCTCCTTACCGTTATGGCAATTCCGCTGAGACATCACGTGCCTTCTTCGTGGAGAACCAGCTCCATTCGCTGAAATTCATCCCGAACAGTTATGCGGCCATCACCGAAAGCATCGGTGCCGAGAACTGCATTCATCCAGCCAAGAAGCGTCAGGTGGCCCAGCAGTTCGTCATCTATGCCCTGGAGAATACCTATGGCATCAAGATGGGCATAGGCGCCGGCTATCCGAAGCCCTCCGGCTATGAATTCAAAGACGGGGCGGTGACCGTTTCCTTCGACAATACGAGTTGGGGGCTCGGCAATATCTACAAGCGCACGGTCAAGGGCTTCGAAGTGGCCGGCGCGGACCATATCTTCCATCCCGCCGAGGCGGAAATAGGCTCGGACAACAAGAGTGTAGTGGTCAAGAGCGCGGAGGTCCCGGCCCCGATAGCAGTCCGCTACAATTTCCACAATTACGCCGAAGGAGACCTCGAGAACAGTTTCGGCATTCCGGTTCCCTGCTTCCGCAGCGACGACTGGGCGGAGGAATAAAGAATAGCCATAGCAAGAGAGAGTATGACATCAAAAGAACGAATCGCGTATGCGCTTTCCATCTCGACCGACACCAAGGTCTTCGAGATGGGGCGGGGTGCTTCTGAAAAGGCCCCGGCAGTTTTCAAACAGTGTTTTCCCGGGCGGAAAGCCCTTATCGTAGCGGACGTCCACACCTGGCCGGCGCTTGGGGAGAAGGTCTTTGAGCTTTTCCGTGAGGCAGGTATTCCTGTGGAGAAACATATCATTCAGGAAGAGGAGTTCCACGCCGAATGGAAATATGTGGAACTAGTTGACAGTCTGCTGGATGCCCATCCGGACGCAATCCTTGTCTCCGTCGGTTCCGGGGTCATCAACGACCTCTGCAAACTCAGTTCCCACCATCACAACCAGTCCTATCTCACCCTGCCGACGGCGGCTTCCGTGGACGGATATTCCTCCTTCGGTGCCTCCATCACCTTCGAGGGCGCAAAGCAGACCTTCTCCTGTCCGGCTCCTCTGGCCATAGTCGCGGACATCGATGTGATTGCTGCGGCGCCCAAGGAAATGACTGCCGCCGGCTATGCCGACCTTGCTGCGAAGGTGCCTGCCGGGGCCGAATGGATGGTGGCGGACTTTGTCGGGACGGCTCCGATCCATCCCGAAGCCTGGCACGTGCTGCAGGACTATCTGGACGATTTCCTCGCCAATCCCGAAGCGGTTGCGGCAGGGGATCCGGATGCCATCGCCGACATTTTCGAGGGCCTGACCCTCAGCGGCATCGCTATGCAGGCGGCCCGGTCCTCCCGTCCCGCCTCCTGCTGCGACCACCTGTTCAGCCACATCCTGGATATGACGGAACACCGTTACCGTGGAAAGCTTCAGTCCCACGGTTTCCAGGTCGCGATAGGCACGCTGACTATGTGCGCGGTCTTCGACGAACTGTTCAAGCAAGACCTCTCGGCGCTAGATGTCGAAAAGGCGGTCGCAGCCTGGCCCACGCTGGAGCAGGAACAGCAGCGCGCACTGAAAGAATTCGAGGGATTCCCCGTCCCGAGGCTGGGTTACGATGAAATCACCAAGAAGTACGCTCCGGCGGAAACTGTCCGTGAGCAGCTGACGAAACTCAAGGCGGAGTGGCCCTCCCTGAAAGCGAAACTCCAGGGCCAGGTCTATTCCTACGAGAAGATGAAGCGCCTGCTGAAAGCCTCCGGCGCTCCGTATGAACCCGAGCAGATAGGCGTTTCCCGTGCGCAGCTCAAGGCTATGTTCCCGAAAGTCCAGCTGATGCGCTTCCGCTACAATGTGCTGGACCTCGCCAAGCGCGGCGGCTTCTACGATGCCATCGTGGAACCCCTCTTCGCGCCCGGCGGCTGTTTTGAAGTGTGAAAACGATGAAAGAGCGTCTCCGGAAAATCCGTCATATCGTTATGGATATGGACGGGACCATCTATCTCGGGAATCAGATTTTTCCTTTTACCCTGCCTTTTCTCAAAGGGCTTGAGGCGAAGGGTATCGGCTACAGTTTCCTGACTAACAATCCGACCAAGTCTCCGGCGGATTACCTTCGCAAGCTCTCCCGGATGGGGATTGAAATTACGGAAGATCAGATGCTTACGACTTCCCGCAGTATAGTTGAGTATATCTGCCGGCATTTTCCTTCGGCGCGGAGGATCTATGTGCTCGGAACGGAGAGTCTGCAGGAGCTCTTCCTTCAATCCGGCTACACACTGGTCGGCGAGGATGAGAACCTGGCTCCGGACGTTCTGGTCGTGTCTTTTGATATGACCTTGAGCTACCGGCGTCTCTGCAAGGCGGCCTGGTGGGCCCGGCAGGGCGTCCCGTATCTGGCGACCAATCCGGACTGGGTATGCCCGACGGAGGAGGAGACGGTCCTGGTCGACTGCGGCTCCATTCAGGCCTGCATCGAAGCGGCGACGGGGAGAAAGGCCGACAAGGTGCTAGGGAAGCCGGACCCGACGATGCTGCTGGAACTGGAGGAAAGGCTAGGCCTGGAGAAGGATGAAGTGGCTATGGTAGGGGACAGGGCCTACACCGATGTGGAGATGGCCCGCAGGGCCGGAGCCCTGCCTGTCCTGGTCCTTTCCGGAGAAACTACCCGTGAGATGCTCCCGGAAGTGTCCCGCCCCGGCGACCTTGTAGTAGCGGACCTCGGAGAATTTGGCAGATTGTTGCAGCTGTAGTTTACTTTCCGGCCCTTCTGAACTTGCGGAATCTCAGCCGGATAACCCCCCAGAATGCTTCGCCGAAGATGCCGCCTGACATCTTCGAAGTGCCGAGTTTGCGGTTGGTGAATACGATGGGCACCTCTTTAAGCTTGAAGCCGAGCTTCCAGGCG
>CACZDC010000025.1 GCA_902779785.1 uncultured Bacteroidia bacterium
GGGTTGTTGCGGAAACGCCGGATGATGTTGACCAGATCCTTCTCGGCCCAGTCGTTGAAATAGCGGTGATAACCGTTCGGGGTCTTGGCGGAATTCCATTCGTCAAAGGCCTCCACCATCATCATCATTCCCATCTCGTCACAGAGTTTCACCAACTCCGGAGCAGGACAGTTGTGGGAGGTGCGGATGGCGTTGCAGCCCATATCCTTCAGGATTTCGATCTGATGCCTGAGGCCCGGAATGCTGACGGCCGCCCCCAGCGGGCCCAGGTCGTGGTGCATGCAGACACCCTGGAATTTCATCGGTTTGCCGTTGAGGAAGAAGCCCTTTCCGTCGATGAATTCGGCCTTTCGGATGCCGAAGACGGTCTCTTTTTCGTCCACAAGTTTCCCGTCGGCATACACGGCTGTAACGGCCTTGTAGAGGTTCGGCTCCTCCGGGCTCCATAGGAGCGGGTCGGGGATGACTACCTCATCCCTGATGATATGTTCCGTCATTCCACGGCTTGTCCGTGGAATCTCTCCCACGCACCGCCCTTCCCGGTCAAGGAGCACGGTCCGGACTGCTATCTCCTTTCCTTCCGCACCCTCAACCGTCGTCTCTACGTGCACCGTCGCTTTGTCGGCGGAGACCTCCGGCGTCGTGACACGTACACCCCAGACGGGGAGGTGGACAGGATTGGTGGTAATCAGGTGCACATTACGGTAGAGCCCGGCGCCGGGATACCAGCGGGAGCTGCCCGGCAAATTCTCCAGACGGACGGCGAGTGTATTGGCACTCCCCACAACAACGGCATCCGTAATGTCAAGATTGACAGGAACATAGCCGTTTGGCCATGAGCCAACTTCCTTGCCGTTGACATAGAAGGTGGCGTTACTCATCGCACCGTCGAAGGTCAGGGAAACAGCCTTGTTCTCCGGTACGGTGAACGAACGGCGGTACCAGCCGATCCCGGTCCACGGGAGCGCTCCGGTCCGGCCGGGGTTGTACGAATATCCCCGGGATCCGCTCCAAAGTTCACCGTTCTCCGCAAACGGACCGCTGATGGCCCAGTCGTGCGGAATACGGACCTTTTCCCACTCCCCTTCCTCTCCAAGGTGGAATTCCCAGTCGCGTAGCAGCTGTTCCCTGCGAGGGGAAGTATGTTGGGCAAGATGGCTAATCTTCAAAGCCTCCACCGGCCCGGATGCAATCACGTCCTTTGTCTCCCCCGGCATAAGATTGAAGCTGTTGTCAGAGAATCGTTTTACACCGGGTGCGCTGAGCCATACATAGTAAGCCGGCTTGTCCGTTGTCAAAGACACAATCCACTTGCCGTCCCGCTCATAAACGCTGGCCGAGACATTAGCATCCGGCACATTTTTCAAATCCGGGATGGGCACTAGCGGAGCGCCATCGGCAAAGACACGCTTCAGATGATAGTGAGCGGGCTTCCAAGTGCCGTCGTACTCGATTGTGGACCACGACGGCCCGGCCCAGATATCATTCAGTTGCCATACCAGGACACCATTGCATTCCGGGAGCGAACGCCAGTAAGAGGCAGCCACAGAAAGGCCGATTGCCTGCTCAAGCTGAGAAAGATACACCAAATCAGCCCCGGCTCTCGGATTGAACAGATTGCCAATCCTCTGCAGCATATTCTCATAGCCGCCGGACTCCCTCATACGCTCTTTTTGCTCGTCCATAGACCCAAGCAGCCCGGAAAAGCAGGAATGTCCGAATTCCGACATAAACTTGGGCCGATACTTATAATACTCTTCCAGCGGCCGTGCATACTTCGACACTGCCCAAAGATGCATATCGCCTTTGGAATCATCGTTCCAGCCGTTGGTGTCGAGGTCCCCGGGACCGCCGCAGGGCGAAGTGGGCCAGTACAGGCGCTCCGGGTCAAAATCGGCCACCAGTTTGCCCCGAAGAGAGACCAGAGCCTCATAATCAGCGCGATACAACTTCGGATTCTTCTTCCAGATCCGCTTGTTGTAATTGTCGATTCCCTCATTGTCACCGCACCAGAGGGCGATGGAAGGATGGCTCTGAAGTCTCTTTATCTGATGTGTAATCTCTGCGCTCACCTCGCCCAGGAATTCAGGCGTGGCGGGATACATTGCGCAGGCAAACATCATATCGTGCCATATCAGAAGTCCCAGCGAGTCGCAGATTTCATAGAAACAATCCTTTTCGAACTTGCCGCCGCCCCAGAGACGGACCATGTTCATATTGGCGTCCCGGGCCGAGCCAAGNNNAAACCCGCTTCCCATTGACCTTGAATGCGAGATTCTCCCCTACCTCAATGGTCCTAAGGCCTATCTTTTTCTCCAGCGTCTGCCCGTCGGCACTCACGCTCACGCGGTAGAGGGGCTGCTCACCCATACCGGCAGGCCACCATAGCTTAGGCTTCCGGATACTAAATACCTGCGTAACGGTATTTGCTCCTGGCTTCAACGAAGCAGTTAACTTTTTCACCTGCTCACCGCAGCGGAACTCGACCTTCGCCCGTCCTCCTTCCGGCGAATACAATTCCGCACTGAGCGTAACCACGCAGCGGTCCCCGCGGGTATGGTCCTGAGTGCAGCGCAGATAATCCAGCCGCGCCACATGCACGGGAATCAGTTCCACAGGGCCTGCAAAACCTGTGTACATACACTTCGGGCCCCAGTCCCAGCCTCCCTGATAGATGGGCTTGCGTATGAGATTAAGGTGTGGCACAAAGCCTATCCCGCTCATCGGAACGGGATATTCCAAGTCGGAATTCTTTTTCTCGGACACAGCCTCCGCGTCCTGAAAAATGCCCTCCAGGACATTCTCGTCCTTATGAAGGAACGGCTTCACATCCCACTCCCAGCGGCGGAACCTATTGCCCGCTATCCCCACATAATGCCCGTTAATGCTCAGATTGCAGAAAGTGTCCACATCCTCCGCCCTCAGAAACACCGCCTTCGCCTGAATCATCTCCCCCGTCACCTCCAAACTCCTGGACATAGTAATCTGGGCCGATGCCACCGCGGCACCGACCAACATTAACAAACAAACTGCAAGAGCTTTTTTCATATCACAATAATAATATTATTATTTGTTTATCAAAAAAAACAGTATATTTGCAACAAGAATATGGAGGCCATATGATTGGACAAAAATACATACCTCAGACCATAAGAGGAGAGCAGGCGGAAAGGATTTCCAAGACTCTTCCCAAGAAGAACTGTAGTATCCAGAGAAAAGGGCGTGCTCCGCTGCCTGACAAGTTTTCGACAAGTTTGAGATGAGCGAATTCGAGTTAACCATAGAGAGGGCCTTCGATACTGAAGCCCTCTCTTTTTTTAACAGTGGCATACGCGAAATTGATTTGCTCATCCACAAGCGTAGCACAGGGGGATTGCTGTCTTTTATAGAAGAAGTCCCTTGTGAGTTTTATGTGGCAAAGATTGAAGAGGAGCCAATAGCTTTGTTTGTGTTGAGTGACCGAATGGTTACTGTCGAAAATGAAAAGTATCCCAGTCTGGAAATAGATTTCATAGCAGTCAAACAGGAATGGCGCAACAAGGGTATCGGCGCGCGCATTCTTCAACTGGCGGAACAGAATGCCAAAGATGCGGAGTTCTCATTCTTAACCACTGCCGCTTTTTTTAATAAAAGGTATAGCGCCATCGGTTTTTACGAGAAGTGTGGCTTCGTAAAAAACGGAGACAGACAAGGCAACACTATTCCTATGTACAAGTATCTGGGCTAACAGTATGTCAAAGAGCTGATAACAAGATTAGAATTCTATAAACACAAAAGAATCCGGCTGCAGCGAAAGCAGCAGCGTGCCGTCCGGCTGAAGGGCCACCGGGTATTCGGTGTACATATTGAACTCGTCGGTGATGTGGCAGCGGACACGGGAGTCGAACCTGGCGCCGTCGGCAATCTGAACTGTTACGTCCTTGACGGAGGTGATGTTGTCGTCCATAGTGTAGCAGCTTACAAGGATGCCAAGGTGACCGTCCGCATTCCGTGCGGCGGTCACGCGTACGTCGGGGATGTCGCAGGAAGCTTTCACCTGTGTCCCCAGCGTCTTGAGTTTACCCCAGGCATACAGGGCCCAATAGCTCCAGATTGGCGTGTCGCTCAGCCGGTTGAACAGTCCGTTGAAATTGGCGCCTGGGGTCCAGACATAATACATCATCATATCCGTAGGGCTGTTCTGTCCTTCCTGCATAGAGGCACATACAAAGGCGCCGCCTTTATGGGAGGCCATTTCGCGGATTGAATAAGGATAGTCGTCCGTCCAGCTTTTAATAAAGCCCCATTCATCGAGGAAGGACTCGGTGTTGTAATAGCCGTACTTGTCCAGAAGAGCGCGAACCTGTTTGGAGAAATCCGTATAAATCGCAGGGTCGTTCTCGTAGATATGCCAGGCGAAGAAGTCCAGTGGCACATTACGGCGTTTCATCTCGGAAAGGAGCAATTCATACCATACTGGGATTTCACGCACGCCCGGATCCTGTCCGGACATCGCCGGGCCGCCGATCCTGAGATTCGGGAAGCATCCTTTCAAATGCTTCACGGCCACCTCGAAGAAGTCGTAGAACTGCTCCGGGGAACCGGCCCAGCAACGGGGGTCCACCTTCCACTTGTCGTTGTCCCATTCGAGGTTGGGCTCGTTCCAGATTTCCCAATACTGGATATTGTAATGGAATCCGTTTGCCCAACCCTCGTTATAATGGCGGATAATATGTTCGCATATCTGAGCCCACTTCTTATTATCCTTGGGAGGGTAGATGTTGTACTTCTTAATAGGCTGGTTTTCAATGCTCTGGCCCAGACGATAGAATACTTCCACACCCGCATCTTGAATGCTTTTCACATACCTGTCGGTAAGTGTAAAATCATAGGATTCCGGCTTGTCGGGGTTCTTGGAGAAATCCGGGAAAATGATGGATATATCCACCACGTGCTCTCCAAAAGCGCTGTAGCCGGCCGCATCGTGATTGCGGGAATAACCCACATTCGCCGCCCGGAAATACCCGGTGGTGCCGGTATAGACCTGTTCGGCGTTATTGATACGCGGGCCGTTGTTCACGGCGTTCATCCGTTTGACGGGGCCGACAGCCTCATTGGGCGACACGACAATCTGGGCCCACAGGGGTATGCTCACAAGGATCAGAGTTAAGCAGGATGTAATGACTTTTTTCATATTATTGTCTAATAACTTCTTGGAGGATAGGCAGTATAACGCCTTCCATGATGGTGTAGGCAGCCTTATTGGGATGTGTTCCATCTGAGGACAAGGTCGATGGCATGCCGCCATTGGCATCGGCCAGAGCCGAATGATAGTCGGCATAGGCGTAACCCTTCTCTTCAGCAAGGGCCTTGATCAACTTGTTAAGTTCTACGATGGTGACTTCCGGATGGGAGATTGACGAAGCCCAAGTAAAAATCCGGCTTGGTGTGACCGAGCATAGCACCACACGAATGCCCTTGCCGTCGGCTTCTTCTGCCATTGTGGCGATATTGTCGCGAATCTCCTCAATCGGCACATAACGGCCATCATTCTGCGCAATGTCGTTGACGCCTCCTAAAATCACAACCTGTCTCGGATGCTTGTCAATTACAGACACCTTGAAAATCCGTTTCAGGTAGTCGGTCGTTTTCCCGGAATACCCCAAACCCAAGTAATTATGGCCCTTGAAGAAATCCGGATGACCCCTGTCCTCCTTTACCCAGTTAGCGGTAATAGAATCCCCGATGAAGACGGCTTCATACTTGTAGCCACCTTCCTGCTGAGGTTTATCCTTCTCGCATGCACACGCCAAGGCGAGGCAGCAGATCAGTGAGATTATTCTTATAACGTCCTTCATTCTACTCCTCCCAATCTGCGGAATTCATAGGCCAGTCGTCTGTACGGAAAGGACCGGCGGGGATGCCGAAGTTGTTGTAAAGACCGCCCACGCACCAGTTTCGCCAGCAATAGCGGATCGCAACAGGTTCAGGGACGTCATCGCTCCAGACAACTACCACGCGCTTGTTTCTGGAATCGCGCATAGCTGTGGCAGGAACAAACTTATGGTCGGGTCCGGCTATTTCAAAGCCGGGGATCTCGACCCTCATCGGGGAGAGTCCCCCACTGCCAACCACCATTTCGACAAATCCCTTACCTTCACGGAACTCCACTCCCTTGTATCTGGGAGCGACTGCCTCAATCGCATCCATCCCATAGTCGTTCTGAAGAGCCAGCCACGCCAGGCGTTGTCCAACTTCCTGCTTGCGGCAGGGATGGATGGTGCCGTATTCTCCTATATCCACCGTAGTAACGTACCCTGCATGCCCGATGCCCTCCACCGACTTCTGCTGCGCTTCGCAAAAATAGCCATTGCGCGTCTTGCGGGCATTATTATAAGGATATGGAGCAATCTGGACACAGTAGAAGGGTGCGTCCGGTACCCGGAAAACTTCCCGCATCATCTTCACGTAGGAACGCTGGAGAAGGATATAATCTTCTGCGTGTCCCCGATTCGCCTCGCCCTGATACCATATTATACCCTTGAAAGTGAAAGGGACAAGCGGCGCCACCTGCCCGTTATAGAGAAGGCACGGGTCCTGATGGATACGATTGACAGGGCGCAGACCATCCAGATGCCCCAGATCGACATCGGGATAATCCGCCTCAAAAACCTCACGCTTTATCCAAGTCTCGATAGTGCTGCCACCCCAGGAGCTCACGATGATTCCCACGGGAATATCCAACGCATTCTGAAGGGCATCCGCGAAGAAATAGGCCGTAGCGCTGGTAGAGGCGACAACGTTGGGTGTATGCTTATTCCAACTGCCGGCGCAACTGTCTTGAACTGTCTCCGAGGACCGCCTCTCGATGTTGCAGATGCGAATAGGGCGGGATGCCTTGGCGCTTACAATGTACTGGGTCCCGTCTTTCACCGGCTGCGAGCCATAGCCTTTCATTGGCATCTCCATATTCGACTGACCGGAAGCAAACCACACCTCGCCGATCAGAACGTCGTGAAGAACCACTTTGTCGCCATCGGAAATCGTAATCTCATATGGCCCGCCAGCTTCAGGTGTCTGCACATACACCAGCCACTTACCGGTTTGCGAATCCGCCACAGTGCTCACCTTTTTCCGGTTCCAGGAAGTTCTCACAGTTACTCTCTTGCCGGGATCCGCCTTGCCGAAAATGGCGGCAGATGTCTGCTGCTGGAGCACCATATTGTCGCCAACCACCGGCGGCAGGATGATTTTCGCATCCAAACCAGCGGCAAAAAACAACACGAATAAAGATAGCAGGAATTTCTTTATAGTATTTTGCATCTACTAGATTCTCAATATTAATGGTTCTTCCAGCGGTAAAGTGCCTCGAGGAAATAATAATCGGCATACGGCAACGGCGCGTCGATTTCAGCACCGCCGGGGAGGTTGCCGACGCTGTGCTTGAGGAGGAAGCCGCCATTGGATCCGGGGTTAGCGAGGTAGTCGGGAGAGGCAAGGGTGCGAAGTTGTCTCTCAGCCATTTCCCGGCAACGTCGGCCAAGCGACTTGTCGGAGGTAAACCTAGCCAGTTCGATGAAAGCGGAACATATAATGGCGGCCGCAGAAGCGTCCTTATACGTATTCGGGATGTCCGGGTCGTCGAAATCCCAATACGGAATGCCGTCGTGCGGCAGACGGGACAGCAACATAGCCGCAATCTTTTCCGCCTGCGAGAGGAATTCCTCTCGGCCAGTTTCCCTGAACATCATCGAATAGCCGTAGAGGGCCCAGGCCTGGCCACGAGACCAGACACTATCGTCGGAATAGCCCTGGACGGTAACTTTGCGGAGCACGGAGCCCGTCGCCGGATCATAGTCCAGCATATGCCAGGTGGTATAATCCGGACGGAAATGGTTACGGATGGTCGTCTCCGCATGGCTTACGGCAATCGACTGCAGTGAATCGCCCCCGAACTGTTTGGCTGCATACTCAAGCAGCTCCAGATTCATCATATTGTCGATAATGACCGGATATTCACCCCGCTCGCCGGACGCCCAGCTGAGTGTCGCGCCGACGCGGGGATCAAACCGGCCAGCAAGGGCTTCGGCGGCCTTTCCGATAAGTGACAGATACTGTTCTTCCCCGGTGATGCGATAGGCATTTCCATAACTGCAATTGACCTGGAAGCCGATGTCGTGGCTAAGCGGGAAGTCGAGAACATGGGCAAGTTTTGCCGTTTCTTTCCGAGCCAGAGCCTCAACTTCCTTGTCACCGCCCAATTGATAAAGTTGCCATAGGGAGCCGGCGAAGAATCCGCTGGTCCATGAGCCCGCGGCGCAGTCTTTCATACTCCCATCTGGAAGGATTGTGCGGGGTGTCATATCTTCCGCAAGGCGCTCCGACATAAGTGCAAACTGCTCCTTTGCGGTCGACACCACCCTTCCTGTAAGTTTTGCCATCGGCTCTTTTGCCGGAGGAACAAGCCGCAGCACGTATTTCCCCTTGCTGCGAATGGACCTCGCTTTCAGGCTTATCCTGTAAAGGCTCTCCCCCCAGCGGAACGAGAAGCCAAGTCCCTTGAGGGATTTTTCTTCGACAGAGGCCTCGAACTGCTTCGCATCATAGCGTAAAACAGTGCCTCCGTATAATTCTATCCGCCCGTTTTCCACTATACGCGGCTCCCTGCATACAAGGAAATGAAGGACAGAGGGTTCCCGCACTTTGGAGAGCGAGAACTTGTTCTTTATAACAAGCGAGCCGTCCCGTTTCAAACGGTAACTGATCTTCCATGATTTGACTCCGGCCGAATCCGGATAGGCCCCGGCAATGTCGGTGGAGTAAGTGCGGAACAGTTTGCAGGCCCGGCTTCCCGAAGCCCTGAACTGCTCTCCAAAACCCTGCTCGCAGCCGTTGATGACCGGCAGATTGTGCCAGCCGCTCTGGACAAACCAGTTCTCATAACGATGAGGGCCAAAGGTGTTCTTCTCATATGTCCCCACTCCGGCATCTATCAGAACTGGCCTATTATCGCAGAAATAAATGCAGGTTCCAACATCGTTGTGGTTGTGACGTTCGCTGTTATTGCCACCTTTGGCCGCCATGAAACCCTTCCCGGTTCTGGCGAAACAGACGTCCGTCTCAGGATAGTATACAAATGGCTTTGAGGAAAACTCCGGTGATGGCAACGCCTTCATCTCGCGGCACGCAGCTATTGCCTCCATTCCCTGATAGAATAGAGTCCAGTCAACATCCTCAGGGTTGTTCCCAAAACGATGATAACTGTCCACGGCAAAATCCATCATCCTTTGATTGCCGGATGCGCGTCCATAGCGGTATATCCAATAAGAAATCGGCCTTCTGGACGGCGTCCCATCCGCAAAATTGACCTGCCAGCAGTCGCCTATGTCGGCATTAACTATGAATTCTCCTATCCGCTGAAGGAATGGATCTTCCCAAAGCGTAACCGCTCCGTCGGTAATCCGACTAAGGTTCTCGAGATAGTCCAGCAAGTGGCCGACAGATTTGTACCAATAAGTGGTACCTTCATCGCAGCAGCCATCCACTGGCAGCGACTCCATCCACAAGTCTACCGAACGTATGGATTTCTCCACGGCCTGGGCAAGCCTGTCACGGTTGTCCTCCAGCAGCATAAAGCAGAGGAGTACGTTCTGGTTGCACCAAGGGTTCCAATTGTTCAGTTTCTTTCCGGAGCTCGTGTCGAAACCCATCCACCAGAAATCGTCGCGATCCAGATAGGTATCCATCGTCTTCTCCTTCACGGCGTTCTTCAGACGGTCCGCAAGGCCGGGCTGGATTTTATCCAGTTCCGGCCCGAAGAAATAATGCAGCCACGCCATCATCTGCGATACGTTGCCTGACTGCAGTTCGATAATCTGCTCGCTGCGGTCAGGGACAGGGGCTTTGCTCTTTTGGTATTTTGCCAGATGGGTCACCACGGCCCAGGAGTAGAGATTACACCACCAGGCCACACCCGCCGCAATGTCCGGCAGATACCGTCCCTTCCCCTCAGCGAGTTCCGCGATGAAAAGGTTTCGAAGGGCCTCCTGGTTGGCGAAATACTTGTCCTCCATCTGGTGGCGGTCGTCACGGAGGTCCCAGGCGCGATAATCATCGTCGGTGATTTCTACCCAGCGGAACCCGAGGAACGCCTCTCCTGCAGCAGCCAGCCTTCCCTGGTACTCTCCCAGAAAGGCCTCCCAGCCGTTCCTGTCGGAGTATGCCGGATACTGCACCCATCCCTGGCCGGTGACCAGGGATGAGGCAATATCAACTTTTTGTGAGGCCTTCAGCAAGATGCCTGCATTAGACTGCAGGCATCCCGCCACAAGGCAAAATGCAATAAGTAAAGACTTAAGCATCAGATGTTTTCTTCGTCTTCAATTTTCCATTTTTCCGTATTGTCAACATTGTCGAACGACGCGCAGAATGCCTGCATTTTGAGCAATATAGAAAAAGATCTAGGCGCTAAATATTCTTTTTTCATAACGTAACCTCCTCAACTATGAAATATGGGCGATGATGGGATAGTGGTCGGAAAGGAAAGTCTCACCGTTTGTAGTATAACCGCCATAGCTCCGGATGGCATTGGTCAGAGTAACGTAAGAGTCCACGTTTATCCCGCTTTTGCTTACCCAGATGTGGTCAACCTTATTACGGGCTTTGGAACTGTCGCCAAAAGCATTATAGGTGTAAAGATCCTTGTTCTCCGTGCTGACAATCGTATCTGCGGAATACCGGGCATTATTCATCCAGGTTTTGATATTGTCCCAGCAGGCGTTTCCAATCACACAGTTGAAGTCGCCCATCAGAATCACAGGATAGTTGTTGGTATTCAGTGCATCGATACGGTTTTTCAGAAGCGCTGTACTCTTATTCCATCCGTCATTGCTATCGTTCATCGGGAAATGGGTGGTAATGAAGAAGAAGTTATTGCCTGTCGCTTTTTCACGGACGGTGGCATAGAGGGCCGTCCGTTCATAGCCATCCCAGCTGTTGCCGCTGGTGTTGTAGTCATCACGAAGGAAGAAAATACCGGTATTGGAAAGCTCCACCGTGCTTGTCTTGTAGAGAATCGCATTGTGATAAGACCCGTTTCGGTAGCCTGTGTAGGCGGAGAGGTTGTCTTTCAGATAATTCCAGGGATGCTTCCCCTGTTGTGCAAGGTCAAACACATCCAGGTCCTTGACTTCCTGCAGGCCGATGATGTCAGGGCTCTCACCGTTGATCATCGATACGATGGGGCCCCTACGGTCGGTCCAGTTGCTGCCTTCACGGATGTTGAAACTCATCAGAGTTAAATTGGACGGTGCAGGGGTCGGGCAGGTAACGTAAATAGTTGTTGTACCCGTATTGGCATTTTGACCACATTTGTACGTCTCAATATTAGCAGAGGTTATTGCCGTCTGGGAAAGACCTCCCCTCTCAATGGTACCTGTCGCTTGAATGGGATTATCGCTTTCGCCGAAAACGATGGTCTTGCTGGTTCCATAAACTCTACCCACAACAACACCGACACGCACCTGATAGACAGAGGATATGGACCCGCTGAAGACACAAGGATCACCATCCCGGTTAGTCATGCTGGGATAACTGCCCGAATTGGCTCCGGCCCATCGTCCCATAAGTCCCCCGATGGCATAATACCAATCTTTTCCGGCAGAGCCCCAGTCGCTGTCGGCAAAAATGCTAGCGGCGCAGGTGCATCCCTTAATGGTGTAGTTTCCAGCACTGCCGGCGACATAACCGACAAGACCGCCGACATCTCCCTTGCGGCCGTTCACAGAGATGGAACAATCGGAAGTAACATTATTCTTAATCTGCTTACCGCTCCATCCGAAGATGCCGCCAACGGCCATCGTGCCTTTACCGGTTACGGTAATGTCTCCTTCCATCTTGCAATAATAGGCATAACTGCCAGTGTTGTATCCAGGATAAGCGCAGATGCCACCCACTGCGGCACGCCACTTGTCATCGGCATCATACAAGCCGTAGTATTCCACTTCGATGTTTCCGGAGTTCGTACACGAAGACATACCCAAAACATCCCAGCCCATACCGGAGATGCCGCCTACGGCGAGCACATAATTCTTCTTCTTCATTTCAGCTTCGGTGGGCTCACCCGTGACGAGGGATTCCGCCTTAATGAGAGCATAATTCTTGCATTTGTTGAAATCGGCCTGGCCCATACCAACAATGCCGGCCACGCAAACAGGCCCGAGATTACTGGTGTCTGCAGCAAGTCCTGTGATATCAGTATGCTTGAGAGAGATAGTTCCGGCGGCCTCATTGCTGCACTGGTCGAACGAGGCCTTATAGGTCCCATTGTATGTGGATACACCGGCAATACCAGCCAGATTAATACCCTTTGAATTACCGTCACCGCCATAGGTGAAACTTACATTGGGATCACCATAAACGGCTAGCAAGGTAACAGGACCGCGGTTGACACAAGAATTAATAGTAGCGTTTGCACTTGAGTTGTCAATAAGACCTATCAGACCGCCAAGGGCGACCTGCTTGTGATTGTAGCCGGTGGCGTCGTATTTGATTTCTCCACTATTGGTACAACTTGTAAATGTAGACCCACTGGCTACCGCTACAAGGCCGCCAAGAATAATCTGGTCGGTTTCGTTAGCCGTCGCGGTATAGGTGACATTGGCTTTGTTTCGTACTGCAGTGTATGTGCCGCCATTGTCCATCTTCACCAGCGGAGCGAACTCCTTGCTGCCGGGAGTAAATGTGCAGCTAGCATCAATGACGAGGTTCTGGATAGTTCCGGCATTGGTCGCAAACATCGGCACACTCGAGGTAAGATTCTTAATCGAGTGGTCACCGCCATCCAGCGTGCCACCGAAGCCGGAGGCGCTGGTGATGGTGTAGCCGGACATATCAAGGTCGGCCGAAATGGTGTACGAGCCTGTATCGGAAGAAGAAGTGCCGGCAAGGAAAGCTGCGAACTCGCGGGGCGAGTCGATGCTATTGTCATAACCTGTAGCAGCGGTCCAGTTGGTGCTTGCAAGGTCAATGTTGAGAGGCTTAACGGAAGCACGCTTGTACTCCCTGTTAGTGCCGGAGACATAGGTATAGTCCGCCCTGTTAGTACGGATTGAGAAGGAACCGCCATAGGTGCCGGGAGCTACTATGACATAGAACACGCCTGCGTGATCTTTGTCGGCTCCTACGACAACGGGATTGGCGCCGTCTCCGGAAACCACGACATCTGTCTCAGTGTAGCCACTAATCGCAGCAGGGGAAGTGGCGTTAACAGTTGTGAGATCATATGTAAATGATCCCGCACAAGGAGCGCCCGCCTTAAAGGTAACGTTCTCTATGGTCTCACCACGGAAAGTAGCATCGCTGGAGAAAATGTTGAGCTTGATGATTGAGCCCAGGTTCATAAACTGAAGCGTTCCCACCTCGGTGGTGGTGTAAGATGCGACATCTCCGGTGAGTTCAAAGGGAAGTGCCACCATCGGCATAGCATCTGCGCTGCCAGACACCTGATTCCGGGGGATATCGAGGGTAACGTCGTCTGCTTCCTTGCTATTGTTCGCACTGCTGTACGGATAATAGGCATAAACCATATCCCCAGCAGAAAGAGCAACGCCGCTACGAATGGTAATGTGAGGGGTACCGCTACCGTCAATGGTTACGGGCGTTGATTTGTTTGTTGATTTGTTTAATGACGTCAGGGCATACGATCCTACCAGGTCATCAGCCTCCCAAACGACATGGTTAGTTCCAAAGGTCGTCTTCGTTTCCGGGTCAGCGACCTTGAAGATGTAGGCGAAATCGCCTTCAGTTTGCTCAGTCGAAGGAGTTACTACTTCCTCCGGCTCGAGAGGTTCCTCCTTCTGAACACAGGCAATGAAACCTGCCGCAAGGAGGAAACAGAAAAAGAATTTGAAATTTGACTTCATAAAAATATGATTTTGATGATGATTATTTGCATACCACATGCACGGTCGTGTTGGCTTCACTGGATCCGTACTTGTAAGTTTCAAGGTTTTCCGAACTGATGGCCACCTCCTCCACGTCTTTCCAAGAGATTGTGCCGGAAACCTGAATGGGGGTATTGCTTTCTCCGAAGACCACTTTCTTATCTTTACCCCTTACCATGCCAACGACAATACCTGCCCTTGGTCCTTGATATGTGGAAGAAATGGAACCGCTGAATACGCAGGGGAAAACAACGTTATTATTATCTTTATATCCCGTCATGCTGGCATTGCTGCCCTCGCCAACAGCGCCGCCCCAGCGCCCCATAAGACCACCGATGCAATAGTACCAATCCTTTCCGGCGTCACCCCAGTCGCTGTCGGCAAAAATGGTTGCGGCGCAAGTGCTCCCCTTGATGGTGTAGTTTGCGGCTCCGCCGGCAACATAACCTACAAGACCGCCGACATCACCTTTACGACCATTCACTGTTATGTGGCAGTTTTCGGTAACGGTATTCTTGATTTGCTTGCCAAAGACGCCAAAAACACCTCCTACCGCCATCGTACCCTTGCCGCTGACAGTTATATTTCCGTCAAACTTACAGTAATTGGCAGATGTTTCGGTACTGCCATACGCGCCCTGTGCGCAGATGCCGCCAACGGCCGCACGCCACCTGTCGTCATTGTCATATAATCCATAGTATTCCACCTCGATATTACCGGAATTCGTGCAGGATTCAATTTCCAGTTTATCCCAGGGCATACCCGCGATACCACCGACCTTAAGGAGATAGTTCTTCTTCTTCATTTCGGTTTCGGATGGCTCCCCTTCAGCAAGTGAAACCGCCTTGATCAGTCCGAAGTTCTTGCATTTATTAAAATGTCCCTCGCCGAACCCAAGTATGCCGGCGACGCTGACGGGCCCGCAAGGATCGTTGGACCCAGCTTTGGCCGGCAGCGGGACGATATCGGAATGATAGAGGTCGATAATTGCCCCGGCCGCATTTATGCACTGTTCAAACGATGGAATGTCGTCGCTCCAGCTTGACACTCCTGCAATGCCGCCCAAATTGATGCCGCAAGCATTATTGGTCCCTGTACCGGAGAAATCACCGAGTGGATCCCCATACTTTGCGTTCAGGCTTATCTTGCCGCTGTTGACACAGGCATAGAATGTTGAGGTACCCTCAAGGTTATTAACCAGACCGGCTATACCTCCGAGCGCGGCGATTTTATGCACGCAGCCCGGGGCCTCGAACGAGACCAAGCCCTCATTGGAGCATTCCTCGAAACGGGCGCTCTGGACCCGGCCGGCAATACCACCTAGTATGATTTCGACATCTACATCCGCCGTTGCATTATAGGTCACGGAAGACTTGTTTACGACATTCTTGTAGGCTCCGCCAACGCTTTGGCCGACGAGAGCGCCAAAGACATTGCTGCCTGCCGTGAAAGTACAACTTTCGTCCAGGACAAGATCCTTGATAGTGCCGGAGTTCTCGGCAAAGAGAGGCACTGAGGATGTCAGATTCTTTATGGCAAATCCCTGGCCTTCAAGCGTGCCTGCAAACCCGCTGGCTGAGGTGATGGTTATGCCCTGCATGTCGATGTCGCCTGCCAAGGCGGCAACATCAGTCGTCTCAATGCTGATGCCCGCCAGCCAGGCAGCCAATTGCTCTCCGGTTGAAATCATTACGGAAGGAGCCTGAGAGGTTGCTACAGTGACGATTTCGGAATAGGACATGGTATATCCTTCTGCGACGGCTCCAACGCGGACATCATAGGATACGCCGCTCTCTACATTTTCAATCTTGAATGAGGTCTCATCTCCGGTATAATCCACGGTCCACTCGGAAGCGGGAGTAAGCTTATGCTCGACAGAGTAGGATGTTGCACCCTCTATCGCTTCCCAGGCAACATCAATGAATGAGATGCCGGCATTTGCACGCACAATCGGTTTCTTCAAATAGCGGAAAACATCTGCCGATACCAATTCCGACCAAGGGCTTTCAACATCGCCGTTGATGGCTTTGACACGAAAGAAATATACTTCCCCGAAATCGAGACCAGACACGTTGTAAGGACTGTGACTAGGAGTTCCCGCAGAGTGGAATTCAGCCTCCTGGTCCTTCCGGTATTCGACCTTGTAGGAGATGGCATTGGTAACAGGAGCCCATTTCAGGACAACATTTTCCCCGTCAAATTCAGCAGTAACGACCGGGGCTGCCAAGGTGATTTCATCCAGTTCGGGTTTCTCAGCTTTACAAGCCGCAAAAAGCGGCATAATAATTAAAACACCCGCGATGATTTTAAGGGTAGTTTTTATATTCATAACGCAGTAAGTGATACTTTAATACTCAGGGTTTTGTTCGAGATTGCGGTTCATTGTGATGTCTTCCGAAGAAATCGGGTCAAGGTACATCCGATCTTTCCAGACGCGGCCGGGGAGGTCGTCACGAAGCATGAGCCCACCGGGGACGGCGATGAACTTGAGCGGTTCCCCAACCGACACGGCGATATCGGCATAGTCCGCCGGCACCGTAGCCATCTTCGGATCCGGATAATAAACATCAAATTCGCCGTCGCCGTTCATGTCCAGCGGAACGCCGTAACCGGGAATGCAGATACCGGTCCAAGGTAGATTCTGCCAGAGCGAGCCGCAGGCCCAGCGCTTCAGATCTTTCAGACGGAAGCCTTCCAGGCAGAGTTCTATGGTGCGTTCCCTCCTGATTTCAAGGATAACCGGATCGGTAACATCAGGATAGAAGGTGCTCTTGAGATAGTTATCCACGGTGGTAGGCTTCTTATCCAGGTCGCCGCCGGTGATTCCTGCCCTGCGGCGCAGCGCCCCGATGGTGTTTTTCCAATCCTCGTCGGTCAAGGTCCCGAGTTCGGCTTTGGCCTCGGCATAGTTGAGCAGAACCTCCGCGTAGCGCATCAGCGGGATATCGTTGCCGTTGGCGCCATACTTGTCAAAGGCGTCATCGTCGACAGTGAATTTTATAATGTGATAGCCCGTAAGGGAATAGCCGTAATCCGCCGTCGCAGGGCCGGTAATCCCTTTCGTCGAATAGGTCTTTTGATAATCGACTGAACGGATGGTTTGGCCGAGGCGCTGGTCGCGCCCGGTCATTTCTTCAGGGAACGTCTTGTATTTCCCGTCGTCTTTTGTCTCCGAATAGAAAGAACCGTCCAGGTTGAGATAGGTATTAATGAAAGGACGGACAAGGGACGCGCGTACATTCTGCGCGTTATAGTAGTAGTTGGCGTAACCCACTGAAAGAGGGTTGTCCTGCTGTACGGCAAGCAGGACCTCATCGAACGGTACGAGGTCGCTTGAGAAAAGCTCGCGGTAAGAACCCTTGCCATTGGCGTAAGGCGTTCCTGTGTGGAGGGAGAAAACTCCGCTTCTCATCACGGCTTCAGCGGCCTCGGCAGCTTCAGAGAAGAGTTCGTCTGCGGAAATTTTGCATCCGACGGCAAAGGCTGTTCCTGCGTGATACTTGCGCCAGGAGGCTTCAAACAGGCAGACGCGTGATTTCAGCAGAAGGGCGCACCATTTGTTGACGAAACTCGCCTGGCTGACGGAGGATTTGTCTGCCGTTATGTGCTCAAAAGCATAGTCGCAGTCTTCCATGATATGGGTGATAATGACATCACGGCTGTCCCTCGGAGCGGTAAGTTCCGGGTCTCCCGGGTTAAGGACGTGGTCTATCCACGGAACTCCACCATACCAGTATAGTTTTTCGAAATACAACCAGGCACGGAAGAAACGTGCGATGCCGTTGTAATTGTTCCGCACTTCAAGCGGGACCGAGTCGTATTTGTTATGGTCAAGGAAATAGTTAACGCTGCGGATATTGCTCCATCCCCACTTGCCCTGCGTTTCAGGGATAAGGGTTCCCAGTTCATAATCATCAATCTCTGTCTTGGCCATATAGTCACACGCCAGCCCGTCCTGATGGTGCACGGACGAGCCGTCGGGGAAGAAGCTGTAGAATGAATTGCTATAAAGCTTCAGGCCCGTTTCCGAACCGAAGACAAGAGCCGCGTCAGCCGATGATTTCTGTGTCTCAGTAAGGTCGCAGGCGGTCAGCAGCGCCAGGCCGGCGGAGAGAATAATGAAGGTTTTAATTAGGTTCTTTTCCATAGTGCTCTCTCGCTTAGAATGTCAGGTTAATGCCAAAGCTGTAGGACTTAAGGACAGGATAGCATCCGCCCGTACCGGCGGTAGTGTCGTGGTTTTCCGGATCCTGGCCAAGGGCAAGTACGTCGACGGTGCCCTTAATGTACTTATACATCGGCGACCAATCCCACAGGTTTTCTCCGGAGAAGAATATGCCGACTCTCGATAGATGGAGAGGCTTTATCCACTTTTCGGGTAGATTGTAGCCAAACTGGACGTTCTTGAGACGGATATAGGAAACATCCAGCATATACCTGGTGTTTCCGCGTCGGCTGGTGCCGGCAAGTGGATTGGCGCCGGAAGAGTAACGGGGCAGCCAGGCGTCGCGGTTCTCCTCGGTCCAGTAGTTACCGAGGACCCATTTTGGAATCTGGTTGTAGGCACGGTTGTACTGGCCCCAGATCATACCGCTGTCGCCCTCAGTGATGAAATCCTGCTTACCCACTCCCTGAAAGAAAATGGAAGCGTAAAAGTTGTTCCAGTCGGCACTAAGAGTAAAACCATATATGAACCGTGGCTCGGAATTACCGATAATCGTCCGGTCTCCGGGACTGGAAAGAGTCTGCTCGCCGCGGTCAATGTAACCGTTGCCGTCCAGGTCCTCGATCTTGGGATCGCCGGGGTGGATGGAATAGTCTTTGGAGAACTGGTTGATTACGTCGTAATGTTCGGCGCCGGCAGCCCTGGCGGTGGCTTCGGCAACATCAATATCCTCCTGATTCTGCCAAAGGCCGTTGCAGACGAATCCCCAGAGTTCTCCTATTACCATCCCTGTGTAGTACTCCGGAACATTGCGACCACCGATCTTGCCGGTGTCGTTGTTGTATTCGTCTATTTTCGAGACGTAGTCGGCAAGGGTCGCTTTGATATTATAGTGGAAAGGTTTTGACAAGAGTTTAAAACTATCTTTCCATATAAGAGTCATCTCAAATCCCCGGGTTGTAAGGGCGGCATAGTTGCCTTCAGGCGGATCTGCTCCATAGATGGACTGGATGCTTGGACCGGCGGTAAACATATCCTGCGTCTTGCGGGTGTACCAGTCGCCGGTAAATGTAAGGCGATCTTCAAGGAAGCCGAGGTCAAGACCCACGTCGTAGGTCTGCGACTTCTCCCATGTCAGGTTGTCCGGAATGGGGTCCGGGACGCCCGTCTGGCGGTATTTGGTCCCGTTCAGCAGGCGGCTTGTGCCTAAGCCGAAGGTTTCGTCGTAATAGTACTCACTGACGTTGCTGTTGCCAAGCGAACCGTAGGAGAAGCGGATCTTTACGTTAGAAATGGCCTTCTTGCTGATATTGTTTTTTACGAAAGGCTCCTCACTCAGGCGCCATCCGGCCGAAACTGAAGGGAAGAAAGCCCATCGCTCATTGGCAGGGAATTTAGAAGAGCCGTCGTAGCGCCCGTTGAACTGGACTAAATAGCGGTCGTCGTAGCTGTAGTTGAGCCTGGTGAAAATGCCTACGCTGCGCCACTTGGCCCAGGTGCCGGAGATTTTCTTGTCGTCCGTTCCGGATGTAAGATTTATGTTTTCTACTGTTTCCGAGAGAAGGTCTGTGTTGTAAGCGTGGATCTTATCGCGGGTACGCTGCTCGTAATTGTAACCGAGCATAGCCTTGAAATAATGTTTCTTAATCGTCCTGGTGTAATCCGCATAGGCGTTGAGCGAGATGTATTTTATGATATCGCGGTCTTCGGTAAAGGAAGACACAATGCCGGACTTGGTTTCAGAGACACCGGGACTGGGGGAATATGCATCCGGATACTTGCGGGTGAAGCCGTTGGAGTTGGTCCACTTGTAAGTGGCGTCGGCATTGACCGTAAGGGCTTTGTCTAGGAAGGACGCGTTTAAACCGACGGTATTTTTTACGTAGTCGTTTTCATAGACATTGGTGCTTGCGCCATAGAGGAAGCCGCCAACAGTGTTGGCCGCGGCCGCCGTCATCGTACCGTCCGGGTTGTAGAACGGCATGCAGACAGGGGCCTGGGAATTGATATTTGCCCAGATATTACCGGCAGAGCCGCTGGCGACGATAGGGTTGTTGTACTTGCGGTGACCCTGCTCGAAATTGTTGCTTATTCTCAGCCACGGGTAAGCCTGATAACCTACCTTTACACGCATATTCTCGGAAAGGCACCTGTCGGTGTTCGTGTCGGAATTGTACAGTCCCGAGTACTGGTAGAGCCGGCCCGAAATATAGTAGTCAAATTTGTCCGTGGACCCTGAAAGGGAAATGTTGTGGGTCTGGCCGAAGGCGTTGTCCTTGTACAGAATCCCGAACCAGTCAGTGCCTTCTGGGAAGTATGCATAGTTGCCGGCATCAACCCTCCAGGAACCGTCACTTATGACGGTGCCGGTGTTGCCGGTGTCGTGGCGGAGGCGGTATTCATTGAGCCAGGCCAGGGAGAAAGGCATAATGAGATTCATGTGCGTCGGGAGACTACCATTATAATTGAACCAGCCCTCGCACATCATCGTCGCCCAGGTGAGACCGTCCGTGACATAATCCGGTTTCACAACAGGGGAGGAGAAGGTAAAGTTGTTGGAATAGGTAAGCACCGGCCGTCCTTTCTGGGCGTTCTTGGTCGTAATGAGGACTACGCCGTAGGGGGCACGGGAGCCATAGATTGAAGCCGATGCTGCGTCCTTGAGAACAGAGACCGATGCGATGTCGTTCGGATTCAGCATCGAAGGGTCACCTTCAACACCGTCCACAAGGATAAGCGCGCTTCCGCCCTGGCCTATTGACGTAGTACCGCGGATATTGAAATCAGCCGTACGGATAGGCTTGCCGTCGGCGAGGGATATATTAAGGTTAGGCACGGCGCCTTCCAGCATCTGGGTTACGTTGGCGTTAGGCCTTGAGGAGAAAACCTCGTCGCTGATCTGGTCCACCGCACCGGTCAGGTCCACTTTGCGCTGGGTACCGTAGCCGACGACGACCGTCTCCTCAATCATCAGCGTGTCTTCCTTAAGCGTCACGTTCAGCACGGAAAGTTTCCCGGGGTCTATGGTCTGCATGACATAGCCTATGCAGGAGAATTCCAGCATCTTGCCGGAAGGGACATTGATGGAATATTTGCCGTCCAAATCTGTGGAAGTCCCGTTCGTTGTTCCGGAGACCAATACCACGGCACCCGGAAGAGGCGCGCCGCTTTCGTCCGATACAACTCCCTTCACCACTCTTGTACCCTGGGCCTGTGCCGCAAGGGGCAGAAGAATGGACAGGCTGATTATGAATAGTTTTCTGAGCATAAGAGCAGTGGGATTAGAATTGAATAATGGAATAGACCGGGTAATGGTCGGAGACATACTTGTGACCGTCGTACCATTGGGTCACGGTTTTATATTCGGAGCACGTCACAGTGTTGGTTATAAAGATGTGGTCGCAGACGTATGCCTTTTTCTCGTTGCCCCATGCATTGTAGGTTTTCAAATCGTCCGTAAGCGGGGCGACCTCACGAGTGCAGTCCATCGTCTCCCTGATGCCCTCGAAGACAGAATCGTCGGCGTGGGTGTTGAAGTCCGCCATCAGCACGACCGGAAGATTTCCCGTATTGAGCTGACTCATCCGCTTCTTGATCAGCGTCATTGCGCTTTTACGCGAGGCTGTAGTCAGGCCGAGGTGGGTATTCATGTAGAAGAATTCCTGACCAGTGGAGAGTATCTTCATTACTGCCCAGTGGACATAGCGGACATATCCGTCCCAGCTCATCGAGGATATATCCGGCGTATCAGAAAGCCAGAAAACGCCGTCTGAGAGCAGCTCAAGCTCATCCGGGCGGTAGAGGAATGAATCGTTGATATCCTTGTCCGTGACGCCGACATATCCATAGGCGGCCAGCGTCCCGGTCATATATTTCCACTGTGTCGCAACAATCTCCTGAAAACCGACGAGGGACGGCTGCTGGTCAATCATCATATCACGGCAGGCACCGGCACGCATTCCCCAGTTGTTAAAGGCATCGTCCTCGGTCGTCGTCGCCCTGATGTTGAAGGTCATTACTTTCAACTGCCCCGGACTCAGATTCGGGTGATTGTTCTTCGGCTCCTCCTTGTGACAGGCAAGAAGGAGGATTGGGAACAAGCAGAAAAACAGTTTTCGCATAATAGTATTGTGTTAAAATGCAATCTTCACGGAAATGGGATAATGGTCCGAAATCAGTTCGTGACCGCCATACGGATTCGTGTCGGTATGGTATTCCAGGCATTTGATGTCCGGAGTAATCCAGATGAAGTCGATGATGCGCTCCTTCTGTTTGTTGCCCCAGGCGTTGTAGGAAGGGACATCATCAGTAATAGGGGCGACATCACGGGAGTTGAGCATAAGCGGCTTAAGGCTGTCAAAAGCTGCGCTGGAGATATCAGTGTTGAGGTCTCCGCTGAAAATAAGCGGGAGCCCCTCCGGATTAATCTCCCTCATCTTCCCGACAATCATTTCAATGCCCTCTTTCTGGGAACGCCAGGTAAGGCCGAGATGTGTATTGAAATAGTAAAAACGCTTTCCCGACTTGTTGACTTCGAAGAGGCCCCAGGTAAGGGAACGATTGTACTTTTCGTCAAAGGATTTCGAAGGCACGTCAGGAGTTTCGGAGACCCAGAAGGTGCCGCTGTCAAGCAGTGTCAGGACGGAAGTTTTGTAAAGAAAACCTGAGGTCTCGCCTTTGTCCGTTCCGTTGTCCCGGCCGACGCCAAAGCTGCCGTATTCAGATGAAAGACTGTCACGGAAGAAAGACCACTGGCCTTTGTACTGCGCCTCCTGGAAACCGACGAGATCCGGCCGGCGGGTTTTAAGCATTTCAAGGCAGGCCTCCTTTCGATTCGGCCAGTTGTCGGACCGCCTCGCCTCTTTTGCGTGAGACTGCCGCACATTGAAACTCATCACCGTCAGACGAGGACTGCAGGAAAGAGCAAAAACAAGCAGAAGGAGTGCCGATATGCTACGGAGTGCGGAGGTCATAATTTGGCTATAGTCTTACGATGCAAAGGTAGCGAATGATTTGGGCAAGTTCTTATAAATTAAGGTAATTGAATATTAAATTCAAACAAATCTTATCTTTCATTGATGTTAAATTCCAACAAAATATTAATTTTGCAGAAAATTGATGAATATGAGTATCTTGACCTGTCTTATTTCCGCAGTTTTGGCAAGCAGCCTATACTTCAAAGCACTGCCTCTTGAAGAGACCGGACTGAACGTCGCGACCATCTGTCAGGACAATATCGGCAATATGTGGTATGGCGGAATCGACGGCCTGACGAAGTATGACGGAAAAAGGTACACGCATTTCAAGTACGGAGTCTCACAAAATGAAAGCGACCCGGATACACATATATATAAAATACTCTGTGACAACAATGGGCTTATATGGGCGGCTCACATAAGTGGTCTCTCTCTTTATGACAGCGGCTCGGTCTCATTCGTCAGTTTCCCCTCCCCCGGAGGCTCGCTCACCGATTTGATTCAGCTTTCGCAAACGATCTTTCTTCTTATTGCAGGCAAACAGTTGTGGATTTTCGACAACGGACGGAAAGAGTTTACCCGAGACGGTATTCCGGAAGAATTGCTCACTATAACACCGACCGCACTTTATGACAATGGCCCGGATATATACATAGGTACGGAGGCCGGCGACATCTATCTGACTACAAATCAGCTCACGAGCTCCCTTAAGATAGCCCAGATCGGCTGCAAGGTAAATTGCATACTGAAAGACGGAGAGAAGATTTGGGCGGGGACCGAAGGTAAAGGCCTGTGGGAAGTACGGGAGAGCGCGGGACAAGTGGAAAACGGAACCAATGACATAGTGAAGTCGCTTTGTCTTGACCGGAACGGGCTTTTATGGATAGGGACCAAGAATGGCCTGAAGATTCTGGAGGACGGATCATTTCACAGCTTCCACTATGAGTATTATACCCCGGGCAGCATCTCCCACGACAGTATCTGCGACATCTTTATGGACTGGCAGGGAACAATGTGGCTTGGAACTTACTTTGGAGGAGTCTGCTATTATACCCCGCAGTCTTCCCAGTTCGAAAGCATTGTCTCGAAACCGGGAACCAAGGAGCTCTCCGGCAACGTAATCAGTGATATAGTCGAGGACAGGGACGGCTCATTATGGATAGGGACCAACTCCGGCGGGCTCAATCATATGCTTCCTGACGGCAGGTTCGAGCACATCCGAAGCGGCGGAGACAACCCGGTTGACGTGAAATGCATATACATCAGCCAACATACAGGGCGCATTTATGTGGGCGCTGACCGTTCCGAGATCCTATTGCTTGACAGGCGCAGCAATGCCCTGAAGCCTTTAGGGCTGGGTGGGCCTCAAAACTCTTATGGTTGCTACGCTATGGTCGACAACCTTCACGGCGGCTTCTTTGCCGGAGGAGGCGACGGTTTGTATGAATTTGACGAGAAATCCGGACACTTCTCAAAACTGTATATTTCGGAGGACGTCTCCAATATCAAATCTATGATGCTGGATTCCCGGGGCATCCTGTGGATAGGTAAGAAATACGGTGTCACGGCCCTGGAGACAAAGACGGGAATGGTTCTGGGAATCCCGGAAGTTCTGTCTTCCCCTCAGTACGTCGAGGCCTTTCTTGAAGATGCTGGCGGGAAAATATGGATGGCGTCCAACGGTGGCGTGTATACTTATGAGCAGTCAAGCGGGGAGGTGGTTTCCTATACCGAGCGGGACGGACTCCCGGATCACGTAGTCCACGGCATAGAACAGGATTCTTCCGGAGTCCTTTGGATCAGTACGGACAAGGGTCTCTTCCGGATGGATCCGTCAGATGGCGGCAGCTGGACTTTTACCACGGCCGACGGATTGCTTGACAACCGCTTTACTCCATACGCCCATTGCACGACTAGAAGCGGAAAAATGTATTTCGGAAGCCTGCACGGGGTCATTTGTTTCAACCCTCTCGATATCACAATGTACAGCGAGATGGTCAATCCCGTCATTTCCGGCGTAGAGGTCAACGGCGTATTGCGCACTATAAACGGAGACAAACTCGTGCTGAAGCCGAATGAAAGGGATGTCGTATTTGTGTTCTCCTGCCCCGATTACATCTCGGGAGACAATGGAAAGTTCTTCTATATGCTGGACGGAGTCGATGCCGACTGGTGCGAAGCGGGAAAGGACTGGAGGGCCGCTTATCTCGCACTCAGGCCCGGAGAATATACCTTCCGGCTCCGTTACAGGAATAGCGCCGGCGTGAGCAGCGACTCTCTGGCTCTCATCCACTTAAGGATGCTGGCCCCCTGGTACAAGACCTATGCGGCAAGGACAACTGCAATCGTCCTCTCAATCCTCGGCATCCTGGCCTTGTTTGTCTGGCTGCTGTCCAGGAAGGACAAGGAGTACAAGGCCCAGATAGAGCAGGAGCGCAGCAATCTGCTGCGCAGTTTCTCGCTGGAATTTGTAAAGTTGGGGGCTGACAGGAACGCGGGCAAATACAATCCCTCCGGCACCACATTTACCAAGTCCGACGAAGAATTTATGAAGCAGGCTATGAACGTCGCAAAAGAGAATATCGGCAACCCGGATTTCTCCATCGATGATTTCGCCGCAAAAATGCTGATGAGCCGCTCCAACTTGAACCTGAGAATCAAAGCAAAATTCGGCGTCTCTCCCCTGGATTTCCTCAAGACTGTCCGATTCAACGAGGCCTGCCGTCTGCTGCTGGAAGACAAATACAGCGTGGCAGAAATCTCCTATAAGGTTGGATTTGCCACGCCGTCATATTTCACGGCCGCTTTCCGTCATTTTATGGGCTGCACGCCCAGGGAATGGCTGAGGATGAACTCCTCGAAAAAATAAGCAGGCCTTTTTCAGTACCCTCGCTCGGAATCGAACCGGGACCAACGGAACCGGAATCCGTTATTCTATCCTTTAAACTACGAGGGCATCACGCAAACGGGACTGCAAATATACATTTTTTTATTATATTTGCAAAGATATAATCACGCATCAAAATGAAACGACTCACTTCCCTTCTTTTCACCCTTTGCCTCTGTGCATCCCTCTGGGGACAGGAAAAACCCGAAGCCCAGATGTGGTTCGACTCCGGAATGCTCTTCTACGGAAACAAGAGCGCCAACATCGTCTCCGACAACTTCGCCCAAATCGTCAAATCGTGGAAGGTCAAAAAGGTCCATATAGCCATAAGTGCAGAAACTCCCCCGGAAAAGATCAGCCAGCTGATTTTCAGCTTCCCCATTGAAGATGTCTCCTACAGCCTGAGTTTGGACAAGGACCGGATTGCAGCCAGCGCAGCCACGGAACGCTATTATCGCTCTCTTCCTGAAACAGAAGGCATTCCACTGATGTCTGCGGATACGCCTCCCCTCTTCCTGGACGGAAAACTGGAAGACTGGATCAGACGCAGAGTTGACGAACTCTATCCCAGGGAATGCTGGGAGAACGGCATCCAGGGCCGTGTGATCGTTCAGTTTACCATAGACGAGCAGGGACGTACCGGTAAGGTCAAAATTCTCAAAAGCGCCGCCCCCCAGCTCGACAAGATTGCCGAAAGGATAATACTGACTATGCCTGACTGGAAGCCCGCCCTCGACGCCTCCGGCAAGCCGGTCAGGGTGTCTTACAACCTTCCCTTGGTATTTAAGCACTGATTATTTCGATTATATCATTTAATTGATTATATTTGTATGTTGACAAAAACCAATGGGTAAAACCGCATATATCTTCCCGGGACAGGGCTCCCAGTTTCCCGGAATGGGAAAGGACATATACGACAATTCGGCCGAAGCAAGAGAGCTTTTCGACCGGGCTGACCGTATTCTGGGCTTCCCCCTGAGCGAAATCGTCTTCCACGACAGTCCGGACGAGCTCAAGCAGACCAAGGTGACGCAGCCGGCCATTTTCGTGGTCAGCGTGGCTATGGCCCTTGGCCGTCCCTCCCCTGATATGGTCGCGGGACATTCCCTCGGAGAGTTCTCTGCCCTCGCTGCTGCGAAGGCCATTGACTTCGACGACGCCCTCAGGCTTGTTTCGTCACGTGCAGAGGCTATGCAGCGCTGCTGCGAAAGCGTTCCCGGCGCGATGGCCGCCATAATCAACCTCGCCGACCCTGTGATTGAAAGAATCTGCGAAGAGACTCCCGGAGTTGTCGTTCCGGCCAATTACAACTGCCCCGGCCAGGTGGTCATCTCCGGAGAAAAAGAAGCCGTGGAGAATGCCTGCAAGGCCCTCAAGGAAGCAGGAGCCAAACGTGCCCTGATACTTCCCGTAGGAGGAGCCTTCCACAGCCCCCTGATGCAGCCCGCAAGGGAAGAATTGGCGAAGGCGATTGAAAACACAGCTTTCAAGAGGCCCCTCTGCCCGGTTTACCAGAATGTTGACGCCCTCTCCTCAGAGGATCCTGAAGAAATAAAGAAAAAACTCCTCGAACAGCTTACCTCTCCGGTCAGATGGACCCAGAGCGTAAGGAAGATGATTGAGGACGGAGCCGAAGAATTCATAGAAATAGGTCCCGGGAGCGTACTCCAGGGCCTGGTATCGAGAATACGACTATAACTTATTATAAACTTAAAATCAATTATGGCAAAAGAAAAGAAATTCATCACCTGTGATGGTAACTACGCCGCTTCGAATGTAGCATACCTCTTCAGCGAGCACGCCGCCATCTACCCTATCACCCCGTCCTCGACTATGGCCGAGAACGTAGATGAATGGGCCGCCCACGGAAAAAAGAACCTCTGGGGCGAGACGGTTCGCGTTACTGAAATGCAGAGTGAAGGCGGCGCCGCAGGCGCAGTCCACGGTTCCCTCCAGGCTGGTGTGTTGACCTCTACATTCACGGCATCCCAGGGTCTCCTGCTGATGATTCCGAACATGTACAAGATTGCAGGTGAGATGCTTCCGACCGTATTCCACGTGTCAGCCCGCGCTCTCGCCAGCCACGCCCTGTCCATCTTCGGCGACCATCAGGACGTTATGGCCTGCCGCCAGACCGGTTTTGCGATGATTGCCTCCGGCTCCGTCCAGGAAGCCCAGGACATCGCCGCCGTCGCCCACCTTGCGACGATCAAGTCCTCCATTCCTTTCCTCCATTTCTTCGACGGATTCCGCACCTCGCACGAAATCCAGAAGATCGAGGCCCTCGATGAGGACGCCCTACGCGAGATGGTATCCACCAAGGCTCTCGCCAAGTTCCGCGAGAGAGCCCTGAATCCCGACGCTCCCGTCACCCGCGGCACCGCCCAGAACGGCGACGTCTACTTCCAGGGTGTCGAGACCCGCAACCAGTGCTACGACGCCGTTCCGGACATCGTCGCCCGCTATATGGGTGAGATTTCCGAACTCACCGGACGCAGCTACCGTCCCTTCGAGTACTACGGCGATCCTACCGCCGAGAACATCATCGTCGCGATGGGTTCGGTCACCGAAACCATCAAGGAAACTATCGACTACCTCGCCGGCCGCGGCCGCAAATATGGTCTCGTAAGTGTCCATCTCTACCGCCCGTTCAGCGAGAAATACTTCTTCTCCGTCCTTCCGAAGAGCGTCCGCAGGATTGCAGTCCTCGACCGCACCAAGGAACCCGGAGCAGTCGGAGAGCCCCTCTTCACCGACGTCAAGGCCATCTTCCAGGGCAAGGACCAGAACGTAACTATCATCGGCGGCCGCTATGGTCTCTCCTCCAAGGACACCACTCCCGCCCAGATCGTCGCCGTCTATGACAACCTCGAACAGAAGGAGCCCAAGAACGACTTCACCATCGGCATCGTCGATGACGTGACCTTCAAGAGCCTGCCCATCAAGAGCGAAGTCTCCATCGTGAAGCCCGGCACCACCGAGTGCAAGTTCTATGGTCTCGGCTCTGACGGTACCGTCGGCGCCAACAAGAACACCATCAAGATCATCGGTTCCCATACCGACCTTTACTCCCAGGCCTACTTCGACTATGACTCCAAAAAGTCCGGCGGATACACCTGCTCGCACCTTCGTTTCGGCGTCCAGCCCATCAAGGCCCCTTATCTGGTGAACACTCCCGACTTCGTGGCCTGCCACGTGCCTTCATACCTCCGCAAGTACGATGTGCTCAAGGGTATCAAGGAAGGCGGCACCCTCCTTCTGAACAGCCTCTGGGACGAGGAAGAGACCATCAAGCAGATTCCGGACAACGTGAAGGCCACCATCGGCCGCAAGCACATCCGCGTGTTCATCATCAACGCCACCAAGATTGCCGCTGAAATCGGCCTTGGCAACCGCACGAACACCATCCTGCAGAGCGCCTTCTTCAAGATTACCGGCATCATCCCCTACGAGGATGCAGTCAAGTATATGAAGGACGCCATCGTCAAGTCCTATGGCAAGAAGGGCGAGAATGTCGTGAATATGAACTATGCGGCCGTAGACCGC
>CACZDC010000026.1 GCA_902779785.1 uncultured Bacteroidia bacterium
CATTATCTCGGCCGGATGACCGTCGCCTGCCGCCAGATTCACCAGGCGTCCTTCGGCAATCACATAGAGCGTCTTGCCGTTTGCAAGGCTGTAGGCCCGGATATTGTTCCTTGCCTCGCGGCTGGAAGCGGCCATCTCCCTGAGTGCGGCCACGTCCACTTCCACGTCGAAATGGCCGGCGTTGCAGAGTATGGCTCCATCCTTCATCAGCAGGAAATCTTCCTTCCCTATGACTTCGCGGCAGCCCGTCACCGTGATGAAGAGATCGCCCAGCGCGGCAGCCTCTCTCATAGGCATTACCTTGAATCCGTCCATCACGGCTTCCAGGGCCTTTACGGGATCGACCTCGGTGACAATTACTTCTGCGCCGAGTCCCTTTGCCCTCATAGCTACTCCCTTTCCGCACCAGCCATAGCCGGCGACCACGACGTTCTTCCCGGCGACTATCAGGTTGGTGGTCCGGTTGATTCCGTCCCATACGCTCTGACCGGTACCGTAGCGGTTGTCGAACAGGTGCTTGCAGTCGGCGTCGTTGACCAGCATCATAGGGAAACGAAGTTGTTCGGCCTTGTCCATCGCCTTGAGGCGGAGGATGCCGGTGGTGGTCTCTTCGCAGCCGCCGATGACCCCCGGGACAAGTTCCGGGAACTCATTGTGGATTGTCGACACCAGGTCGCCGCCGTCGTCTATTATGATATTCGGGCCGATTTCCAGCACCCGGCGGATATCGGCCTCATAGGTCTCAGGATCGGCGCCGTGGACGGCAAAGACATTGAGTCCCTCGCTGACAAGCGCTGCGGCCACGTCGTCCTGGGTGGACAGGGGATTGCTGCCGGTGATGTACATTTCGGCTCCGCCGGCCGCAAGGACCTCGCAAAGATGCGCGGTCTTGGCCTCCAGATGGACGCTGAGTGCTATTTTCAGCCCCTTGAAGGGCAGTTCGCGCCGAAAATCCTTTTCTATGCCGTCCAGAAGAGGCATATGATCCCTGACCCATTGTATCTTAAGCTCTCCGCTTTCCCGGAGATTGATGTCTCGGATGTGGTTTGCCATAGGTTTAAGACTGAGCAAGGCGTTTTTCACTGGGGATAAGCAGGGCGCAGAGCACTACGCCGATAAGGGAGCCGACAGCCACCGAAAGCATTGCGGCGTCCCAGGAGCTGCTGTTGGCGATCCCTCCGACCACAATCTTCGAGCAGACCGCGTCCCCGACCAGATAGCCGAATAGTCCCACGAAACCGGCGGCGGTGCCGGCCGCATTCTTCGGTACCAGGTTGAGGGCCTGGACTCCGGTAAGCGCAACGGGTCCATAGATGAAGAATCCTATCAGGCAGAGGGCAACGTAGACAAGTACTTTCTGAGTGCCTGGTGCGGCGGGCAGAATCCCGCTTCCGACCAGCCAGTAGAGCAGTACGCCCAGGGCACAGAGGAACATACAGATGACATTCATCGGGGCACAGCGGCCCTTGAAAAGCTTGGAGGTGGCCCAGCCGCAGGCGATTGTCCCTACGGCGCCCACGATATTATGGACGGAGAAGGCTATCTTGCTCTCGGCGGCAGTCATTATCCCCTTTGCCTGCAGGTAGGTGGGAGCCCAGTCGCCGATGCCGTAACGGACCATATAGACCGCAACGTTCGAAATCGCCACCACCCAGAGCAGTTTGTTCTTCAGGACATAGTCCACGAAGAGGACCTTGAAGGGAAGTTTTTCTCCGGCCTGGCCCTTGGATTTGATTCCGCTGTGGTCATTGCGCCAGTCTCCGACTGCGGGGAGTCCGCAGGACTCGGGCGTGTCGCGTATGGCCCACCAGCAGAAAAGGGCTATGACCAGCGCCACTACCGCAGGGAATACGAAATTGCCCTTCCAGGTCTGTGCGATGCCGAGATCCGCCGCTAGGGCGACGCCGGCTATTGCAAGGAAACCGAGGGAGAAACTGCCTATGGTATGGGAGACATTCCAGATGCTCATCTTGAAGCTCCGCTCGTTCTGGCTGAACCAATGGGCCATTATACGGCCGCAGGGAGGCCAGCCGAAGCCGCTGAGCCAGCCGACAATAAGCATCAGGACGAAGATGACGGCCGTGTTCAAGGCTGTGTTGGTGCCGAAGGGAATCAACCCCACGGACATCATAACCAGCGCCGAAAGGACCAGGCCCACGCAGAGGAATTTCCTCGCATCCGAGCGGTCCGAGACACTGCCCATAACGAATTTGCTGAAGGCGTAGGCGATTGAGACTGCGGACATTGCAAGACCTACTTTTCCGGCATCGAGGATGCCGTCATTGATCATATCCGGTGCTGCGAGGGAAAGGTTCTTGCGGACCAGGTAATAGGCGGCGTAGCCGAGGAAAGCCCCGAGGAACACCTTTAGACGCATTGATTTGTACTCTTTGTCAACTTTTTCCGCCGGAAGCGCGGCTTTCGGCTTGGGAGGATCAAGAAAACGTGCCATAACTCTATAAATAATCTTCAATCCAACAAAGATAACCATTTTGCCGCGAAGTTGCAATTCCTAAAAAAAGTGTAATTTTGCAGGTATGATAAAAACACGGTATTTAAAGGCGGTACGCATTGGTCTGGCCGTACTTTTCTGGGCGGGATTGACACTGCTTCTCGCCGGTGTTGCTCTGCCGCTGGGCTGGATGGCAAAGCTTCAGCTGCTTCCTGCGATTCTTGCCGGGAATGTCATAGTGCTCATAGTACTGGCTCTGCTGACCATCCTCTTCGGCCGCATCTACTGCTCTGTGATCTGCCCTCTCGGGGTACTTCAGGACGGCATTTCCCATATAGGGGCAAAGACAAGGAAAAAGAAGCCCTTCCATTTCAGGAAGGAACTTGCCTGGCTGCGAAACGGGGTGTGGACCCTCACGCTTGTGGCCTTGCTCGCCGATATCCAGCTTGTCGTCGCCCTCATCGCCCCGTACAGCGCGTACGGGAGGATGGTGCGCTCGGTCGTGGATCCATCCTGGCCGCTCGCTCTCATAGCCGGGCTCAGCTTTGTCTTGATAGGGACGCTCGCTTTTTTCTTCGGCCGCCAAGGCTGGTGCAACAGTGTCTGCCCGGTCGGCACCACGCTGGGAATATTTTCGCGTTTCGCCGTCTTTATGCCTGTGATAGACAAGGACAAGTGCAAGAACTGCAGGGCCTGCGAGCATAAGTGCAAAGCCTCCTGCATAGACATAGAGGACCACAGCATCGATTACAGCCGCTGCGTCAGCTGTTACGACTGTCTCGGAGAGTGCAAGTTCGACGCGATTCACTTCGGCAACAGCTGGAAACGGCCGGCTTCTTCCAAGCCTGAGCCTGAAACGAAAGCTGACAGCGGCAGGCGGGCATTCCTCGCCGGGACGCTTCTTCTGGCGGGGGGCGGAATCGCCAAGGCACAGAAAAAGGTGGACGGAGGCTTTGCCGCAGTACTTGACAAGACAAGTCCGGAGCGGGACGTTCCGCTCACTCCTCCCGGAAGCAAAAGCGTAGAGGATTTCTACTCCCGCTGCACCGCCTGCCAGCTCTGCGTAAGCGCCTGCCCGAACGGAGTCCTCCGCCCCTCGACGGAACTTGAACGCCTGATGCAGCCCGAAATGGGCTATGAAAACGGTTTCTGCCGGCCTGAGTGTACCAAGTGCGGAGAGCTTTGCCCCAGCGGAGCGATTCTCCCTGTAAGCCGGGAGGAAAAGACTCAGTATCATATAGGTACGGCCAGGGTTGACCGTACGCTCTGCGTCTCCCTCAGCGGTACGCATTGCGGAAACTGCGCCCGTCACTGCCCCAGCGGTGCTATCCGGATGGTAAAGGATGAGGATGGGCATCTGATCCCCGTCGTGAACGAGGAGCTTTGCACCGGCTGCGGAGCCTGTGAGTTCCTCTGCCCGGCACGTCCCCTGAGTGCAATCACAGTAAACGGACGCCATAGCCACATCGAGGTATGAAAAGACGAGATTTCCTGAAAATCAGCGCCGCCGGAGCCCTTGCCCTGGCCTGCGCTCCGAAAAAGAGCTCGCTTGAAGAGCCTGCCGAGATGCAATACAGGACCAACCCCCTCAACGGCGACAAGACCTCGCTGCTCGGCTACGGCTGTATGCGCTGGCCAATGGTCAAAGGGGAAGACGGCAAGGACCATATAGACCAGGCTGCAGTAAACGAGATGGTGGATTATGCGATGGCCCACGGGATCAATTACTACGACACCTCTCCGGCCTACCTTCAGGGACAGTCGGAAAAGGCTGCCGGCGACGCCCTGAGCCGCTATCCCAGAGACAGTTACTATCTGGCGACCAAACTCTCCAACTTCGCCGACAGTTCGCCCGAGGCCTCGAAGAGAATGTTCGAGGCGTCGCTGGTGAACCTCCATACGGACTACGTGGATTATTACCTGCTCCACGCCTTGGGCGGAAGCGGAAGGCGCTCCTACCAGAGCCGCTATGTGGACAATGGAATGATGGACTGGCTGCAGGAGCAGAAGAGGCTCGGCCGCATCCGTAACATAGGTTTTTCCTTCCACGGCCCACAGGACCAGTTCGATTCGCTGCTCGCGCTTCACGACGAAGGCACGGTGAAATGGGACTTCGTGATGATAGAGATGAACTATGTGGACTGGAACCACGCGGACGGCAAAAGGAATGTCAATGCGAGCTATACCTATGCCGAACTGGAGAGGAGGGGAATACCTATAATGGTAATGGAACCGCTTCTCGGCGGGCGTCTCGCGAAGGTCCCGGCCGATATCGCCGACAGGATGAAGGAGCGTGAGCCGGACAGGAGCGTGGCCTCCTGGGCATTCCGCTTCGTGGGCTCGCATCCCGGGATCCAGTGCCTGCTCTCTGGGATGGCATCTATGGACCCCCTCATTGAAAACTGCGAGACCTTCGGCCATTTCAAGCCCCTGACGCAGGAGGAGATGGATTTTCTGGAGGAAATGGCCAGGCGGATGATGGAATATCCTACCGTGAACTGCACGGACTGCAAGTACTGTATGCCCTGTCCGTGGGGCATAGACATCCCTGGGATATTCAAGCATTACAACAACTCAGTCACCGAAGGAACTTATGCCCAGAGCCGTGAGCAGAAGAACTACCGTAAGCTGAAAAAGGCCTATCTGACAAGCTACAATAAAGCTATTCCAACAGTACGCCAGGCCGACCACTGCATAATCTGCGGCGAATGCGTCAAGCACTGCCCCCAGTCCATCCCCATCCCCAAGGAACTCAAGCGGATCGCCGACTACGTCGAAAAACTCAAGCAGGATATTCTATAGACAGAATCCGGAATAATTCTTATATTTGCAAGTTAAACAAAAACAAAGCGTATATGTTACCCAAAGCGAAAGAAATCGTAGATGCTGCCAGCCTGAAGATGCAGGATTCCGTGGAGTATCTTGAAGAAGACCTCAAAAACTACCGTGTCGGCAAGGCCTCTCCGTCCATATTCAATCCGGTAATGGTGGATTACTATGGAACTCCCACTCCCCTGAACCAGGTTGCTTCCATCACCACCCCTGACGCAAAAACCATCGCCATACAGCCCTGGGAGCGCAATATGATTGCCAAGATTGAGAAGGCCATCCTTGACGCCAATGTCGGCCTGACTCCTTCGAACAATGGTGAAATCATCCGTTGCGTCGTCCCGGCCCTTACCGAGGAACGCCGCCGCGAGCTCATCAAGAAAGCCAAGGCCCAGGGTGAGACCACCAAGGTCACCATCCGCAACGCCCGCCGCGACGGTATCGACCTGCTGAAGAAAGCCCAGAAGAACGACGGCCTCTCCGAGGACGGCGAGAAGGAGGGCGAGGAAGAACTCCAGAAGATTACCGACAAGTGGGTCAAGAAGGTTGACGAGATTATCGCAGCCAAGGAAAAGGATATCCTGACGGTCTAGTCGCCCGTCTCATTCAGTGTATGAAGAAGGTTGCCATCCAGGGCTATAAGGGTTGTTTCCACGAGCAGGCCGCAAGGGAGTTCTATGAGAATGAGCGGCTTGAGATAGTGGAATGCGACACCTTCGACGGTCTGTACCAGGCCATCGAGGCAGGTGTCGCGGACGCGGCTGTAATGGCCATTGAAAATACCCTTTCCGGCGGTCTCATCCATAATTTCGAACTTTTGCGAAAGTACAGCCACCGCATCAAGGGCGAGGTCTATCTCCGTATCCGCCAGAATCTTATGGCCCTCCCGGGCCAGTCCCTGATGGACATACGCGAGGTGAGAACCCACTATATGGCGATCAACCAGACGCGCGAATTCTTCGAGAGGGAATGCCCCTGGATCCATCTTGTGGAGTCGGAGGACACCGCGAAAAGTGCGCGGGAACTTCGAGAACGCTCTCTCAAGGGGGTGGGGGCCGTGGCCTCCGAGCTTGCCGCGAAGCTCTATGGACTTGAAATACTCAAGGGCGGAATAGAGACCTACAAGCAGAATTTCACCCGTTTCCTGGTTTTCGACGATGCTCTGGAGATCCCGACTGAAGCCGTAGACAAGGCCTCGATCTGCTTCACCCTTCCTCACAAACCGGGCTCCCTGGCCCATATCCTGACCATCCTGTCGTTCTACGATATGAACCTCACCCGCATCCAGTCCCTGCCGATCCCGGGACGCGAGTGGCAGTATTTTTTCTACGCCGATATCACTTTCGACGACTATGTCCGCTATAATCAGGCTCTGGACGCCGTACGTCCGTTGGTAGAAGGACTTGACATACTCGGCGAATACGCTTCTTCATATTATGATAATCCCTCCGGCTCATAGGACAGAGTCTGTCCGTGAATATTATTTTTCCATAAAGAACCGTGAAATCGCGCGGCTCAATGCCGAGCGTGCGGAAAGGGGAGAGGAGCCGATAATCAATCTCGGCATAGGTTCCCCGGACGGTACTCCGCCCCGCGAGGCCCTTTCCGTTCTGGCTGAGACTGCCGTCAGGGACGGTGTCCATGGCTACCAGAGCTATACCGGCATCCCGGAACTGAGGAAGGCTTTCTGCGACTGGTATGGGCGCTACTATGGAGTCACACTGGATCCGTCATCTGAGATTCAGCCGCTTACGGGCTCCAAGGAGGGCATCCTTCTGACTTCGCTCGCATTTTTGAATCCTGGCGACAAGGTGCTTGTCCCGGATCCGGGCTATCCTACCTATTCCTCCGCCAGCCTGATTGCCGGCGCGGAAATCGTCTACTACGACCTTCTTCGTGAGAATGGCTGGTATCCGGATTTCGAAGCTCTTGAGAGGATGGATCTCGCAGGAGTGAAAATGATGTGGACCAACTACCCCGGAATGCCTACCGGAGCCCGCGCGAGCAAGGCTTTGTACGAGCAGCTCGTCTCTTTCGGACGGAAACATAAGATATTGATTGTCAACGACAATCCTTATAGCTTCATCCGTACTCGTGAGCCTCTGAGCATACTTTCCGTTCCCGGAGCCAAGGATTGCTGCCTGGAGATGAATTCTCTTTCGAAGGCCCATAATATGGCGGGCTGGCGTCTCGGAATGATTTCAGGTGATGCCGCCGTGATAAAGGAGATCCTGAAGGTGAAAAGCCAGATGGACTCAGGCATTTTCCGCCCCCTGCAACTTGCCGCAGTAAAGGCGCTGGAGAGCGGTCCTGAGTGGTTTGAGAAGCTTAATGCCGAGTATTACCGCCGAGCCGAAGTCGCCGGCCGTATAATGGACGCGCTCGGTGCGGAGTACGACAAAGACTCTTCCGGTCTTTTCCTTTTCGGGAAAGTTTCGCCTTCTGATGTGCCGGAAGGCAAGACTCCCGGCGAGGCCGTCTCTGACAGGATTCTTTACGAGGCAGGAGTCTTCATCACACCCGGCTTTATTTTCGGGCGCAACGGCCGCGATTACATCCGCATCTCCCTCTGCGCCCCGGTCCCCGTGCTGGAGAAGGCGTTGCGTAAAGTGTTGATAAACAGATAGTTATATGACGGTAGGAATAATCGGTTTGGGACTGATCGGAGGGTCGATGGCCATTGACCTCAAGCGTCGCGGCTTCGCGCAGCGTGTTCTCGGCGTCGAAAACGACAGCCTGCACGCTTCGGCAGCCGAAAAGATAGGCCTGGTCGATGAGGTGGTCTCCCTTGAGAAGTGCATAGGCGAGTCGGACATCATCGTCGTCGCAGTGCCTGTCGGAGCGGCCGTCCGTCTGGTCACGGCCGTGCTGGACCGTATCGGGGACGACAAGATAGTCATCGATGTCTGCTCGACCAAGGAGCATATCTGCCAGGCTACAAAGTACCATCCCCGCCGCGGACAGTTCGTCTCCACCCATCCTATGGCCGGAACCGAGTACAGCGGCCCCTGGGCGGCGATGGAAGGCCTGTTCGACGGGCGTGCGTGCATCTTCGCGAATGCAGAGGAATCCTCGCCGAAAGCCCTCAGGACCATAGAAGAACTCTATGGCTGCCTGAATATGAGGCCAATATATATGAACGCCTCGCAGCACGACGTCCATACCGCCTATGTCTCGCACATCTCCCACGTCACCTCCTTCGCCCTGGCTCTGACCGTGCTGGAGAAAGAAAAGGACGAGAAACATATCTTCGACCTGGCCTCCGGAGGCTTTTCCTCGACTGTCCGTCTCGCCAAGTCCAATGCGGATATGTGGATTCCCATTTTGACTCAGAACCGGGAGAACGTGCTGCAGGTGATGGATACCTATATAGAAAAAATGCAGGCCTTCCGAAAGGCTATAGATGAGTTCGATGAGGACGGCATCCGCGGCCTAATCGAAGAGGCAAACCGAATCAAGAAGATTATCAGATAGTTATGGCAAAGACCCTGGAGCTTATACCCATCTGGGAATGGGGCTTTTTTACCCTTCCTCGCCCTATGACCATCGCCGGCCCCTGCAGCGCCGAGTCCCTGGAGCAAGTCCTTGAAACCGCCCGCGGCCTCTCCGAAAGGGGCATCCACGTTTTCCGTGCCGGAATATGGAAACCCCGCACCCATCCTGGGAGTTTCGAGGGTATAGGCACCCCCGGACTGAAGTGGCTCAGGCAGGTCAAGGAAGAGACCGGGATGAAGGTCTGTACCGAGGTCGCCAGTGAAAAACACGTCTACGAGTGCCTGAAATATGGTATAGATATGGTATGGGTGGGCGCCAGGACTTCCGCGAATCCCTTCCTTATGCAGGAAATTGCGGACGCTCTGCGTGACACGGATATCCCGGTGCTGGTCAAGAATCCGGTCAATCCGGACCTGGGCCTGTGGATAGGAGCCCTGGAGCGCCTGAACCAGGCGGGTGTCAGGAAACTCGGAGTAATCCACCGCGGATTTTCGACCTCCGAGCCCATTGCCTACCGCAACGCCCCGGGCTGGCAGATTGCCATCGAACTCCGCACCCGCTATCCGCAGCTGCCCTTCTTCGCCGACCCTTCGCATATGGGCGGAGACCGTAAATACCTGCTGGAGATATCCCAGAAGGCTATGGACCTTGGTCTCGAAGGCCTGATGCTTGAGAGTCACTGCTCGCCGGATTGCGCCCTCTCTGACGCTAAGCAGCAGCTTACCCCGGCCGACCTTCTGACGCTTCTCGAGTCCCTTCAGATTCGTGAAAAGGATTCGGGAGACAAGGAGTACCGTGAAGGAATAGACCAGTTGCGTGCCCAGATTGATATCCTCGACGAAAATCTGCTATACCTGCTGCATTCCCGTATGGATGTCAGCAAGAAGATCGGCACATATAAGCGCGAGCACAATGTCGCCATCCTTCAGACCGGCCGCTGGGATGCCCTGCTTGCCGCAATGAAGGAAAAGGGAGCTCAGTACGGCCTCTCGGAGCAGTTCGTGGAGGCTGTCTTCAATTCCATCCACGAAGAATCCGTCCGCGTCCAGAACGAAGTGCTTTCAAAATAAAATACTATGGCAAGGGAAATTAAGACTATCGGAATACTTACCTCCGGAGGGGATGCCCCGGGGATGAATGCGGCAATCCGCGCCCTTACGCGCAGCGCCCGTTATCACGACCTGAATGTCATCGGAATTATGCGTGGCTACCAGGGCCTGATTGAGAAGGAATTCGTCAAATTCACTTCATCCTCTGTGTCCAACACAATCCAGAGGGGCGGAACCATACTTAAGACCGCCCGTTGCCAGGCCTTCCTGGAGGCCGAGGGTAGAAAAAAGGCCTACGACAATATGGTCGAAGCCGGAATTGACGCCCTCTTCGTGATAGGCGGGAACGGTTCCCTTACCGGTGCCCAGCTCTTTGCCGCCGAATACGACATCCCGATAATCGGCCTTCCCGGAACCATAGACAATGACCTCTACGGGACAGACTCTACGATAGGCTATGACAGCGCCCTAAATACCATAGTCGAATGCGTGGATAAGATCCGCGACACGGCGAATTCCCACGACAGGATATTCTTTATAGAGGTTATGGGCCGTGACGCCGGCTTCCTGGCGCAGAACAGTGCTATTGCTTCAGGGGCCGAAGCGGCCATCATCCCCGAGGACAATACGGACGTGGACCAGCTCGCTGCATTCATCGAAAGGGGCAAGCGCAAGAGCAAGAACAGCGCGATAGTCCTTGTCAGCGAGGCCCAGAAGAACGGTGTCGGCGGTGCGTTCTACTACGCCGACCGTATCAAGAAGGAGTATCCGCAGTTCGATGCCCGCGTGACCATACTCGGCCATCTCCAGAGGGGCGGCACGCCGACCGCATACGACCGTATTCTCGCGTCCCGAATGGGCTATGCGGCCATCGAGGCCCTCCTCGAAGGACAGCGCAACATAATGGTCGGTATCAAGAATGACGAGATTGTCTATGTCCCCATTTCCCGGGCCGTCAAAATGGACAAGCCAATCAATAAAGAACTGATTTCCGTTCTCAACGTGCTCTCGATGTAAGCTATGCTCTACAGACTTATCCTCGCCATACGCCATCTGTTCTACGACAAGGGCTGGAAGAAATCCTTCACCTCTCCGGTCCCGACAGTCTGCATCGGCAACATCAGTATAGGCGGCACAGGTAAGACGCCTCACACCGAGATGCTTCTGAAACTTCTGCTGCAGAGCGACGACTGGGCCTATTCCAACCTTGCCGTCCTTTCCCGGGGATACAAGCGACGCCTGAAGGGCTTCAGGATCGTTTTGCGCGACGGCTCTGCGCGGGACTACGGGGATGAGCCGCTCCAGCTTGCCCGGAAGTTTCCGGCGGTGACGGTCGCCGTGGACAAAGACCGCGTAGAAGGCTGCCGGCTGCTCGCGGAAGGTGGTGTGGCGGCGGACGGGACGGAACCGGTCTTACCTAAGGCCAGTCTTATCGTCCTGGACGATGCCTTCCAGTACAGGCGTCTCCGCTGTGACGTGAACATAGTCCTGGTGGATTTCAACCGTCCTGTCCATAAGGACCGGCTTCTTCCGTGGGGGCGTCTCCGTGACCTGCCTTCCAGGCTCAGGGCTGCCGACATTGTAATCGTTACCAAGTGTCCGCTCTATATGAACGAGTGGGAAAAGGGGGAGTGGGCCTCAGCTATGGGACTTCTCCCAGATCAGAAAATCTTCTTTACGTCGATTTCCTACCTCCCGATGGAGCCGGTCTTCGAGGAGGCGGACAGCCGCTTCACATATTCCCCCAGGGTGATTCTTTTCAGCGGAATAGCCAAGGACGGGCCGCTCCGCAGTTTCCTTTCGGACAAATACAAGATCGTCCGCCGCTTCGCCTTCCCTGACCATCACCGCTACTCCCGCGGGGACATACGGAGTATAATGGGCGCGGTGCGGGACTGCCCGACTGCGGGGGTGGTTACCACGGAAAAAGACGCCCAGCGCATCCGGGACGTGAAGAAACTGCCGGAGGAGTTGAAGCAGAGGCTTTTCTATGTGCCCATCGAGGTCGGCTTCCTCGGCGAGGGCGAAAAGGAGCGCTTTGCCGACACCCTGCTTGCTCTTCTGCATTGATCTCGCCGCCGATTCCGTTGTCGCTGCGTTTCCGACTCTGTCGTCCCGTTGTCTAACTCGTTGACGCACAACGCTTTATGTGGCGGTCAGATTCCGTAAACGCCGGCGCTGTCGGGCAGGGGAGTGTCTCCCCAGCGGGCGGCGATGTAATCGAGGGTTTCGAATATCTCGGCAGGGTCTCGCGATGTGACAAGCCTGATCCTTGTTTCCTTGAAATCCGGCAGGCCTTTGAAGTAGCAGCTGAGGTGGCGGCGCATTTCATATACGCCGGTAACCGGGCCCTTCAGGTCGAGAGACAGTTGGAAGTGCCTTTTTGCCAGAGAGACGCGTTCAACAACGCCCGGAGCCTCCATCTCAGAACCCGTGTCAAGCAAGTGCCTTATTTCAGTGAAGATCCACGGCCTGCCGAAAGAGGCCCGTCCGACCATTATTCCGTCCACTCCGTAGCGCTCGAAAGCCTCCAGCGCTCCCCGGGCCGAGCAGATGTCTCCGTTACCTATTATAGGTATATGCATACGAGGATTCGCCTTGACCTCGCCGATCAGCGTCCAGTCAGCTTCGCCCTTGTACATCTGGCAGCGGGTGCGGCCGTGTATGGTCAGTGCCGCAATCCCGACATCCTGCAGCCTTTCTGCGAGTTCGACTATGATTTTCGAGTTCTCGTCCCATCCCAGACGCGTCTTGACCGTAACCGGCCTTCCGACAGCCTCCACGACGGCCTTCGTGATTGCGACCATCTTGTCAGGCTCCCGCATCATTCCGCTGCCGGCACCCCGTCCGGCGATTTTCGAAACAGGACAGCCGAAGTTTATGTCCACCACGTCGGCCCCGTGGCCCCCGGCAAGTTCGGCGGCGCGGTCCGCCATCCTGGCCGCTTCCACCATAGCCTCGGGAATGTTCCCATAGATCTGGACTGCCACCGGAGCCTCCTCTTCCAGCGTATGCATCTTTGCGATGGCCTTTGCGGCGTCACGGATGAGCCCGTCCGAAGAAACGAACTCGGTCGTGACCATAGCTGCGCCCGCCTCCCTGCACAGGATGCGGAAGGACGCGTCGGTGACATCCTCCATTGGCGCAAGGACAACGGGGCGTGACCCTAAATCTATGGATCCGATTTTCATTGGGACAAATTTACAAAAAAACTTGCATTGTACGCAGTATTTGGTTTTCTCACAAATAATTCCTACCTTTGCGGTCCCCTAAAAGTGTAGGGATCGCATAAAATTATTGTTAAACCATTAAAGATCAAGACAGTGGACACACTTAGCTACAAAACAGTATCGCTTAATGCAGCGACTGTAAACAAGGAGTGGGTGGTCATTGATGCAACTGATCTCGTGCTGGGTCGCCTTGCTTCCCGCGTCGCCCTCGTGCTTCGTGGAAAGACCAAGCCTGGCTACACCCCGCACGTCGACTGTGGTGACAATGTCATCATCGTAAACGCCGAGAAGATCCGTCTCACCGGCAAGAAGATGACTGACCGCGTCTATGTCCGTTACACCGGCTATCCGGGCGGACAGCGCTTCACCACGCCGAAAGAGATTCTTGCAAGCCGTCCGGCAGAGCTCATCCGCCGCTCGGTTAAGGGAATGCTTCCCAAGACCCGTCTTGGTGACAAGCTCATCAACAACCTGTATGTCTATGCAGGTCCCGAGCATCCGCACCAGGCGCAGAACCCCAAAGAAATCAAGTTAAACGAAATCTAAACAGAGCAAATGGAACAGAAACACGCCCTTGGAAGACGTAAATCAGCTGTCGCTCGTGTTTATGTTGTCGCCGGCACCGGCAAGATCGTCATCAACGATCGTGAGCTGAACGATTACTTCAAGGAGGAGACCCTCCAGTACATCGTCAATCAGCCCTTCGAGGTCACCGGCACAGCAGGTCAGTTTGACATCAAGGTCACTCTCGTCGGAGGTGGCACCAAAGGTCAGGCCGAAGCCGTCCGTCTCGGAATCGCCCGCGCACTTTGCGAGGTCGACAAAGAGGCGTACCGTCCTGCCCTGAAGGCCGCCGGCTTCCTCACCCGCGATGCCCGTGAGGTCGAGAGAAAGAAACCCGGTCAGCCTGGCGCACGCCGTCGCTTCCAGTTCAGCAAGCGTTAACAGCTTACGACTGATTTACATCCTGCACAGTCCGGTCGGACAAATCCTGAGATCTGGGGCGGGGATGCGAATTCCTCCCAGCTACGAAAAGGATTGCCGGAACTGCGGAAAATCCCGGAGACCGGGATACCGTTACTCCGAGATTGATGAAAAGAGAAACAAAAAAAGAACAAGAACAAAATGTCTAGAACAAATTTCCAGGAACTGCTTGATGCAGGTGCACACTTCGGACATCTCGCCCGCAAGTGGAACCCCAAGATGGCTCCGTACATCTTCGACCAGAAGAACGGAATCCACATCATCGACCTGCACAAGACCGTCGTCAAGATCGACGAGGCAGCCGAGGTCCTCAAAGCACTGGCCCGCTCTGGCCGCAAGGTCCTCTTCGTTGCCACCAAGAAACAGGCGAAAGACGTCGTTGCCGAGAAGGCCGCTGCCGTCAATATGCCTTCCGTGACCGAGCGCTGGCCGGGTGGTATGCTTACCAATTTCCCGACTATCCGCAAGGCCGTCAAGAAAATGAACACCATCGACAAGATGAAGGAAGACGGAACCTATGAGAAACTCGCAAAGCGTGAGCGTCTCCAGATCGACCGTCAGAGGGCAAAGCTCGAGAAGAACCTCGGCTCCATCCGCGATATGTCCCGCCTCCCTTCAGCCATCTTCGTAGTCGACATCCAGAAAGAGGCCAATGCCGTCAAGGAGGCCGTCCGTCTGAACATCCCGGTTATCGCAATGGTTGACACTTGCTGCGATCCCACCCCTATTGATTATGTGATTCCGGCTAACGACGACGCTACGAAGTCTATCGCCCTCATTATGGATATCCTTTGCAAGGCTATCCAGGAGGGTCTGGAAGAGCGCAAGCTCGAGAAAGAGAAAGAGGCTCCCGCTGAGGATGCCGCTCCTGCCGAGGCTCCTGTCCAGGGCAAGAAACTCCGTCCCCGCCGCGGCGCAAAGGCCGAGCAGGTAGAGGTCGCTGAAGAGGCCCCGAAGGAGGAAGCTCCGAAGGAAGAAAACGCCGAGTAATTAACCAATTAAGCAAAAGTATTATGGCTATCTCATTAGCAGATATCAAGAAGCTGCGCGATATGACCAGCGCCGGTATGATGGATTGCAAGAAGGCCCTCACCGAGGCTGACGGCGATTTCAAGCGTGCTGTCGAAATCCTTCGCGAGAAAGGTAAATCAACCCTTGCCAAGAGGGGTGACAACGAAACCACGCAGGGTGCTGTCCTGAGCCGCATCGACGGTGGAAAGGCCATCCTCGTGTGCCTTGGCTGCGAAACTGACTTCGTGGCTGCCACGCCGGATTTCAAGGCCCTCGCCGCGTCGATCGCTGATGCTGCCATCGCTGCTTTCCCCGCCGACCTCGAGGCTCTCAAGTCCCTGAAGGCCGCCGACGGTTATACCCTCGACGAAAACATCACCAACCAGGCCGGCAAGACCGGTGAAAAGCACATCCTTGCTTACTATGGCGCCCTCGAGGCTCCCTTCGTGTCCGAGTATGTCCACTTCAACGGCAAGCTCGGTGCCATCGTGGCTTTCTCAAAGGCCGTTCCCGCCGAGATTGCCCGCGGTATCGCGATGCAGGTCGCTTCAATGAACCCTGTCGCCGTCGACGAGGCTTCCGTCCCCGCCGAGGTGCTTGAGTCCGAGAAGACCGTTGCACTGCAGAAGACCAAGGACGAGCTCGTCCAGAAGGCTGTTGACGCCGCCCTCAAGAAGGCCGGCATCAATCCCGCCCACGTGGACAGCGAGGACCACATCGAGTCCAATACTGCCAAGGGCTGGCTCACTCCCGCCCAGGCCGACCAGGCTCGCGAGATCATCAAGACCGTCGGAGCAGAGAAGGCTGCCAGCCTCCCCGCCCAGATGATCGAGAACATCGCCAAGGGCCGTGTCGCCAAGTTCCTGAAAGAGAACACTCTTATGGAGCAGGAGTATCAGCTCAGCGACGACAAGCAGACTGTCGCAGCCGCTCTCGCCGCAGTTGACAAGGAAGCCAAGGTGCTTGCTTTCAAACGTTTCTCACTTGGAGACTAATTCGATGGTAAAAACATCAGGAAAAGGCCGGGCGTTCTTTCGCCCGGTTTTTTCGCTTTTTTGCAATATCCTTCTCCTGCTTGTTCTTTATGCGATAGGCCGCGGAATCTTTTTCCTGGAGAACAGGTCACTTTTCCCGGGAGTCGGCGGGGCCAGGCTGTGGGGAATGTTTCTCGGAGGTATGCGCTTCGACATTTGCGCCATCCTCTATGCCAGCATTCCTTATCTTCTGATGGCTCTGCTGCCCTTCCGTCTTCGCGAGACCAAGGCCTGGAGGGCGGTCGAGAAGTTTTTCTTCGTGCTGCCGAATTTCGTATGCCTTGCCGTGAGCCTCTGCGATGCGGTATATTTCCCGTACACCGGAAAGCGCACGACCTGGTCCGTGTTCCAGGAATTCGGAGCTGAGAGCAATCTCGGAGGGATTTTCCTCAATGAGGCTCTCGCCCACTGGTATCTGGTCCTTGTCGGAATTGCTTTCCTGCTGGCCCTCATTTTCCTTTACCGTGAGCAGAAACCTTCGGGAGAGCCATATCACTGGTATGAATATCTCGTTCATACGCTGATACTTCTGCTTTCGCTCGTGCCGATCGTCTCCGGCCTGAGAGGGGGTCTGACAACCTGGCATCCCATTTCGCTGCAGGACGCCAATGACTATTGCGAAACACCCACCGAGACAGGCATCGTCCTTAACACGGCCTTCTCTATGATGCGGACCATCGGCGACCCGCCCTTCCCTGAGCCGCACTGGCTGAGCGACGAAGACGCCGAAGCTTTGTTCAATCCAGTGAAACGGCCTGCGGAAGGAACGCAGTTCCGTCCCAAGAATGTGGTAATCTTCATCCTTGAGAGTTTCTCGGCCTCCTACAGCCAGTTCCTGACCGGCTGGCAGGGAAAAGAATACGAGGGCTATATGCCTTTCCTCGATTCTCTTATGCAGGAGAGCCTGGTCTTCCGCCACTCTTTCGCCCATGACCGTCAGAGCATCTGTGCCCTTTCGGCCATTGCGGCTGGTCTTCCGACGGTTATAAAGCCATACGTCCTCTCTCCCTACGCCAACAACTCGCTGGACGGTTTCGTCACCGACCTTGTAGAGAAGAAGGGCTACAGTTCGGCTTTCTATCACGGCTGTCCAAAGGCTTCGCTCGGGATAACCGGAATGGCGGGGACGCTTGGTTTCCGCAAGCATTTCAATATGGAAGAATTCGGCGACGATTCCCAGTTCGACGGGATGTGGGGAATATGGGACGAACCCTTCCTGCAAGCCTTCGAAAAGGGGATAGGGGAGCTTCAGGAGCCATTCGTGGCTTCGGTCTTTACCGCATCCTCGCATCATCCCTTCCACCTTCCTCCGGGCTATGAGGAGCGTTTCCCAGAGGGCCGCATCCCTATGCACAAGTGTATAAAATACGCTGACAACTCAATCCGTCTCTTCTTTGAAAAGGCAAAGAACGAGACTTGGTTTGAGAACACTCTCTTCGTGTTTTCCGGAGACCATTGCAACGAGGCCGACCAGGACGAGTACCAGAACAAACTGATCGGACGCTACCTTGTACCGATTGCCTTCTGGGCTCCTGACGGCTCGCTGAATGCCCGCCGCGGCGGCATTGCCCAGCAGACGGACATCCAGGCCACCGTGATGAGCTATCTCGGTTACGACGAGCCTTTCGTGAGTTTCGGCTGTGACCTGCTGACAACGCCGGATGAGGAAACCTTTGCCTTCTATGAGGCTCTTGGCACTTATTTCTATTGCCGGGACGGCTATGTGCTCGAGTTCAATATGGACAAGGATATCGGGCTCTATTCTCTGGAGGATCTGTCTATGTCTGACAATCTGATCGAGAAGGACCCTGACAGGGCGTCATCGCTTGACAGATACGCAAGAGGCTATCTTCAGCAGCTTCTCGAAAGGATAGTTCACGACAGGATGACTGATACTGAATGAAAAAGATGAACGGACCGTGCTTCTCAGCAGGGTCCGTTCGCATTCTAACCTAAAACTTAACCTATGAAAAAACTATTCGGCTCTTTCTTATGCTAATTTCGTGCCATAAGACTTTCCGTCAGCCGAATAATTTCAATTATTTATTTGCTCCGGCAGCTAAGGCTGGGGGATTGTTGTATTCCGGGTCAGATTTTACGGACAGAACCATAATTTCCCGAGTGGGGCGTGCGTAACGGTCGGTGTGGACAGAGGCGATGCGGTCTATGACATTCAGTCCGGCGACAGTTTCGCCGAAGACGGTGTATTCTCCGTCCAGAGGGGCACAGTTGTCCGGATTCTGGACAAGATAGAACTGCGAGCCGGATGATTCCTTGTAGGGATTCGCCTTGTCACCCCTGCGGGCGGCGGCCAGGGCACCTTTCTTATGCTTGTATTCTGGGACGAATTCTGCGGGAATCTGCCAGTCCGGCCCGCCTGTTCCCCATTTGCCGACCAAGGAAGTGTCACGTGAAAGTGGATCTCCCATCTGGATGACGAATCCATCCACGACGCGGTGGATGCGAGTGGAGTCATAGAAGCCCGAGAGGGCGAGCTTTTCGAAGTTGGCGCGATGCTTGGGCGTATTCTTGTAAAGACGGACCTTGATGGTGCCCATCGTCGTGACTATGTCGAACACCGGCTCTTCGGGAAGTTCTGCGGCAGCTTTTGCCGCTGCGACGGTGTCTATGACGACGGCGGGAGCCTCTTCCTGGACCTCTTCGGTGACTTCTTCTCCGCTCCGGCGGTTCTTGCAGGATACAATGGCCAGAACGGCTATGGACAAGTACAGAATTCTTCTCATCTTTTTGTCAGTTTTCTGCAAAAATAGTTATTTTTGTAAGAATTATGGCAAATCCGCTGAAACAACTAGCAGGTGAGACAGCTGTCTATGGTCTCAGTTCCATCCTGGCCAGGGTGCTGAACTTCCTTTTTGTCCCAATCTATACCCGAATGCTCACCCAGGTGCAGTATGGGGTGGTCACGGAATTTATGGCTTATATCGCCATCCTGCAGGTAGTGCTCGTGCTCGGTCTGGAGACAGGTTGTTTCCGCTACGCCAACAAAGAAGGGGAGGACCCGCAGAAAGTCTATTCCAATGCGCTGATTGCCGTATTCGGCCTTAACCTGGGCTTTCTCGCCCTGATGGTTGCTTTCTCGGAGAGCATCTCTGCGGCCCTCGGCTATGAGGGATATCGCAGCCTGATAATCTATGTCGCCCTGATTCTTTTCTCGGACAGTCTGACTGCGATTCTGTTTGCAAAACTGCGTCAGGAGCACAAGGCGTTTAAGTTTGCGATATTCAAGACCTTAAAGATACTGACCGAGACAGGGTCTAATCTGGTGCTGTTCTTCCTTTGGCCGGCCAAGCCTGATTTTACCTATCCCATACTCGCAATCCTGTTCAGCTGCATACTCTGTCTGATCCTGTTCATCCCTGACCTTGTGAAGTTCCGCTTTGTCTATGACAGGAAACTTACAGGGCGCCTGCTCGCATATTCCCTTCCACTTATGATCGCATCCCTCCCGGGAGTCGCCAATGATTTTCTGGACAGGATCCTTTTCCGTTATTTCGATACGAATCCCGAGGATTGGAGGGCGTCTCTTGGGGTTTACCAGGCGGCCGTCAAACTCGCCGTCATAATGAACCTCTTTATCCAGATGTTCCGTTATGCGGCCGAGCCCTTCTTCTTCCAGAGGGCCAGGGACAGGAATTCGAAGCCGCTCTATGCCGCCGTGATGGAATGGTTTACGGCATTCTGCGGCCTGGTGCTTCTCGGGGTGGTCGGATATATCGACATTATTTCCCTTTTCCTCGGAAGGGATTTCCGCGTGGGAATAGGAATCGTTCCGGTGATGCTTCTTAGCTATATGCTGCTGGGGATGCTTTTCAACGTGTCTATGTGGTACAAGCTCTCCGGGAAGACCAATATGGCCCTGTGGATTACTCTTGCCGGGCTTGTCGTGACCGCAGTGGTGAATGTGGTCTTTATGCCGCGATATTCTTACTGGGCCTCGGCCTTCGGCCATCTGGCCAGCTACCTGACTATGTTCATAGTAAGCGCCGCGCTGGGCGCGAAATATAATCCTTTTCCCTATAATTGGGGACGAATCTGTATGTATTTCCTCCTTATGGGAGCAGCTCTCGCACTGTTTTACGCTTTTGCCTCTCTCTTCCCCGCGGAAGGAGTCAGATGGGGACTTATGGGAATAAATACCCTGATTATCCTTGTATACAGCGGCCTATGTTTCCTTATTCTGAGAAAAACTAAAATCAATAATCTTTAATTTTTATGAAAATCACTGCTATTATTGCTTCCCTGCTCATTTCGGTGGCTGCTTTCGCCGCCCCCGGAGAGATTACTCAGGCCCACAAGGACAAGGCGGCCTCACTTGTGAAACAGATGACCCTCCAGGAAAAGATTTCAATGATCGGAGGCGCAATCGATGGATTCCATATTGCGGCGGTTCCCCGTCTGGGAATCCCTGCCGTTAGGATGGCCGACGGCCCCCAGGGAGTCAGGAACCATACTGTCAGTATCCTTTATCCTGCCGGTATAGCCGCGGCCGCTTCATGGAACCGCGCTGCCGTCCACGACATGGGCGCCGCAATCGGTCAGGACGCCAAGGTCAGGGGAGTGGGCATAATGCTCGGTCCCGGAGTCAATATCTACCGCAGCCCTCTCTGCGGCCGTAATTTCGAGTATTTCGGAGAGGATCCGTATCTCGCCTCCGAGATGGCCGTGGAGTATATCAATGGCATGCAGGCAGAAGGTGTAATGGCCACGATCAAGCATTTTGCCTTCAACAATTCAGAGTACGACCGTCACGGTCTCAGTTCCAATGTGGATGAGCGTACTGCCAATGAAATCTACTTCCCGACCTTCCGCAAGGCTGTCGAAAAGGCCCATGTCGGTGCGGTCATGACCAGCTACAATATGATTAACGGCACGCACTCTGCCGAGAATCCCTGGCTTATCAAGGACAACCTCCGCCGCTGGGGCTTCGAGGGTATCGTGATGAGTGACTGGACATCGACCTATTCGACTTTGGGCTGCCTGGAAAGTGGTCTGGATCTTGAGATGCCGAGCCCGTACATGCTGAACGAGAAGATGATCCGTCCCCTTCTTGAGAACGGAGTGATTACGGAAGCTGTCATTGACGAAAAGGTACAGCATATCCTTCAAGCTCTGATTGCCTTTGACCTTCTCAAGGCTCCCGAAGAGGCCAAAGAGGAAAACAGCGCATTTTCCTATCGCAGTGCTTACAATCTTGCCGTGGAGGCGCCTGTCCTTCTGAAAAATGACGGGGTGCTGCCGCTCGCCAAGAAGACGCGCATCGCGGTTCTGGGCTCCGATGCATTCAACATGCCTCGCGGAGGCGGTTCCGGCAATGTCCATCCCAAGGGCGACGAGCGCATATCCGTTGCCAAGGGGATGAAAGCACTCGGAAAGAATTATCCTGTGGACCTGCTTTATCCCGTGGGTGACCATTATGACACCGCCGAGAATATCGCCGCCCTTGAAAAAGCCGGTGTCGCGGTGGTTGTAGTCGGTTACGATCAAAAGACCGAAGGGGAGAACTTCGACCGCACATATGCTTTGCCGAAGGGCCAGGAGAAAGAGATCAAATTCGCCCTTGAGCACAATAAGAAGGTGGTTGTGGTAGTATTCTCCGGCGGCGAGGTCGATTTAGGAGAATGGGGTGACAAGGTGGATGCGATTCTCTTTGTGTGGTATGCCGGCCAGAGTGGCGGTACCGCCATTGCAGATCTTTTGACCGGGAAGGTCAGCCCTTCCGGTCATCTGCCGTTTACCTTCTGGGGCAGTGAAAAAGCCAATCCTGTCAGCGCTTTCTATTATCCTACGGATGCCTACAAGGTGTCTTTCCCGGATTATAACCGTACGGCTCGTCCGGCTCACGTCAAATACAACTACTCGGAGTATGCCGAGGGTGTCTTTGTCGGCTACCGCGGTGTCGAGCATTTCAATGTGAAGCCTCTCTATCCCTTCGGTTATGGCCTCAGTTACACCAGCTTCGCCTATGAAGGACTCTCCGTCGTTCCTGCCGGCGATGGCTTCGACGTGAGTTTCACCGTCCGCAATACCGGAAAGGTCGCCGGTGCAGCAGTGCCTCAGATCTATGTGGCTCCTCTCTCACCGAAAGTTCTCCGTCCTGCACGCGAGCTTAAGGGTTTCGAGAAAGTCTCCCTGCCGAAGGGCGCCTCACAGCAAGTGAGCATTCACCTCTCACGTGCCGATTTTGCCTATTACAGCACAGCTGACCACGATTGGAAGGTAGATGCCGGTACATACAAGATCCAGCTTGGCACGTCTTCTCAGGATATTGTTCTTGAACAAAGCATTAAGCTGTGAAGAAGTTTTTACTGATACTTGCTGCTTTCGCTCTGCTGTGTTGCAGTCAGAAAACCCCTGAGTTCCACGTAGTCCCGATGCCGGAAAGCGTCACTCCCGGCGAGGGCGTATTCCAGATTTCAGGCAAGCCCTTCTATGTGGAAGAAGTACTTGACACCTCTTCCCGCGCTGCCGTGGAGCGCTTTGCCTCTCAGCTTTCGCTCGTGAGCGGCAAGGCTTCCGCCGTCTCCTCGGAGGACTCGGGCCAGCCGGTTCGCTTCCTTCTGAATCCGAATCTCGGCGAAGAAGAATATGCGCTCAATGTCAAGAAAAACGGCGTAAACGTCGAGGCTTCCGCCTTCAATGGCTTCCTCTACGCGATAGAGACTCTCAAGCAGATGCTGCCTGAGGAAATCTATGGCTCGGCAAAAGCAAGCGCCAAGTGGAATCTTCCCGTCGTGAGCATACTGGACAGTCCGCGCTTCCCTTACCGTGGAGTCCATCTGGATCCTTGCCGCCATTTCTGGTCGGTCGAGGAGACCAAGCGCATCATTGACATCGCCGCTGCCTTCAAGCTCAACCGTTTCCACTGGCATCTGACGGACGACCAGGGCTGGAGGGTGGAAATCAAGTCCTATCCTCGCCTGACCGAGGTCGGGGCCTGGAGGGATGAGACTATGGTCGGCAAGGATTTTGAGCAGTTCGACGGAGTGCGTCACGGTGGTTTCTATACCCAGGACGAACTTCGCGAAGTCGTGGCCTATGCGGCGGAGCGAGGCATCACAGTCATCCCTGAGATTGACCTTCCGGGCCATATGGTCGCCGCCCTTGCCTCCTATCCGGAACTTGGCTGCACCGGCGGACCTTACGAAGTGCGCAAGGTCTGGGGCATCGCCGTAGACATTCTCTGCGCCGGGAATGACGAGGTCTTCACCTTCCTGGACAAGGTTTTCGACGAGATTGTGGATATTTTCCCTTCCGAGTACATCCATATCGGAGGCGACGAATGCTTCGGCAGCCGTCGTTACAAGGGGGAAATTCCCTGGGACAACTGTCCGAAATGCCGTGCAAGGATGCGTAAACTCGGCATTAAGAAGGGACCTGAGGCCAGACATTATCTCCAGAACTACGTCACCGCCCGTGTCCAGAAAATGCTGGAGGCAAAGGGCCGCAAGATTATCGGCTGGGATGAAATCCTTCAGGGAAATCTTGCTCCCGGCGCAACGGTTATGTCCTGGCGCGGGACAAAAGGCGGCATTGAGGCCGCGTCCCGCGATTTCGACGTCATAATGTCTCCGAACAAGTTCCTTTATCTGGACTATTACCAGAGCAAGGAACAGGACAAGGAACCCCTTGCCATCGGCCATTATCTCCCCTTGGAGATGGTCTACGGCTATGAGCCCTACGAGGGTATGGAGCCCGGTACCGAGGACCATATAATCGGAGTCCAGGCCAATCTCTGGACCGAGTATATTTCAACGCCGGAGCATCTTGAATATATGCTCCTGCCGCGCCTCTGCGCAGCTTCCGAAGTCCAGTGGTGCAGCGCCGAGAACAAGGACTACAAGCGCTTCGACGCCTCCATCGACCATCTCTTCCGGATGTTCGACGTGATGGGCTATACCTATGCCAAGCACGCCCGTGGGCTGATAGGCCTGCCCGGCAGCGAACAGAAAGCCGCTCCCGCCGAGGACTGTCAGTAAAGGATAAGTCCTGCCGCGGCGGCGAGGAGAATCAGAACTATCGGATTGACGCGGCCCCATTTGGAAGCGGCGAAGGCGGCGGCAAGAAGCCCCCAGCTCTTCCAGTCGGGAAAATTGTCACGGACGATGCTTAGATCTGGAACGCAGCCGTTCCAGCTGACCTTGACCATAAGGATGACGGCTGCGGCTCCGATCAGGCCAACTACCGCCGGTTTCAGCCAGACCATAGTCCCGCCATAGAGGCGGCTCGTGCGGAAGCGCGTGTAGAAGCGGACAATCAGCAGCATTATAATGAAGGAGGGCAGCATCAGGGCGAGGGTGGCTGCCAGCGAGCCGCATACTCCCATAAAATGGCTGCCCGTCGTGGCGTACAGTACGTCATAGCCGACGTAGGTGGCGCTGTTGATGCCTATTGGCCCCGGGGTCATCTGCGAGATTGCGACGATGTCTGTAAAGGCGCTCTCGCTCAGCCAGGCGTGGCGGACCACTACTTCGTTCTGGATCAGCGAGAGCATAGCATAGCCTCCGCCGAAAGTGAAGGCCCCTATGACGAAGAAGGTCCACGCAAGCTGGAGGAGGATGGAGACTACACTCATTTACGTACCTCCTTGAAATAAGTGACGGCAAAACCGATGACCATCACCGAGACGATGATGTACAGCGGTGAGACATTCAGTATGGCCACGGCGACAAGCGAAGCTCCGGCAAGGAGCCAGTGCCACCAGCGTAGGCAGCATTTTTTAGCCATATTGACCATCGGGACCAGGATCAGTGCTATTACTACCGGACGTATGCCAAGGAAGGCACGCTCCACGTAAGGATTATCCTTGAAGGCAGTGAAAAACATAGCGATCGCAAGGATGATCAGGAAGGAAGGGGTAATGGACCCCAGAGTGGCGGCGATACTGCCTTTGACGCCGCGGAGTTTGTGCCCGGCAAAGATGGAGATATTCACGGCCATTACTCCGGGGGCGCTCTGCGAAAGGGCGACGATGTCAGGCAGATCTTCTTCAGAGATCCATCCGCGACGTGACATTTCGGCCTGGATTATGGGTATCATCGCATAGCCTCCGCCGATAGTGAAGGCTCCGATCTTGGCAAAGACCAGAAAGATTTTCCAGAGCGGAACGCGTTGATTCATCGTTTAATTGAGAAGCTGTCCTGAATTGCGCCGGTAGTCATATTATGGACGGTAATGCGGAGTTCGCGGCCTTCGACCTTGCCTTCTATGACAGTCGGGAAGGCTTTTTCAGAGAGTTTCGGACCGCCGCCGACCAGCTGGGTCCATTTCCGCCCGTCGGAGGGGTCGTCCCGGCGGTAATTGTGCTGGTGGCCGCTGATGATGAGCCGACAGCCTGCCTTGGATAGGAGCGGGGTCCATAAATTCGCACAGCTGCGCTGCCAGGCGGCGTAGTCGTTCTTGTAGCGCGGGTCCTTGTCGGCCGGGGCGATGTCGCCGGGATTGGCGTCCGGACGCGGGTCGAAGAGCGGAATGTGGCAGAACGCGACCTTGAAAGGGGCGGAGGCGATGTCCTTACGCTTTAGGACATCCTTGAGCCAGAGTGCCTGAGCTTCGCGGTAAGCGGCCATATTGAAGATGCCGGCGAAAAGTGGGTTAGTGTCCAGTTTGTCTTCCCCGGTGTCCAGGCCGATTAGGGCAAGATCTCCTAGACGGACGGCGAAGTTTCTCCCGAGATCCCAGTCGCGCGAGGATCTCTCTTCGGCTTGACGGTACATCCAGACGCGCTCCAGGTGCCGGTTGGCCCAGCCGCGGAAGTCGTGGTTGCCGGGACAGAGGAGGTAGGGAATCCGCGCGGCATAGTCCTTCGGACCGCCCTCGGGACGTATGAAAATCCGCATCTGGGCCTCGATGGTCTCCTCGGTATTGCTGGCGTCGCCGTTCCAGATGACGCAGGACGGGGCGATGGACAGAATCTTCTGCTGGAGCTTTTCAATGGTCGGCCACTTGACGTGAGTATCGTTGATGACGCAGAAATGGGCTTCGGCCTTGGCACCCGCCGTCGTAAAGGAATAGATGGTCGGATCCTCGTAGCTACCGAGATTTTTCATCTTGTAACCGCCGCCGTACTGGATCCGGTCCGCGCCGATCCGGTAGTAGTAGGTCGTGGCGGGTTTCAAGCCTGTAAGGCGCACCTGGCTGACCTTGTCGGTGACTTCGGTGACGCGGAACCCGCCGCATTTGACTTTCTTTCCGTCGGACAGGTCCGGGCGCTCCCCGTAGATGACGTAGCCGTTGGCGAGGGCGCTGACGGCGAAGGCGATGCCTATGGATGTCTCTGCAAAGTTCTGGAGCATCGGGGCGGAGGCTACGAGAGGGCCTCCTTCGTCAGTCGCTTCGTCTGTGCCCATCTTGACGGCTGCACGTAGGGTCTCGCCGGAGCCTGCTGCGGCAACGATAAGGGCTGCTCCTTTGATGAAATCTCTGCGTTTCATAAATGATTCTGTTGTTCAGGACAAATATAGGAAAAAAAGTGAAAAAAAATTTGTGGGTTTAGAAAAAGTTTGTACCTTTGCAGTCCCGTTTGACGAAAGCGGGATTTTTTACGCCGAGTGGCGCAGTTCTTTGAGAATATTGAAAGACTAGAAGTACAAGCAAGTACCGAGAGATTGTAACATACAATTTCGACTAATAAACGAGCGTCAGTTTCTT
>CACZDC010000027.1 GCA_902779785.1 uncultured Bacteroidia bacterium
GTGAGCTCGCGTGACCTTGTTTTTATTTTTTTCGCACCCGCCGGTATTTCTGATCCATATGCGTGGGATTATCCGGAATCGTCAGTTCTAGATACCCCTTCTCAATTAAATCTGTAATATAGCGCTGGCGGTTTTTTGTCTGATTTGTTATGCCCAGCCTCTCCATTATCTCTTTCGCACTTCTGGGGACAGAGCAAAAATTAACAATATCTAATTGTTTCTTAGTAATGGGCAGACGAGTAACCTTGGTTACTTCCCCTTGGTTACTTTTCAAAGGACCTTCGTTACTTTTAAGGCTACCTTGGTTACTAACCTGGTGCATTCCTTCGTTACTTGGTGCATTTATATGATGCTCTTTGCGCGGGATGGTTATAACGAACTCCTTGGTCTTCTCATTGTCATTAAACTGTACTTCCACGCCTGTATCAAGAGCTCGTTTAAGCCCGCTCCCGGCACCAGTATAGGGTAAAAGGAAGATGGCATTGTTAAACAGGAGGTCGTTTCTGGGCATGGATACCCCGGAGACCATGCTCTCTACCGTCATCCCTGCCGGCAAATTGCCGGGGCTATGAATCTCCACGCGGTCATCAAAGATAAACACTCGCACCGGCATTGTCCAGACCAGGCTTCGGTGGACCAGAGCATTGGCGGTAAACTCCATCAGCGCGACAGAAGGAATTTCAAGCTCGCCCAGAGAGTTGAAGTTCTCTTCTACCTGAACATTTCTCAAATTTCGCGTAAAGAACTGCATGATGGCGTTGAACTGGTGAAGGATGTTCCCCTCCATCGATGTGTCTGGAAAACGGTCGCGATACTCGGTCCCGCCGATAGAATTACCGAAGAAACTGATACATTTGGCCGTATAGGTGGGAAAGAAATGCTGGACTGCCTTGGCAAAGAGAATGACTGCAGCCACGGTAAACCGTCCGTCCGGCCTAATAAGCTTAAGGTTTCTGAGAATATCGGCGGCTGTTTTGTCCTTAATAAGCAGCGATGCTATTTCATCGGCGTTCAAATCGGCCGACTTTCTTCCATCATCTGTCTGTTTTGGCAAGGCTTCACGGAACTTTTTCAGAAGGAAAGCCTTGATAGACTCCATGTCCATGTCTTCCATAGTGGCTTCTGGTACAACAGCCTCATCTGCCTCGAAGGTGCCACAGTCGTCCATCATGGCCTTGAGTTCCATGTTGTCGAAGATCTTGCGTTTGTCTGAACCTTGTTTAATCCAGATGATGCCCTTGTTGTCGTGATAGGGCTTGTTCGTTCCCTCTTTAATGGAGGCAATTACAAGATTCCCACCCTCCACTTTGGATGTGTCGGTCTCAATGAGAATGGACGGATTGAGCATAGTGCTGGCGATATTTCCCAACGTTTGGGTGGTCTCCTGTGTTTCTTTGAAGGAGAGAGGATTAACTGCACTTGTTTTGTCGTTGATGCCAATTATTATTCGCCCCCCTTTGTAATTACTCAAGGCGCACATCTCGCAGGCAATGTCGTAGTTATCCACAATCCGTTCTTTGAATTGGACCTTGCCCACTTCGGCCAAATCTCTCAGTTCCAGTATTTCTTTTTCGGTCATAGCCGTCAAATTTTTACAAAAATAAAGAAAATTTGGCTCCCATTACAACAAATTGTTGAATTTGGTCATGGACTCGCATAAGAACACACGGGGATACACAGGAAGTATGATAAGCTGAATGCGAATCCGTCTCCCTCCTTCCCCAAAAACCAAGGCCACGTGAGCTCGCGTGACCTCAATCGCTGATAGTGAAACCCTGGATTTGTTCAGAAAAGTGCTTTATAAACCTATCACCTTTTTTACTATTACCCACGAGCCAGTCTTATCAGAGCCTTCCCTTATGAGGATGCCAAGCTCTTTTAATGAGGAAATATCTCTTATGATGGTTCTTCTTGTCACTGTAAAATGTCCCTGAATTTTATCAATTGTTATTCTATCATCATTTTTGATAAGGACCAATATAGATCCCAATCTCTTAGGGAGTTCCGATAAAAATACAGTGCCATTTACAGTGTCATTTACAGTGACATTATTTGTCTTTTCTGTCTCATTTACAGTGTCATTCAAGAAAACGGGATGGACAGGGACTGTAGCCATGAACCAGGAGTACGAGTCATCAAATTCATAGCGGACGGCTGGTGACCCGTTGGTTTTCATGGCCGCATTGATGGTTGGGATTCCCGTTGACTTTCCTTCGGTGATATTAAGTTCTTTGAAGAAATCACCAATCCGGCGATTCCGATACTGACGCGGGCGAACAATGCTTTTTGTAAAGTCCTCTGGCTTCAGGGAACGATCTGGCCCTCCAGGGTTACTGATATACATAGCATCCGGTTCTATCTCAATGGTAATAGGCTCTCTTTTCCGGTAATCGTAGTGGTAAAGGCAGTTTCCGATAATCTCTTCCAGCGCATGGATCGGGTAGTTGAATGCCCGGTCTGCTTCAGGTTTGTAATCGCGCTTCTGGACATTCTCCTTGATGACATTGGTCTCAAGATAAGCCATTGTCTTGCGGTAGATGCTGTCAATGGGGCCTTTGATGGAAGGAACTTCTATGAAATTGTCGGGATCTTTTAATTTTCCCTTGGGGAAGATGGTGATGTCTACCTGCAAATACGGAAAGAACTTCTCAGGGTGATCATTGAACATCATCAGTGCCACGTTTCTGGGATAAATGGCTTCACGTGGCCCTGCCAGAAGTTCCATCGCTTCCAGAATGTTTCGAAAGGGTTCGGTTTCAATCTGTTGGGCAAGTTTACTGCCGGTCTTGACAAGGAAATCCCTAACCAATGTCTGAGAAACATCGGCAATGGTTGCCGAGGTATTGGCGCGGTCATCGAACGGCGTATCGTTTGCCAGGTCAAGGAGTTCCCGAAGCAATTGGCCTTTGGGAACGATGGAAGAAGAGTTATACCTGACTCTATAGTTGTATTTCTTCTCTTTGATGGTAACGTCATCCGGAATTTCGTATGGACGGTCTTGACCGGCGGGGCACCAGATAACGAAGACGGTCTTCCCATCAATTTCCTCTGTGCTTGTCTTGGGATGATAGACCGGCCTGATAAGATTATTGAAGGTGATCATTTCCTTGCCCAGAGGCTCAATTTGTTCCAGAGGAATCCCTTTGACCGGACGGATGGGTAGTCCATCTTCCTCCTTGACACCGATAACAATATAGCCGCCGCCTTCATTGGAGATGTCGTTTGCAAACGCGCATATGGAACGATAGATGGGAGCCGGGTTCCACCCCTCTTTAAACTCAATCCTGTGACCTTCAACAGTGCGCCCGTCCAGGAGCCTTTCTATGCTTATCGGCAGTGCCATAGTACAATCTTTTTGCGAATTTAACGATTCTTCTTTAATTCCTACAACAAATTGTTGAATTTGGTCATGGACTCTGCTTTGATGGAGTCCACGATGTCGATGTAGGGCTTCATGGCCTTGTAGTCGGAGTGGCCGGTCCATTTCATGACGATGTTGGGGGAGATTCCCATGGAAAGCGCCTGGACGATGAAGGTCCGGCGTCCGGTATGTGTGCCGACGAGTTCCCATTTGGGGTACACGTTATCCTGACGGACATTCCCTTTATAAGTTGTTATACGGATTGGGTCATTGATTTCGGCCAGTTGGCAGAGCTCTTTCAGGCTGCGGTTCATGGCCTGGTTGGTGAAAGAGGGAAGGGCCCTGTCACCGGAAAAGGAGATATCCTTGTATTTTTCCAGGATGGCTTTGGTGATGTCATTCATCTCGATAGACACGCTGTCGCCTGTCTTGATGGTGGTCACGTCCATGTGGCCCCCTTTGATGTCGCTGCGGCGGAGATTGTCGGCATCGGAATGGCGGAGGCTGGAGAAACAACAGAAAAGGAAGATGTCGCGGACGGGCTCCAGCTTGGAGCCTGACAGATCCAGATTCTTGACTTGCTGCAGTTCATCTTTGGTAAGGTAGATGATGGGTTTCTGTGTCTGCTTAAGGGTGGGCTTGAAGGTTTTGAATGCCGGATTATCCGACTACCTCCACAAACAAATCGACCGCCAGGTGTTAGTCGGGCGGTTTTTTTTGTTCTCTTGCCGGGTCAAGTTTGCTTGAATCCGGTAAGACAACGGAAAAGCCAATTGGGCGCTTGTTCTTTTGGGCATCTATCCATTGTTTCACCGTTATGGCGTGGCGAGTGAGTTGAATAATTGTCAAAAAAAACGTATGTTTGCGTATTCTATATATATTATAGACACCATGAAAAAGATACTTTTCGCATTCGTTTCGCTTCTCGTTGCGGCAGGCGTGCAGGCCCAGAAAACACATCCGGATATTTCTTCCGTGCTGGTGAAGGCCACCGTCGATCCATCGACGGTCAAGGGGCCCATCAAGCCGATGAACGCCGTGAACAACGGCCCCAACGTCGGCGACGACCCTCAGCAGATGGAGGATTTCCGCATTTTGAATATTCCGTTCAGTCGTACCCACGATTCAACCGTAGATGATTATTACGGCCATCACCTGGTGGACATTTCCGACGTTTTTCCGGATTTCGGCAAGGATCCCGACAAAGAATCCTCCTATGATTTCCGCGAAACCGATGCCTTTATCAAGACGCTGCTGGATTCCGGCGCAAAGGTGATGTACAGGCTCGGGCAGTCCATCGAAACCCACCCGGAGGCAAAATACCACATCTATCCGCCGAAAGATTATAAGAAATGGGCCAGGATCTGCGAGCACGTCATAATGCATTACAACGAAGGCTGGGCAAACGGCTTCCATTACGACATCCGCTACTGGGAAATATGGAACGAGGCCGATCTGGACCAGAATTCAGACCGATGGAAGACAAACCCCCGTACATGGGCCGGTTCCCTGGAAGAGTTCCATAAGTTCTACGAAGTTGTGGCAAAACATCTGAAAAAGCGTTTTCCGGACCTGAAGATAGGCGGCCCCTCATACTGCAGGATCCTGCGCGACAAGACGTATTTGTATTTCCCGACATTCTTCGAATACATGCATGCCCACGACGTCCCTATCGACTTCGTCACATGGCATAAATACGACGTTGAGCCTTCGCTTTATGTGAAGGAAACCTATATGCTCAGGGAATGGATGAAGCAGTACGGGTATGAAAATGCCGAACTCTTCCTGACCGAGTGGAATTACTGGCAATTGAAAAAAAGCGGTTCCGAGTCTTCATACGAATACTACAACTTTGAAACCCGTCTTAATATCAAGGGCGCCGCCTTCGTGGGAGCCGTCATGTGCGCGATGCAAGACGCTCCGGTGGATATGCTGATGTATTATGATTTCCGCGTAAACGTGGATTCTTTCTGCGGTTTCTACGATCCCCAGACACGTAAACACATGCCTACGTATTATGTATTTTACGCCTGGAGCAAACTCCGCGGGAATCAGTGTGATTGCGTCCTGGAAGGCGGCGAGGGGGATATTTATGCCGTAGCGGCCGTCAAGGACGGCAAAACCACACTGATGCTGACCCGTTACAATGGGGACAACAACACCTGTAACATAGCAACGGTAAACATCTCGGTCAAGGGATACCGTCCGGGCGAGGTGGTATACTGCCACCTTACCGACGACCGGCACAATTATACCGAGATTCCCCTCTTCCCGGCCGAAGACGGAACCGTGCGCGTCAAATTATGCAACAATTCCATCGCAATCGTAGAATTCTAACTGATTATGAATAGATTACTGCTTCTTTCCGGATGCCTGCTAAGCGCTTTGGCGTGCGCTTCACCGAAGTATCTCACGTATGAGCAATTCGGAGCCAAGGGGGATGGCGTCACCGACGACTTCCCCGCCATCATAGCCACCCACGCGACCGCCAATGAAAAGGGGCTCCCTGTCAAGGCCACTGGCGGAAAGACATATTACATAGGCAACTCCACCGGTACCGCCGTGATCCGCACCGATGTGGATTTCGGGACCGCCAGGTTCATAATAGACGACAGTCATGTCAGCCTCGAAGACCGAGAGGACTATATCTTCCGGATTGAATCCTCCTTCGAGCCCTTTGACATCGATGGAATTGGAAGCCTGAAGCGGGACCAGACCAACATAGGCAAGTCCCTTCCCGGCCGCTGCCTGGTGGAAGTGGTCAATGACAATCGTAAAGTGTATATCCGCCTGGGCGCTAACCAGAATAGCGGGGTCAGCCAGAAAGAATTTTTCATCGTCGATGCAGACGGCAACATCGAGCCCTCCTCTTCGCTTATCTGGGATTACGACGAAATCACCCGGATGATAGCCCGCCCCATTGACGATAAGCCCCTGACAATCAAGGGCGGCATTTTCACCACCATCGCCAATCAGGCTCCTTCCAAGTACACTTACTACGGCCGCGGAATATCCGTCGAGCGGTCCAACGTCAGGATTGAGGGCATAGCCCACTATATCGAAGGAGAACTGGACCACGGTGCCCCGTACGAAGGCTTCCTGGACTTACACATTGTTGCCGATATCGTGGTCCGCGACTGCCTTTTCACAGCACATAAGACTTACAGGACCATAGGATCGGCCGGTGTGCCCGTCAGTATGGGAACATACGACATCTCCGCCCATGGCTGTGTGGGCGTCAAATGGGAGAACTGCACCCAGACCACCGATATAAACGACACTCATTACTGGGGGATCTTCGTTTCCAACTTCTGCAAGGCCCTCACCCTGGACCACTGCGTCTTATCCCGCTTCGATGCCCACCAGGGGGTGAGGAACGTTACCCTTACAGGCTGCGAGTTCGGACACACGGGCGTCAATGTCGTAGGTTACGGAACATTGCTGCTTGATGGCTGCACCGTCCGTCGCAAGTCCCTCATCGCCCTCAGGGAGGATTATGGCAGTTCTTGGGAGGGCGAAGTCATTGTCAGGAACTGCAAGCTCATCGTTCCTGAAGGGGCCAAAAACGTATCTATACTGAGAGGATCCAATGCCGGGGAGCACGACTTCGGTTACACCTGTTACCTCCCGGAAATAATTGATATCGAGAACCTTGTCATTGACGATAGCCGCGTCAGCGATAAAGACTACCAGGGTCCCATGATCCTTGGAAAATTCAAGCGCAATTACGGAAAGGGAGTCATCAACATCAGGAACCTTGAAGTAACCAGTGGCAAGCCACTGGGAATAAGCCTCGAGCCCAAGATGTTCCGGGATTACACAATCTCGGTCCGCTAATTATTTCAGCAGCACGTTGCAAAGCCACATCATGGCCATCTGCCCGTGAGGGTCGCCGTTGGAGCGGGGGCGGTCCATATACCACTCGCGGCTGTTCCTGCGGTCAGTTCCGATGCAGACATCCGCAAGATTGGCATGTTCATCCAATTTGCCGCACAATGAGACCCAGGCCTTACGGGCGGCAGGGCCGTATGTAGCCTTGTCCAGCAGGCCGAGACGCACACCTTCGATGAAGGCATAGGCGAACATGGCCGAGCAGGAAGTCTCTTCCCAAAACTCCGGATCATCGATAACCTGCCCCCACATGCCGTTTTCGTGCTGATACTTAAGGAGCGTCGGCATCATTTTCAGATAGGCTTCCTTCAGTGCGGGAATATACTCACTGTTCTTGGGAAGATAGCTCAGAAGCATCGGCAGTCCTGCCGCCATCCAGCCATTTCCCCGTCCCCAGAAATAGGGAGCCTCGGGGGCATGATAGAACAGACCGTTTTCCCGCTGGAGGGTATCCATGTACATCTTCATCTCACGGGCCGCACGGTCGATATACTTGCGGTCACCGGTGGCCCGGTAAGCCTGGGTCTGGAGAACCGTAATCATGTACATATCGTCAATCCACAGGCGCGTCTGGGGAGAATATCCGTTTGCAAGGAACTCCCGCTGCTCCTCAATAGGGAAATTGCCATTGCCACCTACCTTCTTGCCGGGCTCCCCTGTGGGATCTTCCCACTGATGATCAGCATATCGAAGTCCCAGTTCCAGCGCCCGCTTGTCGCCATTCATCAGATAGATCTCCAGAGGAATGGCTCCGAAGATGGAGAAATCCACATGATTGTCGCGATTACACTTGTCCTTTCTCTCTCCATAAAACGGCTCAAAGAAATCAATCAACCGCTTCTCCAACTTCTTGTTGTGGGAACGGTGGGCAAACTCGATGGCGTTAACCCAAAGGCTTACCACGGAATAATTCATTTCCTTGCCACCTCGTCCATAATTATAGGGCGCCTGATAACCGGGAAGATTATTACCATAGTCCAGCGGGTCTGAGGCAAGGAGCTGCTCTGCAACACGATTTCCAATGGTTTCCACGCTGATTTCGTTGGGAATGTCTTTAAAAGTGCTGAGAGCTACTTTAGGTCCGCAGGAAGCGCACAGCAATGACACAACGGTCAGGAGGGCGACTTTAATTTTCATAACTACTTGATTAATCTGAGTTTTGCAACCTTTTATACTAAAAAGTCTCGACCTGCGGCTTGGGCGGGCGACATATCCTACCCTTGGGCGACTTCAGGCATGGACAAATATAATTAATATATTTGAAGAACCCAATTATGACCCTTACGACATTAAATGAGTTGCCTTCTTTTTTTTTGTACTTTCATCCTCATCCCTGGTCGTCCTAATCAGTTTCATTGTGCCAGAGTAATTACCTTCAACTATGTAATTGGTGATGAATAATCCTGATGCATTTTTCCCCTCAAAAAGTTGCACCAAGAAGAGAAGAGATATTTGATGACTTCCCAAAAATGCGGAATTCTTCCTATATTTGCACTCAGACTTTACCGAAAAGCTTATGAAACGAATCGCGATATTATGCCTCTGTCTTTGCAGCTTAATACTCTCCTCCTGCCATAAGGACATTTGGGACAAACTGGATGACCACGAAAGGAGAATCGCCCGCCTGGAGGCCTTGTGCAATCAGTATAATACCACCATCTCCTCCCTCCAGCAGCTTGTGCAGGCCCTGCAGTCAGAGCGGCGCATCAAGGATGTGGTACCGGTGATGGAAAACGGCGTTATTGTCGGCTACGCCATTACTTTTACCAAAGGTGATCCTTTGACCATATACAATGGCAAGAATGGGCAGGACGGGCATACGCCGATTGTCGGAGTCCGGCAGGATAGCGACAATGCGTGGTACTGGACTGTCGACGGCGAGTGGCTTCTCGATTCAAAAGGCGGGAAAATCCGTGCCGATGCGGCTCAGGGAGTGACGCCGAAGCTTAAACTCGAAGAGGAGTACTGGTGGGTGTCCTATGATGAGGGCTCGTCCTGGACAAAACTCGGCAAAGCCGTTAGCGAAGGCAGCGACGATTCTATGTTCCGTGAAGTCCGCCAGGACGACAAGAATGTTTACTTCGTCCTGACGAACGGCCAGACAATCACGATCCCCCGGGTGAAAAGCCTGGATTGGGAGTACGTGTAGCTGTTATTTTATCCCGTACTTTTTCAGAATCTTGAGGATGGGGCCGCGGACGGATTCCGCCCAGAGGTGGTAGCCCCAGTCGGCGGGATGGACTCCGTCGGCGCTGGTATCGTGATTCGGGTCGGCGGCGTTGGAATCGATCAGATAGACATCCTTGTATTTCTTGAGGGCCTGGGCCATAAGTTCCTCAGCCTTGGCTATCTTCCTGGTATCCTTTTCTTCTTCGTGGGTGTTGAAGTTCCGCCTTTCCATACGGATGGTACGCATAAATATCAGCGGCACGCCCGGCTTTGCGCTCTGGATAGTCTCGATGAAATTGAACAGATTCTCCTCGATAGTCTGGTCCGAGCCGTTGGAGAAGGCGTCGAAGACAAAGGCCTCAACATCAGCCTCTTTCAGGGCGTTGGCAAATTGGGGCTGCATACGGCAGTCGCCGCTTACTCCGAGGCTGCAGAATTCCAGGCCGGTGGCGCGGCTCAGGAAGGCGGGAACGGTCTGTCCGGCGCGGCTGGTATTGGCCCCGTGCATAAAACTGGAACCGTGGAGACAGATCCTGTGACGGAAGGGATTGTCGCCCTTTTCAATCTTGCAGCCCTCGGGGATGCCTATCCCGACCGAAGTTTCCTTGCTGTAAGTCGGGAGGTAAAGCAGGCATTCCTTCACTCCGGGAGCCATATTCTTGACCAGAAGCCGGACCTTCCCGTTCTCCTTCTCGAAATCAGTTCCGTAGGCGCAGTCTCCGGCCCATACCCATTTACCCTTGCTCTTGATATATAGGTCGAAGCCGCGCACCGCATAGCTGGAACTTTTGGATTGGCTGATGCTTTTGAAAACAGGCTTTACAGAAATCTCGGGAGCGTCGGTCTTGAAGGACACTATGATGCCGGAGGACATTTCAAGAAGGTCGATATCTTTCTTGGTCCAGCCGCCGAAGCGCTTGAAATCCATACGCTCATAGGGCTTGGGCGTGTCCGGGAAGACTTTACCGAGCAGGGTGAGAGTGGAAGCTTCGGTGAACTGAAGTTTGCTCTGCCCTTTTGCCGCCGGCTTGTCCAGTGCTTCGAGCAGTACCTTCTCCATAGCTTTGTAGCCCTCCAGATTAGGATGGACAGCGTCGCGGCAATAGGCTGCCTGCATAGCGTCGGAGCCGTCTTTCATAGCGCTGTGATAGTCTACCAAGGGGTAGTTTTTTACCGCCGCAAGGCCTTTTATCATAGTGTTGAGCGAGTCGATCGCCGGTCTGGGATCCCCAAGTTCCTTGCGCCAGGGAAGTTCTCCGGCCGGGAGGACGGTGCAGAGGACGGGCTTGATTCCGTTGGCGGCGGCCAGCTCAGTCATCGTCTCGATATTGCCATAGACATTCTTGAGCTTTATGAATCCATTGTTTCGGGCGATATCATTGATTCCGGCCAGTATGATGACATACTCCGGATGAAGCTCGAGCACGTCGTTGCGGAAGCGGACAAGCATCTGGGCCGTCGTCTGGCCGCTGATGCCACGGCCGCAAAGATTATGGTCCCGGAGCCAGTCAGGGTCCAGTTTGGCCCAGTTGTCCGTGATGGAGTCGCCCATCAGCACAGCCCTCGGGGAAACAGTTACAGCCTCATTGGCAGCGGCATAGCGCGAATACTTCGCCCAGTCTTTGTTCAGATCCTTGTTCTGGGCTGTAAGGCCCAGGCTGCTTAAAATCAGCAGAGAGACAATGACAAACTTTTTCATATACGTTTACATCTGATTGTTGAAGTCTTTCAATACATTGGCCACGAGGAACATCCCCGAAGCAATCGGAACGACCCTTTTGTCCGAGGGGCACTCATTCAGAGCATACCAGGTGAAGGGGGTGTCCTCTATGGAATCGCAGAACTCTATGCCCGGATAATGGTCCGTTAGACACTTTCGGAAAACCTGGGTGTATTGCCGGCAGAGAGTATCCACTTCGGCATCCACCTCCTGTCCCGCCTGTTCCTTGCACATACGGGAGAATGTCGCCGGAATCTCGCTGTAGTGGGCGGCCGTGTTGATGGACACCTGTTTCCTGCTCTTGTCCCGCTTGTCCGGGTCGTTGTTCAGTACCCAGCAATGCTCTATGTCGGAGTCGCTTTTGACGGGTGAAAGCTCGTGAAGTATGCTTATGCTTGCGCCGGAAACGAGCAGTTTCCCTTCCTTGAACGCATACTTGACTTTTGAAAAATCAATGCCCAGCGCCTTCGCGGCATATTGCTTCCCTATATAGAGGACGGACTTCGGGCCTGAATGCACGTTCTCGTCCCTCCACACTTTGTACATATCCACAAGTCCCTGAGGTTCGGCCAGGGTGAACAGTTTCTCGTCGACGGGCTCTTCCCTGACGATATAGCCCTCCTTCTCGTAGGTCATAGTTTCCAGCTTGGCGCTGAAATTGACGCGGGTGGGGGCATAAGCCATCTGGCCCCAGGTGTCAAGGCGGCTCAGGAGTTCCGCGTTCCGGCTCTCAAGGTCCGAGACTTTGTCTTTGAGTTCCTCCTCTTGTTTTTCTTTCTCCACAAGTTCGCGCGCTTTCTCGTCGAAAGCCTTCTTGAGGATGGTATTGATGGGCTGGAAGGCGATGAGGGTGAGCAGGACCGTGACGACGTTGGAAAGGATGATTGCCAGGGGGGCGATAATCTTTGGCAGGAAGATGAAACAGGCTACGTTGGTGGCTATGAGTATGGCGCAGAAGCTCACTATGAGGTAACTTTTCATCAAGTTTGCCTGCCCCATTGCATCTTTGAAGACATTTCTGATTATTAAACCCATAAAACAGAGTATTTACCGCGAATTTCCGAAAATAATGCGTCAAAAACAAATGCCGCCTAATACTTTTTTCCGCTGAAGCGCCAGATCAGTTGAAGCATTACATTGCGTCCGATGCCGTTGTAACTGTAGAAGCGCCGGTTTGAAACATTGAATGAGTAAGTCAGGGGAGTGTTCTGGTCCAGGAGGTCGTTGCCGCTCAGGCGAAGGGTAAGGTCCCCGTGCAGGAAGGGTTTTGAAACGGAAGCGTTGAGCATATAGAAGTCCCTGTCCAGCTGCTCGAACCCGTGTCCCCGTGAAGCGTAGTAGCCGAAGTCGGCCGTGAGGCTCCAGCGGCCTGGCAGTTTCAGCGCCCCGTCCACTCCGCCATAGACAGAAAAAGGTGAGTGCCTCAGCTCCGGGAAAAGCAGGCTTCTCTCGGAAGTATATTCTCCGCCTCCGGAGAAGGTGATAGAGAGCCGTTTCCATCTCAGGATAGCGTCCATCCTTTCGCGGACCGCCGCCCGTCTCAGGCGGCTCAGATCGTCCGTCTTCGTGGTGGAATTATAGAGGAAGGCAGTGCTCTGGGCATAGGATCCTTCCAGATGATTGACGATGCTCAGCGGGGTTTTCCTAAAGCTGTGGTTGAAGACCACGGAGCCATTGGCCTGCCAGTTCCCGCCAATATTGCAGTAGCGGATAATGCGTCCGCCTGTCTCCGGAATGTATTCCGTGGAAGACGCAATGAGGTTCTCCCGCAGCCTGGCCTCAGCCTCGGCAACCAGCGAGCTGCCTTTCTGGGGGCTGGAATAGTTGTAGCTGAGGTTGACTCGGTGAGTGAAAGATGGTTTTAAATACGGATTGCCCTCCCTGATGTACAGAGGGTTGGTGCCGCTTCTTACCGGAATCAGATTGCCCGGAGAGGGCGGCGAAACGGAACTGCGGTACTGCAGGGACAGGTATCTGCTTTTGGACTGATTGTAGCGCAGGGTAATGTTCGGAGCCGCATAGAAGTGGAAATTCCTGCTCAGGCCGTCCTTTTCCGCGCTGGTGTTGTAGCGGATCAGACTCCAGATGGGCTTTAGCGAAACGCCCGTCGTCAGATTGAATTTCTTCCGGACATAGCGGAGGCTCAGCTGAGCGTTCATCTGAAGAGCGCTGTAACTCCCGTCGGATGAGAACTCTAGGTCTTTGTCGCCGCTTTCGCTATGGAAATAATCCCTGTCTATGCTTTGGAAAAGATAGCGGGAAGCAAGGAGGGCCTGCAGGTGGAAACCCTTGCCCAAAGGCTCGTTCCACGAAAGCTGGAGGAGGCCGTCACTGTTGGTCCACGGAGCCTGTATCAGATAGTTCCGAAGAGTTGTCTTGCCGTTTTTATAGGTAAGTCCCTCATAATTGTTGTCGCTGTCTGAGGTCCCGGAAGACAGACTCTCTGAAAGCCGGAGTGACAGGGTACGGCCCTTTTTGGCCATTCTGCGGGTGCCTTGGAAGACCATCCGTCCTTCCAGGCGCCTGTTTTTCGCAGTATTGTCCTGTACAACCTTGTTAAGCGCCGGAGTTTCGCTCTCCTCCCTCGGATCAGTCCCATAGGTGAAGGCGGTCGGGGCGCTGCGGGAGTCGTTTCCTCTCAGGGAAAGGTGCGGCTTGAATTGAAAGGTCCATTTTTTGTCCGGCCGCCATTCGATTTCGGCCTGGGCGCGAAGATCGTCGTTAACTCCGCTCAACTTGTCCTCCGACAGGACATAGGTCTGCTTGTTGGAGTAGAAATTCTGAGTCCATCCGTCCCTTTCCTGAAGATAATTCTCGCCGGTGTATTTGATATTCGCGTTGATTTCCAGCTTCTTCCCGTTTTTGCTGTAGTCGAATCCGGCCTCTCTCCTGTCACGGTCCCCTTCATTCCCCGTTCCCAGCCGGGTCGGCCTGGTGGACCTGATCCTGGGCACGGTCAGGGTATTCCTGAAATTGGCAAGGACGCTGGTATGGACACTGTCTGAAATGATGCCGGCATTCCCGGAAGCCAGATACCTTAACGGATAGCTGCCTCCTCCCTGGACCCGGCCCTTCCAACTGCCCATAAATCGGCGTTTTATCTTCACGTCCAGCACCGGTTCTTCTTCTCCGTCGTCTATCCCAGATATCCTTGCGAAGTCGCTAGGGCGCACATAGGCCTTGATGGACTCGATCATATCCCCTTGGATATTGCGAAGTCCGGTGAGAATGTCACCGCCGAAATAAAGCCGGCCTCCGACCAGCAGTTTCTCGACTTTGCGTCCATACAAGGTTACTGTCCCGTTTTCAATCTCCATCCCGGGAATCTTGCGCAGGACATCCTCCAGTACAGCGTCCTCCTCGATATAGAGTGCGTCCGGACTGAAGACGACGGTGTCCCCCACGGTCTTAACCAGCGGCGGGTCGGCGACGACCACAGCCGCAGTCAGTACCTCGGGCTCCTGCGCCAAAAGCAAGTTGGGCAGCAGCAGGAACAGGCCTGTCAGGAGATACTGAAGGGAATTGCGCATCAGGCAAAGTAGACCGATCTGATAAAAGGAGTCTGGTAAAGGTAAGGAAGTTTTGTCAAAGTCCATCCCGGCTCGGTGAGGATGAGGTCTGCGCGCTTTCCGCGTGTTATTGAGCCGCATTCCGAACTTAAGCCCATCGCATAGGCGCCGTTGAGGGTGACGGCGTTGAGGGCCTCGGTCGGAGTCAGGCGCATCCGGATGCATACGAGGGCCATTACGAAGCGCATATCCCCGCTTGGTGAGGACCCCGGATTATAGTCGGAAGCCAGGGCTATCCCTAGCCCGGCATCTATGAACTTGCGCGCTTCGGCGAAGGGAATGCCCAGGAAAAATGACGAGCCAGGTAGCATCGTGGGCATAGTCGCGGAGCCTTTCAGAACCTCGATTTCCGCCTCCATCGTCCTTTCGAGATGGTCCACGGAAAGGGCGCCGTGAGCGACGCCGACCTGGACTCCGCCGCTCAGCGCCAATTCGTTGGCGTGGATTTTCGGCCTTAGGCCATAGGGGGCTGCGGCTTCAAGGATTCTGGCGGTGTCATCGGTGGTAAAGAAACCTTCGTCGCAGAATACATCCACGAAATCAGCAAGTTCCGCCGCATCTGGCAGCATCTCAATCACGGCCCGGACGTATTCCTCGCGGGTATGGCCACGACCTATGGCGTGAGCTCCGAGGAAGGTGGATTTGACAAGGGCGGGGACGCTTTCTCGGATTTGTCGGATTACCCGGAGCATCTTCATTTCGCCTTCCGGGTTCAGCCCGTAGCCGCTTTTTATTTCCAGCGAGGTGGTGCCTTTGGCCATAACTTCGCTGACTCTCGCCATTGACTGCTCGTAAAGACTGTCTTCAGAACTGCGGTTCAAAAGGTCGGAGGAGTTGAGGATTCCCCCGCCCCTCGCCGCGATCTGCTCGTAACTCAGCCCCCTGATCTTGTCCAGGAACTCTCCGTCCCGGCTGCCCGCCCATACTATATGGGTATGGCTGTCGCAAAAGCCGGGAAGCACCATCCCGCCCCGTGCGTCGATGCAGTCAATATTGTCGCCGGGCGCTTTGTCCATAGGGCCGAAGTCCACGATACGCCCGTTGGCGAAACTTATGAAAGCGTTGCGGATGATTCCGGTCTCGTCCATTTCGGGCCCCTGCTTGCGCAGGATGCCTTCCGGAACTATGCCTACAAGTTCTCCGATATTGATGATTGTCGTCATAGAGGGTAATTTTCTTCCCTTAGGAATTTGACAGAGGCTTCGATATGCGGATGCATATATGTGTCATTGGATAGGAAGGGAACCAGCTTGCGGTAGTCCTCGAACACTTTTTCGATGACGGGGGAGGACTTCGCCGGGCGGCGGAATTCCAAGGCCTGGGCAGCGTTGAAGAGTTCGATTGCCAGCACGGTTTCGGTATTGTCCACTACCCTTACCAGCTTCGTCGCGGAGTTGGAGCCCATCGAAACGTGGTCTTCCTGACCCTGTGAAGAGGGAATGGAATCACAGGAGGCAGGCCAGCAGAGACCTTTGTTCTGGCTCACTATGTTCGCGGCGGTGTACTGCGGAATCATAAAGCCGCTGTTCAGGCCGGGATTGGCCACCAGGTACTTGGGAAGGCCTCGGAGACCGTGGATGAGCTGGTAGGTCCGTCTCTCCGAAATGGATGCGAGCTCGGACATCGCGATTGCAAGGGCATCCATAGGAATGGCGATAGGCTCACCGTGGAAATTGCCCGCGGAGATTATCATATCCTCGTCCGGGAAAATGTTCGGATTGTCGGTCGCAGAGTTGATTTCGTTCTCTATCACCGACTTGACATAGAGGATGTTATCCTTAACGGCACCGTGGACCTGAGGAATGCAGCGGAAACTGTACGGGTCCTGGACGTGCTCTTTGGGGCGGCGGCTGAGTTCGCTGCCTTCGAGCAGCTCAATGAACTTCTTTCCGGTGGAAATCTGCCCTGTATGGGGGCGCAGCAGATGGGTAAGGGGCAGGAAAGGTTCTATGCGGCCGTCATAGGCGTCCAGGGACATAGCCCCGATTATGTCCGCCCATCTGGACAGCCTCATACTCTTGAGGATGGACCATACTGCGTGGGCGCTCATAAACTGAGTGCCGTTGAGTAGGGCCAAGCCCTCTTTGGACTGAAGTTTTATCGGCTCCCAGCCTTTTTCTGCCCATACTTCCGCCGTGCTGCGGACCTCGCCCTTGTAGAGAACTTCTCCGAGACCGATGAGCGGCAGGGAAAGATGCGCCAGAGGGGCAAGGTCGCCTGAGGCTCCGAGGGAGCCCTGCTGATACACGACGGGGAGGATGTCCTCGTTGAACATATCGATAAGCCTCTGGACTGTAATGAGTTGCGCTCCCGAATGGCCGTATGACAGACTCTGCGCCTTGAGAAAGAGCATCAGTTTCACTATCTGCGGCCTCACTGTCTCTCCGGCGCCACAGGCGTGCGAAACAACGAGGTTGTACTGGAGTTGTGAAAGGTCCTCTTTCGGGATTGTTACATTGTACAGGCTGCCGAAGCCGGTGGTTATTCCGTAAATCGGACGGTCGATTTCTTCCATCTTGTCGTCCAGATACTTACGGCATTTGATGATGGACCTTGTGGCTTCTTCTGAAAGTACTAGTCTGGCGTGTTTGTCGATGATTTCTTTGAGCTGCTCCAGGGAGAGCCGCTTGCTGTCGATGTAATGTATCATTATAGTTTCAGTGTTTTCTTTATCAGTTCTTCGTCGGCAAGGTTCGGAAGGGTGACTTTGAGTCCCGGGGTGCGGGACATTTCCCTTTCTATGGCCATCCGGGCCCCTTCGTTCCGTGCCCACGAGCGGCGTGCGATGCCGTTGTTGACGTCCCAGAAGAGCATTTCGCGGATATGTCTCGCGCTGTCCTCGCTGCCGTCTATGACCATTCCGAAGCCGCCGTTGATGACTTCGCCCCAGCCGACTCCGCCTCCGTTGTGGATCGATACCCAGGTCGCTCCACGGAAACCGTCGCCTATCACGTTCTGGACGGCCATATCGGCGGTGAACTGCGAGCCGTCGTAGATATTTGAGGTCTCGCGGAAGGGCGAATCCGTGCCGGAGACGTCGTGATGGTCACGGCCGAGGACTATCGGAGCGGTGATTTCGCCTTTTCTGATGGCCTCGTTGAAGGCGAGCGCTATCTTGGTGCGTCCTTCACAGTCGGCATAGAGGATGCGGGCCTGGGAGCCGACGACAAGATGGTTCCTTCCGGCCTCTTCTATCCAGTGGATATTGTCCCTCATCTGTCCGGCGATCTCTTCCGGGGCCTTGGCGGCGATTCCCGACAGGACTCTCACGGCAATCTCGTCGGTCTTGGCCAGATCCTCCGGTTTTTCGCTCATACAGACCCATCTGAACGGCCCGAAGCCATAGTCGAAATAGAGCGGGCCCATAATGTCCTGGACGTATGACGGGTAGCGGAAAGAGCCGTCTTCGCGGAGTATGTCCGCTCCGGCGCGGGAAGCTTCCAGCATAAAGGCGTTGCCATAGTCAAAAAAGTACATTCCCTTGGCAGTCAGGGAGTTGATTGCGGCGACCTGCCGGCGCAGGGAGGCCCGGACAGCATCGCGGAAACGCTCCGGATCTTCGGCCATCATCTTTTTAGACTCTTCGAGACTGTAGCCGACCGGGTAATAGCCGCCTGCCCAGGGATTGTGCAGCGAGGTCTGGTCGCTTCCCAGGTCCACGTGCATATCTTCTTCCGCCAGCCTTTCCCAAAGGTCTACGACATTGCCTACATAGGCGAGGGACACGACTTCCTTTTCCTTGACTGCTTTGCGGATGCGGGGGATAAGTTCGTCGAGAGAGTGGTGGAGTTCATCCACCCAGCCTTGGGCATAGCGCTTTTCGGCCGCCTTTGGATTGATTTCGGCAGTGACGGAGACTACTCCGGCTATGTTGCCGGCCTTGGGCTGGGCACCGGACATTCCTCCAAGCCCTGCCGTAACAAAGAGTTTTCCTGCTATGTCGCCTCCTTGTTTGCGGGCCGCGTTCATCACCGTTATCGTCGTTCCGTGGACAATGCCCTGCGGCCCGATATACATATACGAGCCCGCTGTCATCTGACCGTACTGGCTGACACCCAGGGCATTGAAGCGCTCCCAGTCGTCCGGTTTCGAGTAGTTCGGAATGACCATTCCGTTGGTGACGATCACCCTCGGCGCGTCTTTATGGCTCGGGAAAAGTCCAAGCGGATGTCCGGAGTACATCACCAGGGTCTGCTCGTCGCTCATTGTCGCGAGATACTGCATCGTCAGACGATACTGGGCCCAGTTCTGGAAAATCGCACCGTTGCCGCCATAGATGATCAGCTCGTGCGGATGCTGGGCGACTCTCGGGTCCAGATTGTTCTGGATCATAGCCATTATCGCGGCGGCCTGGCGGCTCTTTGCAGGATACTCGTCTATCGGGCGGGCGTAAATCTCATACGAAGGGCGGAAACGGTACATATAGATGCGTCCGTAACGCTCCAGCTCCCCGGCGAATTCTTTGGCAAGAGTTTCGTGGAACTTCGCAGGGAAGTATCTGAGGGCGTTTTTCAGTGCAAGAACTTTCTGCTCTTTTGTCAGTATGTCCTTGCGTTTCGGGGCGTGGTTGATTTCCGTGTCATAGGGCTTTTCTTCCGGCAGTTCCGCCGGGATGCCGGCGAGAATCTCTTTTTGGAAGGCTTCTGTGCAACTCATTGATTATTTGTGGTTTAAGTGTTGGTCTTTGTCCGTTTTGGGACAAAGGCTGCGGGTTAAGGCGTTGATGTTCAGGTGTTTATGTGACGGTTAACTTCGGCAATTACCTCCTCCTGAAGGGCGAGGGCTTCCGTGACAATCTCTCCGGCGCGTGAGAGCAGCGGTTCCGCGGGAGTTTTGTCCTTGAGGCCGACGGCGTTGATGCGGACGTTGAGGGCGGCTCCGCGGATGCCTGCCACGGCGGCGAGGGCGGCGACTCCGGCATCCGAGGCCGAAGCCGGATTGCCTTTTTGAGCCATCTCAAGTGCGAGAGGAAGCGCCTTGAGAGCCGCTTCCATAGTCTTCAGGGGCACCGTTGCGGCGTATAGTGTGGCCTGCTCCAGAGCCTCATCCCGCGCGGCTTTTTCCTCCGGGGTAGCCTTCGGCATTGAAATACAGTCCATTATGCGGTTGAACGCTTCCGTGTCCTCATCGACAAGTGCGAGCAGTTCGTCCAGTATCGCCTGTCCCTTTTCCGCCACGTCAGAGAACTCCTTCCATCTGTCGTCCCAGCCTCTTTTATGGGCGGAGAGGTTCGCCACCATAGTCGCAAGGGCCGCGCCGAAGGCGCCCATCGCGGCGGATACACTGCCGCCCCCGGGAGCCGCCGACTCGGAAGCGGTCTCGCGGACAAAGCCTTCTAGGCTGAGGTCCACAAGCCCCTTGCGAGGCGTCTCAATCAGGTATTCAATGACTTTCTCTTTCGGATTGAAAGGCTTCAGGTCGTCAAGTGACATACTCTTGACGGCGATTTTGATTATCTCCTGTTCGCTGATGCCGAGAGAACGTCCTTGTTTTTCAAGATAGTACCTGCCGGCTTCGATGAGCACTTTTTTCGGGACCAGGCCTACAATCTCGGCTCCCGTCACTCTCAGTCCTCTGGCGGCTGCCGCCCGGCAGACTTCGTCAAAGGCGACGTGAAGGGGAGTGGCATCGATATCGGTAATGTTCATTGACACTTGTGCGATACCGTATTCGTCTATGTACCAGCCGATTGCCTTGCATCCTTTGAGTGTCCCCGGAATCCATATCTGCTGCCCGTCGGCATCTTTCAGCAGTTTGCCTGTCAGAGAGCCTCCCTCACGTGCCTTGCGGCCTTTTTCGCGGACGTCGAAGGCTACCGCCATCGCCCGCCGCGTCGATGTGGTGTTGAGGTTGAAATTGACCGCGACAAGGAAATTGCGCGCACCGACATTGGTGGCGCCGGAGCGCTCGGCGACCTGGTCATAGGCTCCGCCGAAGTCCGGTTTGCGAAGTGGATCGGCCATTTTATCCCTGAGGGCCTCATATTCTCCCTCGCGGCAGACGGCCAGGTTCTTCCTCTCTGGAGTGAAGGCGGCGGCTTCGTAGCAGTAGCAGGGAATGCCGAGTTCCTTATAGAGACGCTCTGCAAGGCCTCGGGCAAGGACGGCACATTCCTCCAGGCTGATCCCGCTTACGGGAATCAGCGGCAGTACGTCGGTCGCACCGCTTCGGGGATGGGCCCCGTGGTGCAGACGCATATCAATCAGTTCCTGGGCTTTCCGGGCGCCGAGGAAAGCGGCCTCAAGAACAGGCTCCACCTCGCCGACGAAGGTCACCACCGTGCGGTTCGTCGCCTCTCCGGGGTCCACGTCCAGTACTTGGACTTCTTTTACCGAACTTATGGCGGCTACTATAGCGTCAATGACAAACTTGTCCCGGCCTTCGCTGAAGTTCGGGACACATTCTATTATTTGTTTCATCTTGTTGTCGAACTAATCACCGTAGGGATTGGCGTCATCCCAGTCTTTCATCAGATAAGCGTGACGGTCTACGCAGTGATTGTGAATGCTTTCTTTTCTGGCTTCGTCCAGATTCTCCCACCAGACGGTGCAGGCCGGATATCTTACCAGAGCCTCGTCCACAGGCTGGCCTCCGGCGGCTTTAGTCAGGCCCTTGCGGGCGATGCGCTCTTTCTGGGCTACAGAGAGTGAAGCCCACCACAGTTCCAATTCGTTGTTTGCCATACTCTTCATTTTATTTCCTACAAATATAGCTTTTTTTCCTTGAAAAGACTATTTTTGCAAAGCACTAAAGTAAATGATATGAAGATTACGAGAATTCTTGTTCCGCTGATGCTCCTCTTCACGCTGAATCTCGGCGCCCAGCAGAAACACACCTATTTCACTATGGACGAGCTGCCTGACCTGGTAAAATGTCTTCCGGCTCCGCCCGATACGCTCAGCGATGCTTTCACCTACGATATAAAACGCTATTTCTGGGGAAAAGCCCAGCGCAATGACCCGGAACGTGCGGCGATTGCCTTGCGCGATGCAGTATGGACACTTCCCGCCCTTTTCGCCGAGATGAGCGTGCCCTTCGGAATGGAGCTTTCTCCCGAGGGAACTCCGGAAATATGGAAACTGCTGACGGACGCCATATCGACCATAGAGCAGATCCGAGTGCGGCCCAAGGCTCATTTCAAGCGTATGCGCCCGTTCGAGCGCTTCCACGAGCACGTCCTCAATCCAGAGGAAGAAGCTGAATTGAAAGGGGAGGGGTCCTACCCTTCCGGCCATACGATCAGGGGCTGGTCAGCGGCGCTTCTCCTCTCGGAAATCAATCCTGCGGCAGCCAATGCCATCTTTGCCAGAGGCTGGATGTATGGAGAAAGCCGCGTAATCACCGGAGCCCACTGGCAGAGCGACGTGGACGCCTCCAGGGTGATCGCCGGCATTGGCTATGCCAAACTCCAGACCAGTCCTGAATTCCGTGCCCAGATGGAAAAGGCCAAGGCCGAATTCATCAGTCTTTCCAGACCTTGAGGTATTCTTCCAAGGCCCACATTTCATCCCTGTAACGCGCTGCGGAGCTGAATTCGAGTTCCGCAGCCGCTTTTTGCATCTTGCGTTTGGCTTCCTGGGCCGCCTTCTCGACCTGTTCGCGTGACATTGCACGGATAACCGGGTCCTGAAGGACGGCGGCCAGGTCGGCGCTGACATAGCCGTCTACAAAGGCGGAAGGGCTTTCGCGACGGGAATCGTGGCCCAGGCCGACGCTTATGCTGCCTTTTCCGAGGGCTGATGGATTAGGGATGAAGGTAGGGTCGGAAACCGAATCGGGAGCGCTTACGAAACCGCTGATATGGCTGGTGTCTTCCTTGGAATTGACCAGTTCCGACATAAGGATGTTGGAACGGACCTGGACCTGCTGTGGCGTAATGCCGTGCAGGGTATTGTATTCCTGCTGCTTGATGCGGCGCCGTTCGGTCTCTCGTATGGTCTCGTCCATTGAGTCGGTGACCGTATCGGCATACATTATCACAAGGCCGTTGACATTGCGGGCCGCGCGGCCTGCGGTCTGGGTGAGGGCCCTTCCGCTGCGAAGGAAGCCTTCCTTGTCGGCATCCAGTATAGCCACGAGCGAAACTGTCGGAATGTCAAGACCTTCCCTCAGCAGGTTCACCCCTATCAGGACGTCGAAGAACCCATTTTTGAAGTCCTCGATGATCTGGACTCTTTCGGCGGTGTCCACGTCAGAATGGATATAGCGGCATCTTATGCCCATACGGCCGAAATAGGCGTCAAGCTCCTCGGCCATACGCTTGGTCAGTGTGGTTACGAGGACCCTTTCGTCCTTGACGGCCCTGATGCGGATTTCCTCCATCAGGTCGTCCACCTGGTTCTTGGTCGGGCGGACCTGGATAGGCGGGTCCAGAAGCCCTGTCGGCCGCACAATCTGCTCTACCACAAGACCTTCCGAGCGCTCGAGCTCATAGTCGGCGGGAGTCGCGCTCACATAGACAGTCTGGCCGGTGATGCTTTCAAATTCGTCGAAAGTCAGGGGACGGTTGTCCGAGGCGGCAGGAAGGCGGAAACCATATTCCACCAGCGTAGCCTTACGGGAATGGTCGCCGCCGAACATAGCCCTTATCTGGGGCAGCGTGACATGGCTCTCGTCTATGAAGCAGATGAAATCTTCGGGGAAATAGTCCAGCAGGGTGAAAGGCCTCTGACCGGGTTTGCGGCCGTCGAAATAGCGGGAATAGTTCTCCACTCCAGGGCAGTAGCCCATTTCCTTGATCATCTCGATGTCGTACTCCACCCTCTGCTTCAAACGCTTGGCTTCCAGGAACTTGCCTATGGATTCGAAATAGGCGATCTGCTCTGTCAGGTCGTCCTGGATCTGACTCACGGCCTTGGCGCCCTTCTCTTTCGAGGTAACGAAGTTCTTGGCCGGATAGAGGTCTATTCTGTCGAGTTCCTCGAAACGGGCGCCTGTCACCGGGTCAATCAGCGAAATGCGCTCGACCTCGTCGCCGAAAAACTCTATGCGGGCGGCATAATCGGCTCCGCCAAGGAAAATGTCCACCGTATCGCCCCTTACCCTGAAACTGCCGCGCTTGAAATCGGTCTCTGTGCGGTAATAAAGGGCATCTACTATGCGGTAGAGAAGACGGGTCATAGCCATCTGCTCGCCCCTTCGGACCGTCACTGTCTGGTCATGGAAGTCGTCCGGATTGCCGATTCCATAGAGGCAGGACACGGAAGATACCACGATTACATCCCTCCTTCCAGACATCAGTGCGGAGGCGGCGCTTACCCGGAGCTCATCGATTTTCTCGTTGATACTCAAGTCCTTCTCTATATAGGTGTCGGTGGTGGGAATATAGGCCTCGGGCTGATAGTAATCGTAATAGGAGACGAAATACTCCACCGCGTTGTCCGGGAAAAAGGCCTTGAATTCGCCATAGAGCTGGGCGGCGAGAGTCTTGTTGTGGCTCAGGACCAGAGCCGGCCTCTGCAGCTTTTCTATGACATTGGCCATAGTGAAAGTCTTGCCGGAGCCTGTCACGCCGAGAAGAGTGACGGCGTCCACCCCGCTCTGCAGGGCCTGGCATAGCCCTTCTATCGCGGACGGCTGGTCGCCGGAAGGCTGGTATTCGGAACTTAAACGAAATTTCATTCAGTATATACTATTCCTCAATAAACACGAACGAGTGCGGGTAGAGTTGGAGCAGCAGTGTCCCGTCCGACTGCAGGGCTACCGGGTACTCGGTGTACATATTGAACTGATCCGTGATATGGCAGCGGACCTTTCCGTCGAACTTTCCACCGTCCAAGCGCACAGTAACATCCTTGACGGAGGTGATGTTATCATCCATCGTATAGCGGCTCACGAGGATGCCAAGGTGGCCGTCGGCACTACGGGCGGCGGTCACGCGGACGTCTGGAATGTCACAGGAAGCCTTTACCTGCGTCCCCAGAGTCTTGAGTTTACCCCAGGAATAGAGCGCCCAGTAGGGCCATATCGGGGTGTCGCTCAGCTGGTCGAACAGGCCGTTGAACTTGCTCCCCGGAGTCCAGACATAGTACATCATCATATCCGTGGGGCAGTTCTGGCCTTCCTGCATTGAGGCGCATACAAAGGCTCCGGCCTTGGGAGAAGACATCGTCCGCACGGAATAAGGATAGTCGTCCGTCCAGCTCTTGATGTAGTTCCATTCGTTGAGGAAGGACTCTGTGTTGCTGTAGCCGTACTTGTCCAGTAGGGCGCGGACCTGGTATGAATAATCCACATAGACCGTAGGATCATTCTCGTAAATATGCCAGGCAAAGAAGTCCAGCGGGACATTCCTGCGCTGCATCTCGGAGAGAATCCTCTCGTACCAGACCGGCACGGTCCTGCCGCCCGGATCCGTGCCGGACATCGCCGGGCCGCCGATCTTCAGATTCGGGAAGCATCCTTTCAAATGCTTCACCGCCACTTCGAAAAAGTCGTAGAACTGCTCCGGGGAGCCGGCCCAGCAGCGGGGATCCACCTTCCACTTGTCGTTGTCCCATTCGAGGTTTGGTTCGTTCCATATTTCCCAATACTGGATGTTGTAATGGAAGCCGTCGGCCCAGCCCTCATTGTAGTGACGGATGATATGCTCGGCCACCCGTGCCCACTTCTTGTTGTCCTTGGGAGGATAGATGTTGTACTTCTTAAGCGGCTGGTTCTCAATGCTCTGGCCCAGGCGGTAGAATACCTCCACGCCCGCATCTTGGATGCTCTTTACATAGCGGTCGGTAAGCGTGAAGTCGTACGACTCCGGCTTGTCGGGATTTTTGGAGAAATCCGGGAAGATGATGGAAATGTCCACCACGTGTTCTCCGTAGGCTCCGTACCCCGCCGCATCGTGGTTGCGGGAATAACCAACATTGGCCGCCCGGAAATACCCGGTCGTGCCGGTATAGACCTGTTCAGCGTTGTTGATTCGCGGGCCGTTGTTCACGGCGTTCATCCTTTTGATTGTACCGATGGCATCATCGGGCGACACAACAATCTGGGCCGAAACGCTTCCAGACCACGCCAGCATTGCCGCGATGAGGGTAATTAAGTGTTTTCCCATATATAGTTGGATTCAGTCGGTGACTTTAATTTAAGCCACTAACGATACAAATATAAAACAAAACTGCAAATTAGATAGTGCTCTGAAAGCAAAAAATTGCGCATATAATTTGTTTTCTACGAAAAAATGAGTAATTTTGCGTTGTTTTAGCTAGGAATACAATTAATTTTTGATAAAAACTATGAAAGGTATCAAATTGTTCTTCGGAGTTCTTGCTTCTGCAAGCCTCCTTTTCTCCGTTAACGCTTTCGCTCAGGAGAATGCGAACCGTGACGAGAACGGAAAGGTTGTCCGTGGCGCCTATGAGACCAACAAGGCCTTCGACAACACTTTCATCGGTATCGGCGTGGGTTACAACACGACCGCACAGTTCGGCAACAAGGGTGCTGTCCCTGCATTCATCGCCAAGGGCGGTCTTGCCGTCGACGCTTACTTCGGCAAATGGTGGACTCCGTTCATCGGTGCCCGTATCGGATATCACGGCATTTCCACTGACGTGAAGGGCCAGGGCTTCGGCGCAGCAGCCCAGCACATCATTCCTGTCGACCTCCTCTGGAGCCTCACCAACACCTTCGGCGGCTACAAGGAGACCCGTATCTGGGACATCAGCCTCTATGGCACCGGTGCTCTTGGAATGGTCAATGTTTCCGGCAACGGTCTCGACAACGAGTGGATGCTCGGTGCCGGTTT
>CACZDC010000028.1:0-7022 GCA_902779785.1 uncultured Bacteroidia bacterium
TATCTCTGGCTTTGAGAAATTTAGGCAACTTTACGCAGAGCACATAACGTCCGCGTTCATTGTAGGTCCGGAGGGTCTTCCGCTGGAAGATTTCTTCAGCCTTGACATTAATCAATTGTTTAAGAAAAAGTAATCTGCAGAATACAATTATGGCTATACAATTATTCAAAGAACTGATCCATCCCCAGAAGTGTAACCATCATAGGTGCCTGTTCATTCCTCGGGTGCAAGAACCTCAGGCGCGTCGAGCTCCGGGAGGGATTGCGGACGATCGATGTCGCCGCATTCATGGGCTGCTCGAATCTGGAGAGCATTGTCATCCCGGAGGGAGTATGTATCATCGCTCACGATGCCTTCAAGGGCTGCACAGGCCTCACCCGGATTGTATTACCCACAAGCGTGTCCATTATCGGCCCGGGAGCCATTGAAGGATGTTCGTGTCTTAACGATGATGACCGATCTCTCATCGTCGCAAAGGAATCGGTTCATGACGTTTTGGACATCTCCACTACGGCAATTCTACGAGAATAAATCGTCCATCGTTATCTCATTCTGCACCATATTATAGTGGGCATTGTGAGCAACGCCATTTGTTGTAACCATGACAAGATGAAGGGTTCGCTTATCCTTTGAAAACGTCTGATAGGCGCTAATTTTGTTTTGTAGTTCGCCGGCATAATCGTTGTCGATGGAAAAGGTGTCTGCCGCGTGTTTCATCTCGCAGATATCCGTAAAGCCATCGGCTCTCTGCATGACCAGGTCAATCTGTGCTCCACGATGCTGGTCTGTGCCACGGATGAACCATGAACATACGTTGGTCTGAACACCGGAGATGCCAAGGGCTGCTTTTATCTGCGGAATGTGCTGGAGGCAAACGCGCTCAAAAGCATGCCCCTTCCATGTGTTATGAGAAGACGACGTGAAGGTGTTCAGCCAATAATGCTCATCGCTGAAGGCATTTTCCCGGATGCAAAGGTAATAGAATAGTGTGTAGTTGTCTATTAACTGGTACAGCGCGTTGGATTCTGCTGTATCGGCAGAGGAAAAACGGCGTATAAATCCGCATTCTTCCAATTCTTCCAATACTGTGGAGAATGTGCCGCCGTCCGAGAGTTTGCTTGCTGCCAATATGCCCTCCCTTGTCATTCCGGACCGCCTTCCGTCGCTCAAACATTCGATGACCTTGAGATAGTTCTCCGGGCGTTTGAACAGGGTGGCGTAAAGCGCCTCGAATTCATCCCGCAACTGTGAATTTTCCGAGAAGAACAGCTGATCTACATTCTGCGCCACACTCAATCCTCGTTTCAGGAAGCTCCAGTAGTAGGGTATGCCGCCGAGAATCATGTACAGTTCCAGCACGTCCTTCCTTCCGTAGGCGAGATTGGCCCCTTTGGCAAAGAGTTCGCACTCACGTAATGTGAACGGGGCAAGTTTGATGCGCTGGGTCAGTCTTCCTCGAAGCCCTCCCTTGTTCTTCAGGAGTTTCTTGCTAATCCAAGAAGTGGTGCTGCCGCACACTATCAGCACAATGTCTTTCTCAGGGCGCGCTGTTGCCCAGCCGTTCCAAAAGCTTTCCAGAGCGCCAATCAGATTACCTTTTGGGGTGTCCATCCAAGGAAGTTCGTCAATAAAGATTACTTTTTTCCCTGCAGGCGCATTGTTAATAAGTTGTTTCAGCAGTTCAAAGGCCTCAATCCATGTATCAGGAATACTGCACTTGGGAAGGCCTGCCGCCATCAAGGAGTTGCGGAATGCCGTAAGTTGTTGGCGCAGCGTTCCTTTGGCCACTCCTGTATGCTGAAAGGTGAACTGGTAGTTGAAGGTCTCACGAATAAGATATGTTTTGCCTACGCGGCGGCGGCCATAAACGGCACAGAACTGTGATTCATTATTATCAAGGAGGTCCTGCAATTTGCGTTGCTCTTTTTCTCGTCCTATAATCATAGATTCCGTTTTAATTTCCGCTACAAATATAGCAAAAAATTCTTTATATTCAGCGGAAAGTTATAATTTTATGTGTGTTTCCGCTGAAAATGGTGCATTGTAATACGAATTCGACTTAAGTATCTCTATGCGTCAAAGTTAAAAAAGATATTGCGTGCTTACGGCTCAGGTATATATACAAGCGGGCTCCGGATAGCAGAGTGGGCACCTCTACAGCGGATTCTTTTCATCGCTGATAATACGTGGGCATAATAAATAGATAGGATATAGGTGCTGAAAAACCTACAGGCGCTTCTTAGAACTCCTGTTTCAGGCCGTCTTCCTTCAGCTCGTCATATTTCTTCCGATTCAGGCGGAAGATTGTCCCGAGGCGTCCCGGGCGGCTTTTCCTGGGTTTGGCGGACTGGACCGCCATTTTCTTGGCGGGTTCTGCATCTTCCAGGCACATTTTCTCCATCATAGGGGCGGGCATGCTGCACTCACGGAGAGCCATCGGCTCAGGGAGAGGCCCGGAGAAGCAACCATCGATGGATACTTCATCTTCCTCGGGAAAGACGTCCTCGAGAATGCCAGAAGAGAGTATCTTCCGCTGGAAGTTGCGGCGGTCGAATTTTACCCCAAGGATGGCCTCATAGAGGCGCTGGAGGTCTGGGATGGTGAATTCTTCATCCAGAAGGTCGAACCCCACCGGCTGGAAGTGGATGTCCCGGCGGAGTCGCTCAGTAGCGGCATCGAATATCTTCTTGTGGTCAAAGGCGAGGGGCGGGAGTTCATTCACGGGGAACCATCTGGCCTCGTCGGCATCGTCGCCACCTACGACTTCGGAGGGCTTCACGAGAGCATAATACGCTATTGTAATCACGCGCTCGCGCGGGTCGCGGTCCGGATCCGAGAAGACGCCGAACTCGACGATAGGGGAGGACGGTTCCAGGGCAGTCTCTTCATAGAGTTCACGAAGGGCACCCTGCTCGGCGCTCTCGTCGTTCCGGAGGAACCCGCCGGGAAAGGCCCAGTCTCCCTTGTACGGCTCTCCGCCGCGACGTACCAGGAGGACCTTGAGCTGCCAGTCCTCGTAGGTGAAAATGACGCAGTCGGTAGTCACCGCCGCGTGCTCGTATTTGTAATGCCAGGGGAGCGGATCTCCCGGGACGTATTTGAAATTCGAACTCATTCTGTAGGCAAAGATAGACGTTTTCGGGGGTAAAAACAAAAATTTGTGTCAAAACAACACGAAAAATTTGGAATATTGAAAACAACCTCTTATATTTGCGTCAAAATGACACGAAAATAAGTTTTAAAGACGCAAGGAAATGGAAAACACGCAAGCAAAAACCAAGGTTTACAACGTCATCATCATGGACCGAAGCGGCTCCATGTGGGACATACAGAAGTCGGCCATAATGGGCTTCAACGAGGTGCTCGGGGGAGTGAAGGCCGCGAAGAAGAAATACTCGGACACGCAGGAGCAGCTCATTACCCTGGTCCTTTTCGACAGCGAGGAGATCACCGACGTCCACTGGAACGCCGATCCGGATGCGGCCTCCATCCTCACCAAGGAGACTTATGTCCCGGGAGCCTGCACGCCCCTTTACGACGCAATGGGGCGCACGCTCACTCGGCTCCGCAAGGAGATAGGGGACGACAGGGACTGCTCCGTTGCCGTGACTGTCATTACGGACGGCTACGAGAACAGCTCCGAGGAGTATGACCTCCCGGCCATCAAGGCCCTGGTGGACAGCCTCAAGGAAAAGGGCTGGTCCTTTGCATATATGGGAACGGACCATGACGTGGAGAGCGTATCGGTGAGCCTCTCAATCACCAACGTGGTAAAGTTCGAGAAGACCGAGGAAGAAACTATGAAGACCTTCAAGAGGGAAAGGCGCGCACGCGCAAGGTGGGCCGCCGAGGAGCACGCTTTCGAAATGGCCTGCCCCTGCGCCACCCGAGAGGAGCGCATCGCTTCCCGCAAGCAGCGCGCGGAGCACTTCTATGATGAGAAAGGGGAGGATGCGTGATGGACGGTGAAGTTTCGCTAAAAATGTTATTTTTGTAGAAAATATGGATGTAATATGTTAGGAGCAATCATAGGCGATACCGTTGGCTCAGTATACGAGTTCGATAACACAAAGGATTACAATTTTACGCTCTTTACAGGGGAGAGCGGCTTCACGGATGATTCTGTAATGACGATGGCTGTAGCGTGGTGGCTTCTTCACGACAAGGAGCACCGCTACCAGGGGCTTGAGGACACTATGGTTGAATTCGGACGTAACTGCCCTTGTCCGAACGGTGGCTACGGCGGCGGTTTCTACCGCTGGCTGTTCCTGCCGGATGACCTGTACCAGTTTGACACCAGGTATGGCGATTCGCCGTATGAGTCCAAGACAGGACGCCATCCTTATGGGAGCTATGGCAACGGCTCCGCGATGAGAGTGAGTGCCGTCGGGTGGTTCTTCGACTCACTGGAAGAGACGGAAAGGGTCGCAGGGATATCCGCAGCAATTACCCATAATCATCCGGAGGGAATAAAGGGCGCTCAGGCGACAGCAGCGGCCATCTTCCTCGCCAGAACCGGAAAGACCAAGGAGGAAATCCGCGACTATATCGAGAAAACCTATGGATACGACCTTCATAAGAGTTGGGAGTACTGGCATCCGATCTATGACTGGGAAGACAGCTGCCAGGGGACCGTTCCTCCGGCAATGATTGCCTTCCTGGATTCAGAGAACTTCGAGGATGCCATCCGGAAGGCCGTCTCTCTTGGCGGCGACTCTGACACGCTGGCGTGCATCACCGGAGGAATTGCCGAGGCCTTCTACAAGGATCTTCCGGCGGAGATGGTCGAAAGAACGATGAAGCCGTTCCCGATTGCATTCAACGAAATCCTGGATGCGGTCCGAAGTGAGACGGTGTACGGCAGGACGGTGAAAATTAAGTGATCTCCGGATGTCAGACGGATTCATTGGCGGTATGTTGTCCTCAACTGCTATGAAAACCGGCGTTGATGATAACAAATATAACATAATGACAGTGAATTGAGAAAAAAAACTTACCTTTGTAATTGATGCTAAACGTACACGTAAAATGCTCTATCCGATAGGCATACAAGACTTCGAGAATATCCGCAGAGACGGTTATGTCTATGTGGATAAGACGGAACTCGTCTATAAGCTGGCAAACACGGGTAAGTATTACTTCTTAAGCCGTCCACGCCGTTTCGGAAAGAGTCTGCTGGTTTCCACATTAGAAACATACTTCAGCGGAAGGAAAGATTTGTTTGAGGGTCTGGTTATAGCCGAACTGGAGAAGGAGTGGAACCAGTATCCCGTTTTACGTCTCGACTTCAGTGGGGCGAACTATAATTCAGAACAAGTTCTTGAGTCAAAACTGAATTCTTTCCTGAAGTTCTATGAAGATATTTACTCTTCTGTAAGTAGTGAACCTGTCGCGAGCGTGCGTTTTGACGGCTTGATTCAGGCCGCTTTTGCCAGAACCGGGAAGCCCGTTGTCATCCTTATCGACGAGTATGACAAGCCCATCGTGGACAACCTGGGCAATGAGGAGCTTACTGAGAATTTTCGCCGTCAATTGCAGGGCTTTTATAGTGTTATGAAAGCCAAAGACGCCTGCATCAAGTTCGGCTTCCTCACTGGGGTCACCAAGATAGGCAAACTCAGCGTCTTCAGCGGTCTCAATAATCTGAAGGACATTTCGATGGATGCACGCTATACGGACATCTGCGGCATTTCCGAAAAAGACCTGAAGAAATACTTTTGTGAAAGTGTAAAGGAATTGGCGAAAGCCAATGACCTGACCGTCAAAGAGACCTTCGGACAGTTGGCCGAAATGTATGACGGTTACCACTTTTGCGAAGATTCACCTGGGATGTATAATCCATTCAGCTTGCTCAATACATTTGATTCATTGAAGTTCAAGGAGTACTGGTTTGAAACGGGCACTCCGACCTTCCTTGTGCAGGTAATGAAGGAGACCGACTATGACGTGACCCGTTTGTCGGACGAAGAGATCGATGCGCCGTCGCTAATGGATGTGGACACAGTTTACCACAATCCGATTCCGCTTCTGTATCAGAGCGGCTATCTGACTATTAAGGGATTTGACCCCGAATTCGGGATGTATCACCTCGGCTTTCCTAACCGTGAGGTCCGGCTTGGCTTTTTCAACTTCCTGGTCAAGTATTACACCCCGTCCAGGACCGATTCCGGTATGATGCTGGTCTCAAAAATGCTCAAAGATATCCGCAGCGGTAACGCCGAGGGCTTTATGCAGAGACTGGAAGCCCTCTTTGCCAAGACTAGCTATCAGATCCAAGGCGATGTAGAGAAGGATTTCCAGTATGCGATGTACATCATTCTAGAACTGATGGGAGAATATGTGGAGGTGGAAAGAGCGACTTCCAATGGCCGTATCGATATTCTTATCCAGACCAAAGAGTATGTCTACATCATCGAAATAAAGATCAACGATACTGTGGATGCTGCCCTCCAGCAGGTTGAGGACAAGGGCTATGCCCGCCGCTTTGCTGATGACAAACGCAAAATCTTCAAAATCGGTGTTCGATTCTCTACGGAAAATCGTTGCATCGAGGACTGGAAAGTGGTGGAATAACTGTCATCCTGAAGTCGATACAAGTTAATCGTGCACGATAGCCTTGGACTCTTCCCGTGTGACGTTCTGATGTTGACTATCCTGCTCATCATAGCTGGTTGCATTCCACCTGCTACCGAAAGGAACTCTGGTAGCCTCTGAATTGTTTGGCCAAATGTGCAAACAACTTAACTAAACAGAACAAGGTTTGTTTTATTTGTTAAACCTTTAATAATCGTCCACAACTTTTGGGGGACACGAATGTGATTATATGCTAAAAGTACTATCTTTGCAGAGATATTCTTTCTAATTTTTTTTGACCTATGAAACCTGAGTTAGTACAAGCGTTTTTGCTTAAGAACGGAGAGTGCTTTGATATGATGGCCTTGCAGGATGTGAAGAATAAACTTGCCGAGCTGGATGATTCAAAGTCTACCCTTCTGATGGGTCTGGGGCTTCAAAACCCGACA